>NZ_KL362962.1:0-1069 GCF_000700805.1 Porphyromonas sp. KLE 1280
CAATGGGCGAGAGCCTGAACCAGCCAAGTCGCGTGAAGGATGACTGTCTTATGGATTGTAAACTTCTTTTATACGGGAATAACAAGAGTCACGTGTGGCTCCCTGCATGTACCGTATGAATAAGCATCGGCTAACTCCGTGCCAGCAGCCGCGGTAATACGGAGGATGCGAGCGTTATTCGGATTTATTGGGTTTAAAGGGTGCGTAGGCGGCCTGTTAAGTCAGCGGTGAAATCTAGGAGCTTAACTCCTAAATTGCCATTGATACTGGCGGGCTTGAGTGTAGATGAGGTAGGCGGAATGCGTGGTGTAGCGGTGGAATGCATAGATATCACGCAGAACTCCGATTGCGAAGGCAGCTTACTAAGGTACAACTGACGCTGAAGCACGAAAGCGTGGGTATCAAACAGGATTAGATACCCTGGTAGTCCACGCAGTAAACGATGATAACTGGGCGTATGCGATATACAGTATGCTCCTAAGCGAAAGCGTTAAGTTATCCACCTGGGGAGTACGCCGGCAACGGTGAAACTCAAAGGAATTGACGGGGGCCCGCACAAGCGGAGGAACATGTGGTTTAATTCGATGATACGCGAGGAACCTTACCCGGGATTGAAATGTAGATGACCGCTCCTGAAAGGGAGTTTTCCTTCGGGACATCTATGTAGGTGCTGCATGGTTGTCGTCAGCTCGTGCCGTGAGGTGTCGGCTTAAGTGCCATAACGAGCGCAACCCCTGTCTACGGTTGCCATCAGGTAATGCTGGGAACTCCGTAGAGACTGCCGTCGTAAGGCGTGAGGAAGGTGGGGATGACGTCAAATCAGCACGGCCCTTACATCCGGGGCGACACACGTGTTACAATGGTAAGGACAAAGGGCAGCTACCTGGCGACAGGATGCGAATCTCTAAACCTTATCACAGTTCGGATCGGAGTCTGCAACTCGACTCCGTGAAGCTGGATTCGCTAGTAATCGCGCATCAGCCATGGCGCGGTGAATACGTTCCCGGGCCTTGTACACACCGCCCGTCAAGCCATGGGAGTCTGGAGTACCTAAAGTCCGTAACCGCGA
>NZ_KL362962.1:1859-938995 GCF_000700805.1 Porphyromonas sp. KLE 1280
ATCGCGCATCAGCCATGGCGCGGTGAATACGTTCCCGGGCCTTGTACACACCGCCCGTCAAGCCATGGGAGTCTGGAGTACCTAAAGTCCGTAACCGCGAGGGTCGGCCTAGGGTAATACAGGTGACTGGGGCTAAGTCGTAACAAGGTAGCCGTACCGGAAGGTGCGGCTGGAACACCTCCTTTCTGGAGTTCTGAAAATGGGCTTTAGTATAGTTAGTGTAGTATGTACGTAAGAGATGAGTTAGGTGATTTTTCTGAATGTGCGTACTCGCTTCTGCTGTCATATCGATCTTCTCACCCATCGCGAGGCGGTGACTGGCTACCCAGCTGGTCACCGCCTCGCTTCGTTTTAGGGTAGCTCGTCAAGGCTTTCATTGGGAGCTATAAAGGGGGCTGCTTAGTGGCTGGGGGAGTCTCTACAGTGATATATAGCTTTCACAGTGCGGGAGGTTTGGCGCGTAGTTAATTTTTATTACCTTTGGTCCAAAGAAACTCAAGAAGAGAAGTATTAGATGAAGCGTACAGCGTACATGATGTCCATGATGATGATGATGCAGATGATGTCTGCGTCGGGCTCGTCACATCTGTACTTCGCATAGTCGAATCTCCAAGATATTACGTAAGCCCGTTGCAGTCCATGATTGCAGCGGGCTGTGCTTTTATAGCACCTCCCTATTTACTCCCCATTACTATTCACCCCACAAACAACGACGAAGACAATGAGCAAGAACGTATCTACCCTGGCCCTCCACCACGCTTTCGATCCCACTGCAAACTGTGGCTCCACTGCAGTGCCCCTTTATCAGGCGAATGCCTTCGCTTTTGATAGTACTGACCACGCTGCTGGGGTCTTTGACCTGCAGATCCCTGCCTACCTCTATACCCGCCTCAATAACCCCACGACCGACGTCCTCGAGCAGCGCCTGGCAGCCCTCGAAGGTGGTGTCGGTGCCATCGCTACGGCAAGCGGTATGAGTGCTATCGCTACGACGATCTTCACCCTGCTGCGTGCTGGTGACCATATCGTAGCCTCCTCCAGCGTCTACGGCGGTACGTACAATCTCTTGAGCGTCACGCTGCCCCGCCTCGGTATCACGACGACCTTCGTCGATGCCCAAGATCCTAAGAACTTTGAGGCAGCTATCCAGCCCAATACCAAGCTCGTCTATACTGAGACGCTGGGCAACCCCAAGCTCGACTTTGTCGATATCGCCGCTGTAGCTGATATTTCCCATGCTCACGGACTCCCCCTCGTCGTGGACAATACGCTGACGCCCGTACTCTGCCGACCCATAGATCATGGTGCTGACATCGTGATCTACTCGCTGACGAAGTACTTCTGCGGTAATGGTACGGCGATGGGTGGTGCAGTGATCGACTCGGGTAAGTTCGACTGGACGAACGGTAACTTCCCTGACTTCACCGAGCCCAGCCCAGGCTATCACGGTCTGCGCTACAGCGAGACGTTTGGCCCTGCTGCCTTCATCGTCCGTGCTCGTGTCGAAGGGCTGCGCGACCTCGGTAGCTGCCTGAGTCCCACGAATAGCTTCATCTTCATTCAGGGTCTTGAGACGCTCTCGCTCCGCATCCAGCACGCTTCGCAGTCGGCACTTGAGATCGCTCGTTGGCTCCAGAGCCAGCCCGAGGTCGCTTGGGTGAACTACCCTGGTCTGGAGTCAGATCAGCATCATGAGATCTGCGACCGCTACCTCAAGGGAGGCTTCGGCTGTATCATCACCTTCGGTCTGAAGGACGGCTACGAGGCTGCTAAGAACTTCGTCGATAATACGGAGATCTTCCGTATCGTGGCCAACCTCGGCGACACGAAGTCCCTCATCATCCATCCCAGCAGCACGACGCACCGTCAGCTCTCCGAGGAGCAGCAGCGCTCGGCAGGTGTTACCCCCGATCTGGTGCGCCTCTCCATCGGCCTCGAAGGTATCGAAGACCTCAAGGCAGACCTGGCTCAAGCTCTGAAGAAGGCGACGAAGTAAGATGCTGCACGAAGTCTCTATCCCCGACTTTCGCTCCGAGCGAGGTGAGTCTTATCCCGAGGTCGTACTGAGCTATGAGGTGGCTGGTCCACCTCTTGGCTCGGCGCCTCTGGTCCTCGTATGCCACGCCTTGACGGGCAACTCTACCGTCACAGGCGACGAGGGCTGGTGGAATAAGCTCATCAGCGAGGAGGGGGCTATCTCACCGACGCACTACACGATCCTCTCCTTCAATATCCCGGGCAACGCCTATGATGGGCGCGAAGCGGACGACCCCGAGGCCTTCGAGCTACGTGATGTCGCTCGTCTCTTCCTCCTCGCTCTGGAGGCACTGGGTGTGAAGGAGCTCTATGCCGTCATCGGGGCTTCGATGGGTGGAGCGCTGACGTGGCAGATAGCTTATCTCGCCCCAACGCTGGCGAAGCATATCTTCCCCATCGCTTGTGACTATCGTGCTTCGGACTGGCTACTTACGCAGACGCTTATCCAGAAGCAGATCCTCGCGCACTCTTCGCACCCGCTGGAGGATGCACGCATCCATGCGATGTCGTGCTACCGCACGCCCCAGTCGCTCAATGTGCGCTTCGCTGGTCAGCGTGATAGTCGGGGTACAGGCTCAGGACAGTACGACGTCGAGAGCTGGCTTCTCTACCATGGCGATGCCTTGGCACGCCGCTTCAAGCTCTCGGCCTACCATGTGATGACGCACCTGACCTCGACCATCGGGGTCTGCGAGGAGGTAGAGGCTCTTGCACGTATCCGCTCGGCCATCCATCTGGTCTCCATCGATAGCGACCTCCTCTTCACCCATGACCGTGCCGAAGCGACCTATGAGGCGCTGCGTGCGCTGGGTGCGGACGTGAGTCTCGCTGTCATCCACTCTATCCATGGGCATGATGCCTTCCTCATGGAGTACGAGCAGCTCAATCATATCATCCGACCTTACTTTCCTACTCACGTATGAAGATCTTGAAGTTCGGGGGGAAGTCCCTGGATAATGGTAGCGGCATCTTGACGGTGCTGGATATCATCATCGATAACTATCGCGCTGGCGAAGCTCCCGTCGTCGTGGTCTCGGCACGCGGTAAGAGCACTGATGCACTGCTCGCTCTTGCAGAGCAGGCTTGCGCTGGTGAGCCCTACGAAGCAGCCCTCCAAGCCTTCTGGGAACATCAGTGTCAGGATACTACGCTTCGCTTCGAGGCGGAGCGTGTGCAGCTGGAGCGCCTCCTCTCGGGGATCTCGCTCTTGGGTGAATGCTCTCCTCGTACTGTAGATGAACTCGTGAGCTATGGCGAAGTCCTCTCGTCGCAGTATGTCGCACAGGCGCTCAAGGATCGTGGCTACGAAGCCGTGGCGATTGACTCGGGTGACTTCCTCGTGACGGATGCCCACTACGGTTTGGCTTTGGTCTTTACCGAGGCTTCACGGGAGCGCTGTCGTGCGCTCTTTGCTGGGCTTCCTGCAGGAGTGATACCTATCGTCACGGGCTTCATCGCTCGTGATGAGGCTGGGCGTCGCACGACGCTTGGGCGCAATGGGAGCAACTACAGCGCAGCGCTCTTGGCAAATTTCCTTGAGGCTTCGCTGATGGAGAACTACACGCATGTCGATGGCATCTATACGGCCAATCCCAGTGTCGTAGCCGAAGCACGCAAGATCGACGAACTCTCTTATGCCGACGCGGCGGAGTTATCGCAGTTCGGCGCAGAGATCCTCCATATCAAGACGATTGAGCCGCTGCAGGAGCGGGGTATCCCACTGCGCGTGCTCAATACCTTCAGCTATGGCGAGGAGTCAAATGGGACGCTCGTCACGGCCCATCCACGTGATAAGGTCGTGCGTGCGCTGGCTTCGCTCTCGGGTAAGGCGCTCATCCACTTCGAGGGACGCAACATGCTTGGGCGCTCGGGGATCGATGCGCGTATCTTCCGCTCGTTCGAGGCGGCAGAGGTGAGTGTCAGCCTCATCGCTCAGGGCTCTACGGAGCGTGGTACGGCGATTGTCGTCGATGAGGAGGAGGCAGACCGCGCAGTGGAAGCCCTCGTGCAGGAGTTCCACCACGACCTCGAGACAGGTCATGTGACTAAGATCTATGCGGAGAAGGGGCTGGCAGTGGTCGCTATCATCGGGCTGAACTTATTGGAGTTCGACCGCCCCTATCGTGCTCTTGTCCGCAACCGCATCCTGCCTATCCTCCTCAGCAACTCGGTGCCGGAGAATACCCTCTGCCTCCTGGTGCGTGATGATGAAGAGCGTGAGAAGGCGCTGAAGGTCATCCACGGCGAGCTCTTTGAGCGTCCCAAGCGCATCCATCTGGCGGTCATCGGTCACGGTACGGTCGGCGGTGCTTTCATCGGGCAGATCATCCAGCAGCGTGAGCTCCTTATCGCGCAGAAGAACATTGACCTACGCATCTTCGCTATCGCAGACTCACGCCATCTTCTGCTTAGTCCTTCGGGTGCGGAGGCAGATTGGGCGACCGAGCTGGAGCGTGCTCCCTTCTCGGGTGACCTTGCCGAAGCAATCATCAGCTACGGACAGCGTCAGGCACTGGAGAATGTGATCCTCGTGGACAATACCTCGTCCCCTGTCATCGCCTCGCACTACGCATGCTATGCGGCTGAGGGCTTCGATATCGTCTCCTCGAATAAGAAGGCGAACATCGCACCCTATGCCGACTACAGCTACCTGCGGGATACACTCCAGCGTCATCGCCGAAGCTACCGCTATGAGACGAATGTCGGTGCGGGCCTCCCGCTGATCGACAACCTCAAGCTCCTGCACCTCTCGGGCGAACGGATTACACGCATTCACGGGCTCTTCTCGGGAAGCCTCAGCTATATCTTCAACCGCCTCACCGAGGAACCCGAGCGTTCGCTCCGCTCCATCGTCGAGGAGTCGGCACGCCTTGGTCTCACTGAGCCTGACCCACGTGAGGACCTCAGCGGAGAGGACGTAGCGCGCAAGGTGCTCATCCTCGTGCGTGAGCTGGATGTACCCGCCGAACTCTCGGATGTCCGCTGGGAGAATCCCGTGCCCGAGGCCTTGCGCTCGCTGAGTCTGGAGGACTTCTGGGCGCGCTTTGGTGAGCTGGAGGCTTCCATCGAAGCGCTACGTGCTACGGCTAAGCCCGATGAAGTGCTCCGCTATGTCGGGGATATTGTCTGGGATGATGTGCGTCAGGAGGCGACGCTCTCGGCGGGGCTCCGTCTCGTCTCCCGCACATCGCCACTGGGGCGCGTGAGTGGTGCGGATAGCTGCTTCGAGATCTACACGGAGAGCTATGGTAGCCAGCCCATCGTCATCCAAGGGGCGGGTGCCGGTGCTGCCGTCACGGCACGTGGTGTCTTCGGCGATGTCTTGCGCTTGGCAGAGGGCTACGAGAGCTAAGAGCTCCACATTCGCCCGCTCTTGATAGAGGGCGGTGCAGTACCTTACTATTTCTTGAGGGTGCGAACCTATATTGGTTCGCACCCTCTTCCTATATGAGTACGTGGGTAGAGCTATAGAGGATGGCGAAGAAAGCTATATAGCTTTGTGAAGTGGCCTCTATTAGGTTGTTGCTCTGCGTAGGGATAAAAGTTGTGGACGAGTGGCAGATAAGTTTGGGCTACGTACGTGGTCCTAATATCTACGTACGTGGATATTTGGATTTGCGTGCCTGGTCTTTAAGACTACGTACATAGATATGAGAAAACCACTACGGGAAGGCGCTTTTCCCTTCAAGAGAATGGCACTTTTTCTCTGCTGGAGCGAATGCCGTATCTTTGTGAACCCTAATTCATTATTTAGCAGAAGACGATGAGCGAACAGGAAGCTTACCTCGAGCGATATACAAGTGAACTTCAGCCCCTCTTACTTCAGCTTGCACAGCAGGAGGGGTTTCTTCGTGGTCCCCTCTTAGAGACGGTAGACCTCGACGAGCTGTGGCCCGCGCTGGCACAGCCCTATATGGCCAGTGCCGTGCCCGACTTCGAGCAGTACCCGCTGGTGTCGCTTGGCTGGATGACCTTCGTCGGTATGGCGATGGCTGTGCTGTGGGATGAAGACTGGCAGCGCTATCAGCCACTGGGTAGTGCGCTCTATATGCAGCTTCGTGATGCACGCGGCTGGGATGAGCTGGACGAATATGTGCTCGAAGATGTCCTCGGGATGCTCCGTGGCTCAGAGGAAGCTAAGCGCTATACCGACTTGGTGCGTCGCCTCGCAGAGCTGGCGCTTACGCAGCTCCGTCATGAGAATGCCGAGCCATCGAGCCCCATGGCATTCCAGCTCTATGCACGTACGCTCTTCGGTCTCTATCGCATCGGAGTAGCGCTGGGCTTGGCACGCTTGGGCTACAAGCTGACTCAGGCTAACTAAACTGGATGGGGGAGTGTGCTCCCCGAAAGTCAAAGTCACGATATAAATACAGAGCATATGAATACATTCGATCGAATAAGAGTTTATTTCAATCTACGCCCTGACCTCGAAGAGGAGCAGGCGATCATCGAGGAGGTAACCCGTGGGGTGTCCTTCCGTGGAGCTAATCTCTGGATTCTTATCGCAGCGATCTTCATCGCTTCGCTCGGGCTCAATGTCAATTCGACTGCCGTCATCATCGGTGCGATGCTCATCTCCCCGCTCATGGGACCTATCATCGGGATGGGGCTCGCTGTGGGGACGAATGACCTTGACCTGCTGAAGCGCGCGCTGAAGAACTTCAGTATCGCTACGCTTATCAGCGTACTCACCGCTATGGTTTACTTCTTCATCAGTCCGCTGGAGGAGGCGCAGTCGGAGCTGCTGGCACGTACTACGCCGACGATCTATGACATACTCATCGCCTTCTTCGGTGGTGCCGCTGGTATCATTGCCCTCTCGACTCGTGGTCGCGGAGGGAATGTGATCCCTGGGGTCGCCATCGCTACGGCACTCATGCCTCCGCTCTGTACGGCGGGCTATGGACTGGCGACGGGGCAGCTGAACTTCTTCTTCGGGGCCTTCTACCTCTTCTTCATCAATACGGTCTTCATCAGCTTGGCGACAGCTCTCGGGGTGCGTATGATGCGCTTCCACTATCATGAGTTCCTCTCGCCTGAGCGAGCTAAGCACGCCCGAAATATCCTGATGCTTATCGTCATCGCGACGACGATCCCTGCGGTCATGATGACGATCAATATCATCCGTACGAGCATCTTCGAGAATGGACTTCGTCGCTTCATCTCCTCTGAGCTGGAACAGCCCGGGACACAGATCCTCTCCTCGGGGACAGATGAAGCGACGAAGGAGCTACGTGTCATAGCCGTAGGACGAACGATCACGGAGGAGAAGCAGAAATCAGCATCGGAGAATATGGAGCACTATGGTCTCGGTGGCTATCAGCTCGCAGTGATTCAGAGGGGAGCTTCGGATAGCTTGCTGGCGCTCAGTAGTCAGCTGGCGCAGCGCGTCTACAGTCAGGAGAGCGAGTATCAGAAGCACCTCGAGCTCTCGGCTGATAATGCAGCACTTACCCAGCAGCTCAACGCCTATACCCGATGCGAGGAGGTGGCCGAAGCCATCCGCCCCGAGCTGGCGGTACTCTTCCCTGCCGTACGTTCGCTGAGCTTGGCACGTACTGTCGAGGTGCAGCGTGACACGACGGCTACCCGTCGCTTCGTCGCGGCGGTCTTTGCTGTAGACGACTCGAAGAGCTGGACTTCGGCCGATGCCACTCGCTTCCAGGAGTGGCTCAAGACGCGCCTCTCGGGAGATAGCATTGTCCTGCTTCCTCGCACACAGGCTGCTACTACGGCAGCTCGCCGATAAGGCTATCCCTTACCCGCCTCTTTGCGTAGAAGAGGAAGACAGTCCTCCCAAGCGGTATGCGCCGCTTGGGAGGACTGCTGTATATGGGTGAGCTATCCGCTCGTTGGGCGGTCTTTTGTACCTTTGCCCTACCATCTAACATTATTCATCTAAACTACTACAGTAGCTATGAAATTAGAATCTCTACGTGCTTGGGGCCGTCGGGCGCTGGTCGCTCTTCTCTTAGGCTCCGCTACTCCTCTTGTCGCACAGCAGTATTTCCCCAACGGAGATCCCTCTACGCCCGACGAACACGGTGCGCGCTGGGTCTTCGGTGGGCTCGTCTCCTTCTGGCAAGACAATAAGGCCAAGACTACGACATTTGACTTCTCCCCTGAGGTTGGCTACCTCTTCAATGAGAATTGGGGACTTGGAGTCGTCGGGACCTACCAGTATCAGAAGGGGAATGGTGAAAGCGAGAGCCTCTGGGCACTACGCCCCTTTGCTCGCTACTACTATATGCACCGCGAGCCTTTCAACCTCTATCTTGATGGTGGCTTCGGCTTCTCTACCTCTGGCGGTGTGAAGGGCTGGGAAGTGGGTCTGCGCCCTGGTGCGTGTGTCGACCTGACCAAGGGCCTGTGCCTGTGCCTGCGTCTTGGCTTCATCGGCTATCGTGATAAGTTCGGTGCTGGCGAAGAAGCTGGCCTCTCTTCCTCGGGCTTCGGCTTGCGCTTCGCTCCCGAAGAGCTGCAGATCGGTCTCGAGCTGGAGCTGTAATTATACTCCTCCCTCATAGCGTGCAGCGCGCCCCAGTGCTGATAGGTAAGTCCTGTCACACTGGGGCGTGCTGTATCTATACACGGGGGTAGAAGGGGGCGATGAAGAGAGTATGCCAGCCTCTCAGTGGTATAAATGACACGATGTGGTTGGGTGGGTGTGACAATTTGGCGCACTCTCGTGGCGTATGCTTTTTGGCACAGCCTTTGACTTAAGTAGGGCGTGAGTGTGAGTTGTTAGACTCCTCATAGGTGTCGCCCCTTGACCAAGTGCCTCCCTCGGTGAGGCAGTCGGCAGGCGGGCACCCTACGACGGAGGACGCAGCTGAAGCTCGGAAAGTAGAACAATAACAGAAACAAGATAAAAGACAAAAGAATATTATGGGAAAGATTATTGGAATTGACCTCGGGACTACAAACTCTTGTGTCTCCGTACTCGAAGGGAACGAACCTATCGTCATCGCTAACAGCGAAGGTAAGCGCACGACTCCCTCTGTCGTCGCCTTCATCGATGGTGGCGAACGTAAGGTAGGTGACCCCGCAAAGCGTCAGGCTATCACGAACCCCACGAAGACGATCTACTCGATCAAGCGCTTCATGGGTGAGACCTTCGAACAAGTGAAGGACGAAATCGCCCGCGTACCTTATAAGGTCGTGCGTGGTGATAACGACACGCCTCGTGTCGACATCGACGGCCGTCTCTACACGCCTCAGGAAATCTCTGCTATCATCCTGCAGAAGATGAAGAAGACGGCTGAGGACTACCTCGGTGCAGAGGTCACGGATGCAGTCATCACCGTACCTGCTTACTTCAACGACGCTCAGCGTCAGGCTACGAAGGAAGCTGGTGAGATCGCTGGTCTGAACGTCCGTCGTATCGTCAACGAGCCTACGGCAGCTTCGCTCGCCTATGGTCTTGACAAGAGTGACCGCGATATGAAGATCGCTGTCTTCGACCTCGGTGGTGGTACGTTCGATATCTCGATCCTCGAGCTTGGTGATGGTGTCTTCGAAGTACGCTCGACCAATGGTGATACGCACCTCGGTGGTGATGACTTCGACCACGTGATCATCGACTGGCTCGCCGACGAGTTCAAGGCTGATGAAGGTGTAGACCTCCGTCAGGATCCTATGGCTATGCAGCGTCTGAAGGAAGCTGCTGAGAAGGCTAAGATCGAGCTCTCCAGCACGACCTCTACGGAGATCAACCTCCCCTACATCATGCCCGTGGGTGGTGTGCCCAAGCACCTGGTACGTACGCTGACTCGTGCAAAATTCGAGCAGCTGGCTGACCGCCTCATCCAGGCTTGTGTCGCTCCCTGCGAAACGGCTCTGCGTGACGCTGGCCTCTCTAAGAGCGATATCGACGAAGTTATCCTCGTAGGTGGCTCTACGCGTATCCCTGCTATCCAGGAGATCGTAGAGAAGATCTTCGGTAAGGCTCCTTCTAAGGGCGTTAACCCTGACGAAGTCGTCGCTGTCGGTGCTGCTATCCAGGGTGGTGTCCTGACGGGTGAGATCAAGGATGTCCTTCTTCTCGACGTCACGCCTCTCTCTCTCGGTATCGAGACGATGGGTGGTGTCATGACGCGCCTCATCGATGCCAATACGACGATCCCCACGAAGAAGAGCGAGATCTTCACGACGGCTGTCGACAACCAGCCCGAGGTAGAGATCCACGTCCTGCAGGGTGAGCGTTCACTGGCTAAGGACAACAAGAGCATCGGTAAGTTCAAGCTCGAGGTAGCTCCCGCTCCTCGTCAGACGCCTCAGATCGAAGTGACCTTCGATATCGACGCTAACGGTATCCTCAACGTCACGGCTCTCGATAAGGCTACGGGCAAGCAGCAGAAGATCCGTATCGAAGCTTCCAGCGGTCTCTCTGACGCTGAGATCCAGCGCATGAAGGACGAAGCTGCTGCTAACGCTGAAGCTGATAAGAAGGAAACCGAGCGTATCACGAAGCTGAACCAGGCTGATAGTCTCATCTTCCAGACGGAAAAGCAGCTGAAGGAATTCGGTGATAAGCTCTCCGCAGACAAGAAGGCTGCTGTCGAAGCTGCCCTTGCTAAGCTCAAGGAAGCTCACTCAGCTCAGAATATCGAAGGTATCGACGCTGCTTCTGCTGAGGTACAGGCTGCCTTCCAGGCTGCAAGCGAAGAGATGTACAGCCACGCTAACGCTGCTGGTGCTGCTGATCCTGCCGCTGGTGCCTCCTCTCAGCCTGCTGGTGACAACATCACCGATGCTGACTTCGAAGAAGTGAAGTAAGACTCTCTTACTCCCGTCGCTGACGGATGAAACGGATAAAGGCGAAGACGCCACTGTCCTCCCCCTTGTGGGATGGGCAGTGGCGTCTTCTGTTTTACTGCCCTCGTGGCGGTGAAAAACGAACCAGTACTGGTCGACTCAGCGACCAGTACTGGTCACATATAGTTACCAGTACTGATCCGAAGCGTGACCAGTACTACTTCCCTCGGTGACCAATACTGGTCACTTTTTCTCCCTCAGAAGCCCGTTTTATATGCGCGCTCTCTTATGATTCAAATGCGTTGGCTATTTGCTTCGGAAAAAGCTGTATCTTCGGTTTTGGTTAGTGCTTGTGCTGCGTGGAAGACGCTGGGAAATACTTAGCGTCTAGCTAATAGATTTTTTCTTAGAGGCATTACGCTATCGCCACCTCTTGAAAAGGAGGCTTCCCCCTTTTGCGATAATATGTTTGCATTTACTTATCCTGGGGCTGGAGAATCCACCGAAAGACAGAAGCCTATATATGTTTAAGATACATTCAACGTATGATTAAAATTTTAAGCGACTTAGACTTAAAAGCAGATGGTGTATCCATCTACAATCGTAAATGGCAGCATGTTCACCTGAGACAAGGGGATATGGATGGGGCCTGTACGGTATATTCTGTGATGATGAACCTCCTGATATTGAAAGTTCTTACCCGTAATCAGGTCACGGACTTGAGTACTACATTTAAGGGGACTACATCTAAGGGTCGATTATACAAAGAGTTCTTTAAGGTTGAGGGGCTATGTAGAGATGGGTTCGTCTTTGCAGATATCAACGAGAAGCTTTCTCGCTCTTTTAGGAAAGAAGTGTCATCAGTCCCCAGGAATATGCCGCTACTCAGTCTGAGCAGGCTTTGTACTTGGAGGAGCTAAGAAGTGCTATTGACAGTGAGTTGTCTTTGATGACAGCGATATCTTTCAAAGGTGGAGCACATGCAGTTCTTGCTATAGGATATGAGGAAAAGGAAGGGGGCATTACGAAGGTGTTTTGTTTAGATCCAGGCTACCCTATAAGCAAGACTGCCTTATGGAATGCTGTGATAATGATAGATGAGGGTAAGGGGAAGTATTGTCATCTATATTACACAGAATCGGATGAGTACGGTGTGTATGTTGATGAGTCATTGAAAATCACAAGGAGATAGCTCCAGGGAAAAGTACGCTCATATTGGGCGTACTTTTCTTCTTTATAGTGGTATGACTCGGTTACTATATGGTCTCACAGTTCTTCGATGATTGATGGGGCTTCCCCCGCCGACTGATATTATAGGTGCATGGGTCCTGTATCCCTTGTGGCGATGCGGGTTATTTGCTCAAAAAGTAGTATCTTAGAGCCTTGGTAGTAGGTGCCTTTTGGCCCGTTGCTATCAAGGCTAAACTTACTTTTCAAAATAAGAATGCTGGATCGAGAAGACAGAATTATAGACATCAACATCGAGGATGAGATGAAGACTGCCTACATAGACTACTCTATGTCGGTCATCGTCTCACGTGCTCTACCCGATGTGCGTGATGGCTTCAAGCCCGTCCACCGCCGCGTACTCTATGCGATGAACGAGGATGGGAATACCTATGATAAGCCCACCCGTAAGTGCGCCAGCGCTGTCGGGCAGGTCATGAAGTACTACCACCCACACGGGGACTCCTCTATCTATGGGACGCTTGTACGTCTTGCCCAGCCTTGGAACCTCCGCTATCCTCTCGTCCAGGGGCAGGGGAACTTCGGGTCGATCGACGGGGACTCTCCCGCTGCGATGCGTTACACCGAGTCGCGCCTGAACCGCCTGGCCAGCGAGATGATCCGAGATATCGACAAGGATACGGTAGACTTCCAGAATAACTTCGACGACTCTACTGTCGAGCCCACCGTCCTCCCCGCTCGCTTCCCCAACCTTCTGGTCAATGGGTCAGCTGGTATCGCTGTCGGGATGGCTACGAACATGGCACCGCACAACCTCTCCGAGTCCATCGATGCCTGCGTGGCATACATTGACCACAAGGGGGATATTGATGCCGCTGGGCTGATCAACTATATCAAGGCTCCTGACTTCCCCACGGGCGGGATCATCTACGGCTATGCCGGGGTGCGTGAAGCCTTCGAGACCGGTCGTGGCCGTGTCGTCATCCGCAGCCGCTGCGAGATCGAGGAGCACAACAACCACGAGCGTATCATCGTCACCGAGATCCCTTATCAAGTCAATAAGAGCGAGCTGGTCAAGGCGATCGCTGACCTGATCAATGACAAGAAGATCGACGGGATCTCTGGTATCGCTGACGAATCGAACCGTAAGGGTATCCGTATCGTCATCGACATCAAGCGTGATGCAAACTCAGGCGTAGTGCTGAACAAGCTCTACAAGATGAGTGCGCTGCAGAGCTCCTTCAGCATCAATAATATTGCGCTCGTGAAGGGGCGCCCTCAGCTGCTGAACCTTCGTGACCTCATCGAGCTCTTCATCGAGCACCGTCACGATGTCGTCTACCGCCGTACGCAGTTTGAGCTGCGCAAGGCCGAGGAGCGTGTCCACATCCTCGAGGGCTTGATCATCGCTGTCGACAATATCGACGAGGTCATCCGCATCATCCGTGCGGCCAGTGAGCCTCAGGAAGCTATCGAGAAGCTTATGGAGCGCTTCTCCCTCTCGCTCATCCAGGCGCGTGCCATCGTGGATATGCGTCTGCGTGCCCTCACCGGTCTGGAGCGTGAGAAGCTGAAGGAAGAGTACGCTGCCCTGATGCAGGAGATCGAGCGCTTGAAGGCCCTCCTCGCTGACAAGGAGCTGCGTGCACAGCTCATCCGTGAAGAGCTCCTTGAGATCAAGGAGAAGTATGGTGACGAGCGTCGCAGCGAGATCATCTACACGGCTGAGGAATTCAACCCCGAAGACTTCTACGCTGATGACGATATGGTCATCACGATCTCCCACCACGGGTATATCAAGCGTACTCCGCTCTCCGAATTCCGCTCACAGGCTCGTGGCGGTGTCGGTGCTAAGGGTAGTGATACGCGCGACGAAGACTTCATCGAGTACATCTACTCGGCCTCGATGCACGAGACGATGCTGCTCTTCACCCAGATGGGGCGTTGCTATTGGCTCAAGGTATATGAGATCCCCGAAGGGGCTAAGAATGCCAAGGGTCGTGCACTGCAGAACCTCCTAAATATCGAGGCAGGCGACCGCGTCAATGCCTTCATCCGCGTGAAAAACCTGACGCGTGATACTGGGTTCGTGAACTCGCATTACCTCATCTTCTGCACCAAGCGCGGTACGATCAAGAAGACCCTGCTGGAGGCTTACTCTCGCCCCCGTGCTAATGGGGTCATCGCTATCAACCTCGTCGAGGGCGACCAGCTCGTAGGTGTCGGTCTGACGGACGGTGAGAGCGAGATCCTCATCGCTAATCGCAACGGTCGTGCAGTACGCTTCCATGAGTCCGCTGTCCGTGCTATGGGCCGCAATGCTACTGGGGTGCGTGGTATGACCCTCGACGATGACGGCCGAGACGAAGTCATCGGTATGCTCACCGTAGCGCAGGACACCGAAGAGACCATCCTCGTCATCAGTGAACAGGGCTATGGTAAGCGCTCCGTGGTAGAAGACTACCGCAAGACGAACCGTGGCACGAAGGGTGTGAAAACCCTCAACATCACGGACAAGACGGGCGAACTCGTAGCTATCCGTCCCGTGACCGATGAGCACGATCTGATGATCATCAACAAGAGCGGGATCACCATCCGTGTCCATGCTCGTGATATCTCCGTCCAGGGTCGTGCTACGCAGGGCGTGCGCATCATTGATCTGAAGAAGCGTGGCGATGAGATCGCCTCCGTATGCCAGGTCCTCTCCGAGGAAGACTCCGACGAGGAGGCTTTTGATGCAGAGTCTCTCCCCAAAAACGAATCCGCAACTCCAATCAGAGAAGAAGAGGGCACCAAGAGCGAGCTCCCACAAGAGCTCATTGACAGAGCCCTCGCCGAAGACAATCAATAACAAGACACACTAACACCTAAATGAAGATGAAGAAATTAGTTTGTGCCATCGCCGTAGGTCTCCTGACCTCCGCTGGAGCTTTCGCTCAGGTTGCTAATGTCAAGTCTGCTGAGAAGATCGCTTCTTCAGACAAGCCAGACCTCGCCGAAGCTCGCCGCCTCATCACCGAAGCACTCGCTAACGATGAGACGAAGAATGACCCCTATACGTGGTATGTAGCTGGTCTGATCGAAAACAAGGCTTACACCGAAGGTTTCAAGCAGGCTGCTATCGACCAGAACGCTGACCGTACGGCTATGTACACGGCGCTCACCGCCTCTGTGCCCTCTTGGCTCAAGGTCTATGAGCTCGAAAGCCAGCCCAACGATAAGGGTAAGGTCAACCTCAAGTACACGAAGAAGCTCCAGGAAGTCCTGCACAACGACTACCTCCAGCTCTTCAACGGGGGCGCTTGGTTCCTCCAGAGCAACAAGTACGCTGAGGGCGTCGACGCGCTTGAGAAGTTCCTCGATGTGAAGAAGGCTCCTCTCTTCGCTGAAGACAAGGATGTCGCTGCTATCGACTCCAACGCGATGAACGCAGCCTACTATGCTATCGGTGCTGCCAGCTCGCTCAAGGACTATGACCGCGTCATCTCCCTCTACAACCGCTTCGGCTCCTTCGCTCTCAACCCCAAGGATATCCATCAGTGGGTCATCTCTGCTTACTTCGCTAAGCAGGACACAGCAGGTGCTATCCCTGTCCTCATCGAAGCTGTCAAGGCTTCTCCTGAAGAGCCTTACTTCCTCGTGAACCTCGTCACCGCCTACCAGAAGGCAGGTAAGGACGCTGAGGCTAACAAGGTCCTCGACGATCGTATCGCTGCTAATCCTAATGATGCTACGGCTCTCCTCGTCAAGGGTTCGCTCGCAGAAGAAAAGGATCTCAAGGAAGCTCTCCAGTGGTACTACAAGGCTGCTAAGGCTGATGCCAACAACGCTAACGCTGTCGTCTACCTCGGTGCTGGCCTCTACACGGCTGCTGCTAAGATCTACGAGAACACGAATGTCACGGCTGCTATGGCCAAGACGGCTGATGACCTCCTCCGTGCTGCAGTACCTGCACTCGAGATCGCTTACAAGACGCGCCCTGACAACATCAAGGCTATGCTCAGCAGCATCTACTACCAGCTCAAGATGACCGACAAGCACAATGCTATCGAAGCTGGCACGCTCAACGTAGATGGTGCTACGCTGCCCGATATCACGGATCTCCTTCAGGGTCTTGACCTCACCGTCAACAAGGCCACTCCCGTAGTCGAAGAGCCCGCTGCACAGCCTGCTCAGAAGACCACGACGAAGAAGGCTCCTGCTAAGCGTCGCAAGTAATCCTCCGCGGATTCCTTAGAATATAAAAGTTAGCCCCCACATCCTCCGGTAGGATGTGGGGGCTAACTTTTTGTGCTTACGGGCTCTGTGTCGTAGAGCCTCTCTCGGAGATGGCAGGATGACCCTTAGCCTTTCTGCCTTGATCGCGAGATGGCGACCAGCCACACCCCGCTGAAGATGAGTGCTACGGCAAGGGCATGCGTGAGCGTGAAGACTGCCAGACCCAGCGTGACGCTTACTACGACAGCTACCAGCGGCTGCATATAGTTGTACATGCTCACGACGGTCGGGCGGAGTGTGCGCTGCCCATTGATCATCAGTAGGTAGCTGACGAAGGTACCGAAGAAGACTACGTAGCCGACCTCCAGGAGGGTGCGCATTGAGAGGGATGCAACATCTGTCTGTAGGGCTTCGCTCGCCGTGAAGGGGAGTAGAAGGAGGGTAGCCCAGAGGAACATCCACTTATTCACCGTGAAGACGGAGTACTTCTTCGCAAGCTTCCCGAAGATCGTGAGGTAGAGCGCGTAGGACACCTGCCCAGCGACGCAGAGTAGATCACCGCGTATATCACCCAGCTGGAGCGAGGAGCCTGAGGCTTGTATGCTGGTCCAGATGAGTAGGAGCGCGCCGCAGCAGCCGAGAGCTACACCCAGTGCCTTCTTGCGGGTAATGGGCTCTTTGAGGATCAGTGCCGAGAGGATGAGGGCAAAGATCGGCATCGTCGTAGTCACGATACCAGCATTCACTGGGCTGGTGAGGCTGAGCCCGATGGTGAAGCAGCACTGATTGCACACAAGTCCGAAGACAGCTGCGCCGACGAAGAGGAGCTTATCTCGCTTCGCTACGCGCTCCCGTGGGGCAAAGAGTGAGGCGATCCAGAAGAGGATAGCTCCGCCTAATACACGGCAGGAGACGAGGGTGATGCCGCTTATACCATGTAGGAGAGCATCCTTCCCGAGTGGAGCCATGAGCCCCCAGCACACGGCAGCTCCCAGGAGGCTGAGGTGGGCTGCGAGAGTATGCTGTTTCGTCGTATTCATTAATAGATGATCGCGAGGTACTAAAGGTACCAGATGATGAGCATGATGAGGAGGAGGCGCAAGAGAAGTGATAGACCGAGGGCCAGCCACTCCGTACGCTGGGTGATCTGTACAGCACGCTGCAGATCTTCGTCGCTTAGTTCGCGCCCGACCTCACCGATATAGGGCTTGTCGACGACTTCGCCGAAGTAGTCGTGAGGCCCGCCGAAGCGACAGCCGAGGACGAGTGCCAGTGCTGCCTCGGGATAACCTGAGTTGGGGCTGAGATGGCGCTTGCCGTGCTGGAAGGTCTTGCGAAGGAGATCCAGCCGCCCTGCTGCGATGAGCATCAGTATAGCCGTTGTACGCGAGGGGATGAGGTTCACCAGATCATCGAGCTTGGCGGAGAAGAAGCCATAGGCACGATAGCGCTCATTGAGGTAGCCAACCATCGAGTCCTGCGTATTGATCATCTTATAGGTGAGTATGCCAGGTGTGCCGAAGAAGCTCCAGGATAGCATAGGGCCTACGACGCCGTCGCTGAGGTTCTCGGCGAGTGTCTCCAGAGCTGCTGTGCGGATCTCCTGGGCAGATAGCGCGCCTGTGTCTCTCCCGACGATGCGTCCGACCTGCTTACGCCCAGCCTCCAGCGAGACGGAGAGTGCGGAGAAGACTCCCTTCACCTCCGTAACCAGTGTCTTACCCGAGAGCATGTAGAAGATGCAGATCGTAGAGGGTAGTGCAATGGTTAGGAGGAGGAAGTGCCCGAAGTAGAGGTCTCCCAGATAGTAGTTGATCGCAGCACCTATCAGGAGGAAGGCAAAGGTGAGGAGCGGGAGGAAGAAGGTAAAGCAGACTAAGCTCCCGTTGTAGAGGAAGCCCTTGAGTCGGCGTGACGTCCCATGATTCAGATGCTTTTCTCCGAGGCCAATGAGGCGGCCAAAGAATACGATGGGGTGGCCAAGGTGCATCGGATCTCCCAGTGCCCGATCCATCAGGAAGCCGAGGAGAAGGGGAAGCGTGAAGATGAGGATGGGGTAGACCATAGAGATGGATTACAGATGTGATAGGAGATCCTCGAGGTAGGCACGCAAGACGAGTGGGTGGCAGTGAGCTTCGTCGTGCGCTGCATAGACGAGGGTGATGCGCTCCTCATCCTTGTGATGAGCGAGGAATTCTGCGGGCGCAGTCGAGCCCTCCAGCTCGGTACGATAGTCACGGGCGAACTCCTCCCAGCGGGCTGGATCGTGACCAAACCACTGGCGAAGCTCCGTCGAGGGAGCTAAGTCCTTAGCCCATTCGTCCAGATGCGCTCGCTCTTTACTGAGGCCACGAGGCCAGAGACGATCGACGAGTACGCGGTAGCCGTCGGTTGCTTCGGCAGGTTCATAGGCTCGTTTGAGTAGTAGTTCCATAGGATAGTCTCTCTATCTCTTATCTAAGAAGTCGTGAGGATAGGTGTAGCGGATATTGCCGTCGTCATCGATGAGAAGCAGAGAGAGCTCGCTCTTGGGGACGAGCTTCGCAGCTGCTTCGTAGCAGGCGTCGAGGACTCGGAGCATGAAGCGCTCAAGGTCGTCCGGGGTGAGTCCCGTCCACAGCTCGCGGGCCAGCGTCAGGATGTCGATGAGGGTATGAGCGGCTTCGCTACAGCCAGCATCATTAGCCATCTGGTGCATGAAGTCCTTGTTCATGACTACCTTGCGGCTATGCGTGTCGAGGTTGCCTTCGGCGAGCTTGACCGCCTTGCCGAGCATGATCCCCATGTAGATCTTGGGGATGGAGAGTAGGGCGAGCTTCTCGAGGGTCTCTCCGATGAAGTTGCCGTACTGCACGAAGGACTGGAAGGGTAGCTCGGGGAAGGCACTCTTGAGGTACTTCTCACTCTTGGCTCCCGAGTTGATGACGATGGTATCTGCTCCGAGAGCTACGGCGACATCGGCTTGGCGAACGATGGAGGCCACGAAGGCTTCTGACGAGAAGGGCTTGACGACACCCGAGGTGCCGACGACGGAGATCCCGTCCCTGATACCGAGACGGGGGTTGAAGGTCTTCGGGGCCAGCTCTCTTCCTGCGGGGATGCTGACGGTGATATCGACGCCTCCAGTAGGGTAGTGACGACGGACGATCGTCTCCATCATCGCGCGTGGTGTCTTATTGATCGCAGGGCCTCCGATCTCCAGTCCCAGCCCAGGGAGTGTGACGACACCGACACCCTCGCCCTGGAGGAAGCGGATGCCCTCATGCTCCGTGGTGAGGACGACCTCAGAGCAGATCTCGGTGAGGTGTGTGACATCGGGGTCATCGCCCGAGTACTTGCGTGCCATGGCCTTGTAGCCCAGCTCGGTCTTCTCTACACGCTCTACGGGGAGCTTCACCTCTTCACCCGAGGGAAGGAGGATAGCAGCCTCTGTCAGTACCTCCCCCTCGTGGAGGAGGGCATGCAGGGCGGCTGCTGTCGCTGCCGTCGCGGTGCTTCCTGTGGTGAAGCCCGTCTTCAGCGGGAAGAAGTCGGGGCAGAGGCGCTCGACAGCCTTACGCAGGCCTACAGGGCCGTAGACATATTCGTAGTGCTCGGGGAGTGCAGGGCGGGTGATCATGTAGACGGGCACACCAGCGGCGAGGGCTGGAGCGATCTTCTCCTCGAAGAAGCCACTCTCGCCACTCTCCTTCGTGATCACAGCGTCGGGCTGTATCTCGTCGAAGAGCGCCTGATCTTCGCCCTCATGGAAGTAACGTATATGGCTGAAGGGGAACCCCGCAGCCTTGGCCTTCTCCTTCGAGTCATCTCGATCGAGGATACGGAAGAAGCTCTCATGCTTCTCCCAGAAGGGCTTAAGTGGGGCGATGGTATTCACGCCCGTCAGAGCAAGAAGCCTGTGGCAGGGCTGTGCCTCCAGCTTCTTGATCATCTCCTCATAGCTCTCGCATTCGATGACCTTCCCCGTGCGCTCGCTGTACTTGCGTTCGTAGCGGAGGACGGGGATGCTGAGCTCAGCTGTCACCTCTCCGATGGTCTTGTGGAGGACGGCGGCGAAGGGATGGGCGGCGTCGACGACGAGGTGGATATCCTTCTCGCGGATGAAGTCACGCATGACCTCATGTGTCATGGCGCCCGAGACACGCTCGCCGTGGACGAGGTCTACCTCTTGGAAGGCACCCTTGGTGGAGTAATAGTATTCTTTGCCGGACTCGTCGAGGACGGAGCTGACGATGCGGCCCTCGGTCGTACCTCCGAAGATTAGGATCATAAGTTAGGCTTGGGGTAGTGGTTAGCTTAGGCGACTGCGAAGCTCGGTATAGAGCTCTTCGATGGAGCGGCCTAAGAGGGGATGAATAAACTCTGGAGCGATCTCACAAAGGGGCTCCAGCACGAATAGTCGCTCTGTGAGGAGCGGATGGGGGAGGGTCAAGCGCTCACTCTCAAGGATGAGATCGTCATAGAAGAGTAGATCGATATCTATGGGGCGATCGTGGTAGTGCCCTGCCACGCTCTTGCGCTGACGACCGAGCTGCCGCTCGATCTCTTGGGTGCGGTCGAGTACCTCCAGTGGGGAGAGTGATGTGGTGAGTACGAGCGCGGTATTGAGGAAGGGGTGGGGGCTCTCGAAGCCCCATGGCTCCGTCTCGATGAATGTAGCGATGCCACCGACCGGCCCGATGAGGTGGTCGATGGCATCTATGGCTTGATGTAGGAGTGCTTCACGATCACCCTCGTTGCTACCGAGAGAGAGGTACAGCTGAGGCATGAGGCGCTTCCGTCTGATTAGTCGATGATGAGCATAGCGTCACCGTAAGCACCGAAGCGGTACTTCTCCTTAATAGCGATGGAGTAGGCGCGCATGGTCTCTTCGTAGCCCCCGAAGGCTGCCGTCATCATCAGCAGGATGGACTTCGACATATGGAAGTTCGTCACCAGAGCATTGGGGACGTTGAAGTCGTAGGGGGGGAAGATGAACTTGCTCGTCCAGCCGTCGAAGGCCTTGAGGTGACGCTGTGTACCTGATGCCGTCTCCATAGCGCGGAGTACGGAGGTGCCGACGGCACAGATGTTCTGCCCTGCGGCGCTGGCAGCGTTGACGATGGTGCAGGCTTCCTCTGGGATGATCATCTGCTCGCTCTCCATCTTGTACTTGGTGAGGTCCTCGACGTCGATCTCGCGGTAGTTGCCCTGCCCGTTGTGGACGGTGATGAAGGCCTTGCGGATATCTTTGATCTCCATACGCAGGAGGAGCTCACGGCTGAAGTGGAAGCTGGCAGCAGGCCCTACGACAGCGCCTTCGTTCTTCGCGAAGAGTGACTGATAGCGCTGGGCATCTTCACTGTTGGGGCTGCGGTTCATGTACTTGGGCAGAGGCGTCTCACCCATGGCGTGCAGGAGCTCACGGAACTCCTCTTGTGAGCCGTCAAAGAGGAAGCGCAGCGTACGACCACGTGAGGTGGTGTTGTCGATGACTTCGGCTACCAGCTCGTCGTTCTTCCCGAAGTAGAGCTTATTGCCGATACGGATCTTACGAGCGGGGTCGACGACGACGTCCCAGAGCTTGAAGGCGGGGTTGAGTTCGCGCAGGAGGAAGACCTCAATCTGAGCGCCAGTCTTCTCCTTGTTGCCATACATGCGGGCGGGGAAGACCTTCGTATCGTTGAAGACGAAGACGTCATCCTTGCTGAAGTAGTCCAGGATGTCCTTGAAGTGGCGATGCTCGATCTCACCCGTGGAGCGGTGCAGTACCATCAGGCGCGACTCGTCGCGGAAGGTGGCGGGCTTCTTGGCGATGAGCGTTTCGGGGATCTCGATCTCGAAGTGACTTAGCTTAGTATCCTTCATTGTCTATCTCGTAGGGGCTATGGGTTGGAGGGTTCTGTTTCTTCTGTGGGGAGGGCGACGTACTCGCGGAGGAAGGCTTGGATATCCTCGACGCGGTAGCAGTCCTCGATGCGGTAATCTCCGACACGGGTGCGGCGGAGGTCGGTGAGGTGGCCACCCGAGCCGAGGGCCGTACCGATGTCGCGAGCCAGTGCGCGGATGTAGGTTCCCTTGCTGCAGACCACACGGATCTGGATCTGGGGGAGGGCGTAGTCGAGCAGCTCGATCTCATCGATGACGAGGGTCTTAGCCTTGAGCTCGAAGTCCCGTCCCTTGCGGGCTAAGTCGTAGGCACGGCGGCCGTCGACCTTGACAGCTGAGAAGGCGGGAGGCACCTGCTCGATGGTGCCGATGAAGCCCTTGAGAGCCTCTTCGACGGCCTCGCGGGTGATATGCTCTGTGGGGAAGAAGGCATCAGGCTCCGTCTCCATGTCGAAGGTCGGGGTCGTCTGCCCGAGGCGGATGTCTGCGATATACTCCTTGCGCCCAGCCTGTAGCTCGTCGATACGCTTGGTATGCTTGCCGGTGCAGAGGATCATCACGCCGGTGGCGAGTGGGTCGAGTGTACCTGCGTGTCCTACCTTGAGCTTCTTGATGCCGAGGTAGCGGCAGGCTTCGCAGCGGAACTTATTGACCAGGCTGAAGGAGCTCCATGTCAGAGGCTTGTCTAGGGCAATTGTTGCCCCCGCGATGAGGTCCAGCTTCTCCATCTACTATCCGAGGGAGATGTTGGCCCCGAGGAGCAGTGCGATAGCTATACCGACCGAGAGGATGATGCGGTAGTAACCGAAGGCGCGGAAGCCGTACTTCGTGACGAAGCTGATGAAGAACTTGATCGCCAGCAGTGCCACAAGGAAGGCTACGACATTCCCGATGAGGAGCGTCTGCCAGTTCTCTTCGAAGACACCCATGCCCAGCTCCTTGTACAGCTTGTAGCCCTTGAGTAGGGTGGCGCCGAACATCGTGGGGACTGCGAGGAAGAATGAGAACTCAGCTGCCTGACGGCGTGTCAAGCCCTGCTGCATGCCCCCGAAGATCGTAGCCATCGAGCGTGAGACGCCAGGTACCATCGCCAGGCACTGGAAGAGCCCGATGATGAAGGCATTCTGTGTCGTGACCTTGCGCTCGGTTTTGTTCGTGAAGATGCGATCGAAGTAGATCATCAAGATCCCCCCGAGGAAGAGCATCGTGAGCACGACCCAGGTATTGCCGAGGAGGTCATCGATGGTATCGTTGAAGAGGGCACCGAGGATAGCCGCTGGGATACAGCCGATGATCATCAGACCATAGAGACGCCAGCCACCGAGGCTCGTCGTGGGGTCGGGCTTCAGCCCAAAGATGGGGAAGGGAAGGAAGCGGCGGAAGTAGTAGACGACGACCGAGAGGATCGCGCCAAACTGGATCATCACCGTGAAGGCCTTGAGATAAGCCGTGCTCTCCATACCGAGGATGCCCTCGGTGAGGATCATGTGCCCTGTGGAGGAGACGGGGAGGAACTCCGTGAGTCCCTCGACGAGGGCCAGGATGATGCTTTGTAAGATGGTCATTAGGCTTTCTCCTCCTCTTTCTTCTCTATGGGGCGAGCGGCGGGCTTCACCAGGATGGCATAGACCATGAGGCAGAAGCCGATGAGGCAGACGATGGGCGCCACGACGATGCGGCGGCTACTGAAGATCTCGGGGCTGAAGGCCGTAGGGTCTTCGCTCTGCCCACCAGACATCAGGATGAAGCCTACGAGGATGAAGAGCGCCGAGAGCGCCATCAGGAGGTAATTCTTCTTGCTGTACAGCATGCTTTATACTAATCGTATCGGGATGACAGGGATCGGGGAGGCTTAGATCAAGTGGATCTTACCCTCTTCCATATGGATGTAGCGGCGGGTAGCACGCCACGAGGAGACGAAGCTGACGCATACCCCGACTAAGGGGATAGCGATGATGACCCCGAGGAGGGGTACGCTGGGGCAGAGGCTGAGGATGCGGTAGCCGAAGGCCTGCTCAGCACCATAGAGGAGTCCGCCAAGCAGGGCGAGTGCAAGCAGCGCACCGACGAAGCCCTCGAGGATAGCACGACGGATGAAGGGACGGCCGATGAAGCCCGCCGTAGCACCGATGAGCGAGAGCGTGCGGATACGCATGCGCTGCGAGTAGATGACCAGCCCCGTAGCGGTCGTGATCTGCAGGAAGCTCACCAGCAGGTTGATGCCGAGGAAGATCCAGAGGACGAAGCGGATGGTCTGGAGGTTGCTTGACGCAGAGGCCCACTGGCTCTGCTGCTCCTCAAGACCCTCAGCGTTCTGCAGCAAGGGATTAGTGGCGATGATTTTCTTGAGGCTATCGGGCTCGGTGTACTCGCTCTTGAGGTAGACCTTAGCCATGGGCTGTAGGGGGTTGTAGCCCAGGATCTTCGTGGGGTCTTCGCCGAGGACCTCCGTTAGGCTCTTGGCTGCGCTGTCGGCAGTGATGAGCTCGACGGAGCGGACGTAGGGGAGGGCACGAAGCTCACTGAGCGTCGCCTCGGTGTTAGCGCCAGGCTCACCGGATAGCTCTACGGAGAAGGATATACGTTCGCGTACCTCCTTGCTTAGGCCCTGCTCCAGGACATAGACGAGGCCGAGAGCCCCGAGCATAAAGAGGGTGAAGGTGATGCTTAGGAAGCTGAGGAGCCGTGCATAGCGCAGGGTCGAGGACTGTTTAGCTTTGGGCGCGCCCATATATATTATTAGGTATGTATTCTCTATTGATGAGCTGTCGGGCGCACCCTTTACGTATGGACACACCACGGACAATTTGCATGCAAAGATAGATATTCTCAGCATAAGGCTTTGCCTTGCGGAGGAAAAGCTGTGTCCGAGGCGAGATAAACTTGCCTTCTCCCAGAGTAAAAGCCACGGAGTCGTAGTGGAAATCCTTGATCTACGTGTATAGTCCATAGATCTACGTACGTAGTCTGTAGGATTTGCGTGCAGAGATTTAAAATCCACGTGCGTAGATGAAGGTATCACCATAGTGTTTCGCACAGAATTACTCGCACGGATGGAGGAAGTGCTGTGCGGGTTTGCTGGGTATTTCTCTACTCCTCTCAGTGCGTAGGCATTATAAGCTGTGAGCTGTGTCGCGGCGGGCGTAAACGGCGATATTCACTATCTTTGCACCTTACAGATATTATATACATAGCATAAGTATTGACAACGATGAATAAGACCTCCCTCCCTTCCCCCTGCTACATCCTCGAGGAAGACCTGCTTCGGCGGAACCTTACCCTCATTCGTGACGTAGCTCGCCGAGCCGGTGTAGAGATCATCTTGGCCTTCAAGGCGTATGCCCTCTGGCGTACCTTCCCCATCATCCGCGAGTATGTCCCCTACAGCACGGCGAGTTCCGTCTGGGAGGCTCGACTCGCCTTCGAAGAAATGGGTGCTAAGGCACACACGTTTAGTCCTGCCTATACCCGAGAGGAGTTCCCCACGATCCTGAGCTATAGCTCGCATGTGACCTTCAACTCACTGAGTCAGGTCGAGCACCTGCGTCCGCTGATGCCTCGGGATGGGAGCGTGTCCTTCGGGCTACGTATCAATCCCGAGTATTCGGCTGTAGAGACCGACCTCTATAATCCCTGCGCTCCAGGCTCTCGCTTCGGTGTGCCCGCAAGCGAACTCAAGGCGCTCCCCGAGGGGATCGAGGGCTTCCACTTCCATTCGCTCTGCGAAGGTTCGGCGGAAGACCTAGAGAAGACCCTTGAGATCATCGAGCAAAGCTTCGGCCACTTCCTCCCTCAGCTCCGCTGGCTCAACATGGGGGGCGGTCATCTGATGACCCGTCAGGGCTATGATGTCGAGCGCCTCATCCGTGTGCTCCGATCCTTCAAGGAGCGCTACCCGAACCTTGACCTCATCCTTGAGCCGGGCAGTGCCTTCGGCTGGCAGACAGGCTTCCTGACCTCTTCGGTCGTGGATATCGTCGAGCACCACGGGATACGTACGGCGATCGTCGATGTCTCCTTCACCTGCCACATGCCTGACTGCCTCGAGATGCCCTACAAGCCCGCTATCCGTGGCGCTCGTACGATGGATGAGTATCGCCCCGACCAGCACAGCTATCGTATCGGGGGAAACAGCTGCCTGAGTGGTGACTTCATCGGCTACTGGGAGTTCGATCACCCCCTAGAGCTGGGCGAGCAGATCATCTTCGAGGACATGCTCCACTATACTACGGTCAAGACCACGATGTTCAACGGGGTAGCGCACCCCAGCATCGCCCTCCTACGCTCCGATGGCTCCGTAGAGCTACTCCGTGAGTACACCTATCAGGACTATAAGGATCGTATGGACTAGCGCAAAACTATTAACCAAAAACAAGTAACGAGACAACATGATCTTCGACAAGCGTACGGAGTACAAGCCCTTTGAGTACCCCGAGGTGCAGCGGTTCATCGATAATATGAACCGCACCTTCTGGGTGCACTCCGAGGTAGACTTCAGTGACGACATCCAAGACTACAAGACGCTCCTCAGCGATAGCGAGCGGGAGGTCATCAAACGTAGCCTACTGGCTATCGCACAGGTAGAGGTGACGGTGAAGACCTTCTGGGGTAAGCTCTACGAGTTCTTGCCTAAGCCCGAGTTTAATGACCTCGGGGCGACCTTCAGCGAGTCAGAGTGTCGTCACTCCTCGGCCTACGCCCGCCTGCTGGAGGTGGTGGGGCTCGAGAGTGAGTTCAAGAACCTCTTAGAGATACCCGTCTTTCGCCGTAAGCTCGAGCTCACGGACGAACATCTAGGAGGGGCACAGGACTTCATCCACAAGCTCTTCTTCTTCACTATCGTCATAGAGAACTCCTCGCTCTTCTCTCAGTTTGCCAACATGGTGGCATTCTCCCACTTCCGTGGGATCCTCAAGAACACCGCCAACATGGTCTCCTGGAGTAGTGTGGACGAGCAGTGCCACGCTGATGCCGGGGTGTACATCATCAACCAGATCTTCCAGGAGTACCCCGAGCAGCGACTCTCTAGCCAGGAGGTAGAGCGGATGGTGCGCCACTACCTCGCCTATGAGGAGGAACTCCTGAGATGGATCTACGAGCCCGGCGAACTGGAGTTCTACACACAGGCGGATATGCTCGCCTTCATGAAGCACCGTGTGGACAATGCCCTCAGCCAGATGGGCTATCCTAAGGTATACAACATCTCGACGGAGGAGTATCTGCCCATGCAGTGGTTCGACGAATATGTCTATGCCAACGACCTAGACGACTTCTTCGCCAAGCGTCCGACCGCCTACACCAAGCACGACAAACCCATCACAGCCAATGACCTATTCTAGACAAGAGCCCTGGTGGTACAACGAGGAGTCTAAGGCCGTCCTCGACCGTGGCTATCTACTCAATGGAGAGACCATCCATGACGCTATCGAGCGGATCACGGCCTCCGTATGCCACTACCTAGGAGAGACGGTAGGGACGGCAGAGCTGAAGGAAGCCTTCAAGGACGCTATCTACAAGGGGTGGCTCTCCCTCTCCTCCCCCATCTGGACCAATGCAGGTACCTCACGTGGTCTACCCATCTCTTGCCAAGGCTGCTATATCGGTGATAGTATCTCTGACATCACGACCAAGCTCGGGGAGGTGATGATGCACACCAAGCTCGGGGCAGGTACCTCTGCCTACTTCGGCAACCTCCGAGGACGAGGAGCCTCCATTACCAATAATGGGAAGTCCTCGGGCGCAGTGTCCTTCATGAAGCTCTTCGACACGGTGATGACCGTGGTGACCCAAGGGGCACGCCGAGGTTCCTTCGCCGCCTATCTGGACATCGACCACCCGGACATCGAGGAGTTCCTTCGCATCAAGGATATAGGTAGTGACCTACAGAACATCTTCTACGCCGTCTGTGTCCCCGACTACTGGATGGTAGAGATGATCGAGGGGGACGCAGAGAAGAGACGTATCTGGGCTCGTGTGCTGGAGTCTCGTGTGCAGAAGGGGCTACCCTATATCTGGTTCAGTGACACGAACAATATCCACAAGCCCGAGATCTACCAGTATCTAGGCTGTAATATTACCCACAGCAACCTCTGTAGCGAGATCGCACTCCCCGACGCAGACAAGGAGACCTTTATCTGCTGTCTCTGCTCGCTGAACCTCGCCCTATATGACGAATGGAAGGATAGCAACCTGCCCGAGCTAGCAGTGATGTTCCTCGACGGGATCCTCTCGGAGTATATCGCCAAGACTGATGGCAAGAAGTTCCTGAAGTACGCAGCAAACTTTGCCAAGCGCCACCGTGCCATCGGGATCGGTGTCCTCGGGTGGCACTCCTACCTACAGAGCAAGATGATCCCCTTCGGCTCCCTCAGAGCCAACGCACTGACCACCGAGATCTTCCGCTCGATACAGGAGAAAACCACGGAGGAGAGTCGCCGTCTAGCCGAGCTCCTTGGCCCAGCCCCCATCTTCGAGGAAGGGGGCTATCCCGGGGTGAAGTATCGCAATACGACTCGTATAGCGATCGCTCCTACCACCTCCTCGTCCTCCATCCTTGGTCAGGTCAGCCCAGGCATAGAGCCCTACTCAAGCAACTACTATAAGGTTGGTCTGGCTAAGGGCAACTTCATCCGCAAGAATATCTACCTTCGTCAGCTCCTAGAGTCGAAGGGCAAGGATACGTACGAGGTGTGGCGCGAGATCATGATGAACGCAGGCTCGGTACAGCATCTGGACTTCCTCACCCCCGAGGAGAAGGAGGTCTTCAAGACCTTCCGAGAGATCTCCCAGAAGGACATCATCGTACAGGCCTCTATCCGACAGAAGTTCATCGACCAGTCGCAGAGCCTCAATCTCAACATCCCCCCCGAGATGCCTATCAAGGAGGTGAACCGCCTCATCATCGAGGCCTGGAAGCTCGGCATCAAGGGTCTGTATTACCAGCGGAGCAATAGTGTCTCTAAGGACATGATCACCAACCTCGTCACCTGCACCAGCTGCGAGGCCTAGGAGCTCCCCCCTCACGTCTATCAAGCAAGAACAATGGGACTATTCGGACTCTTCTCTAAGAAGAAAAAAGAGACGCTTGACGAAGGGCTCTCTAAGACCAAGGAGAATGTCTTCTCCAAGCTCGCACGTGCCGTCGCTGGGCGTAGCACCGTCGATGACTCCGTGCTCGATGAGCTGGAGGACGTCCTCGTGACCAGCGACGTCGGCGTAGAGACGACCCTGAAGATCATCCGCCGTATCGAGGAGCGTGTAGCACGTGACAAGTATGTCTCCACCTCGGAACTTACGGGTATCCTGCGCAGTGAGATCGCTTCGCTCCTCACGGAGAACGGCTCTACCGACGGCGAGAGCTTCGCCCTGCCTGCAGGTAAGAAGCCCTATGTCATCATGGTCGTCGGGGTCAATGGCGTGGGGAAGACCACGACCATCGGTAAGCTCGCCTATCAGTTCAAGCAGCAGGGCTACTCGGTGATGCTCGGCGCAGGAGATACCTTCCGTGCCGCCGCTATCGAGCAGCTCGATATCTGGGCTAAGCGCGTCGATGTACCCATCATCCGTCAGCACATGTCGGCTGATCCTGCTTCGGTCGCCTTCGATACGCTGAGCGCCGCAGTGAAGGCCGGTACGGATGTCGTGATCATCGACACAGCAGGCCGTCTGCACAACAAGGTCGGGCTGATGAACGAGCTGACGAAGATCCGTCGCGTGATGCAGAAGGTCGTACCTGATGCTCCCGATGAAGTACTCCTCGTACTCGACGGCTCGACGGGGCAGAACGCCTTCGAGCAGGCCAAGCAGTTCACTGCTGCTACCGAGGTCAATGCGCTGGCGATCACCAAGCTCGATGGCACGGCCAAGGGTGGTGTGGTCATCGGTATCTCTGACCAGTTTAAGATCCCCGTGAAGTATATCGGGCTGGGGGAAGGTATAGAAGATCTCCAGCTCTTCAGAAAGAAAGAATTTGTTGACTCCCTATTCGGAGAATGAGAAAGAACCAAGTAGATGTAATTACCCTGGGGTGCTCCAAGAATCTTGTCGACTCTGAGCAGCTCATCCGCCAGTTCCTAGCAAACGGCTATGTCGTGCACCACAACTCCGGTGCCGTCAATGGCGAGATCGTCGTACTCAATACCTGTGGCTTCATCGGTGATGCGCAGGAGGAGTCTATCAATATGATCTTGAAGATGGTCGAGGCCAAGAAGACGGGCCGTATCGGTCAGGTCTATGTCATGGGCTGTCTGACGGAGCGCTTCATGGATGAGCTCAAGGCCGAGATCCCCGAGGTGGACGGCTACTATGGGAAGTTCAACTGGAAGAACCTTCTGACGGACTTAGGTAAGGCTTACCACAATGATCCGCTCGGGGGTAACTGTAGTATCACGACGCCCGCGCACTACGCTTATATGAAGATCTCCGAGGGCTGCAATCGCAGCTGCTCGTACTGCGCCATCCCTATCATCACGGGGAAGCACAAGTCCCGTCCGATGGAGGACCTCGTCACAGAGGCCCAGTCACTCGTGGCTTCGGGTGTCAAGGAGATCCAGCTCATCGCCCAGGATCTGACCTTCTACGGGCTCGATATCTATAAGAAGAATAGCCTTGCCGAGCTCCTACAGCGTCTCTCCGATGTGCAGGGGCTGGAGTGGCTTCGTCTGCACTACGCTTATCCCGCGGACTTCCCCCGTGAGATCCTCTCTGTGATGCGTGAGCGCGAGAATATCTGCAACTACCTCGATATCGCCCTCCAGCATATCAGCGACCCGATGCTCCGTGCTATGCGTCGCCGTGTGACGAAGGCCGAGACCTATGACCTCCTGCGCTATATGCGTGAGGAAGTGCCAGGGATCCACCTGCGTACGACCCTTATGACGGGTCACCCTGGGGAGACAGAGCAGGACTTCGAGGAGCTCCTGCAGTTCGTCCGTGATATCCGCTTCGATCGTATGGGTGCATTCGTCTACTCGCATGAGATGGGGACCTATGCCCACGAGACCTACGCTGATGATATCCCCCTTGAGGTGAAGCAGGAGCGTATGGATCGCCTGATGTCGACTCAGGAAGAGATTGCAGCAGAGCTGAATGTGGCGAAGATCGGCCGCACCTTCAAGACGCTTATCGACCGCAATGAAGAGGAGTACTTCGTCGGTCGTACCGAATATGATTCACCCGAGGTAGACCAAGAGGTCTTGATCTCGAAGCAGGATGCTCCCAACCTTCAGGTGGGGAACTTCTACCCTGTGGAGATCACCTCGGCAGATACCTTTGACCTATACGGCCAGCTGGCCCAGTAAGAGATGCTACAGGAGGAACTTTGGTACGTACGCCTCGCTGAGCTCGCCGCTGTGCAGCTGGAGACTTCGCAGCAGCTCTGGCGCGCCCTCTGCCAGCAGGTAGAGCAGCGCCTCTTGTCGGGGCTGTCGCTGACCTTCCCCGAGATCGGGGAGTGGAAGCTCGAGGAGCATAGAGAGTATGTCGCTCGTACAGCTGACGGTAAGCAGTGGCTCATCCCGCCTCGCTTGACGCTTGGGCTACGTCCCTTAGAAGATCGTGGCGTGACCAGCCTCTCCATCGACCTCCTACGTGATGCACTCTCAGAGGCTACCCACGTCTCGGCTGAGCAGGTCGCTACATGGCTCCGTGCTATCCCCACGCTCTGGCGAGCGCTCTATGATGAGGGCATTCAGATTGTCTGGGCGGGCCTCGGGAGCTTTACGCCGATCACGGCGGAATCGGGCGAGCGGAGTGGCTATCGCTTCCTCCCATCCGAGGCGCTCTGTGCGGCGCTGAATAAGCCCTTCAGTATGTTTGCGCCCGTAGAGGTCGCCCCGTCTTCTTCGAGCCCAGATCTGGAGCTTCGTGAGATCGACCAGCTGGATCAGCTGACGAAGGTCGAGCCTATTGAGGTGCTCTTTGCCCCTCGTGAGTCCATTCAGGAGGAGGCAGTTACACCTCCCGTAGTCGAGGAGGTGGTAGAGCCTGTGGTGACAGAAGAGCCGCAGCAGCCCGAGTCACCAGCAGTTGTCGTCGAGGAAGAAATCCTCCCAGCTCCCGTAGACGAAGCTCCTATCGAAGCTCCTCAGCCCGCCCCCTCTGTCGCAGTGACGGCGCCCGTAGAGGAAGATCCCTTCATAGACCAAGAGACTCATCCCCGCATGCTGGTATGGGTATTCGTAGCGCTGGGTATAGCGATGGCTTTCTGTCTCTTCATCTATCTCCTCTCTATACAGCCCGAGCTGGAGATGAAGGACAAGGCTTCAGCTGCGGTGGAGGCTGTCCAGCCCAGTCCAGCTCCAGCCGTGCCAGCTGTACCCGCACAGACCATAGACGAGACTGACACCCTACAGACGACTTCTATCGCGACTCAAGAGGAGGCTACCTCATCTGTAGCACCTTCTGAAGCTGTTGTTTCTACTGCCTCTTCGGCAGCTGAGACCATCGAGCGTGTGCGCCTCCGTCCAGGGGATCGCCTCTCGCGCTTGGCACTGAAAAAGTATGGGAATAAGGCCTTCTGGGTCTACATCTATGAGGAGAATAGAGCCCAGCTCAAGGACCCCGATAATATCCCTGTAGGGGCGGTCATAACGCTACCCGCAGCCTCTAAGTATCAGATAAATGCAGGAGATACGAATTCAATCAACCGGGCGTTGGTACTACAGCGTTCTTTACATCGGTAGATGAGGCGTATCGCATAGCATATTTTAGATAGACAGATAAACGTAATAGAACCATATGGAATCCGTAGACATCCGCGCACTCACCGCCGAGATTGAGCGCCGTAGCCACCTTATTGAATCCCTGCGTACAGGTATGCATCAGGCGATTGTGGGGCAGAGCCACCTGATCGACTCGCTACTCATCGGCCTCCTCTCTGGAGGGCATATCCTCCTCGAAGGGCTCCCTGGGCTGGCCAAGACCTTGGCGATCAAGACGCTCTCACAGCTCATCAGCGCTGACTACAAGCGTATCCAGTTCACTCCAGACCTCCTGCCTGCTGACGTCGTGGGTACCCTGATGTACAGCCAGAAGCAAGAGGACTTCTCCGTGAAGAAGGGACCTATCTTCTCTAACTTCATCCTCGCGGACGAAATCAACCGTGCCCCAGCTAAGGTGCAGAGCGCCCTGCTTGAGGCCATGCAGGAGCATCAGGTGACCATCGGTGATGAGACCTTCAAGCTCCCCAACCCCTTCCTCGTCATGGCGACGCAGAACCCCATCGAGCAGGAAGGTACGTACCCCCTCCCTGAAGCTCAGGTAGACCGCTTCATGCTCAAGGTCCTGATCTCTTACCCCAAGAAGGAGGAAGAGGCTCAGATCATTCGCCAGCAGATTCGCCCCGAGAGCCAGCAGATCCGCCCCGTCGTCAGCATCGCCGACATCCTGGAGCTGCGTCGTCTGGCTGCTGAGGTCTATATCGACGAGAAGATCGAGCGCTACATCGTGGATATCGTCTTCGCTACCCGTCAGCCCGCTGACTATGGGCTGGAGAACTTCAAGTCATTCATCTCCTTCGGTGCTTCACCCCGTGCTTCGATCAATCTAGCACTGGCTGCCCGCTCCTATGCCCTCATGAAGGGCCGTGGCTATGTCATCCCCGAGGATGTACGTGCGGTATGCTATGATGTGCTGCGTCACCGTATCGGCCTCTCCTATGAGGCCGAAGCTCAGGATCTCACCTCTGATGAGCTCATCAAGGAGATCCTGAATCGTGTCGAGGTACCTTAGTCGGCAGTGAGCGGGGCTTCCCCTCTTTGATGAAGCTCCGTAGCCGATGTGCCCCTATACCTATATATAGGTGGTATAGGGGAGTGACGAACTTAGCACGATAAGTAGCATGATGAAATCCAAACTTCAGCCCTCCGACCTCCTACGCAAGGTGCGCCGCATCGAGATCAAGGCCCGTGGCCTCTCGGAGCAGGTCTTTGCGGGGCAGTACCAGTCCGCCTTCCGTGGACGAGGTATGGCCTTTAGCGAGGTACGTGGTTATCAGATAGGCGATGACGTGCGTGACCTGGACTGGAATGTCACGGCACGCTATGCCCACCCCTTCGTCAAGGTCTTTGAGGAGGAGCGTGAGCTGACCGTGATGCTCCTGGTCGATATGACGGGGAGTACGGACTTTGGTACCCGCGTCGAGACCAAGCGCGAGCTCAATGCCGAGATCGCAGCGACCCTGGCCTTCTCCGCGATACAGAATAATGACAAGGTCGGTGCGATCTTCTTCACCGACCAAGTCGAACTCTTCATCCCTGCGAGAAGTGGGCGCAAGCACATCCTCTATCTGATACGTGAGCTCTTGAGCTTCGAGCCGCAGCGCCGTGCTACGGACCTCAATGTGCCTCTGAAGTATCTCAATCAGCTCATCAAGCGCCGCTGTACGGCCTTCCTCATCTCCGACTTCTACCACTGGGGCGAGGATTACCGTCAGACGCTCTCTCTCACGGCTCGCCGTCACGACCTCGTGGCTATCCGTACCTACGACGAAGGGGCTCTGGAGCTCCCACGTATGGGGCTCCTTCGCCTCTACGATGCGGAGACGGGGCAGGAGCGCTGGGTCGATACCTCTTCGCGTCGAGTGGCTCGTATCTATGCCGAGCGTGTGCGAGAGCAGGAAGAGACTTTCCGCAGCCATTGCCTTCGATCGGGAGTCGACCACATCGAGGTCGCTACTGACGGGGACTATGTGCCTGAGCTGATCAAACTATTTGGACGTAGATCCTAATCCAACCATGCAGAGACTACGGTATCTATATATCCTTGTACTGGCTCTCCTCGGGCTCGGTGGTCAGGCAGCGGCACAGCGTGTGTCGATCCAGACCCACCTCGACCGCTCCGAGATCCGTATCGGGGAGCGTGCGGCCATCGAGATGACCATCCGCACGGATAACCTCGCTGCCACACGCTTCCACCTCGTCGAGGACTCGACGGGGACGGAGCGCTTCCGCATCCTGGAGTTCGGCGCACTCGATACGATCAATGTCGGTGGGACGATCCAGGAGATCAAGGCGCGAATGATCATCACTTCTTTTGATTCGACGCTCATCACGATCCCTCCGATCGTAGTTGAGACGCCTTCGGGGAGTGCCGTCTCCAAGCCCCTTGCCCTCAACGTCATCTCACCCGAGGTTGACCTCGAGCATCCCGATCGCTTCAAGCCTATCCAAGATCCGTGGGACGAGCCCTACACGCTGTGGGATATCCTCGTGATCATCTGGACGAGCTGGATCACCTACGTGGCGATCTTCATTGCCCTCGTACTCCTCTTCATCTATGAGTACAAGCGTAGAGCGGAGTATATGAAGGAGCCCGAGCCTGTCTACCAGCCTCCGACGACTGCCTTCGAGATCTTCCTGCGCCGAGTGGGTGCCCTCAAGGGTCTGCGTCTCGAGGATCAGCAAGACTTCAAGATTTACTACTCCGAGCTTACGGGGGCACTGCGCTCTTACCTCGGAGACATCCTGCACTTTGATGCGCTGGAGAAGACCTCCAGCGAGTTGCTTGACGAGCTACAGGCCTATCCCTTGAGTAGCGACTACCGTCGCACGATCGAGAGCCTCTTCAGAGAGGCAGACTTTGTGAAGTTCGCTAAGAGCCTCCCACAGCGTAGTGAGGCTGAGCAGGTGACTCGCTCCATTCAGGAGCAGACAAAGGCCTTCCACTTAGCATGGCTCGAAGAGCAAGCTAAGCAGGAAGCCGAGAGAAAGGAGGTGGCCGAATGACCTTCCTTCATCCTCAGCTGCTGTGGCTCTTGCTTCTGCTCCCAGCGCTCCTCATCATCTATATCGTATGGCGTCGGCGTCAGCAGGCCTCGCTCCGTGTACCTTCGCTTCTCTTCATCAGTGGCGTACGTGGCGGCCTTCGTGTCTACCTGCGTCACGTGCTCTTCGCCCTGCGTCTCCTCGCCTTGGGCTTGATCATCGTGGCCTTGGCTCGCCCTCAGAGCTCCTCATCATGGAGCGAGGATCGTGTCGAGGGGATCGACATCATGCTCACCATGGATATCTCGACGAGTATGCTCGCGATGGACTTCCAGCCCAACCGTGTCGAGGCTGCTAAGGAGGTCGCTATGCGCTTCATCGCCAATCGCCCGAATGACAATATCGGCCTCGTCGTCTTCGCTGGTGAGAGCTTCACGGCTTGTCCGCTGACACAAGACCATGCGACCCTCATCAACCGCCTTCGGGAGATGACGACGGGTATCATTGCTGACCAGACGGCCATTGGCTCGGGGCTTGCCACGGCTATCAGCCGCCTCAAGGACAGCAAGACCAAGAGTAAGGTCATCATCCTGCTGACGGATGGTGCTAACAATACGGGGAATATCTCCCCGAAGATGGCTGCTGATCTGGCGAAGACCTTCGGCATATCGATCTACACGATCGGTGTAGGCTCGGGGGCTGGTGAGGCACCCTATCCCATACAGACCCCGCTCGGTACGGTCGTGCGCAATATGCCTGTCGACCTCGATGAGCCCACGATGCAGCAGATAGCTGACGTCTCTGGCGGGGCTTACTTCCGTGCTACAGACAATGAGTCGCTCGCTGCGATCTACAAGAAGATCGACCAGCTGGAGAAGACCAAGCTCTCGACGCGGAACTATCATACGACCTACGAGGAGTTCTTCATCTTCGTCCTCGCTGCAGCCTTCCTCCTTCTCCTGGAGTACCTCCTGCGCTCGACGATCCTACGCACCAATCCGTAAGACGATGAATATCCATTTCCATTCACCCGAATACCTCTACCTGCTCTTTGCGCTCCTGCCGCTCTTGGCTCTCTCGCTCTTCGCCTACTGGCGACGTCGTCAGATGCTCAAGCGCTTTGCCGACAAGGAGCTGGGGCAGGCTCTTGCACCTCTGGCTTCGGGGAAGAAGTACGTATTACGTGACCTCTTGCTCCTCATCGCAGGTGCACTCATGATCGTCGTCTTGGCTCGCCCACAGCTGGCGGGTAGTAGCGACCAGGGGACAGATGACAAGGGTATCGAAGCGATGATCTGCCTCGATATCTCAAACTCTATGCTTTGTCAGGACGTCGCTCCCAGCCGACTGGACTTTGCTAAGCGCTCGATCTCCCGCCTCTTGGAGAATATGCGCTCGGACCGTGTGGGACTGATCGTCTTTGCTGGGAGTGCCTTTGTTCAGCTCCCGATCACTACGGACATCGCTACAGCTCAGGATTTCCTCTCCGATATTTCGCCCGATATGCTCTCGGACCAAGGGACGGCTATTGGTCAAGCTATCATGCTTGCTCGTCAGTCCTTCTCCGACCGCAAGGATCTGGGGAAAGCGATCATCGTCCTGACGGATGGTGAGGACTTCGAGGACAATGCCACCGAGGCTGCGAAGGATGCTGCGAAGGCTGGTATCCATATCAATGTCGTAGGTATTGGTACCGACAAGGGTGGCCCTATCCCTACATCGGAGGGTAACCTCACCGATGACTCGGGGAATATGGTCGTCACCCGCTTCAATCCCGAGATGTGTCAGCAGATCGCTGATGCTGGTGCGGGTATCTTCGTCTCCTCGACCTCACAGTCTACCGTCGTCAAGGAGGTAGAGAAGCAGCTGGAGGAGCTCCCTCGCGCTTCGATCTCCTCACGGTCGGGCAATGGTGCCGCAGAGGCCTTCGAGCCTTGGCTCTGGGCAGCGCTGGTGCTGCTCGTCATCGAGTTCTTCATTATGGGACGCAAGAATAAGTTCCTCATCCGTCATAATATCTTCGGTCATGAGAAGTAAGATTGCCATCCTCTATCTTGTTCTCCTTGTGCTGGGCGGCTCTTCGCTCTATGCTCAGGGGCTCAAGTCCTATATACGCCGCGCCAATAAGCTCTATCAAGCCAAGGACTATGCGGGAGCTACGCAGGAGTACCGTCGTGCCTTGCTCCGTGACAGCCTCTCAGGGAAGGCGAACTTCGGTATATCAGCAGCTGCCTACGGGCAGGGACGCTATGACGAAGCTAAGGACTATCTGGAGCGTGCTGCTCAAGATCCACGTCTCACGCCACGCCAGCAGGCTGGTGTCCTGCACAACCTCGGTAATGTGGCGATGCAGAAGAAGGACTATCAGAGTGCCGTCCAGTCCTATGAGGAAGCCTTGATCCGCAATCCCGAGGACGACAATACGCGCTACAACCTTGCCCTAGCGCAGAAGCTCCTGCAGCAGCAGAACAAGAATAATAAGTCACAGAGCCAGCAGGGCCAAGATCAGAATAAGGATAAGGACAAGGATAAGCAGAAGCAAGATACCAAGCAGGACCAGCAGAAAGATCAGAATAAGCCTGACCAGAAGCCCCAGCAGGGGAAGGATAAGCAGGGCCAGCCCAATGAGCAGCGCTCCGGAGAGCTCTCGAAGGAACAGGCTGAGCAGATCCTTCGCTCCTTCCGAACCGATGACGATAAGACGCGTCGTCGTGTAGAGCTGGAGCAGCGTCAGCAGCAGAATAGTAGTAATAAGAATAAGAAGAGATGGTAATCTCGATGAAGTCAGTAGCCTTCGTAGGGCGCAGCCTTGCCCTATCCCTCTGCCTCCTCCTCTTGCCACTTGGTCTTAGGGCTCAGGTGGTGCGTGTCGAGGTGCCGCAGACTGTAGTCCAGGGAGCATCGTTCCAGCTCAGCTATACTTACTCGGGTAGTGAAGACTTCGAGCGTGTCACGGAGCCTAAGGTCGCAGGCCTGCAGGTCCTCTATGGGCCCGCTCGCCAGCAGATGAGTAGCTTCCAGAGTATCAACGGACGCAATAGCTCGACCTCCTCGGTGAGCCTCACCTACACCCTCATGGCAGAGCGTACGGGGAGCATCACGATCCCAGCGGCTACGGCTACTATCGGTGGTAAGCGTGTCAATGTCCATGGTGCCACGGTGCGCGTCCTCCCTCCCGATAAGAATGCTCCAGCAGGTCGCTCTCAGTCTGGTGGGGCTACTACTACAGGTAGCTACTTCTTCCGCGCGCTTCCTGGGGCTACCGTTGTCTATGAGAAGCAGGCCTTCCCCATACGCTACAAGCTCTATGCGACGACGGAGTTTGATATCAACTCCTTCGAAGCCCCCCAATATGATGGCTTCCTCTCCGAGAAGCAGGCTGATGATGGTCGTCGTCAGCTCCAGCTCGAGACCTATCAGGGGCGCAACTACCGTACGGTAGATATCCTCAGTGAGGTACTCTTCCCCCAGCGAAGTGGTACGCTCACCATCCCTTCATCTAAGATCGGTATCCGCGTCCCCGTGCCTCAGGCCAGTGACGATCCCTTCTTTGGCTCGGCGGTACTCGCTGACCGCACGGTGGAGTCAGCTCCAGTGACCATCCAGGTGCGCCCACTCCCCACGGAGGGGCAGCCCAAGGACTTCTCTGGTGCCGTCGGCTCCTTCCGTATGCGTGCCGAGCTCCTCACGAAGACCCCTAAGACGAATGAGTCGGTGACGATTCGCCTGACTCTCGAGGGTACGGGCAACCTCAAGCAGGTCATCAGCCCCGCGATAGCCTTCCCTCAGGACTTCGAGGTCTATGATCCGAAGGAGACGTATGAGGAGAAGGTCTCCGCTACCGAGGTCTATGGTAAGAAGATCATCGAGTACTTCGCCATCCCTCGTCGTACGGGCTCGGTGACGATCCCTGCACTGACCTTCTCATACTTCGACCCCAAGCTGGGGCGCTATGAGACACTCCGCTCACAGACCTTCTCGCTGAATGTGGCTCAGGGCCCTGAGACTGCGTCGGATGATCGCGGTAGCCTCCGCCAGCAGGAGCAGCTCCTGCGTCAGCTCCATGACACCGAAGGGGTCTCCGCTCCTAAGGGTCTTCGCTGGGCGACGAGCTGGAGCTATCTTCTGCTCTTCCCCCTTATCGCACTTCTCGGCCTCATCGCCTATCTCGTCATCGCTCGCCAGCGTGGTCTGCGTGCTGACAGCTTGGGGTACAAGGCCTCGCGTGCCAGCTCGGTGGCTACTAAGCGCCTGCGCACGGCTCATAAGCTCCTCAAGGCGGGTAAGCGTGATGCCTTCTACGAGGAGGCGCTACGTGCACTCTGGGGCTATCTCGGAGATAAGCTCCGTCTGCCTATCTCTGAGCTGAGTCGTAGCTCGGTCTCTGAGATCCTGCGCACTCGTGGGCTGGATGAGGAGACGATCACGCGCCTCACACAGGTCATCGATGAAGTTGAGTTCGCCCGCTATGCTCCCGCTAAGGAGGGGGATATGCAGGCGCTGTATGATACAGCTGCTGAGGTCATCGGCGCTATCGATAGTCACAAGCTTTAGCCCCTTTACTATGCGTACGATATTTCTTTCCCTACTTTGCTTGATCTCGACGCTCCACCTCGGGGCTACCGAGAAGGCGGAGATCTCTGTCGATAGTCTCTTCGCTGCGGGGCGCTACCGTGAGGCTGCTGCCGCTCTTGAGGAGGAGATCAAGACCTCAGGCGAGAGCTCCACGCGCTATGCCAACCTCGGTAACTGCTACTATCTGCTGGGTGACCTCGGGCATGCGGTGCTGAGCTATGAGCGTGCTACGCTCTTGGATCCCCGTGATAAGGCGATTGCCGAGGCGCGTGCTGTCCTCATCAAGAAGACCATAGATAAGCTCCCCGATGCGGAGAGCTGGTTCACACTTACGGGGGCTAAGGTCGCCTATTCCCTGCCACTCACCGTACTCCTCCCGCTTGCTCTTGTGCTCTTTGCTCTGGCTATCGGCTCTTGCGTAGCCTTTGCTCTGGGGCGCACACGCCGTGGTAAGCGTATCGCCTTCTATACGGCGCTGGGGAGCTTCGTCCTGACAGCCTTTGTCGGGGCGCTGATCCTGCACTGGGTGTATGCCGAGCGCTCGGCTCGAGAGAAGGCTGTCATTACGCAGCCCGAGGTGAATGTTTATTCCTCTCCCAGCGGGAAGGGGACGGTCAAGACTCAGCTGCATGAGGGTACGCGCCTTCGCCTTGTAGGCAAGTCCGTAGGCGAATACCAGCAGTTCTCACTGGGCGATGGTACAGAGGGCTGGATCGCCTCGAGTGCTATTGAGCCCATTGTAGCTCCCAAGTAAATACTCCTATGACGCCTCCCTTCCTGCCGGGCGAGGTCGCCCTACTGCGCGCTATCAATGGAGCGCATTCGCCCTTTTGGGATGCAGCGATGTTCCTCATCTCCAACGTCGGGGCGTGGACCTTCCCTGCGATAGCTCTCCTGATCTTCCTCTTCTATCGCCGTCCGAAGAGTGAGGCTGTCCTCCTCCTGCTGATGGTGGGGCTGTGTGTGGCGGTAGGAGATGTCCTAAGCTCGACGCTGGCGAAGCCCTTCTTTGAGCGTCTACGTCCCACGCATACGCCTTGGCTGCAGGAGAGCCTGCACTATGTCTATGGCTACCATGGGAAGCTCTATGGCTTCTTCTCTGGGCACTCTGCGAACTACACTGCGGTGGCGACCTTCCTCTGCTTGACCTTCAGAGACCGACGCTTCACAGCGGTACTCTCGCTCATAGTTGCCTGGGTCATCTACAGCCGTATGTATATCGGAGCGCACTTCTTCTCTGACTGCCTTGTGGGTATCCTTGTAGGTCTTGCCGTGGGCTATGGTGTCTACCGTCTGTACCTCTACATCCGAGGACGAGTCCTCGCTACGGGCTACCGTGCCCCGCAGGAGATCTATCACGAGGGGATGCTTGCGCTGGTCTGTGCGCTCTGGGTCTCTATCCCCGTCACGCTGATGATGGCGGTACAGGTCACGCGTATCCTACGTATGGTCGGAGCGTTGTAGCTCACGCCTTCCTATACCTCATACACAGCAGCGCCCCATGATGCAGATGGCATCATGGGGCGCTGCTGTATATGCTTGGGGGGGGAGCTTATAGCTTACGGATGAGGCTCAGCCCATCACGTAGGGGGAGGATGAGGTTCTCGACACGGGGATCACGCTGTACGTGATCATTGAAGGCGAGGATCGTCTGCGTCTGCTGGTCGGTGGGAGTCGGCTCCTCGATGACCTTACCGTCCCAGAGGGTATTATCCGCTAAGATGAGGGCGCCCGAGGGGAGGTGGGGGAGGATGAGCTCATAGTAATTGATGTACTCACGCTTATTGGCGTCGATATACACGAGGTCGAAGCTGTGCTTCTCTAAGAGCTCGGGGAGAATCGTGAGCGCATCTCCGAGGTAGAGGTGGACGCGGTGGGCGTAGGGCGTGCCGTCGAGGAACTCGTGGATGAAGTCCTCCATCTCATCATCTGACTCGATGGTATGGACCTCACCCCCTTCGCCGAGGGCTTCGGCCAAGCAGTGCGCAGCATAGCCTGTGAAGGTGCCAAGCTCAAGGACCTTTTGGGCTCCCGAGATACGGCAGAGCATCTGAAGGAGATTGCCCTGCAGGTGTCCAGAGAGCATACGAGCACGCAGGAGGCGCACATGAGCCTCTCTCCAGAGTCGCTGGCGGTAGGGACTCTCAGGGGTCGTGTGACTTAGGATGTACTCCTCGAGTCGCTCGCTGTCGATGCTCATTCGCTGATGGCTGTTTCTGGCTCAGGCATCCCGAGGATCTCGCGGATACGGCTGGCTACCTGCTCCATCTGCCACATAGGCGTGGAGGTCGCCCCACAGATACCGATGCTCTGTGGTAGGGGCTGGAGCATCTCGGGCTGGATCTCATCGGGAGAGGAGACGAAGATACTTCGCTCGTTGCCCTTCTGGCAGTAGCTGAAGAGCACCTTGCCGTTGGAGCTCTTGCCCCCTGCGACGAAGAACGTCAGCTCATGCTGGGAGGAGAACTCCTGGATGTGGGGCATGCGGTTGGATACCTGGCGGCAGATCGAGTCCTGGAAGTCAAAGCGAGCATCGCCTATCATACGGCTACGGAGCGTGTCGATGAGCTCGTGGAAGCCCGTCAGTGACTGGGTCGTCTGTGAGAAGAGTGCGATGGGGCGGGTGAAGTCAATCTGCTCGATATCCTCGGGGCTCTGCACGATGATGGCCTTCCCATCGGTCTGGCCGACGAGACCATTGACTTCGGCATGGCCCTTCTTCCCATAGATCACGATCTGACCACCGATGGGATCCAGCTCGGCGAACTTGCGACGAACCTTTTTCTGCAGGGCGAGCACGACGGGGCAAGTAGCATCGACGAGCTCGATGTTACGCTCACGAGCGAGCTGATAGATGGCTGGTGCTTCCCCGTGGGCACGGAAGAGCACGCGCTTCCCCTCGAGCTTCTTGAAGGCCTCATAGTCGATCGTCTGCATGCCCTTGGCCTGCAGGCGGTCTACCTCCTGGTTGTTGTGTACGATGTCGCCGAGGCAGTAGAGCTCTTTGTCATCCTTCTTCAGCTCTTCTTCGGCGTGCTTGACTGCATTGATGACGCCGAAGCAGAAGCCTGACTGTTGGTCTATTTCGATCTTGGGATACATGCGTGGGGATAAGGAGTGGGGGAGAGGAAGGCTGGACTACGCCTTGGCGAGAGCCTCCTCGAAGTAGGAGCGCAGGAGAGCATCCTGCTCGTCGTGGGTCAGGTGGGAGTTGTCGAGGACGCGGGCATCCTCAGCTTGGCGCAGGGGAGCTACCTCACGGTGCGTGTCGATGTAGTCACGCTGACGGAGGTTCTCCAGCACCTCCTCAAGGGTAATCTTGCTGTCGCCCTTGCCACGAAGCTCGGCAAGGCGGCGCTCTGCACGGATGACGGGGTCAGCCGTGACGAAGACCTTGAGCTCTGCCTGGGGGAAGACAGCGGTGCCGATGTCTCGGCCGTCCATGACGATACCACCTTCAGCACCGAAGGCCTGCTGCTGGGCGGTGAGGAACTCACGTACGAAGCCCAGTGCAGCGATGGGGCTGACGAAGGAGGCGACCTCCATCGTGCGGATTTCCTTCTCGACGTTCTCGCCGTTGAGGTAGAGCTCGGGTGTGGCACCTTCGTGGCTCTGACGGAAGCTCAGGGATACCTCGTTCAGGGCTTCGCGAAGCTCTGCCTCCTGGATCACTCCCTCGCGGATGAAGCCGCGTCTGAGGGCGAAGAGGGTGACGCCTCGGTACATCGCGCCTGTGTCGACGTAGATATAGTCGATTGCACGCGCGAGCGTACGTGCCATAGAGCTCTTGCCACACGAGCTGTAGCCGTCGATGGCCACGATGATCTTCTTTGTCATGGGTGTTGTCTTACCGTTCGTTTATCGTTTGTGGGGTATACACCCCCTTATCCCAACACGGGGTAGGGGATGAAGGTTGTATCTCCTTATAAGTAGCGCTTAGCTAAGGCTCGACGCACAGGCCCGTCATAGAGTCGAAGAGCGAGGTATGCGATGAGTATAGAGCCAAAGAGTAGTCCCAGTGCTCCTGGGAGTGACTGCTGGAAGGTCAAGTGGTGATTCTTTACCCATGCGTAGTAGCAGTAGAGTAGAGGGTAGTGCACCATATAGAGTGGATAGGAGAGGTCTCCCAGCGTGGTGCAGAGCTGGCGCATGCGAGGGCTGATCCCCTCTGATCGTACGTTGATGACAAGTAGGAGGGGGAAGAGGATGAGGACACACAGGCTGTCATAGAGCCCGTTGAGCCAAAAGGCTTCTTCTCCCCCAAGACGTGGGAGGACAGCCAGTAGCACGAAGAGACCAGCTCCAAGAGCAAAGGAGCCTCGCACAGTGCGGGTATGCAGGGTGCGGGAGAGGAGCAGCCCCATCGTCATGCTGAAGAGCAGACGGAGTGATCCACCCAAGGCATTCTCCGGCGTGAAGGCCCAGCCCAGGCAGAGGTCCCCTTGAGTCCCGTAGACAGCGACACCGATAAGCCCCAGTCCACTGATGAGGACGATGAGGCGCAGCCCCCACAGTGGGAGGCGTCGGAGGATGATCGCATAGAGGAGATTCCCTATGTACTCAAAGAAGAGCGACCACGTAGGGCCGTTGAGAGGGTAGATCTCCCCGAGCCCTCGTACGTCCATTCGTGTAGGAGCGGGGATCATCAGGGCATTGAGAAGGATCCCTACGAGGAGCATCCCAATGCTGATCTTACTGACATCCCATGCTTCACATCCCTGTGTATAGAAGAGTGCTCCACCGAAGATAGCTCCGAAGATCACCATAGGGTGTAGTCGTATGAGGCGACGCCGTATGAAGCTCCAGGTATTCATCTTTCCCCACCGGCCATCATAGGCATAGCCCAAGACGAAGCCTGATAGGAGGAAGAAGAAGTCTACAGCGAGATAGCCATGATTGATGCCTTGGTCAAGATGGCTGGTCGCAAAGGACTCAAAGATGTGGTACCATACAACGACGATGGCGGCGACACCACGCAGGCCGTCGAGGAGTGGATAGTGGGGCTTGCTATCTGCGAAGCTTCCCTGAGGAGAGGAGCTGGATGGATGTATTACATATAATATATGGTGTAGAATACGAGTCAAGCCTCACCATGGAGGCGGTCGCAAAGATATGGAATTGCCTGCACTTATGGAATATTCGTATGAGCTTTATCAATATATAAGTGTCTGATGCTCAATGTGTCTTTTCACTCGATTCTCCCCTTTGGAGAGCTGCTGAAAGGGTGACTGCTTCGTGATTAGGGAGTGTGAAGCTGGGGGAGGAGGCTCAGAGCAATAGTGGTTCACACTCAAACCAGTAGTGGTTCGATGTACGAACGAATAGTGGTTTGCCCCCCATACCAATAGTCATCCGCATGCAGACCAGTAGTCGTTTGCAAATTGACTTCTTCAGCTTCATCCACGAACTACTATCATCATGGAGCCGAATAACTCAAGGGCAGAGCGAGCGGTGAATACGCCTTATGATATCAGTTTTGCCGAGGGGGCAAAACGAACCAGTACTGGTCGGCGAGGTGACCAGTACTGGTCACTAATCGCTACTCGTACTGGTCACACATCGAAGCAGTACTGGTCGGAGCAGTGACCAGTACTGATCGATTTTTTGCCTTAGTAAAGCCTTGATTATGATACACTCCAGAGAGGTGCCAAGTACCCCTATCCCTCCGCGCTCCTACCCCTATTCAAAAGCCTTACTTACAAGCAAAAAGAGAGAATGCTTATACTTAGAAAATTCTATAGTAGGAATGAATAAGTATTTTTTATAAGTTTGAATCGAAATACATAGTCCGAATACCACGATGCACCTCGAGCGAGAGGTTCATCACTCGCTCCCACCATGAAGACGTTTTCGGGAGCGGACACCGTGCCACCACAGCCGAGTGGCATGTAGACATACCACTATTCAAACTCACAAATCCCAAGTGTATGAAACAAACATTCATCCTTAGGTCTCTCTGGGTCGGTTGGCTACTGATCCTGGCGATCTACCTGGCCCCACAGCTTATGGCACAGGGGCTGACCATCCGCGGCACCGTAGTGGATACCAAAGATGAGCCCATCGTTGGAGCCTCTGTTGTCGTGAAGAAAAATCCCAAGCAAGGCGCTATGACGGACGCCAAGGGCGCCTTCACCCTGTCGGGAGTACAGCGTGATGCCATCCTCCGTGTGAGCTATCTGGGCTATGAAGCTCGTGAGGTAGCCGTAGCAGCGCAGACGCAGATCAAGATCACGCTCAAGGAAGAAGCCCAGCAGCTCAGTGACGTCGTCGTCGTGGGCTATGGCACGCAGAAGAAAGTTAACCTATCTGGTTCCGTGACTGCTCTTGACCTGAAGCAGGTACAAGCTCGCCCCATTCAGAACCTCAGTAATGGTCTGCAAGGTCTCGTCCCAGGTCTGACAGTCACCGCTACCAACGGTGCTCCAGGTCTCGACGGCGGTAAGCTCCGCATCCGTGGTACGGGTACCCTGAATAACGCAAATCCCTACATCCTCATCGACGGTCTCGAGTCTGGGACGCTCAATATGCTTGACCCAAGCGATATCGAGAGCATCTCAGTCCTGAAGGACGCTGCCTCCGCAGCTATCTACGGCTCGAAGGCTGCTAACGGGGTCATCCTCATCACCACCAAGCGCGGTAAGTCGGGTAAGGCTCGCATCAGCTACTCGGGTAGCGTGGGTATGCAGAGCGCTACGCGCCTGATGGACCGTATGGGCTCCTTCGAGTACGCTACCCTCTACAACAAGGCGATGGTAGCTGCTGGTAAGGTAGCTCGCTTCTCTGACGAGGACCTCAAGAAGTTCCAGGACGGCAGTGACCCCGAGGGGCACCCCGATACCCGCTGGTATGATCTGGCCTTCCGTACGGCTCTTATGCAGCACCACAATGTGAGTGTCAATGGTGGCTCCGAGCAGGTCCGCTATATGGCTTCGCTGGGTTACCTCGGGCAGTCGGGTATCCTCCCCAACGCTAAGCGTAATCAGTTCAACGCTCGTACGAATCTTGACCTCACCCTCAGCCGCCTCATCTCGGCTCGACTCGGCCTCTCCTACATCAAGAATAAGTACGCAGATCCTAATAACTCCTACGTATCTGGTGGCTCTGACCAGATCATCCGCCAGCTGAATATCGTCGCTCCTTGGATCCTCGGCCGTAGTAAGGACGGTAAGAGCTGGGGGACGACGGGGGACGGTAACCCTCTGGCTTGGCTTGACTCAGGTCAGACCATCGACCGCGACAACCACAACATCTCCGCTACTGGGGGTATCGACTTCCATCTCTTCGATGGCTTTACCCTCACGGCTAACGTAGCTTATGTAGCCAGTCTGCAGCACTACAAGGCCTTCGTCCCCTTCATCAAGTACAACGACCACAAGGTCAGTGCGCCCAACAATCTGGACGAACGCTACTACCTCTGGACGCGTGCAAACTTCGATGCACTGGCTAACTACAGCAAGAGCTTTGGCAAGAACAACTTCAAGGCCCTCCTCGGGTGGCATGCTGAAGACTTCTTCACGCAGTACATGCAGGGCAAGCGTAAGGACTATCCCTCGAACGACCTCACCGACCTAAGTGCAGGCTCCTCCTCTACGCAGGAGAACAATGGTACGACGGCTCAGCTGCGTATGCTCTCTTGGTTCGGTCGTCTGAACTATGACTTCGACGGCAAGTACCTCCTCGAAGCGAACTTCCGTGCTGACGCCTCTTCGCGCTTCGCTCAGGGCTATCGCTGGGGTTACTTCCCCTCCTTCTCTGGTGCATGGCGCCTGTCGAAGGAAGAGTTCATGAAGCCTCTCTATCCCGTGCTGAGCGACCTGAAGGTCCGTGCTTCGTGGGGTCTCCTCGGTAACCAGGAAGCTCTCAATGACTACTATCCTGCACTCAATACCTATAATATCGGTGCTACCTATCCCTTCGGTGGTGCACTTACCTCTGGCTATGCACAGACCGACCTCAAGCTGAACAATATCAGCTGGGAGAAGAGCCGCAACGTCGGTGTAGGTCTGGACTTCGGCTTCTTCGCTGGACAGCTGACTGGGTCAGTAGACTTCTACGCTCGTAAGACGACCGATATCCTGATGAAGGTTGACGTCCCCTCTGAGTTCCCTCTCAAGCCCTACCACGCTAATGTCGGTGCGATGGAGAACAAGGGTGTCGAAATCGCACTGAACTACAAGACGCACTTCGGTGACTGGACGCTCGGCGTAGGTGGTAACTTTACCTACAACAAGAATAAGATCCTCAGCCTCGGTGCTAACGAGTACATGGACAATGGTGCTATTCGCAATGCCGTCGGTCACTCCTACGACACCTACTACATCTACAAGGCTGACGGGCTCTTCCAGTCGAAGGAAGAAGCAGATGCCTTCGTAGCTAAGTATGGTACACCCTTCGGCTCTCGCCCTCAGGCTGGTGATATCCGCTATGTGGACGTCAATGGTGACGGCAAGATCAATGGTAAGGACCGTATCTTCTCTAATCCTGTAGATCCCGCCTATACGTTCGCTATGAACTTCAACTTAGGCTGGCGTGCCTTCGACCTCTCTGCCATGTTTAGCGGTGTCGCAGCTGCCTCTCGCCTCTACAGCTCTGAGGTCTTCGGTGCCTTCGGTGGGGATACGGGTCACCCCTCTACTGAGTGGCGTCATGCCTGGAGCGCAGACAAGCCCTCGGGTAAGATGCCTCGCATCTACCTCGCTGGTCAGGCTAACCACAACGAAGCAAGCTCGACCTTCTGGCTGCAGGACACGCATTACGTGCGTCTGAAGAACCTCCAGCTGGGTTACACCCTGCCTAAGAGCCTTCTGAAGAACCTCGGTGTCTCTTCCCTGCGTGTCTACTACTCTGGCGAGAACCTCTTCACGCTGGACAACATGCGCGGTAACATCGACCCTGAGGCTACGAGCCAGCGTCTCTCCTCTTACCCCCTGCTGCGTACGCACTCTTTCGGGCTGAACGTATCCTTCTAATGTGACTACGATAATGAATAACCTATATAAGTACCTGCTGGCTGGCCTCCTGACGGCTGGTAGTGTCTCCTGCTCGGGCTTCCTCGATACAGCCCCCCGCAACCAGCTCTCTCAGAAGACTGCTTGGAAGACTCCCGAAGACGCTGAGAAGTTCCTCGTCGGCTGCTATGATGGCTGGGAGAGTGGTGGTACGATCCTCTATATGGACTGCCTCTCGGACTTTGGCTTTAGCTTCCACGCTCACGAGGGCTTCCGCTCTATCGGCAACGGGACGATGAGCCCCACCAGCCCAGGCGCCTCCTTCTATGGCTATGGTACTATCGGCCGCTGTAACCTCCTCCTCAAGCAGATCGAAGAGATCCCCAACATGCCTGAGGCGCAGAAGAAGCGCATCATCGCTGAGGCTAAGGTCATCCGTGCCTATCAGTACTTCACGATGAACTTCCTCTATGGTGGTGTGCCCATCATCGAGCTCCCTCAGAATGCTGATGAAGCTCGTCTGCCTCGTAAGACTGAGGCTGAGGTGCGTGCCTACATCGCTAAGGATCTGGATGAAGCTATCCCCGACCTCCAGGCTAATGTCACGCGTGGTCGCTTAGGCAAGGGTGCTGCTCTGGCTATCCGTATGCGCGAAGCGCTCTACTATGGTGACTGGGAAGTCGCTAAGGCGAAGGCTAAGGAGATCATCGATCTCAACGTCTATAGCCTCGAGCCCAGCTACCAGAAGCTCTTCACCATCGCTGGTCAAGGCTCTTCTGAGATCATCGCTGCTGTGCAGTACCTCGAGACGGTGAAGCCTCACTACACCTCTATCGGCTCGATGCTCAATAACTCCGTCGGGGGCTGGTCTTCGATGGTGCCAACGGCTAACCTCATCAACCTCTATGAGATGAAGACGGGGCTGACGACGGATGAGTCGGGCTCAGGCTACGATGCCACGCATCCCTTCAAGGATCGTGACCCTCGTATGGCTATGACCGTCTGCTACCCTGGTGCTAACTATATCACGCCCGAGGGCAAGACCGCGATCTACAACACCCTCGACCAGACGCTGCCTGGTGGGAAGAAGAACGAGGACTATCCCGAAAGTGCGAACAACAGCTCTAAGACGGGGCTCACTTGGAATAAGTACACCGCTCCTGCTAATCAGTATGCCGACGTGTGGTCTACGAATGCCAGCCCTATCGTCTTCCGCTATGCTGAGGTCCTACTCTCGTATGCAGAAGCTGAGAACGAGCTGAATGGTCCTTCGGCTGATGTGTACGCTAAGATCAACCTCGTGCGCCAGCGTGTAGGTATGCCTGCTGTCGACCAGACGAAGTACGGTACGAAGGATAAGCTCCGTGAGCTGATCCGTCGTGAGCGCTCCGTTGAGTTCGCTGGCGAAGGTCTCCGTCGTGCTGACATCCTTCGCTGGAAGGGTACGGACGGCAAGATGATCGCTGAGACGGTCCTCAATGGTCCGCTGCAGCGTATGGTAGGTACTGTCGATATGACGGGTACGAATCCTGAGACGCGTGCTACGATCAATCCTTCTGCTCCAGCTGAAGCTAAGCTCGTGGAGAACCGCATCTTCAAGCCTCACTTCCGCTACCTCCCCATCCCTCAGTGGGTCATTGACCGTAACCCCAACTTCGGTAAGAATAACCCCGACTACTAAGCGCACAGCTTAGCTCTATACAGGATAAGCCCCCCAGCTCTCAGTGAGCTGGGGGGCTTGTCTTTATCTGTGTGTGATGACGTCTCTGTAGGGGAGGGTGGTGCGAACCTATATTGGTCGGCGGGCTGACCTATATAGGTTCCTTTCTCGACCAATATAGGTCACGTCTGCGACCTATATAGGTCAGCCCGCCGACCAATATAGGTCTGTATCACATAGGATCCATCTGCATTCAAGCTGTGGTATAGAGCTTCGTCTGTATAGGCGTAGCCCCAGGGCTCTACCGCTATTAATCACTACATTTGTATGACACAAACCTCACTTATAGATATACAGTGCCTTATGAATGTACTTAAGACGCTTTCTCTCGTAGCGCTGGCAGGTCTCTCGGGGCTTGGCTATGCTACTGCACAAGAGCCCCAGCGAGTCATCGCCCATCCTGGGGTCAACAACGCTCGCCCTGCCGATGCGCGTAGCCTCAAGTGGAAGGTCGCCGTCGGGCGCTTCTCCAATGAGACGCAGTATGGCAAGGGTATCTTCTACGAGCGCGACAATGATCCCATGGCGAAGCAGGCCCTCGATATCCTTATGACGAAGCTCAATGCTTCGGGGAAGTTCATCCTCCTCGAGCGTAGCGACTCGGAGAAGCTGGAGGCTGAGCTCAAGGCTGGTCAGGGTCAGCGTATCGGTGCTGACTACCTTATCCTCGGTTCGATCACCGAGTTCGGCCGCAAGACGACTGGCAAGGATGGTCTCTTCACCTCGGAGAAGAGTCAGACGGTAGAGGCGGGTGTGAGCATCCGTATCGTTGATGTCGCGACGGGGCAAGTCATCTATTCGGAGGAAGGTAAGGGGCAGGCTCAGACGACGAGTAAGAGCACTCTGGGTCTTGGCGGTAAGGCTGGCTATGACGCCACCCTCAGCGATAAGGCCATCTCGGGGGCCATCGATCAGCTCGTCGAGAACATCATCAATAAGTGCACCGACAAGCCTTGGCGCACCTACCTCATCAATGCTGATGCCGATGGTATCATCATCGCAGGCGGGGCCGCTCAGGGCATTCGTCCTGGAGATATCTTCACGCTCTATAAGCGCGGCAAGCAAGTGAAGAACCCTCAGACGGGTGTCTCCTTCTATCTGGCGGGTAAGCCCGTGGCACAGCTGCGCGTAGAGTCCGTTGATGGCGATACGCCTGATACGCAGTACGCTATCGTCAGCGTCGTCTCGGGGAGCTTCGATAAGGGCGCCTTAGACAACTATTATGTACAGCAGTAAGACCGCAGCGATTATGAAGAAGCAACCATTCTACAAGCAGTGGGCCGTCGGTCTACTCTCCCTCCTTGCCCTCCTCTTCGCTGGGACAGCCTGCGGGACGACCTCGTCGATCTCGGGCGGACTCAATGATGAGTCTTATATCGTCGTAGCTTCCTCGGATGCCTACGTCGGGAAGAAGGTCTTTGTGTTAGTCGACGACGTCTCCGCTGTGGGGATCGTGGCCGTTCGCCCCGACGCTGTCACGCGACATGCGAAGCGCATCACCATCACCCCAGGGCGCCATACGGTCATCGTCCGAGATGCCGAGGGGCGCACGCTCTTCTCCAAGGAGATCTTCATCTCCAGCCGAGCCGCGAAGACCATCACCGTGCAGTAAATCGTAGATCCTCTTTTGCAACAGATGAAGTTCACTTATACCGCCGCCGCACTCCTACTTTTTGCGGGACTCCTCTCGAGCTGTGGCTCCTCACCCGCATTATATTCGTGGGGTAACTATGAGCAGACGGCCTATGCCGTCGCACAGAATCCCACCCCCGAGCGCCTTAGGGCTCTCGGCTTGGTCTACGAGAAGCTCATCACTCAGCCCGAAGGCCTACGCAAGATGCCTCCTCCAGGGCTCTGCGCTGAGTACGGCTACCTCTTAGCTAAGCAAGGCGATACCGAGCGAGGTGTGAAGCTCCTCGAGAAGGAAGCTGAGCTGTACCCCGAGAGTGCCGTCTTCGTCCGTCGTCTTATCAAGCAGCTGAAGAAATGAAGATCCGACTACACCGAGCTTTCATTGCCGTAGGGGCATTCGTCTCGCTGGTACTCCTCTCCTCCTGTGGACTTCTGGGTGAGCAGACGCAGCGCCGTGAGGATGCCTATGCTACGCTCTACAGGGAGAATCCCCGCTCCATCGTCATCATGCCCACGATCAACGAGACCAATCAGGTCGAGCTGAAGGACAACTTCTATGCCACGCTGCTCAAGCCGCTGGCTGAGCGTGGCTACTACGTCTTCTCACCCTTCCTCGCGAAGGAGCTGATGGAGCAGGAGAGTGCCGCCAATGCCGAGGACTTCATCCAGGGGAACGTCGCGCCCTTCTACCGTGTCTTCGGTGCAGACGCTGTCCTCTTCACCATCATCCATCGCTGGGAGAAGGTCGCCCTGCGCTCGAAGATCGAGATCGATGTCGAGTACCTCCTGCGCTCTACGAAGACGGGTGAGATGCTCTTCTCCCGTCGCTTCGAGGGCGCTGTGGATCTGAGTAGTGACCAAGGAGGACGGGGCATCTTGAGTACCCTCATGGATATCGTCGTGGGGGCGATCTCTACCTCGATGACGGATAAGGTCGTGGCTGCACGTCTGGCTAACCGCGATGCGCTGGAGAGCCTCCCTGCAGGTGCTTACCACCCCCGCTATCTCCAGGATAAGCGCGACCAAGTCGGCCCCACGCATGTCACGGGGCGTAACCTCAAGTAGCGTGTACCATGGGCTCCACGGTACACCTCTTAGTCATCGACAACCGCGACTCCTTCGTCTACAATGTCGTGGAGCTCCTGCGCTCACTCCCCGAGCTCACCTTCGAGGTTATCCCCGAGGGTGAGCTCGAGCTCTCTTCGCTTCCCGAGCACGATGGGCTCATTCTCTCCCCAGGGCCAGGCGTGCCGAGTGAGTTCCCCCGTATGCAGGCCCTCATCCGTGCCGAGGCGGGAGTAAAGCCGATCTTGGGTATCTGCCTCGGGCATCAGGCTCTCGCCGAGCACTACGGCGCTACGCTGGTGCAGCTCCCCGCGCCCCGGCACGGGCATGCCTCCGCACTTGAGGTCATAGATCCTACGGATAGTCTCGTCGGTGCTATCCCCACGGGAAGTCTCGTCGGGCGCTACCACAGCTGGGCGGTCGACGATGTGAGCCTTCCGAGCTGCCTTGTCCCGACGGCTTATTGCGCTGATGCGGACGAAGGCCGTGTGCTGATGGCGATGCGCCACCGTACGGAGCCCGTGTGGTCGGTGCAGTTCCACCCCGAGAGCATGATCAGCGAGCACGGACGTGCCTACCTCTCGGCCTTCGCCACTGCCGTCCGTGCTTGGCGCCGATAGCCCTTCCCATCCATCTACATCCCTTAGCCTATGTACTTCAGAGATATTGTCGGTCACGATAGCCTCAAGGCACAGCTCCTCACGACGGCTCGTCAGGGGCTCGTCCCTCACGCCCAGCTCTTCACGGGGCGCGATGGCGAGGGCGCACTGGGCTTGGCTTACGCCTATGCCCGCTACCTCAACTGCACCGACCGCGGAGAATGGGATGCCTGCGGGCATTGCCCCTCATGTCGTCGCTATGACGAAGTGGGGGATCCGGACCTCTCCTTCCTCTATCCCATCGTCAACGCTTCGGGGAAGAACCTCTGCGAAGACCATATCGAGGACTGGCGACGCTTCATACAGCAGGGCCCCTATACCTATTATGATGAATGGCTGGGACTCCTCGGTGGCGATGGGAAGAAGGCCTCGATCTTCGCTCGCGAAGGCGAGCCCCTGCAGCGTATGATGGGCTATCAGACCTCGGGGCGTGGCTACCGCATCCTCATCATCTGGCTACCTGAGCGCATGCAAGAGGCGCTGGGCAACAAGCTCCTCAAGCTCGTCGAAGAGCCACCCAAGCGCACCATCATCCTCATGGTCACGATGGACGAGCCGTCCGTCCTTCAGACGCTGCGCAGTCGCATGCAGACCCTTCGCCTTCGCCCCCTCATTGAGCCTGAGATCGAGACAGCACTACGTGCGACCCCGACGGACTATGCCGAGGCGGATGCCCTCTACGCTGCCCACCTCTCGGAGGGCAACTACCGCAAGGCACTCGATCTCTACGAAGGTCGTGCCGCTGAGCTGGGCGAGGAATATGCTCTCCTGCAGCGCATCCTCCGCGCGACGGTCAATGCCCAGCCCCGCGAGATGAAGCTCCTCGCAGAGGACCTTGCGGCACTGTCGAAGGAAGAGCAAGCGAGCCTCTTGGAGTACCTGGCGCGCATGTTCAGAGAGTTCTACCTCTACAATCTCTCCCTCCCCGATATCAATTACCTCACGAGTCGGGAGGAAGGCATCGCCCGCTACCTACGCTCCTGCATCACGGGGCGCAACGTCCGTCAGGTCGAGGCCGAGATCGACGAAGCCGCCCGCCACTTAGCGCAAAATGTGCAGGCGAAGATGGTCTTCTTCGACCTCATCCTGCGCCTCACTTCGACCCTCGCTCCGAGCTACAAGCAGGCGGGGGTAAGGTAGTTTTTGTGCCTTCTCCCTAATTGCTTATTGTGTAGGGGGATAAGCCTCCTTCCGCAGAGGGCGAAATTTCCTTGCGGAAGGAAATAAATTTTCGTGCGCACGAAAATATTTTTTTGTGCGCACAGAAATTTCCCTGCGTGCGCACGGAAATTTTTCGCCCTGCGGAAGAATGTCTTTTTTCTTCCGCAGGGCGATCTTTTTTTCTTCGGACGGAGCCATTTCATTTGCTCGCAGAAGCTGTTTGTGAAGTGCGGGCAAAAAGAGGAAGAGGTCGGGGGCAGTTCGGCTTGGAGTGTACGCGCTCTTTCCTTAGAGCGTAGTAGCTGGGATAACGCTGGAGCTCCAAAATCAGGTATATAAGGGGGCGATTGACCGAATAAAACCCCCATTTTTAGGTATTTCAAGGGGAAGGGAGATACTATATCTTTGCGGGCTAGATTGCCTAGGTTACAGGAGGAACATCCTCTGCTCCACAGATACGTATTATTATGTACAGCCTTTTATCTGAACCAGAGAAGGTTGGGGAGTGCGTGTGCCTAGAGAACACATAAGGATAACACCTATCATTAAAGATGTATTATATAGCTAGACGACTAGCCATTACACTAAGCCTTAGCTCGGTGATCCTGGGAGCGAAGGCACAGGTAGCCCCGACAGATAGCCTCAGCGAAGCGAGGAGAGACTCCGTCCGCCGACTTGACGAGGTCGTGGTCTATGCTCGGCAGATGCTGGGAAGCAAGTTCGAAGCTCGCAACCGTACGGGTTCAGCTTATTACCTTTCGCCAAAGGAACTGAAGAAGTTCGGCTACACAGACATCAGCCGTATGCTACGTGCCGTGCCAGGCGTGAATATCTACGAAGAGGACGGCTACGGCCTGCGCCCAAACATCAGCCTTCGAGGAACGAAGGCCGAGCGCAGCGAACGTATCTCGCTCATGGAAGACGGGATCCTTGCAGCCCCCGCCCCTTATGCCGCTCCCGCCGCCTACTACTTCCCCAATGTCGCCCGCATGTACGCCATCGAGGTACTCAAGGGAAGCAGCCAAGTGCAGTACGGTCCCTTCACCACGGGGGGCGCTGTGAACATGGTATCGACCCCCATCCCCAAGAGCTTCCAAGCAGGACTCCGCACTTCCTACGGGAGCTTCGGCACCTTCAATACCTACGCTCATCTGGGTAGCGACCACAAACATGTCGGTTACCTAGTCGAATACCTTCGCTACCAATCGAAGGGATTTAAGAAGGATGAGCCCAATGAACGAACGGGCTTTTACCGCAATGATGTCGTGGGGAAGCTCCGCATCCATAGCGACGAGGATGCTGAGATCCGTCAGGCACTCGAGCTGAAGCTCGGCTTCTCGAACGAACACTCCGATGAGAGCTACGTCGGGCTGAGTGAGCAGGACTTCGCCTCCCGCCCCTATTACCGCTACCGTGGTGCCCAGATGGACCAGCTGCAGACTCGCCACACGCAGACAGCCTTGACCCACCTCGTCGACTTCACGGGCGGGCTGAAGGTGACGACAAGTGCCTACTATAATTACTTCTGGCGCAACTGGTATAAGCTCAACGATGTGCGTATCGGAGATCAGAAAGGCGAAAAGCGAAGCATCGAAGAGATACTAGCCGACCCCGAGACCAATGCCCGCTACCTGGACATCCTCACCGGTGCCACCGACCGCCTCGGCGAAGCGCTTATGCTTCGAGCTAACCAGCGCTCCTACCATTCGCGTGGGATACAGACTAAGGTGGAGTATCGCCTACCTTTCCTCTCGAGCTACCTCCAGTTGGAGGCTGGTGCCCGCTATCATGCCGACCTAGAAGACCGCTTCCAGCACGATGATAGCTACTCCATCGAGGGCGGGAAGATGAGCCTCTTCCGTGCGGGCCAACCTGGCTCGCAGAGCAACCGCATCACGACAGCCCATGCCTTCGCTTCCTATCTCCTTGGGAAGTGGTCACGGGCGGGATGGACCATCACCGCTGGGCTTCGCCTCGAGGACGTAGAGCTGTATAAGCGAGACTATACGACCAAAGACCCAAGACGCACGGGGCACCTACGCATCGAGGGAAGCAACCACGCTACTGCACTCCTTCCTAGCCTTGGGATCAACTATCGCATCCTTCGTCCCCTCTCCATATTCGCTGGTATCCATCAGGGCTTCGCTCCCCCAAGCGTGATGACCTACTACCAGCAGAAGCCCGAGAAGAGTATCAACCTCGAGGCTGGGATACGCTTCACCACTGAGAATCTGAAGGTAGAAGCGATCGGCTACTACAACGACTACTCCAACATGCTCGGCAGTGACCTCGCCGCTGCAGGCGGACAGGGTACGCTGGATCAGTTCTCCGTAGGAGCAGCACGTGTCCAGGGGCTTGAGTTCTTAGCCTCTTGGCAACCCCTTCCTAAGAGCTGGGAGGTACGTCTTCCCCTTCAGGTCAGCTACACCCTGACCGATACCCAGATGAAGAACGAGTTCTATTCCTCCGCTTGGGGGGAAGTCTTCGCAGGGGATGAACTGCCCTATATCTTCCGACATGCAGCGAATGCGCAGCTCGGGTTAGAGTACAAGTGGCTCGAGGCGAACCTCAGCGTCCGCTACAACTCAGACATGCGTACTGCTCCAGGGCAGGGACGTATCGCCAAGGCACATCTTATCCCCAGCCATACGATCATAGACGCATCACTCAAGGCACGCCTCAACCGCCACCTCACCCTAAGCCTCAACGCTGTGAACTTAGCGAACAAGGTCTATCTCGTCTCCCGTCATCCCTCTGGCCTCAGACCCGGTCATCCCTTCGGCATCTATGGCGGAGTACGTATCAACCTCTAACGCCTCTTAGCAAGACATGAAGCAATCACTTAGATACATCATACGCCTTGGTTTCCTGCTCCTCCTTGCTCTTCCCTTTAGTGCTCTGGCACAACAAGCGAGCCTGATCACGGGTAGTGTACGCAGCAGCCGTGGCGAAGCCTTAATAGGAGCCAGCGTACGTCTTGTGGGGACAACGCAAGGCACGCTGACGGACAGCGTAGGGAAGTTTACCATCACCGCCCGCATAGGAGATACTCTACTCGTGACTAGTGTGGGGATGCAAGCCAAGAAAGTGAAGATCCATAGCGCACGGCTTACCATTACCCTCGAGGAGGACAACAAGCTCATCGAGGATGTCGTCGTGACGGGCTATCAGAAGATCCGCAACCGAGTCTATACAGGTGCCGCCTCATCTGTGAAGATGCGAGACATCCACCTAGAGGGGACACAGGATATATCTCGTATGCTCGAAGGTCGTGTACCAGGCTTATCCATCCAGAGCATTTCTGGTACATTCGGTGCTGCACCTCGTATCAATATCCGAGGTGGGGCATCCATACTAGGTAATGTACAACCTCTGTGGGTAATCGACGGAGCTGTCTATGAGGACCTCGTACACCTTAGCCTTGATCAGCTAGCTTCGGGAGACGCAGCGACGCTCATCAGTTCTGCCGTCTCAGGGCTCAATGCCTCCGACATACAAGACATACAGGTACTGAAGGATGCTTCTGCTACCTCTATATACGGAGCACGAGCACTTAACGGGGTGATCGTCGTGACGACTAAGTCGGGACGTAGGGATACACCTCTGAGGGTAAGTTATGCCACTGAGAATACCATGCGCCTCCGACCTAGCTATAGCCAGTATGACCTATTGAACTCACAAGAGACGATGGGGATCTACGAGGAAATGAGACAGAAGGGCTACTTCAGCCTCGCTAGCAGTCTATATGGACGTCGTGGTGGGGTATACCATCTACTCAATAGAGCTCTCTCCGAATACGATCCCGAGACGGGTACTTATAGGCTGGAGAACACACCAGAGGCACGTAGAGCCTTCCTAGAGCAGCACGAGCGAGCCAATACCGATTGGTTCAGCGAGCTCTTTCGCCTAACCCCGACGACGAGCCACACCGTGAGCTTCAGTGCAGGTGGACGGAGTAGTGCCACCTATGCTTCGCTGGGCTTCTTCTATGACGGAGGCTGGACAGTGGCGGATCGGGTGCAGCGCATCACTGCCAACCTCAAGAATACCTTCTATCTCGGGGATCGCCTGCAGGTCACACTATCTGCACAGGGGAACATCCGTTCACAGAGTGCGCCAGGTACCCTACCACAACGCAAGAATACTACGCTGGGGCTCTTCGAGAGAGACTTCGACATCAACCCCTTTAGCTATGCTCTGGGTACGAGCCGTACGCTCCTACCTTCGGAGCGATACCGCAACAACTGGGCACCCTTGAACATCCATCAGGAGTACCGCTCCAACCACATGGACATCGGGGTACTCGACTTCAAGGCTCAAGCCGAAGCCAGCTACAAGGTACGCCCATATCTTGAAGCCCGTGCCCTCGTCTCCACCCGACAGGCGTACACCTCTATGACCCACGAGATCACAGAGCGATCCAACCAAGTCCTTGCCTACAGAGCCATGGAGACTCCTGAGGTCGCCTCGGCCAACATCTACCTGCTACGTGACCCCGAGCATCCTGAGCACCGTCCCGAGGTTGCCCTGCCTCATGGGGGGATACTTAAGAAGGATGAGACGAGCCTGAAGAGCTATCTCATGCGTCTGGCTTTGGACTATGACCGCCATATCGGCCCCCATGATATCAAGGCCTTTGGCTTCACTGAGATCCGCTATGCCGACCGCTCGCATACTCCCTTCACGGGCTACGGCGTGCAGTACGATCGTGGTGGGCAGATCAACACGGATCCTCGCATATTCAGTAAGCTCCTTCGTGAGGGGGAAGATTACTTCGCTTACTCTAGACGCTATGACCGAGGAGTGACGTTCTCTGCGAGCACTACCTACGGCTACGACGGGCGATATATCCTCAATGCCCTGATCAACATGGAAGGCTCAAATGCTTCGGGGCGCAACGCTCGTACCCAATGGCTTCCCACGTGGAATGTAGGGGGGAAGTGGAACGTCGACCGAGAAGCCTTCTTCCATCCCTCTTCCCTACTCTCCCGCCTAGCTGTGCGCATGAGCTACGGACTCACCGCCAAGATGAACGAGGAAGCTGTCAATGCCAACTCAGTCTACCAAGGTGGAACGACCTCGCCTCGTCGCTATCAGGACCGAGAGAATGCCCTACGCATTCGCCACCTAGAGAACCGTGACCTCACTTGGGAAAAGATGTACGAGCTCAACCTGGGCCTCGAGACCGCTTGGGCTGGTGACCGTGTATGGGCTACGGTGGATCTCTACCAGCGTAATGCCTTCGACCTCATTGACCTTGTCCGCACCTCTGGTATCGGGGGGCAGTACTACAAGTATGCCAACTTCGGGGATATGCGCACCCAAGGGATCGAGCTCTCACTCAGCACGACGAACATAGAGACGAAGGAGCTCTCGTGGAGCAGCAGCCTTACCCTCAGCCTCATGAACCAGAAGATCACGAGACTGCGTAATACGCCCAACGCCCTAGACATGGTCGCTGGACGTGGTCGGGGCAACCTCGTAGGCTATCCTAAGGGTTCGCTCTTCTCCTACAACTTCCAAGGGCTGAATAGTCACGGGCTTCCCACCTTTGACTTTGGACTCTATCCCACCAATCATGGTGAGGATGCCAACGTCTACAGTGCAGACTTCAGTGATACCCAGTACACCAAGAGCTACCTCACCTATCACGGGCCTATCGAGCCTCAGGTCATCGGTGGGCTATCGAATACCCTGCGCTACGGTCTCTGGGATCTCACCCTCTTCATCACGGCGCAGGCGGGCAATAAGATCCGACTCAACCCCACCTTTGACCCCACCTTCGCTGACCTCAATGTCTTCTCAGGAGAATACCGTAATCGTTGGATGAATCCTGGGGACGAACAGCATACCGATGTGCCTACCATCCCTTCGCAGGATCTAATCAATGCTGTGGGTAGGGAGAATATTGAGCGTGCATATAGCACCTACAACTACTCCCAGCTACGAGTCGCCGATGGTAGCTTCGTACGTCTGAAGCATGTCTCGCTGGGCTATCGGGTCTCCGAAGCTTTCGCCAAGAAGCTTCGCCTGCAGTCAGCTAAGCTGCAGCTTAGTCTGACGAACCCCTTCCTCATCTACTCCGACAAGCGTCTACGTGGACAGGACCCTGAATACTATCGTGCAGGGGGGGTATCTCTACCCACACCTAGACAGTACACACTCTCGCTACAGATAGGATTTTAAGACAGGGGTATCGACCCTGCCGTAGGTGCACCTTGGGACTTCCAATAGAAACTCTTCAGAGGCAACAATAGAAACTCCCCTGAGGCAGCACTAGTGCCTCTCGAGAGGTGACAAGCTAACCTCCAAAAGGGTCTGCCTTCTACTTCAAAGTACGTATAGACAACGATGATAAAGCGATCACTACTACTCGTCTCCTTAGCCCTCCTGCTCGGTGGCTGTCAGGGATACCTAGATAAGAACCCCGATGCCGCTCTAGACATCAGTATAGACACCGAGGACAAGCTCCAAGAGCTCCTCACGGGAGCCTACCCCACGGCTAGCTACATCCCCTTCCTAGAGCCCCGTACAGACAATGTCGAGGAGCGCGTCAATGGTATTCAGACCCGCCTAGGGGAGTCCATGTACCTCTGGGAGGATTACGACCAAGAGGATCTAGACACTCCACTAAGCTACTGGCGGGAGTGCTACCGAGGGATTGCCCAAGCGAATAAGGTGCTGGAGCTCCTCTCGACCTTCCCCAAGAATGAGCGCACACGTGCTCTCTATGGTGAGGCCTTTCTCCTAAGAGCTTACCTGCACTTCATGCTCGTGAATATATGGTCAGAGCCCTACGGACGCTCTGCATCCAGCCTCGGCATACCCTATCTAACCAAGCCTGAGAAGCATGCCTTCGTGGACTACAAGAGAGGCACGGTCGAGGAGGTGTACACCTTGATCGAGCAAGACCTCAAGCGGGGTATCTCCCTCGTCTCTGACCGGTACTATCAGCAGCCGAAATATCACTTCTCCAAGCGAGCGGCCTATGCCTTCGCCTCCCGCTTCTACCTCATGAAGGGGGACTGGAAGCAGTGCATCGCCTACGCCGACTACGTGCTAGGCAATGCCCCAGGGACGACGCTACGTCCATGGATCAGCTATCAGGAACAGCTAGAGGGACGCAGGGAGCGCCTCCATGAGCTCTACTGCTCTCCCCAGACAGCGGCTAACCTGATGCTTGCCTCTACGGAGTCCCGTCTCTCCCGCTCGATCGCCACCGATCGCTATGGGGCGACTGTGGGAATCGTAGACAAGATCTTCAAGCGAAAGACCATCAAGGATGACGACCAATCGGGAGATGCGACCCTTATCTACCCCTTCGTTTATGCCCCTGAGCCCTATCGCACGACACGCTATCTAGCTAAGTTTGACGAGCGGGCTACCCAGCAGGAGACCTCCGAAGTACATCCCCGAGGGCTAGCAGTGACCAATGTCCTCTTCACTACGGACGAGGTCCTACTCAATCGTATGGAAGCCTACACCATGCTAGGCGAGTATGATCGTGCCATCCTAGACCTCAAGGCCTACACGCTGAGCAAGCTCGGCTACGAGCCAGCTGTCCCGAATGATAGCTACACGCAGGGCTCTACCTCCGACTATGCGCTCTATGCTCCCTTCTATGGACTTACGGTTCGTCAGCTACCGATGATACGTACCATCCTGCATCTACGTCAGATGGAATTCTTCGAGGAGGGACTACGTTGGTTTGACCTTAGACGCTTCAATATCGAGGTCACACGTAGCTCCAAGAGCAGCTTCTACCGTCCACTCAAGAAGGACGACCCTCGCCAGTGTCTCCAGCTCCCCACCGAAGCCATCACCGCTGGCCTAGAGCCCAATCCAAGGGAGGGCAACAACCATCGTATACGTCACTAAGCATCCCCCAACGATGATGAAACAATCCATATACCTCACCCTCACACTTGCCCTCGGCTTGACCCTAGCCTCTTGCTCGAAGGATCAGCTCAGTGAGCGGAGCGTCTTGCCTCCACTGAGCCAGCAGCAGAGCGAGCTAGACCGCTGGTGTCAGGAGCATATCACTCGCCCCTACCAAGCCGAGGTTATCTATAGATGGGATCGCAACCATGCGGAGCGATCTACCCACACCTATCCCCCACGCCTCGAGCAAGTACGCCCCGTACTCGAAGCTCTGGAGGCAACGGTACTCAGCCTCTACCGAGACAAGCAGTTCTTCACCAGCAGAGACTTCCTCCCTGCTCATCCTCTACTGCGCATTTACCTCTACGGTGGTGCCAACAGAGACGGACAAGGCGTAGATCTGCACTTCAACCGCAAGGCTCCCTCCATCGAGCTATACATATATAATGTAGACACCTTCTCCCCCACTAATCCCGTGGAGGTGTACCGCCTCGTCCGTAGTGCTCAGCACCAGATCGGCCGACATCTCATGACCATACATCCCTACGACCATGACCGCTTCCTATCGTTGGGGCCAGACCGCTACAGCTCGACCACAGAGCCCTTCGCCGATGCCTATCGCAGCTATGAGAAGTCAGGGAGACTTAGAGAAGGTCTTGGGCTGAATAGATATGCCTACAGCAGAGGCTTCTACTCCATCCTCGGGATGCTGGGTGCACGCGAAGACCTAGCAGAGATGTACAGCGTCACACTCACCGAGACCCCAGCGGCCATCACTCGGGCAGAGCAGGATGCTGCTATCCCTGATGACGCAGACGGCGACGAGGTGGCTAAGCGTCGCTATGCCGAGGAAGCCAAGATCGCTCATGAGTCCTTCGTCCAGAAGCGTGCTTTCCTCTCCAAGTACATTGAGGAGGCTTGGCGCATACCTCTTCAACGCCTCCAGCTACAGAGCCTTCAGCTCATGAACCAGTATCTCGACAAGCATCATGCGACACAGCCTTAGCATCACCTTCGCCCTAGCGGCAAGCATCCTACTAGGGGCATGCTCTAAGGATGATCAAGTCTTCCCCAATACCCCTACCGAGCGAAGCCTTGCACGACAAGACTCGCTAAGGGAGGTATTAGTCTCCGCTCCTCAGGGGTGGGAAGTCCTTTATTTCCCGAAGACAGATTCCCTGCTCTTTACCAACCCGAAGGAGGAGATCAACCAGCATAAGTTCCCCAACCAACTCGGTTACGGAGGCTTTTACTATCAGATGACCTTCCACAGAGATGGTACTCTTGAGCTACAAGGGGACTACACCGATGGCTCTGCCAAGGCTGTCCAAAAGTCTACCTACGAACTTGGTCAGGCTGGCTATACTCGCCTAAGCTTCACGACCGGTAGTTACCTCACCGAGCTGATCGGGGAGCGCTACGAGGGGGAGCTAGACTTCCTCTTCCGAGGGACAGACGCTGATGGGCAACTGATCTTCGAGAGCCCTCGTACGACGAAGCCTGCATGCTCCTACTTCATCCTCCGTAGGATCGCTAAGGACGCAGACCGCTCAGCTCGCCTCGACAGAGCCGAGGGACACCGCATAGCCTTTGAGCAAATGCGCAACCCTCAGATACGTATCCATCAGGGAGGACGTACGCTCTTCCTGAGCAACTACATAATGAAGTATAGCACGAGGAACGAACTCACCTCCTACGGACGCAACCTCGTCGCCCAGCGGTACGCACTCTTCACAGCTGTTAGCCGCAAAGCCTTGATCCCCGATGGACCTCCCCAAGCGATCGTTGGGCTAGGATCGGGCTATGTGGGTACCCCCGAGGGGCTCACCTTCCTCACTGGTATCCGTTATAGTTCGAAGTACATCTTCTCGGACTTTGAGCGCAAGGGAGATCGCTTCTTTGCCGAACTTGTCGAGGTGTACGATGCTCCCTACCGCACGAGACGTTTAGTGAGCCGTCACCTTCACCCCGAGGGAGTAGAGACTGGCATCATCGCCGAGCTCTACGATGATCCCGATGCCACTCATGATTACTATTAATGCGATCACCACGATGAATAGACTTCTGCAGAGCCTCGTAGGGCTCACAGCTCTCGCCCTCGTAGGGTGCAAGCACACCCCAGTGGACTATCCCACGGAGGACTATGATAAGCTCTTCCCCTTCCGTGGGGTAGAGCGTCCAGACGGTCGCTATGAAGATATGACGATCCTCTCGGGCAACCCCGAGACGACACCCAGCACCTTCGTCTATCCAGGTGTGACGCTTCCTGGCACACCTCGCACCTACCGAGTCACCTTGACCTACTCCTTCAGCGAACCAGCGGATCTCCATCAAGGAGGCTTGCGCAAGCAGAGCGAAGTGCGCTCACGCTGTGTCGTTCGCTATGTCGGAGCAGACAAACTACTGCATGAGCTGGGTACGGAGAAGACCCTTCAGGGCTCCAGCTTGATCCCCAACGACGGGAAGCAGCATACCCAGACGCTGACGCTTAGCTCTGGCCAGCCCCTTTTCCTCCTAGTCAATGGCACAGCTGCCCGTGGCTCCACGATCCACGTCTCCCTAGAAGCTGTCTCGACTGATGGCATCTTCGCCACACCAGTACTAGAGACACGTCAGACACAGAACTACGATGAGGGTGAGGCACGTCTGCCCGCTCCCTTCTGCAAGTACATTATACTTCCTTAGTGCAAATGAAGCCTTATACCTCAAGCCGCTCTTGGGCACTCCTCTTGGCACTCACCACGCTTACCCCAGCCTGCTCACGCTGGGAGGGGGAGGTGGTCGAGAGCCAATACCAGGCTCCACTCGTCCCTGATCCCACCTACACGTTTAAGCGTCAGGGGACGAGCAGTGTAGACCTACTCCTACCTCAGCAGGCAGCTTCTGCCTCTGAGACGCTTTACTCACGATTCCTTCGCACAGCCTATATCCTCAATGGCGCACGTTGGCAGGAGCTCAAGCAGCTCTTTGCCCAAGGGGGGAACAATGAGATCGCCCTAGAGCCCCTCATCGCTTCCTCCGCTCAGCAGAGCAAGTATCGCTCGGTGATCCTGTCGGACTTCGCCGAGACCCTAGACGATGTGCGCAGGGCTGCTGGCTACGACGGAGACACGTATGCTACGGAGCGGTACAACCGCAGAGCCAGTGCTGGACAAACGGGATTTATCGGTTACAACCAAGGGGACAACGATCGCTTCTTCGTCACTACCGATGGCTTCGCACCCTCGGAGCTTTACCGAGGGATGACCTTAGGTGCCGTGTACCTAGACAAGGCTCTTGGGGAATACCTCGACGAGAAGTTCCTCACCGACAAGACGCTTATCCAGGCACACGAAGCCCCACAGCTGGTCCCAGGGCACAGCTATACGGCGCTGGAGCATACATGGGATCTGGCCTACGGCTACTACCTACAAGCCCAAAAGCTCCTCCGGTCCAATAGCCTCACGGGACTAAGGGGATCGGAGACAAAGCTCTTCAATGCCTTTGCTCTAGGTCGCCTTGCTATCACCGAATATCGTTACGAGGAGGCTCTGTCGCACCTGCGTAACATCCGTGGGCTACTGGCGCAGGCAGTCGCTGCCCGAGCCCTAGAGGAGCTCGTGGGACGGAACACCCTAGCCAACCTCAACGAACGCCCCGAAGATGCCTTCCGCTTCGTCTCTCGTGGTGTCGGCTACCTCTACGCTCTACAGTTCACACGTCGCCCCAGTGGTGAGCCCTACCTTTCGCACGAAGAGGTCAAGCGTCTCATCGCTTCCCTCAAGGCGGGAGAAGGGCTATGGGACAGCTCGCTTAGGGAGCGCCTAGACAAGGTCGCCCGTAGTCTCTCCTCGACCTTTGCCCTTAGCCTTCCCTCCAAGGGCTAAGCGCTCCTCCCCAAGAATACTAGATAATGACGCTATCGCAAGACAATGCTACAGAATAGACTCAGACAAGCTACCCTAGCTCTGGTACTCCTGCTTGGATCTACCAGCCTATGGGGGCAAATGAACCGCAATAGACCTACGACTCGTCCTGAGACTGTAGGGGCAAGTATCTTACCCAATGGAGGGCTCGAGGATCCTGCGGCTACCGCCCTTCCTCCCAAACCCGATCGCCCAAGTGACTACCCCGAGGAATGTATCCCAAGGACACCGGACGATGTCTTCTACGAGGACGAGGAAGAGAAGGAGGGCGGTATCTACGAGAAGATCATAGAGTACGGCGACGAGCACGGCATCACCTACACGGAAGAGCAGATCGCCCGCTTCAAAGCCTACGTCGATGCCTATGTCGCCTACCTCAAGGCCCTACAGTCATTTGAGAAGGCTCGCCCCACAGGCTGGTGGCTCTATCCGTCGCACAGCACGACGTCGAGCAACCAGTTTGCCCGCACCTTCAGTGGTGCACATAGCGGGAAGGCTGCGATGAGGATCTCGGGCTACTTCAGTGTCGATCATCAGATATATACCTATCCCGATCCCCTACCTGTCCGACAGAAGGCCAAGTACCTCGTCTCCTACTGGTACCGAGGCAACCTCCCCAAGTCCAGCGAAGGAGCTAATCGCCTAGCCGCCAAGCTAGCTGTCGTCAAGATCAAGTGGATCCCCAAGGCGGGTAAGGCTCTCAAGCTGGAGGGCGCAGAGCTAGCTCCCGCTGGCACCCCTTGGGTAGATGCTCGGGATCCTGGGAATAAGTATGCCAAGGATGGTTTCTTCAATCAGCTCATCGGCATGGACCTTAAAGGTAGTGAGATGAATACTTGGAAAGAGAAGTACATGATCGTCGAAGCCCCAGAGAACGCTGAGAAGATGACCTTCGAGCTGGTATTCCCACACAATGAGAGCGACATCGCCAACTACCTCCTAGAGTTTGACAACATCACCATGACCCTCGTCAAGGGGGCAGAAGGCGAGGATCAGCCCTCCAAGCCCAAGCCCAACGTCCTTGCTCCTCCGACGCGACTTCCCCAGCCTTACCTCCAGCGGGAGTGCAACCTCACCTGGACGGCTAGCGAGCTGCAGGGCGCTACCTACGAGCTCGAGCTGGTACAGAAGCGGGGGAAGAACGTTCTCAGCACGAAGACGCTCACGACGGACAAGACCTCCTTCTTCCTCGAAGGGCTCGAGCCAGGCTACACCTACACGGTGCGCCTAAGAGCGCTTGCCGATGGGGTGTACTCCGAGTATTCGCTCCCGCTCACCCTTGAGACGCAGGGGCTTGGGGAATTCCCAGGCGGGCAGATTCCCTTCCTTTATTGGATCGCTGAAGATGGCTCTTGTCCGCAGCGTCTGCCGCTTCACTATATGGAGCTACAAAATCCCGAGGCCAAGTGTCTCTATTATATTGACGATGTGCTGACCGAACCCGAAGGGCGCATCCTCGTCTTCCCCTCCACGGGCGAACATTCGCTCCGTGTCCAGATCGTAGAGGCTCCCGAGCGCACTTGGGAGCTGGAGTACCTCGTCACCGTCAAGTAAAGCCTCCGATGAAAAAGATTCTATTCCTACTTAGCCTCGTGCTCCTCGTCGCCTCTTGTCGCAAGGAGAGCGACCGCCCGATGCTCCCGCTCCGTCTCGGCGAGGAGGATGCCAAGGAGCTCCAGCTTACCCAGTCCGAGACACGGATGATCCTACTGAAGGGCGGCGACGGGAAGTACTCCGCCACGATCGAAGATGCCCGCATCGCTTCTTCGAGCATTAGCCGAGACACGCTTCGGGTCTCGGGGCTACTCTACGGCGAGACCTCGCTCACGCTGCGCTCCCACGACGAAGTTCGTCGGGTGCGGGTGAAGGTCGTCCCTCCTCCCTTTGCTTCGAATGAAGATGTCGTGACGCTCCGTCCGGGCGACGACGTGCAGACGCTTAGCCTCTCGGGGGGAGGCGCACGTGCGAGCCTCAAGGTCGAAGACCCCGAGAAGGCAGCGGACATCGTCTGGCAAGCCGAGACGGGTCTAGTCAAGATCAAGGCCAAGTACGAAGGGGACATCAAGCTGATCGCTACCAGCGAGGACCGCAAGACGACTAAGGAGATCCTCGTCAAGGTCCGCTGTGCCGGATCGGCCGACCGCTTCGGGGTCTACATGACCAATTCGCGGCAACTGAGCCAGCTCTTCCCCTGCAGGATCATGGCTCGGCTCAAGGGGAAGTCGGTTCGTTTCAGCGAGAGCGCTATCCCAGTGCTGCGCACGAAGAAAGGCTTGACCCCCGAGTCGCGAGTCAACCGAGTGCTCACGCTCACTCCCGAGATCGTCGCCCCCGTAGTTGGCGAGGCCCGCAAGGTCAAGATCGACTGGCTGGACGCGAGCATCTTCTACAAGGAACATCCACTCAAGCGTGAGGGAGAATACACCGTCTACGTCGAGGAAGTAAGGGATCGCCAAGTCGTACTCCGAGGGCGAGGCTTCAAGATCGTCGCCCCTTACCGCAAGGACTAGCCCCTTCGCATCCAGCCTCGCCGCTGGATCTTTCCCCACGAACGAGCCCCTCGCCTAGCGCAGATGTTGCTAGGCGAGGGGCTTTGTTTTTCTCTCCGCCTCTGCTCGAAAGCGGGCGTTCTCCGAGGGGCAAGGGAAGTTTCTTAAGCTCGTTTGATTAAGCTCGTTTGAGCACTTTACCCAAGCGCTCCTTTCCCATATCCTTCGCCTTCTTTTTCCCTTGCAAATTGCCCTCCGATCCCAAGGGGTCTACCTTGGGGTGCTTGCCCTCCAGCGGAAAGCCCTTCAGCCCATCGGGAGATATTGCCCTATAAGCCGTATCTTTGCATTCCACAAGGGCTTGGTGGGTCGCATCCCACTCTCAAGGGGGTGAGCCTTCCAACAAATCAACGACAACGATGCTGAAATTCGATATCCATAAGACTTGTACTAAGACTGCCGCGCGCGCTGGGCGTATAGAGACCGACCACGGGGAGATCCTTACCCCGATCTTTATGCCCGTCGGGACGGTTGGCTCCGTGAAGGCTGTCCATATGCCCGAGCTGAGCGACGACATCCACGCGCAGATCATCCTCGGCAATACGTACCACCTCTACCTGCGCCCAGGGCTCGATACCCTGTACAAGGCAGGCGGGCTGCATAAGTTCAATAGCTGGTCGGGCTCGATCCTTACCGACAGCGGGGGCTATCAGGTCTTCAGCTTGGCGCATCGCCGTAAGATCACGGAGGAAGGGGTGACCTTCCGCTCGCACATCGACGGCTCGAAGCACCTCTTCACTCCCGAGCGTGTGATGGATATCGAGCGTATCATCGGTGCGGACATCATCATGGCTTTCGACGAATGTTGCCCTGGCGATGCGGACTTCCACTATGCGAAGAAGTCGCTGGCGCTCACCGAAGACTGGCTGCGTCGCTGTGTGAAGCGCGTCAATGAGACCGACCCACACTATGGCTATCATCAGAGCCTCTTCCCCATCGTGCAGGGCTGTGTCTACCCCGAGCTGCGTACGCGAGCTGCCGAATTTGTGGCTTCGCTCGGCGCTGAAGGGAATGCCATCGGTGGCCTTGCCGTCGGTGAGCCCACGGAGAAGATGTACGAGATGGTCGAGCTGACCAACAGCATCCTCCCCAAAGACAAGCCCCGCTACCTGATGGGCGTCGGTACGCCGATCAACCTACTGGAGAACATTGCCCGCGGTGTCGATATGTTCGACTGCATCATGCCTACCCGTAACGGGCGCAACGGCCAGCTCTTCACGAGCTACGGCACGATCAATATCCGCAACGCGAAGTGGGCACAGGAGTTCAGCCCCATTGATCCCGAGGGTACGTCCTTCGTCGACAAGCAGTATAGCCTGGCTTACCTGCATCACCTTATCCGCGCTGACGAGATCCTTGGGCTGCAGATCGCTTCGATACACAACCTCGCCTTCTACCTGCGTTTGGTACGTGAGGCCCGTGAGCATATCCTCGCAGGAGACTTCTCCGAGTGGAAGGATAAGATGGTGCGTCAGCTCAACAATCGCCTCTAAGCCCACCCGAGTACGTCATGAGTACCACTCCCCACGAAGCTGAAGAGCTCCAGCAGGAGCCGATCACCGAGCAGATCGAGCAGACCGAAGCGTCCGAGCGTAGGACGCCTCCGCCCGTGATGAAGAAGCCATACCGCCCTTGGCTGGGGCGGGTAGACTGGTACATCATACGTACCTTCATCTCCACGTTCCTCTTCTCCATCGGCTTGATCCTCGCGGTTGCAGTGGTCTTCGACGTCAACGATAAGATCACGGACTTCCTCAAGCCAGAGGTGCCGCTCTCGGGGATCCTCTTCCGCTACTACCTCAACTTCATCCCCTACTACGCGAATCTCTTCAGTCCGCTCTTCGTCTTCATCTCGGTGATCTTCTTCACCTCGAAGCTGGCAGCGAACTCCGAGATCATCGCGATGCTCGCCAGTGGGATGAGCTTCCGCCGTCTGCTCCGCCCGTATATGGTCTCTGCGACGCTCATCGCGCTCTCGACCTACGTGCTCAACGGCTTCATCATCCCTTCGGGTAATCGTGTGCGTATTGACTTTGAGCAGACCTACCTCAAGTCGCGCCACGAGGTCTACACGAACAATATCCAGATCGCCATTGCGAAGGATACCTACCTCTATATCCGCGACTACGAGAGCCTGTCGAAGCGTGCCACGTCACTCGCCGTGGATCAGTTCAAGGGGCAGAACCTCATCTCCCGCCTGACGGCTGACGAAGCGTACTACGATACGCTGGACCACTGGAAGCTAACGGACTTCCATATCCGCCGCTTCAAGGGCCTCGAGGCTACCGACACGATTGGCTATGGCTTGGATACGAATCTACGCATCAGCCCAGCTGACTTCCTCGTCAATGAGAAGGATGCTGTAAAGATGCGCAACGACCAGCTCTCACGCTACATCGACCGTCAGAAGGAGCGTGGCGCAAGCAACACCCGCCTCTTCCAGACGGAGCTGCACAATCGATATGCCGCGATCTTCTCCGCCTTTATCCTCACCTTCATCGGTGCAGTGCTCTCGGCGAAGAAGATGAAGAACGGCCTGGGGATCAACCTCGTCATTGGCTTCGCACTCTGTCTGGCGTACATCCTCGCCACCTCGCTCACTTCGCAGATTGCGAACGTCGGACTGATGGCACCCTGGATAGCGGCGTGGATACCGAACGTGGCCTTCATCATCGCAGCCCTCTTGCTGTGGCGTAAGGCCCCCCAATAACTACGACTCATCATATGAAAGAAAAGATACAGCGCGCCGTCTCGATACAGAATCGCCGCGCACGCTTCGACTACGAGCTCCTCGATACCTACACCGCTGGGATGGTGCTCGTAGGCACAGAGATCAAGTCCCTTCGCCTGGGGAAGGCGAGCTTGGTCGATGCCTTCTGCTACTTCCACAACGGGGAGCTGTGGCTCAAGGGCGCCAACATCAGCGAGTACTTCTACGGCTCGTACAACAATCACGCGGCTCGCCGTGACCGCAAGCTCCTCTTGAATCGCAAGGAGCTTCGCAAGCTCGAGGCTTATGTACAAAGCCCCGGTGTGACCATTGTCCCTGTGAAGATCTTCATCAATGACCGTGGGCTGGCGAAGGTCGTCATTGCCCCAGCTCGAGGGAAGAAGGTCTATGACAAGCGCGCTACGATGCGTGAGCGTGATGACCGCCGTGAGATGGACCGCGCGATGAAGCGCTAAGAATTGCCCTGACCCATGCAGAAGATATATGACTTCATCGCCCAGCGTCCCTCGGGTGAACTGGTGCGCCTCTCACAGTTTGCAGGTAAGGTCCTCTTGATCGTCAATACAGCGAGCAAGTGTGGCTTCACACCTCAGTTCGCAGGCCTCGAAGAGCTCTATCAGCGCTATCGTGATCGTGGGCTGGTTATCCTCGGCTTCCCCTGCGGTCAGTTCCTCGGTCAAGAGCTTCGCACGGGCGAAGATGCTGCTTCCTTCTGCTCGCTCAACTACGGGGTCTCCTTCCCGATGATGAAGAAGGTACGAGTCAATGGCCGCTACGAAGACCCTATCTTCACCTACCTCAAGCGCGCTGCACCTGGTACACTCACCTCGTGCATTAAGTGGAACTTCACCAAGTTCCTCATCTCGCGCGACGGTAGCCGTGTCCTGCGCTTCTCTCCGATGACTAAGCCTGAGAAGCTCGCTCCGCTCATCGAGCAGCTCCTGGCAGAGCAGCCCATAGATCTCGAGGACTAAGCCTCACCTATCCTATAAGGCAGCCGCCCCCGCCACCCAAAGTGCAAGCATTGCACGGGTGGTGGGGGCGGCTGTTTTTTCTTGTGACATAAGGCGCTTCTCTTGATGTGTGTGCGAGAAGGAATTGAGATGGGGGGAAGGAGATATATAGCTTCGTGAGCTTTCTTCCTTAGGTACGTGTAGCATTATACGCTTGAAGATGGATATTTATACGATTAAATCAGAGAAATTATACGTATAAATCGGGCGATTAATACGTATTAATTGGATCATTTATACGTATTAATCTTCGCTCTCACTCGTATAAATCGTGGGTATCATACGTATGATCTCTCACAATACTCCTTGGGAGATGCGGGCATCCAGCTGTGGAGCAAACGCAAAGGGCGAATGAAAGGATGGGTAAGTCCTTTCATTCGCCCTTCGTAATGCCTGCGAGGCGAGTGGCTACTTAGAGGAAGAGGTCGGCGATGATGCCGTCGGAGACGAAGATCCCTTCGGGAGTGAGGCGAAGGGTATCATCGCTGTGGGTGAGCTGACCTCGGCGGAGGTGTTTGCCTGCAGCTTGTAGAAGTTCCCGCTTGGAGCGCTCACCGAAGCGTGTCGCATAGTCTCCGAGTGGGATGCCCCACTGCGTGCGAAGGCGCGTGAGGATGTACTCGTGCTGGAGCTCTTCGTCGCTGAGGAACTCGGTCTCGTAGTCGCGCCTTCCCTCAAGGAGTGCTCGAGTGTAGTGAGTGAGTGAGGCGATGTTGTGCGAGCGGGTACGTGCCCCGTCGAAGCTATGCGCCGACGGCCCCAACCCCAGATAAGGGACGCCTTGCCAATAGCCTGTGTTGTGCCGTGCGTAGCGGTCGGGGAGGGCGAAGTTCGATATCTCGTAGTGCTCGTAGCCCGCCGCCTTGAGTTCGGAGATGAGCATCTCGAAGAAGCGTAGGCTCGCCTCCTCCGTCACGGGCTGTACCTTGCCCCGCTCAACAAGGCGTGTCAGCGCAGTACCTTCCTCATAGATGAGGTGGTAGGCGGAGAGGTGGGGGACGCCGAGTGAGAGGAAGGTGCGGATGTTCGTGAGCCATCGCTCCTCGGTCTGACCAGGCAGGCCGTAAATGAGGTCAAGGCTGAGATTGTCGATGCCATGACGGCGTAGAGCTTCGACAGCGGCGAAGACTTGCTCAGCGCTATGACGGCGGTTGAGGAACGTCAGGTCGTCGGCGTGGAAGCTCTGTACACCCATACTGACGCGGTTGATAGGGAGCGAGCCGAGAGCCCCGGCGTACTCCTCCGTGACGTCATCGGGGTTGCATTCGATGGTTACCTCACCCGTGCCTGTCAGCGGGTAGAGCTCGGTGATGGTGTCGAAGATGCGGGTCAGCTCCTCAGGAGTGAGGAGCGAAGGAGTGCCACCGCCGAAGTAGATGTGATCTATCAATGCGCCATCAGGGAGCTCCACCCGCCGAAGGTGAAGCTCCCTGATGAGGGCGTCGAGGAAGTCTCGACGGAGACGGCTCCCCGTCTGAGTGTAGAAGTCGCAGTACGAGCAGCGACTTGCACAGAAGGGGATATGGAGATAGAGGTTCATGCTACTTCCCACCAGCCAGAGCCTTGAGGTCGGGAAGGCTGATGGTGAGCGCAGACGTGCAGGGGGTCGCTACACCGAAGGTATTGACCGCTTCGACGCCGAACTCCATGGAGCTACTGCCATTGAAGTCCGATGCTACGAGCTTGCACTGTGGTGCGGTGAGGCGAGGGGCGAGGAGCGTCGCATGCTTCGCTCCGCTCTCATCGGTCGTGATGACCCAGAGGCGCCACGTCAGCGGAAGGTGCTTCGGTGCCTCGGGCTGCTGCCACGAGAGGATGACTTCGCCACGCCCTGCAGGCTTGAGAGCCAGCTCAGTAGGTGCAGCTGCTTGGAATGCCTTTCCACGAGCGAAGGCAAGGGGGAGAGCAGTCGGACGGAAGGCTTCGGCGATGATGCGGCGCGTCGCTGGAAAGCGTGCTCCTGTATGCGCTTCGCGGAAGAAGCATACGCCAGAGAGACCGACTTCGCGCTCCTCTTCGATTTGCTCCTCGATGACCGTCTCAGGCCAGCCCGTCTCCTCCACGCGGTAGGGTGCGAGCCCTGCCACGACGGGGATATAGCGTGCGACCTGCTCCTTCCATTCGCGCAGGAAGGGGCTATAGAGGTCATCGCGGTAGTACATCATCGGGACGATGAAGTCAACGAGCCCTTCGCGACCCCACGTCTCGGGGTCTTGATACACGGACTCGTAGGCGGTCCAGCCATGCGAGCGACCGAGGTCTGCGATCTTACGTAGCTTGCCCAGTGGCGCTACACTTACCAGTGCATGCGATCCGATACTCTGGAGCGAGTCACGTACTTCGCGGAGCTGCTGGGTGAGGTTGTTGCGTCGCCAAGCTGACTTGCTTTCGTACTCCGAGCCATAGCGCATATAGGTGCCACCATCAGCGAACTGCTCCGCACCCTCGGGGTAGCGGAAGTAGTCGAAGTGCACGCCATCGACGGGATAGCGTCGCACGAGGTCAGCTGTCAGATGCGCGATGTACGAGCGTACCTCGGGGCGTCCTGGATCGAGATGATAGGAGCCCTTGTGAGGGATCGCCCAGCCTGGGTGATCCGTGAGGATGGGGTGGGGAGCTCGCTTGGAGGACGAGAGTGGATAGGTGACGAGCCAAGCATGGAGGCTCAAGCCACGTGCGTGGCAAGCCTCGACGGCGAAGCGCACGGGATCGTAGTCTCCGAAGAAGCCTTCGCCAGCGAAGCGTGTGGAGAGGGGCTCGTAGTCGGAGGGATAGATGACCGTACCGCTGTGGCGGAGCTGGAGGAAGACCGTGTTGTAGCCATCGGCTTGCAGACGATCGAGGATACGCAGGAGCGACTCCTTCTGGCGGCGCACGCCGTCGGGCGTGTCTGCCTTATCACGGGGCCAGTCGAGACCGTAGACGGTAGTGAGCCATACGGCACGCATCTCCTCACGGATGGAGTCGCCTGTGGGGCGAGTCCAGTGTGAGGTAGTATCTTCTACGGGAGCTGGCGTGGGAACGGGTATTTGCTCTACGGGCTGCTCTACAGTCTTGGGCTTACGGGTACCGCAACCAGCAAGGCTAAGGGCAAGCACAGCACCGCCGAGGAGCAGGAGTTTCTTTGCTGAGGTCATCCCTTAGTGGTAAGCGATATTGTCGATCAGGCGCACCTCTCCGCAGTAGACGGTGATGCAGCCATGAGGGGCAGGGCTATCGCTCCAGGATGCGATGGGCTGTAGGCTGTCGGTATCGACGATCTCAAAGTACTCGACACGTAGGGTAGGGACGGCATTGATCTCACGGGTTACACGCTCGATGAGCTCGGCAGGCGTCAGCTCACGCGTCCAGCTACGGCTCTCAGAGAGGATGCGGTAGATGGCGGGAGCGGCTGCGCGGCCCTCGGGTGTGAGGCGTACATTGCGGCTACTGAGTGCCAGCCCATCGGCTTCGCGCACGATGGGGCAAGCGATGATCTCTACGGGGCTACCGATGAGACGGACCATAGCGCGGATGACGGAGATCTGCTGGAAGTCCTTCTCCCCGAAGTAAGCGCAGTCGGGGCGGATGATGTCAAAGAGGCGGGAGACGACCTGCATGACGCCATTGAAGTGCCCAGGACGGAAGCGGCCTTCCATAACTTCGGCTACGGCGCCGACGTCGAAGGTACGCTTATCCTCCTCGGGATAGATGGTGCTGACCTCAGGAGCGAAGAGTGCGCTGGTGCCGACCGAGGCGAGGAGCTCGCTGTCGGCTTCGAGTGTGCGAGGGTAGGTCTCGAGGTCTCGAGGATCGTTGAACTGTGTGGGATTCACGAAGACGCTGACGATGCAACGGTCGCATTCGCTGAGAGCTCGCTTGACGAGGCTCAGGTGTCCAGCGTGAAGTGCCCCCATGGTGGGGACGAAGGCGATGCGATGCCCTTGTGCACGCTCCGCCGCTACGAAGGCCTGGAGGTCTTCGATGCTCTTATATAAGTTCATTGCTATGAGTAGTAAGGTCTCAGTTTACTTCTTGCCGATGCTGCCTTGTGCAGCGAGGTATTCGGCGATCTGTACGGCATTCAGAGCTGCGCCCTTCTTGATCTGGTCACCGACGCACCAGAAGGTGAGGCCATTGGGCGTCGCCAGGTCCTTGCGTAGACGACCCACGTAGACGGGGTCCTTCTCTGCGATGAAGAGGGGCATGGGATATACCTGATCCGAAGGGTCGTCCTGCAGGACTACGCCAGGAGCCTTGCGGAAGGCTTCACGGACATCGTCCAGCGAGAGAGGCTTCTCCGTCTCTACCCAAATCGCCTCGGAGTGGGCGCGGGTCACGGGGACACGGACGCAGGTAGCGCTGACCTGCACATCGCTGTGCATGATCTTGCGCGTCTCGTGGTACATCTTCAGTTCCTCCTTCGTGTAGTCATCGTCGCCGAAGACGTCGATCTGGGGGATGAGGTTGTAGGCGAGCTGGTAGGCGAACTTCTTCACCTCGGGCTCTTCACCTCGTGAGATGGCCTTGATCTGGTCATCCAGCTCAGCCATACCACGGGCGCCGGCACCGCTGGCCGCCTGATAGGTGGCTACGTGGACACGGCGGATGTGGCTGAGACGCTCGATGGCGTTCAGGGCGACGACCATCTGGATAGTCGTGCAGTTGGGGTTGGCGATGATGCCACGGGGACGCACGAGGGCATCGGCTGCATTGACCTCAGGTACGACGAGAGGGACATCCTCCTGCATGCGGAAGGCGCTGGAGTTGTCGATCATCACGGCGCCGTGCTTGGTGATCGTCTCTGCGTACTCGAGGGATACACTCCCCCCGGCCGAGACGAAGGCCACGTCAATATCCTTGAAGTCGTCGCCGTGCTGGAGCTGGCGTATCGTATATTCCTTCCCACGGAAGGTGATCTTCTTCCCCGCGCTACGCTCGGAGGCGAATAGTTCTAATCGGTCAATTTTGAGGGAGCGCTCGCTGAGGACACGGAGGAACTCCTGTCCGACGGCTCCACTGACACCGACTATAGCTACATTCATTGGCTGAAGTTCGGTTTGTCTCTTAGTAAATACAATGGCCAGCAGCTATCCTGAGCGCTCTGCTCGGGTAGCTCCTGTCCGCTTATCGCTTGCAAAGATACGAAGAAGCAACCGACCCTAATGCCCCGCACCGAAGGTGATACCACCGACTCTCGCAAGGAGTACCCCAATAGAAGGGTAGTTCGGTAGAAATAAAAGGCTCTTGAAGCATCCACCCGAGGAGGTGCTGTGAACCTATATTGGTCACCGAGCTGACCTATATAGCTTGACGTGATGACCTATATAGGTCGGATGAGCAACCAATATAGGTCAGCTCGGTGACCAATATAGGATGCTTCACCTGCCTTATGGAGGTTTCTTCCAAAGGGGATGAAGTAGGGGAGCTCTCTTAGCTTAGAGAAGGCTGGGGAAGAGGTGTTTGGCGGAGGTATAGAGCTGCTCGCGAAGGGTGGATTCGTCCAGAGCAAGAGCTTCGGATGCCGCCTGATAGACGGCTTGGATGGATAGCTCAGGGGCGTCGTCTGTCTCTAAGAAGGCTTGTCCAGCCGCATAAGCTTCTCGCAGACTCTCGGGGCGGAAGTGCTCGCCGAAGCTAAGGTAGAGCCCAGCGCGTAGGAGCTGACGTGCTTGGTCAAGTCCACCACGGAAGCCATGGATGATCCAGGGTTGCTTAGGCTGGAGCTCACGGCGAAGGCGAAGAAGTTCGTCTTGAGCGCGTACCAAGTGAAGGATGAGGGGAAGCTCCAGCTCTTCACTAAGGAGAATCTGTGCGCGAAGGATCGGAAGCTGCTCGGCGAGAGTGGTGTGCTTCGTGGCTTTATCTAAGCCCGCCTCGCCTAAGGCGATGACGTGGGGAAGCTGGAGAGCTTCACGGAGTAAGGGTAGGGATTCCTCTCGGAGATCCTCCGCTCGCCAGGGGTGGAGACCTACGCTGTAGTAGAGGGAGTCGTGGGAGGGGAGCGTGTCCACCTCAGAGAGGTAGCAGCTCAGTAGCTCTACGGTGTCGGGCGTGGAGCGTACGTGGTGAGTGTGCAGGTCGATGTAGGGGGCGAGCTGCTCGGTCATGGCGGAGATAGATGTCGCTAAGGTACGGGGTCGTAGCCACTACCACCCCAGGGATGGCAGCGCAGGATACGACGCACAGCGAGGTAGAGCCCCTTGAATGGCCCATGCTTGCGCAGTGCCTCGATAGCATAGGTGGAGCAAGAGGGTGTGAAGCGGCACGAGGGGGGCGTCAGGGGCGAGATCGCTCCCTTGTAGAAGTAGATGGGGAGAAGAAGGAGCTTCGTCAGTAGGGCTTTGACGAAGTCGAGTACACGCTTCATGCTTCTTCGTTAGCTGGCTCTTCCGCCTTGGGCGTCAGCTCCTCACAGATACGGGAGAGCGCCTTGTCCATACCACGATTGACGTCGGCCTGTGTGGGGAGCTCCTTCGCCACAGAGAGGAGACCGAGGTGGATGTGCAGGCCCTGAGCCTTAGCCAGATCAAGGAGACGGTGCTTACGTAGGCGGTAGCTCTCGCGGATGAGGCGCTTGACGCGGTTGCGCTTATTGGCTCGACGGAAGTACTTCTTCGCTGCTACGGCGAGGATGGCACAGCTGGGCTCTTCACCCTCCCCGATAGGAGTCGCGTTCACTACGACCCTAAGTGGGTAGGCGATGAAGGCGTGACCCGAAGCAAAAAGGGCGTCTACATCTCGCTTGAGATGCAGACGCTCTTCTTTGCTAAGCGTATAGCGTAGGGGAGTGGTAGTAAGATCTTCCACGATCAGCGAATGCTTCGCTCTCTGGAGAGCGACCTACTTGTTCTTCTCCTTGAGGTACTGCTCGAGGGCCATAGCCATCGAGGGGGCACCATCGGTAGGAGCGGAGAGATCCAGGCGCAGACCAGCCTGCTCAATAGCCTGGCACGTGGCGGGACCAAAGCCCCCGATGAGGACCTTGCCTTGCTTGTAGTCGCTGTGGTTAGCAAGCAGTGATGCCACACCTGCGGGGCTGAAGAAGATGATCATGTCATACTTCTCTTTCTTCTCGGCAGCGGTGAACTTCTTGCTGACGGTGCGGTACATGATCGCCTTAGCGAACTGGAGCTTCTTGGACGTCAAGAGGTCGATGAGATCGTTCTTGTGATCCTCAGCCATGGGGAGGAAGTAGAGCTCCTTGCTGTGCTTCTGCATGATCGCTACCAGCTCAGTCTGCCCCCCAGCTTCGGGATAGAAGACCTTGCGCTTGCGGTAGACGATGAACTTCTGGAGATAGTTGGCTACCTGCTCGTTGATGCAGAAGTACTTCATATCCTCGGGGATGGTGACACGGAGCTCTTCGCTGAGCTGGAAGAAGTGCTCCATAGCCTTGCGCGAGGTGAAGACTATCGCCGTATGATCAAGGATGCTCACCTTCTGATTGCGGAACTCACGTGGAGTCACCGACTCGACTTCGATGAATGCACGGAACGTAGCTTCGGCTCCGTAGCGCGCAGCGATATCATAGTAAGGGGACTTCCCCGACTCGGGTCGAGGCTGAGAGATTAGGATCGTCTTAATACTCATTGAAACGTAGTGGGAAGGAGGAGATCACCCCTCGAAAAGGAGATGCTCAGCCCTATAACGTAAAGGAAGGGAGCAATTTCGTGGGCGCAAAGGTACAAAAAAAGGAAGAGGAAGCCTGTAGAACCCTGTGTCAGACGGCGTATGACTTGTACTATGCCGAGTAGCTGAACCAGGAGTAAGACCCCTGCCGCAATGGCCCAAAGAGTGATCGTGGAGAGGGGCGCAAAGGTCAAGAGTGAGACCAGTGCCATCAGTAGAGCTCGCAGCCAATCTTGGAAGAAATAGTCTTGTGCCAAGAGGCCTCCAGAGAGATTGTCAAGCAGGATATAGCGCCAGAGCTTGAAGGAGAGCGACCGGATATAGAGGAAGAGGTACATCCCCACAAAGAGCGCTGCCAGCGTGGTGAGGATACCTATATAGTCCCCCTGTGGTATCAGCCCTTCGCGGCTCAGAAGCCTCAGGACCGTCAGCCCCGTCGAGAGGCTGCCTAAGACATAGACGAGGAAGCGGAAGAGTCCGTAGGAGACGAAGCGCGAGATATATACCGCCCCCGAGTCGGGGTTGGCTTGCCGACCTGCCTCCAGTGCCACACCGATGAGGCCTGGGGTATAGACCCAGACGAGAAGGGTGAGTAGCCAGATGACGAGCTCGGTGATATAGCTGACGTTCGCCAGGGGCTCGAGGCGCACAAAGTCCATGCCTATCGTAGGGGGTAGCCGTAGCCTCCCCATCGCTCCCACGCGCTGTCGAAAGAGCGTATGGGAGCGATGGGGAGAGCTATCGGTATCTAATTATAGTAGGAGTGTTGCCTTAGAAGAGCTTCTCGGGATAGGCACCCGTAGAGGCCAGAGCAGCGAGCTTTGCGACGACGTCGGGGCGGTCTTCGGCGTAGGTGACACCGAACCAAGAGTCTGGCGTGTCAAGGACTTCTACCGTAGAGGTGCCTTCTGCGACGAGGTGGTTGACTACGAGAGGGATATAGTACTCGAACTTAGGATTAGCCTTCTGCTCGTTGAGGAAGTGGCAGAAAAGCTTCTCTGAGTGCTGGAAGTAGTCAGGCGTGAAGCCCCACATGTTCATCGATACAGGAGTATTCTCTTCGAGGAGCTGCTCCTGACCGTTCTCGTCCGTGAAGGCGATCTTACCATCAGGGCGACGAGCGATAGAGGTACGCTCGACGACACCCGTGAGGAAGCCCTTGTCATCTACCTCGCAGACACCGCGTGCTACCGTACCGCTTTCGCTGAGCGTATTGCCTACGCGGTAGCCGACCATACAGTACTTGTCGTGGCTGTCGGAGAAGCTACGAAGCTTTTCAGCCAGAGCTGCGAAGCCGTGGCGGCCATAGAAGTCGTCGGCGTTGATCACGGCGAAGGGCTCGTTGATCACCTCTGCTGCCATCATGACGGCGTGGTTCGTACCCCAAGGCTTCTCGCGACCCTCGGGTACAGTGAAGCCTTCGGGGAGCTTGTCCAGATCCTGGAAGACAACCTCAACAGGGATCTTGTGCTCGTACTTCGAGATGATCTTCTCACGGAACTCCTGCTCGAAGGTGCGGCGGATGACGAAGACGACCTTGCCGAAGCCTGCACGGATGGCATCGAAGATCGAGTAGTCCATGATGGTCTCCCCTGAGGGACCGACTCCGTCGAGCTGCTTGAGGCCACCGTAGCGGCTACCCATACCTGCAGCGAGGACGACTAATGTTGGCTGTTTCATTGCTTTGATTGTTATGAAGCTATTGCTTGTTGTATTGTATCTCTTGTTAGCGTCTGCCACGGCGGCTCTTCTTCGAGCTATGGGCCTTATGACTTTTATGACCCTTCGAGTGCTTGGAGGCCTTTGCCGTGGATGAAGTCTTGGAGACCTTGGTGATGTGGAGCGTCTGCCCAGGGCGGAGCTTGTCGGAGGTAATGTTATTGCTCTTCTTGAGCTCCTCTACACTGATGCCATTCTTCTGGGCGATGGAGTAGAGCGTCTCGCCTGTGGTGACGACGTGAGCTGTGGTCGTCGTCTGCTGCTTGGCTTCTGCCTTCTGCCCACGGGTGCGGCGAGTGGGCTGCTCTTCCTCGGTGGTAGATTCTTCCTCTTCGCTGGAGGACTGGTTTCTTGTCGCAGAGCGAGTCGATGCGGTGTTGCTGGGCCCTTCGAGGTTCACACGCAGCTCGGGCGAATTCACTTCGCTCCCAGCGCTGTCAAGCTTGAGGATGGCGGAGAGGGGGAGACGTACGGGATAGGGCATATTGTTCCCTGGGATGATGCCACGGCGGAACTGTGGGTTGAACGTCGAGATCAAGTCCGTCGATACCCCCGTAATCTCGGAGATGCGATCGAAGGTAACGCGATGATTCGCCGTGTAATAGTCCGTAGCCAGCGGGCGACCCAGCTGACGAGGGTAGATGCCGTACTCGCGGTGGTAGTGCATCGCGAAGTAAGCTCCGATGAAGAGGGGGATATAGCGGCGCGTCTCGTTCGGCAGGTAGCGGTAGATGTCCCAGAAGTTCGGGCGATCAGTGTTCACACGACGAAGGGCACGGTTCACATTGCCCGGGCCACAGTTGTATGCAGCGAGGACGAGCCACCAGTCGCCGTAGATGCGGTAGAGATCCTTGAGGAAGCGGCAGGCCGCCTCGGTGCTCTTGACGGGGTCCATGCGCTCGTCGACGAGGCTATTGACCGTGAGGCCGTAGATCTTACCCGTCGGGAGCATGAGCTGCCAGAGGCCAGCGGCACCAGCAGGTGAGATGGCTTTAGGATTGAGTGCCGACTCGACGATGACGAGGTAGCGGAGCTCCATAGGGAGGCCATTCTTGTCGAGAGCCATCTCGATCTCGGGGAAGTAGAGATCTCCGAGGGAGAGCATGGAGCTTAGGAGGCCACGGCGCTTGAAGAGATAGAGCTCGATCGCCTCACGCACGAGGGGATTGTAGCTGAATCGCATCGCGGAGGGCATCTTGTTGAGCATGCGTACATAGACGCTGTCAGGCGTGTAGGGGACGGACACGGAGCCGTAGCGGGAGCCTGTGCTCTTACCTGTAGCATTGCCATAGCCGGTGTACCACTGCTCCAGCATCTTCTCCACGTCCTTATCAAGCGAGGTGGGGAGGGTGATGGGATCAAGAAGGGCAGAGGCCAGAGTGAAGGGCGAAGCGATGCGTTCAGCGCGTCGCGTGCTATCCACCTGTGCGGAGAGGCTGGATGCCGAGAGGAAGAGGAGGAAGGCTGCCGAGAGGAGCTTGAAGTGAAGCTTCATCGGGGAGGGATTTAGAAGGTGAGGCTACAGTTCACTCCCATCTGATAGGAGGGAAGACCGAGCTTAGGGAGTCCCACTTCGGGGACGACCCGTAGAGAGAGGTCGGGGCTTATGTCGAAGGTATAGAGTTCGGCATCGACATAAGCATCGAGGATGGAGAGGCCGTAGACGAGGACCGTAGCGACGATGCTGAGGTCTCGATAGCGGCGGTAGAAGTCATTGCCTCGCTTGAGCGTGGAGCGCAGTGAAGACTGGTACTGCTGGTAGTCGGATGCCTGCGCACCCGTCGGGGCGAAGACAAGCCAAGAGGTGTTGTGCTCGGGATCGGGCCCCGAGAGGTCGCGGTAGGCTGCGTGGTACTCCTGATACTGGCGGTTATTCCACGTGATGGAGTAGTAGCAGGCCATGAAGGCACCCCAGACGATGGGGAGCTTCCAGTACTTGCGGTTGTAGATCTGCCCGCCACCAGGGAGGAAGGCCCAGAGGATGGCTTTGGTGGAGTTGGGCTGCCAAAGCGCTTGCTGCTGGATCTTCAGCGCCTGCTTCTCGAAGCTGGGAAGTGGCTCCTGCGTGCTGGGGGCGACGCTGTCGCTCGCAGAGAGGAGCGAAGGCATATCTTGGATAGCTGGCACGAGGGACTTCTGGCTCCACGCCGTGGCATGGGGCAGGATCAGTAGGGAGAGGAGGGCGATCATGAGTCGGATGCGCATAGGGCGATGGGGCTTGCTGTAGAGCTACTGCTGGATACGCTCGAGGAGCTGCATGATGCGCTCGAGGTCTTCGTCACCAGAGAAGGGGATCGTGAGCTTACCCTTGCCCGAAGCGGAGCAGCGAAGGGTGACCTTCGATGAGAAGACCTGAGCCAAGTGGCGCTCAAGGAGCTTGAAGTCCCTGCGCTCAGCCTTCGCAGGCTGCTGTGACTGTGGTGTGGGGAGGGGCGTAGCCTCTGGCTCCTCAGCGATAGCACGGGCAAGCTCTTCTACAGCACGGACGCTGAGATGCTCGGTGACGATGAGGTTGTAGAGCTCGATCTGGCGCTCCGTATCCTCTACCTGCAGGAGGGCTCGGGCATGGCCCATATCGATGAGGCGCTGCGTCAGCCCAAGCTGGATCTCAGCGGGGAGCTGGAGCAGGCGGATGTAGTTGCTGATGGTGACGCGCTTCTTCCCGACACGCTCAGCGAGCTTCGCCTGCGTCAGACCATGCTGCTCGATGAGCTGCTGGTAGGCCAAGGCTATTTCGATGGCGTTGAGGTCTTCGCGCTGGATGTTCTCGATGAGAGCAAGCTCCAGCAGTTCGCCTTCCTGCGTCGAGCGGATGTATGCGGGGAGTGTCTTCAGGCCAGCCAGCTGAGCAGCGCGCCAGCGACGCTCACCCGAGATGATCTGGTAAGAGCCAGAGGGGAGGGCTTGTACGGTGATGGGCTGTACAAGACCGAGAGCACGCAGGGAGGCTGCGAGCTCCTCGAGGCCTTCTTGCTCGAAGTGCTTACGGGGCTGATCGGGGTTGGGAGCGATCTTCTCCAGCGGAAGCTCTTGGATTGAGACGGGGCCTTGGAGGGCTGCTGATGCAGTCTCTCCTCCGAGGAGGTTCCCCAGGCCACGGCCCAGGACATTCTTATTCTTTGCTGCGGACATCTACTTATTCTTATTGATCAGCTCGGCTGCCAGCTGTAGGTGGTTGATGGCTCCACGGCTATCGGCATCGTAGAGTAGGGCGGGGAGGCCGTGGCTCGGAGCTTCGCCGAGCTTCACATTGCGCTGGATGACGGTCTCGAAGACGAGGCCCTTGAAGTGGAACTTGACCTCCTCATAGATCTGGTTGTTTAGGCGTGTACGGCTGTCGTACATCGTCATGAGGAAGCCCTCGATATCGAGCTGTGCATTGAGGCGCTGGCGTACAATACGGATGGTGTTGAGGAGCTTAGAGATCCCTTCGAGTGCGAAGTACTCGCACTGCACTGGGATGAGCACAGAGTCTGCTGCTACGAGAGCATTGACAGTGATCAAGCCGAGCGAGGGGGAGCAGTCAATGAGGATATAGTCGTAGCGGTCGAGGATGGGTGCGAGGACAGAGCGGAGGATATACTCACGCTCCGAGCGCTCCAGTAGCTCGAGATCTGCCCCAGCCAGATCAATGTGCGAAGGCAAGAGGTCAAGGCCGTCGACGACCGTCTTCGTGATGGCCTCCGTAGCAGGCAGGCCAGAGCAGAGGCATTCGTAGATCGTCTTGCCTATCTGAGAGGCATCGATGCCGATCCCCGAAGTGGCGTTGGCCTGCGGGTCCGTGTCGACCAGGAGGACGCGCTTCTCAAGGGAGGCTAAGGAAGCTGCCAGATTGATAGCGGTCGTGGTCTTACCCACTCCGCCCTTCTGATTGGCTAATGCGATGACTTTGCCCATGATGCTCTATGTCTCTATATATAATGTATGCTGTCGGTATCATCGGCCTCTCAAGACCCTTTACTTGGGATGAGGGCAGACTTACCTATTTAGCCCACAAAATTACTACTTCTCACCGATATGTTTTCCTTGCCGTGGCTGAAAGGTGGGCCTCCGAGAGTAAAAGTCAGAGTACTCCCTTGAAGCTGAGGAAGTCGCCCTCTCACTTCGAACCATCATCTTCCCTCCCTCCGAAAGCTCTCAGAAGTGAGAGCGTAAGAAGAGCAAGCTAAGTGCTTGCCCAGGTGTCTTCGTGATGGGGGACGATGAACCTGTATTGCTCGCTGGGTGAACCTAAATAGGTCATCACGCTGACCTCTATTAGGTTGTTGCTCTGCGTAGGGATAAAAGTTGTGGACGAGTGGCAGATAAGTTTGAGCTACGTACGTGGCTCTAATATCCACGTACGTGGAGATTAGGATTTACGTACCAGGTCTTTAAGACTACGTACATAGATAGAAGAATACCACTACATGAAGGCGCTTTTCCTTCACGAGAACGATGCTTTTCCCTTCGCTGGATAAGAGGAATACGCACAATAAGGCGAAGGGCTTGTGTATTTTTTCGGAGAGGTATATCGGGGAGCTGGGTGTGCGATATCTTAGCTCTCTAAATAGAGGACAGGACTCTCGGCAACAGTCTCATATAGATCCACGTCGCGACCAATATAGGTTTCTACTTCCCCTCTTGCGGATGAGGATCAGTATAGGGTTACATTACCCCTGTCGGGACTAGTTACTGCTCCCTTAGAGACTCGCAAGACGGAAGAGGAGTGAGCGCTCTTCTCGAGTGCCGTCGGGGCGGGTAAGTCGGATGTGCAGGAGAAGTGGCCCGTCGGCTGAAACCCCAATGAGACGCAGGGCTTCGGCGGGCATGGTGCGGAGGTTTTGGATCCAAGAGTCACGTGCGAGAGAGGTGCCTCGTGCGAGAAGCTCGCCCGTCAGGCGGTAGAGAGTGAAGTGACATTCGCTGTCGGGGGCACTATCAAGTAGGGCGAAGAGCTCTTCTGCCGAGATGCGCTCCTTGGGATTATTGCCCTTATCGCTACTGCCATCCTCGGGAGCGGAGTTCTTTCTCCCTGGAGTCGCAAAGCCTGCCGAGCGCGAAGCTGCGTGCCAGTTGCCTGCCTCTTCGATGACTTGATAGTCCTTTCGCTCCAGGGCGATGCCCGCCTTGCTCTTCATCCCCTTGGGGAGGAGATTGCTATCGTAGTGCAGGAGGTCGACTACCAGCCCGTCATCACCGAGGAGAAGCCCTATGAGTCCGCTCTGATTGAGTAGGCGAGGAAGGCTGGCCTTCACGAAGGTCTCCCGAGGCGCATCAGGGTAAGCCGCTGCTAAGGCATCGGGATCTTTCGTCACGACGATGTAGCTACCTGCGGGGATCGTGCGTGGTGGGAGGGGGGTGATCTTGTAAGACGAGCCGTCACGTCCTGCCGCCAGCGCATAGTCACCCAGCTCACAAGGGGAGTCGCTGGCATTGTATAGCTCGATGTATTCGGGACAGCCTGCCTTGGGGTGTGGCATGACTTCGGAGAGAAGTAGACCGCGCTGGGGAGTAGGTGTGGGTGTTGGGCCGGGCTCTGGTCGAGGTGTAGTGCCCTCGTCACCTATGGGATCAGTCTCGCTCGCAGGATAGATGCGGAGCTGTCGGAAGTGCCAGCCCGTATGGTGCGTGCTGGTGAAGGTACAGCTGATGCCAAAGGTGTTCTTCTCTGGGAGGGTGGGGCGGAAGTCCTCCTCCTCGCCGATGAGCTCCCATTCCTTCTCACTGCCCGCTTCTCGCAGGTAGAGTTGCCAGCCAGCTTCGGCACTGTAGCGGACATCATAGTCCCAGCTGCCCGAGGCATTCAGTAGGACAGGACTGCTGATAAGTGGGCGTCCAAGAGGACTGAGTGTGAATTCTGTGGGATGGCTATCGCTTCGCCCGACCTTCACCCGCCTTAGATTGATACGCTGCTGACCTCCTTGCCCGAAGTCTAATGCCACATATTCGTAGCTCTTCCCCTCCAATGGCTTGATAGCACAGAGGAGGATCGTCGCATGGTTGTAGGCTGTGGGGATGAGATCAGTCTTCACCTGTCCGCACCAGATGGGACGCTCGGGAAGCAGGATATCCGTAGCGAGTGTAGCACTCCCTCGTGCAGGCTCCTTGGGTACGGAAAGATGCAGGGCTCCCCCAGCGATATGGTAGAGCTCTCGGTCATAGCGCCAGTGCTTCTCGGCGGGCATACCCTCGGTGGAGAAGTCTGCTTGCCATACTTGAGCAGAGGCGCAGAAGGGGAGGACGATGAGGAGAAGGAGGCAGAGAAAAGGGTAACGGTAGCTATACATCGGCAGCTGTGTTGGCTCCGAGCAAGCAGGGCGATGGTGGTCAATCGCTGTCGGGACGGTCATCACGGGGCGTACGTGCTGCCCGCGGATGTGCCGCATAGAGTTTCTTTAGTTGCTCGAAGGAGGTGTGTGTGTATCGTACGGTAGTGGAGACGGAGCTATGACCCATAAGCTCGCGTAGGAGCATAAGGTCTGCTCCAGAGTTAAGCATATCGGTAGCGAAGGTGTGGCGCAGGACGTGCGCACCTCGGCGGGAGAGATTGGGGACGGTAGCGAGTGCTGCGTGGGCTACCTGATAGACAGCACGGGGAGCCATCGGCGTACCCTTGCTGCTGACGAAGAAGGACTCCGTCGTGCCGAAGATAGAGGTGCGCAGGTGACGCCATGCTTCGATCTCTTCGGCAAGACCTTTACCGAAGGGGACGATACGCTCTTTGCGCCCCTTACCTAAGACTTTGAGCTGGCACTCGGTGGTGTCGACAGCTTGGTCACGTAGACCAGCTATCTCTGAGCGACGTAGACCACACTCGTAGAGCATGGTGAGGATGAGGTGGTCGCGTACCGCTCGCCAGTCCGTCGGGTCGACCTCCTCCGAGAGCATCTGCTCCATATTGTCGGTAGGTACATAGACGGGGAGCGGACGTGCAGCCTTCGGCGGGCGGAGGGCTTGGATGGGGTTGCGCTTGATCTGCCCCGTCTTCAGTAGGTGGCGGTAGAAGCTCCTGACTGAGGTGAGGCATCGACCTACCGTCGAGGCCTTCAGCCCCTCGTCAAGCTTGACCGATAGCCAGCCACGCACCAAGTCGAGGTCGCCCTCGGAGGGCACGAACGGCTCGCCCAGACGCTCCTCAGCATAGGCCGTGAAGCTCCTGAGGTCGGACTGGTAGGTCTCGATAGTCAGGGGTGAGGCGGCCGCTTCGTGGCTGAGGTAGTCGAGGAAGGCGCGGATCGAATCGGTGGCAGGCGGCATCGTCGTGGGGACTAAGGCGCTAAGCGCTTAAGGCTCCATGTGCCATCCTCCTGTAGCTCGTAGAGGAAGCGGTCATGCAGGCGGCTATCACGCCCTTGCCAGAGCTCAATACGCGAAGGTGTCACGGCGAAGCCTCCCCAGTTCTCGGGGCGGGGTACTTCGCGCCCGACGAAGCGGAGACTCTCCGCAGCAAAGCGCATCATGATGTACTCGCGTGAGGGGATGGGCTGGCTCTGCGGGGAGATGCGTGCTCCGACACGGCTCTTGTAGGGGCGCATAGCGAAGTAGGCATCACTCTCAGCAGCTGAGAGGCGCTCAATAGTCCCCTCAATGTGGATCTGTCGCTCGAATTCATGCCAGAGGAACGTGAGAGCGACGTGAGGATTAGCTGCGATCTGCTTGCCCTTGCGGCTGTCGTAGTTCGAGTAGAAGACGAAGCGTCCCTCGAGGACCTCCTTCAGCAGTACGGTGCGCATACTGGGACGTCCTTCGGGAGTCGCTGTCCCTACGATGACGGCAGTGGGTTCGTTGACCTTAGCCTCTATCGCCTGGTCGATCCATATGCTGACGATCTCAAGGGGATCGGCTGGGAGGTCCTTGCGGCTAAGGCTGAGCGAGGTGTACTCGCGGCGGATATTCTCTAAGTGTAGGTCCTTAGACATAATTGTGATGAATAACTGGATAGTTTAGGCCTTCCCCTTAGAACTCTTGAGCTGACGGATCTCAGCTTCGAGGGCGGCGATACGCTCGTCCTGTGCGTGGATCGTCTGCTGGTAGGAGTTCAGCTCTTCGGTCTCGATACTGCTCGGTGCCTGCTCCTCGACGCGGAGAAGGAGGTCGCTGAGTACGTTCATATAGTTGTTGAACGCATCGTAAGGCGAGTTATAAGGGCTGAAGGGATGACCTCCCCAGTTGATGGTATTCATATAGTAGAAGTGGTCGGCACTCTGTAGATAGAGCCAGTCCTGTAGGAGACTGCGATCTTCGAGAGCGTGTACACGCTCGCCCCATTGGCGGAGCTTCTCGAGGGCGCCCTGCTGGAGGATGTTGCCATTCCACTCGTTGGTACTCTTCTCTTCGCCTGCCCAGCTGATAGGCGAAGCTACGGTAAGCGGTGCGATGGACTTATGCTCGTCAAGCAGCTCTGATGGGGTGGCGAAGCCCACGCCATAGTCGGGTGCCAAGAGAGGCAGCGCCTTGAAGAACTCAAAGATCCCCGACTCACGGCGGTGCATCGCTCCGAGTACCTCATAGTTCATGTAGAGGAGCGTGAAGTCTTCTCCTTCGGGAAGCCACTTGACTCGGCCAAGGAGTTTGTCGGCGGTGACGGGATACTCGGGAGAGCCGTAGTTGGTGAAGTGGTTCGTCACCAGCTCCGAAAGAGGAGCATTGCGTAACAGGAGCTTAGTGCTAGGCTCTGCAACAGCATCGTAGAGATAGTTCGGGCTCTTCCAGCCGAGGATGTGCTTAGCACCCTCGGTGATAATCCCTTCGTAGCCCATTGCTGCCACCTCGCTGGCGATCTCATCGGAGTAGATGAGCTCTGAATTGCAGAAGACGCGAGAGCGCTCGATACCGAAGAGCTCGCGTAGCTTCGTCTGCTGCATGCGTACCTGATTTCTGAACTCTACGGGATCATAGAGCGAGGCGACGGAGTGAGCGTAAGTCTCAGCAACGAACTCCACACGTCCCGTGGCGGCGAGCTCCTTGAAGCTATCGATCAGTGCAGGCTTGTAGTACTCCATCTGCTCAAGAGCCAGCCCCGAGATCGAGAAGCTTACACGGAAGTCGGGGTAGGCCTTCAGCAGCTCGAGGAGCATGTGGTTAGCAGGGATGTAGCACGCATCAGCTATGCGCTCGAAGACCTCTTCGTTGAGGTAGTCATCGGTGTAGTAGTGGGAGTTGCCGATGTCGAAGAAGCGATAGCGACGCAGTCTATAGGGCTGATGTATCTGGAAGCAGAGGCATATCTTTTTCATAACGGATAGCGGGTATGTCGGTGTAGTGATTAGCGGACGTAGCGATCATAGATGGCGCGGACCTTACGTCCAGCTGCCTCCCAAGTAATGCTGTTGACTTCCCGAAGCCCCTCTTCCTTGAGGAAGCGGTGCATCTCGGGATAGGTGATAAGTGCGTAGATGGCATCGGCCATAGCGTCGATATCCCAGTAGTCTACCTTGACGGCATAGTTGAGGATCTCGGCGCAGCCCGACTGGTAGGAGATGATCGAGGGGACGCCACACTGCATCGCCTCCAAGGGCGATATGCCGAAGGGCTCCGAGACGGAGGGCATGACGTAGACATCGCTGGCCTTGAAGACCTCATAGACCTGCTGGCCCTTCATAAAGCCCGTGAAGTGGAAGCGATCGGAGATATTACGCTCTGCGGCGAGGCGGATCATCGCATCCATCATGTCGCCACTGCCAGCCATGATGAAGCGGACGTCTTGTGTGCGCTCCAGGACCTTCGCTGCGGCTTCGACGAAGTACTCACAGCCCTTCTGCATCGTGATACGCCCAAGGAAGGTGACGACCTTGTCGCGGACACCTCGGCGGTCGGGGAGTGCGAGGATTGAGGGTGCCAGTGGTGTGACCGCATTGTGCACGGTCGTGACCTTGGCTGGATCCTGATGATACTTCTCGATGACGGTACGGCGGGTGAGGTCGCTGACCGTGATGATGTGGTCAGCGTGGTTCATCCCGTCCATCTCGATACCGAAGACCGTGGGGTTCACATTGCCACGACTGCGGTCGAAGTCCGTGGCGTGGACGTGTACGATGAGGGGCTTACCGGTGATTTGCTTCGCATGGATCCCCGCTGGATAAGTCAGCCAGTCGTGTGAGTGGATGATATCGAAGGGCTCACTGCGAGCGATGACACCTGCTACGATGGAGTAGTTGTTGATCTCCTCGAGGAGGTTGTCTTGGTACTTCCCCGAGAACTCAAAGCAGCCCAAGTCATTTGTCGGCAGGTAGGAGAAGTCCGCATAGATATGATCCCGTAGACGGTAGTAGAGCTCGGGATCCATCTTCCCCTCGAGACGATTACGGACGTAGTCATAGGTGACGTCTCGGTAGACGACGGGGGTGTCTCCCGCACCGATGATCCTGAGGAAGCTCTTGTCCTCATCGCCGTAGGGGCGGGGGATGACGAAGGTCGTCTCCATATCGCCCTGGGCTGCCATACCCTGGGTCAAGCCATAGCTGGCTGTACCGAGACCACCGAGGATGTGTGGTGGGAACTCCCACCCGAACATGAGCGCTTTCATTCGTATCTAATTATGGGGAGGATCTGTGTGTCGTACTTACTCTTAGCCTCTTCGAGTAGGGCAAGTGAGCGAAGCAGTTCTCCGACGCTCATGGCGAAGGAGATCGCTCCACGTCCCTTGAAGGGCGGGTTGCCGTCGAAGAGTTCGCTCACGGTGCCTACGCCGTGCTGCTGGAGCTCTTCCTCCATGCCGATGAGCGTATTCTCGATGAAGGAGATAGCACTGCGCCCGTAGAGCTTGATGCAGGCCTCGAAGTAGGGGCCGAGGAGCCAAGGCCATACGGAGCCGTTGTAGTAGGACTGCTCCCGCTGCCATTGTGTGCCGTGGCACTGAGGCTGGTAGCCGTCACTCTTCGGGCTCAGGGAGCGGAGGCCCTTCGGCGTACGGAGCTCACGAGTGATGATCTCGAGGACGGAGCGACGGGTGGCCTTAGGTAGGGGCGAGTAGGGGAGTGAGGTGGCGAAGACCATGTTCGGACGCACGCTCCAGTCACGCCAAGAGGTGTGTGGGGGTACGTAGTCGAAGAGGTAGTCGTGCTGATTGATGAAGGTGTCGCAGAAGCTCTGCTGTACACGCCCCAGCAGCTCCTCGAGCTCAGGAGACCATTTCTGGGGGAGGGCTTCGCGGTAGAAGCACAGGGCATTATACCACAGGGCATTGACCTCGACGAGATAGCCCTCACGGCGGACGACCGCCTGACCATTGACCTTAGCATCCATCCATGAGAGGGGACGCCCATCTCCCGTCATCACGCACAGCCCGTTATCATCGATGCGGAGGTTGGGGTGTACGTTGCGTAGATAATAGTGTATCAGCTCATCGAGGAAGTCTCCATAGCGGCTGACCATGTCGGGGAGGCTGGACCAGCGGGCATACTCTTGTAGCGTCCAGATGGCCCAGAGTCCGATGTCCCCCTCGTTGATGTTGCGTATCTCCTTGGAGATGCCCTCCTGTCGCATGAAGGCACGCATATCTGGGAGCACCGTGTCCATGATGCGGTAGAATCGCTCAGGGGCATCGGCATAGATGGTACAGCCAGGGAGGGCGATGAAGAGGTCGCGAGCTCGCACCCCAAACCATGGATAGCCTGCCAGCAGGTAGCCGTGCGTAGCGTCGGGGCGGTAGTAGAATTGCAGAGCGGCATTCAGCAGACAGCTACGGAAGTCCTCGCGAGGGGTGCGGATCTTTCGTTCCTCAGCGAAGAGCTGTGCTAAGGTATCGGGATCGGCTTCCTCGACGCCAGCTGAGAAGTAGATCGACTCGCCGACCTCGATGTCTACCTCGAAGTAGCCGGGGACGTAGAGGTCCTCAGTGTATTCGTAGCCACGCTCACGCTCCTTGATATATTCGATACGCTCATTCCAGTGTGGGTCAGAGACGAAGTTATGAGCCTTTGATAGCTGGAGGTAGAGCGTAGGATAGCCTGGATAGAGGCAGAAGGTGACCCCCGACTTAGCCTGACCATAGTCTCCGTGGTACTGATCATTGCGATGCGTGAGCATCTTCACGTCACGGAAAGCGAGGAAGGGAGAGAGTCTTAAGGTCGTGCGGCTGTGGGCCTCAAGGAGCGTGTAGCGCTGCAGCATCCTATTGGTGTAGTGGCAGAAGAGGAACTCCTTCTGCAGTACCACGCCTCCGACACGATAGGTCGTCGAGGAGGCGATATCGACATTGTACTCTCGGATGTACTTGTGCCCCTTGGGGCTGAAGATATCCCCTTCGTACTCGTGGATACCGACATTGAACGGCACGCCATGCTGCACGATCGTCAGATCGAGGCTGGAGAGCAGTACGTGATTGTTCTCACTGAGTTCGGGGACGGGGATGACGAGGACGCCGTGGTACTTGCGTGTGTTACAGCCTACGATGCTGGAGCAGCAATAGGCGCCCTTGCGGTTGGTACGTATGTACTCCCGCTGGGTGGACTCATCGAGGTTGGCCATGAGTCGGCGGTCGAACTTGAGGTAACTCATGCTAAGTGTCGCTTCATTGTGGTCAGGCTCCGCACGATCATTGGACTCATAGAGGAAGCCCCTTCTTGCGAAGTCGTGTATAATTCTCCTGCTAAGTTACGAATTAGTGCCTGCTTTGCCAAGTCTTCATCCTCCCGTAGATAGAGCATAGTGCGAGGCTACTCCGAGAGCGCTCAGATATAGGGAATAAGCCCGCTCCAATGAGGGGGAGAGATGAAGCAGTACAGGTCAGATCGCTGACCTCTACTGCTTCGTTTTTCCTCCTTCGAACTTCTCAACCTAAAGCCTCCGTTTCTCGAGGGAAGAAGGTCCGAGTAATGAAGAGGTGGTCTTGCGCAATGCTGTCATGATAGGTATATGCGTTCGTGGCGTAGAGCTATATAGGATGGCGAAGAAAGCTATATAGCTTTGGACTGATTCCGTATAGCTTTGTGAAGTGACCTCTATTAGGTTGTTGCTCCGCGTAGGGATAAAAGTTGTGGACGAGTAGCAGATAAGTTTTGACTACGTACGTGGATTTAATATCTACGTACGAGGATATTTGGGTTTACGTGCCTGGTCTTTAAGACTACGTACATAGATGCGGAAAAACCACTACATGAAGGCACTTTTTTCTTCACGAGAAGGACACTTTTCCCTCCGCTGGATAAGAGGAATAAGCGCGATAAGGCGAAGGGCTTTCTTGACCGCTTCGGAGAGGTATATCGGGGAGCTGGGCGTGCGATGCCTTAGCACTCTAAACTCTAAATAGAGGGTAGGACTCTAAGGCAACAGCCTCTGCTTAGAGGCGGGTATGTGAGGCATGCCTTAGGGGCGAATGGAACAAGTCTGCGCTTTTGTGTATTTTAGCACTATATTATTGTGTCGTATTGCGACCCTCTGCCAACAGATAATGACCGAGCTTAAGCCCACTTTCATGGAGCGCCTGCAGCGCTTCCTCACCTCGATAGCGACATGTAATAAGCGCTACCCAGCCCTCCGATATATCCTGGCTGGGGTGGCTGTCTTCATCTTCACCTTCCTCTTAGGGAACAATAGTCTATTCCACTATGTGAAGAATCAGCGCCGCAAAGCGTTTATCCAAGAGGAGTACAATCGCTATCTCCCGCAGTATGAAGCAGACAGCGCTCGCCTCAGCGATATCCGTGACAACCGCGAGCATATTGAGCGAATCGCCCGTGAGCAGTACTATATGCATCTGCCTGGTGAGGAGGTCTTCGTCCTCGCCCCCGACACGACTACCGCAGCTCAGCAATAAGCACTAAGGCCCTATGCAAGTAAAATATAAGTACCTCTATATCGTCAGTGTCCTGCTCATCATCTCGGGCGCTGCACTGGCTCTCACGGAGCATCGCCTCTTCGATGTCCTCTATGGTCTTGGGGCTATAGGGTATGGCCTGTACTACGTGTTAGCTCCTGAGCGAGACGCTTCGCGCCTCTTGAGACGTGTAGCCCGTATGGGCGTCTTCTCGGGCCTGCTCTTCCTGCTCTCAGCGGTAGCACGCTTCGGGGTCTTTGACTCCTTCGGCCGAGGTGCTTGGCTTGTATTCCTTGCCTTGGGCTTGGTCTATATGATCTATGGCAACGTCCTGCTCTATATGGACGAAAAGAAAAAGAACTAAAAACATGACCCCTATATCCACCCCTAAGCAGCCCGTCCGTACGGAGCGCATCGTGGTGCCAGGTGGGCGAAAGCCCCTGCTGCGCCTTCATGTCGATGCGGGCCATCCGACGACGCTCTTAGCATTCCTCATCGAGGCTCTGCCCGATAAGAGCCGCACGACGGTCAAGCAGCTCCTGCACGACCGCTTCATCGCCATCGGTACGGAGCCGACGACGCAGTTTGATGCGCCCCTCCAGCCTGGTGATACTGTCAATATCCATCCTGCTCCTCTGCCGAAGACACTTACGCATAAGCAGATCGATATCCTCTACCAAGATGAGTACCTGCTGGTCATTCACAAGGAGGCGGGTCTGCCGACGGTAGCAAGTGGCGAGGAGAAGGATAAGACCGCTCTGCGCCTGCTGTCGGAGCACCTCAAGAGCTTCAATCCGCTGGCGAAGGTCTACCACATCAATCGACTAGATAAGGATTGTGCCGGCTTTGTCGTTTTCGCTAAGAGCGCTGACCTCCAGCGTGAGCTTAGTGATCACTGGCAGAACTACGTCCGTCATCAGCTCTTCGCCGCAGTCCTCGAGGGTGCACCTCGGGACTCTGAAGGTATCCTGATGCCTCCCGCTCCCGAAGAGAAGAAGGGCAAAGGCAAGGACCAAGGGGCGAAGAAGCCACGCGCGCCCCGCTCTACTCCTCGCTCAGAGGAGGATCAGGCTGCAGGTCGTGCTGAGTGGCATGTCATCAGCGAAGGCAATGGCCGCACGCTGCTCTCAATATCCCTGCTCGCAGGGCGCAACAACCGTCTGCGCCGTCAGCTCTCAGCCCTGCGCCTCCCCATCGTCGGGGACTGGCGTAATGGTTCGCCCGAGAAGGACCTCGGTCGAGTGGCACTTGAGGGGACACGTCTGAGCTTCGTTCACCCCGTGACGAAGAAGCTCCTTGACTTCCGTCAGCCCATTCCTCCACTCTTCCGTAAGCTCCTCAAGAGCACGGCACCTCGTCCTCGTGCAGCTAAGAGTCCTGCAGCAAAGTCAAAGAAGAGCTAACAGTTAATCATATAAAATCAATGTCCGCAATGAATCAACAGACACGGAGCTTTGCTCCCCTGCGCCCCTCCCTCTCGGCGGTGCGTCGCTTCGTCTTAGGCCTATCTGTCCTCCTTCTGGGGATGGGGCTCAACGCTCAGGTCATCCGCGATGCTGTCACCTGGTCGCGCTCAGTAGAGGACAAGTCTCCTACGGAGAAGGTCCTCGTCTTCACAGCTACGGTCAAGGATCCTTGGCATCTCTACGGCACAGAGCTCCCTAAGGGAGGCCCAACGCCTACGCACCTTCTCGTCGATAAGATCGAGGGGGCTGAACTCGTCGGTGGCCTGACCTCCACGCAGAAGCCCATAGAGAAGTATGACCCCAACTTCGAGATGACCCTGCGCTTCTTCAGCGGTAAGGTCACCTTCCGTCAGAAGATCCGTATCACAGACCCCAAGAAGTTCGCCTTCGTCGGGGCTATCCGATATATGGCCTGCAACGATGAGCAGTGCCTCCCTCCCGCTAACTGGGAGTTCACTGTCCAGCCTAAGGAGCTGGGCAAGCTCGGTGACGCCGCAGGTACGAAGCTCACCGAAGAAACATCTGCCACCACCGAAGCCACCGCTACCAGCCTGGGGGAGCCCTCAGCCGATAGCGTAGCCTCGGTAGATATGCTATCGGTAGCCCCTCAGGACACTGCCGCTCTCGCCTCCTCCGACCTATGGGCCCCCGTCATCCCTGAGCTGAAGGCTTATGGTGATAAGGCTCTGAATCAGGCCGAAGGCTCACTGTGGATGCTCCTCGTCGGGGGCTTCCTCGGTGGTCTCGTGGCGCTGGTCACTCCCTGCGTATGGCCTATGATCCCCATGACGGTGAGCTTCTTCCTCAAGAGAAGCTCTGACCGCAAGAAGGGGATCCGTGATGCTCTGCTCTATGGTATCGGGATCATCGTGATCTACGTGTCACTGGGGCTCATCGTCTCGGCGGTCTTCGGCTCGGATGCCCTGAATAATCTGGCTACGAACGCTATCTTCAACGTCGCCTTCTTTATCCTCCTCGTCATCTTCGCGATCTCGTTCTTCGGGGCGTTTGAGCTCGTCTTGCCCGCCTCTTGGACAGCGAAGATGGACGCTAAGGCAGACTCGGCTTCGGGCTTCATCAGCATCTTCTTCATGGCCTTTACGCTTGCGCTGGTTTCCTTCTCGTGCACCGGGCCTATCATCGGTACGCTCCTCGTACAGGCTGCTACCTCTTCCTCTGGGATGCTCGCTCCTGCTGTCGGGATGCTCGGCTTCGCACTTGCGCTGGCCCTGCCCTTCACGCTCTTCGCTATCTTCCCCAACCTCCTGCAGTCGATGCCTAAGAGTGGTGGGTGGATGAACTCCGTGAAGGTCGTCCTCGCATTCATCGAGCTGGCTCTGGCGCTGAAGTTCCTCTCCATCGCTGACCTGGCATACGGCTGGCGTATCCTCGACCGTGAGGTCTTCCTCTCGCTCTGGATCGTGATCGCTATCCTCCTCGGGCTGTATCTCCTCGGGAAGATTCGCTTCCCTCACGATGCGCCACAGGAGAAGACGCCTATCCCAGCGCTCTTCCTCGCGATCATCTCTTTCTCCTTCGCCGTCTATATGATGCCTGGGCTCGTCGGTGCACCTCTGCGTGCTATCAGTGCCTTCGCACCACCCCTCCGCACGCAGGATCTGAACCTATATAATGGTGAGGTCCATGCGAAGTTCGACGACTACGATGCTGGTATGGCTTATGCCCGTCAGGTAGGGAAGCCTGTGATGATCGACTTCTCTGGCTACGGCTGCGTGAACTGCCGTAAGATGGAGGCGTCGGTATGGATTGATCCCAACGTCAAGCACATGCTCGAGGAAGACTACGTCCTCATCACGCTTATGGTCGATGAGAAGGCACCGCTCAAGGAGCCTATCGAGATCATGGAGAATGGGGAGAAGGTCAAGCTCCGCACCGTCGGTGATAAGTGGAGCTACTTCCAGCGTATGAAGTTCGGTGCCAATGCACAGCCCTTCTATGTCCTACTGGATCATCAGGGTAAGCCCCTGGCTCCTTCGTACGCCTTCAACGAAGACGTCTCTGCGTACCTGAACTTCCTCAAGTCGGGTCTCAGCGAGTTCGACAAGCGTAAGTAATCCCTCCCTCTCACCTCAAACGAATATGTTACATAGTAGAGAAGAGAAGCTGGCGGCTATGAGCCGTCTCCTCGATGTCATGGAGCGTCTGCGTAAGGACTGCCCTTGGGATCGTGAGCAGACGACCGAGAGCCTCCGTACCAATACCCTCGAAGAGGTCTATGAGCTCTCCGATGCGATCCTCTCGGGGCGCCCCGAAGAGATCAAGAAAGAGCTGGGCGATGTGCTCCTGCACATTGTCTTCTATAGCACCATCGGCGAGGAGCAGGGTACCTTTGACCTCTGCGATGTGGCCAATGCCCTTTGCGATAAGCTCATCTACCGCCACCCGCATGTGTATGGCGAGGCGGTAGCAGCTTCTGCTGGGGCTGTCGTGGAGCGCTGGGAGGAACTGAAGCAGCAAGAGAAGGGCGGGAATAAGACCGTCCTCTCGGGTGTCCCCACCTCCCTGCCCACCCTCATTAAGGCCTACCGCATACAGGATAAGGCACGTGGTGTGGGCTTCGACTGGGAGCAACCCGAGGATGTCTGGACGAAGGTCGACGAGGAGCTTCGTGAGCTTCGCGAGGCGATCACCTCTGGCTCTGCGGAAGACTCCGAAGCCGAGCTGGGTGACTTCCTCTTCAGCATCATCAACGTCGCTCGCAAGTACGGCATCAATCCAGATAATGCGCTTGAGCGAACGAATGCCAAGTTCATTCGTCGCTTCGGCTATGTCGAGGCGAAGGCGAAGGAGGCTGGCCGCTCCCTGCGGGATATGACCCTCGCTGAGATGGACGCCCTCTGGGACGAGGCCAAGCGCCTGGAGTCTCAGCCTTAGTTCGCCACTTACTCCGATTCTCTTGCCTCTCCGGCAATATATGATTAGGCCTACCTGCCCTCAGCCCGCCTCTCCGAAGTGCGAGTAGGGTAGGTAGGCCTAATCGCTTATAGATACATCCACTACATGACACAGACTCATACCCCCATTCGTCTTCTTATCACACACCGTGAGGCTGATGAAGCCGTCCTTGTCTTGGCGCGAGGCCTTGCCCAGCTCCCCGACTTCGAGGTCTACATCACTCGCGAGGGCATATCTTCGCCCGCCGAGGAGGAGGGTGTGACGCTCTTGCCCTGCCCACCGATCACAGGGAAGGTCAATCTCTCGGTCATTCGTCTGCTCAGACGCTACACGAAGCAGTACCACTTCGACCTGACCTATTCGCCAGGAAGCTCAGGGCTGTCGAATGCGCTGATGGCTACGCTGGGCCTCGGTACGAAGAACGTTGCCTACCGAGGTACGGGCGCTCGTGTTCGTCGTACCGACCCGACCTATTATCTCGGCATCCTCAATCCCCGAGTACGGCACGTGGTCTGCGAGACGGAGCACGTTGAGGGCTACCTGCGAGGCTTCTTCCCTAAGGACATGCTCACCGTCGCCACGAAGCCCTTCTCCCTTCCTTGGGCGGATAAGGCTCTCGCCGCTCCCATCGCTGTCGAGACCCTCCGAGACAAGGAGCTTCGCCTATCTATGGTCGCCAACAACAAGGGGCGCCCTTTCAAGGGACTGCGCACCCTCCTCGAGGCGATGGTGGAGTTGAACGATCATCGCGTCGGGCTCGTCCTCGTCGGGAATTATGACGACGAAGATCGTGCGTGGATCGAGTCGACACCCGTGGGGGCTGACGTGGCCTTCGTCGGGGAAACGCCCGAGGCAATGTCTTACATGGCGGGGACGGATGTGTATGTCTTGCCAAGCTGGCGTGACGCTTCGCCCCGTGTGGTGCGCGAAGCCATGTCGCTCTCGCTCCCGACCATCGTGAGCGATATTCCTGGGAGCCGTGACCTCATTCTCCCTGGGCAAACGGGCCTCTTAGCTCCTGCACAAGACACGAAGGCGCTCTCCGAAGCCATCCGTTGGATGCTCACGCATCCCGAGGAGCGTCGGGCCATGGGGCGACAGGGGCGTGAGCGCATCGCTCGAGACTTTAGTCCTGCGGCTTACACGGGGCTTTTCGCTCGTCTTTTCCGCTCGCTCGCCTCGTCATAGAATCTCCGTCCGCATGGCGCCAAATTTTCGTGCGCACGGAAATTTCCCTCCTTCCGCACAGTGCTCTGATGCCCTGCCCACAGGGGGAGACTGTTGTGTATAGAGTCCTGTCCTCTATTCAGAGTGCTAAGGCATCGCACGCTCAGATCTCCGATATGCCTCTCCGAAGTGATACACAAGCCCTTCGCTTTATCGCACATATTCCTCTTATCCAGCGAAGGGAAAAGCGTCCTTCTCATGAAGAAAAAAGCATCTTCACGTAGTGGTTTTCTTCTATCTACGCGCGTAGTCTTAAAGACCAGGCACGTCAGTCCAAATATCAACGTACGTAGATATTAGATCCACGTACGTAGACCAAACTTATCTGCCACTCGTCCACAACTTTTATCCCTACGTAAAGCAACGATCTTAGGATATAATTTTCCTCGTCTCACAGCCGAATTTTCGTGCTGAGGGGCGAGGATTTTTGTGGGCAAGAAAATCAGTCTTGGAGGGCTTCGGGGGGGAGGCGGAGAGCTTCCTCGAGTGGGAGGAGTGCGTTGATGAGGAGAATGGCCTTAGCCTTGGAGCGGAGAGCACTGAGGGTAAGGTCATCGGCTTCGGCGATAAGCCCTGCTCGTAGCAGCCCTTCGCGCTGAGTGCCCTTGAGGAGTGGGCGAGCGGGGGTGAGATAGCCTGCTTCGGTCTCGATGAGGACGTTGGTGAAGCTGGTATCGGTGATGGTGCCGTCGGGGCGCACGAAGAGCGGCTCTTCGTCATCGGCAAGCTCGGCCTTTACCCGCTCGAAGAAACTTCTGTCAGCGTACTTATAGCTGTACTCGAAGCCATCGGGGAGGAGGAGGGGACGCAGTGCGCGTATCGTCCGCTTGCAGTAGGGCACGAGGCGGATGGCAGAGAGCCCTGCGAGGCTGTACTCGAGCGTGAGGCGGTAGGTCGTGGTGGGGAGGATCTGTTGTCCCGTGAGGTAAGCCTCGACTTCCCGCCAAGGGGAGGTGTTAAGGAGACTTTGTAGAAAGGTACTTCCGGTATCCGCCCCCTGCTCTCGGAGGGTGCGAAGCATGCGTTCCCGATGGAGTTCACCTGCTATGAGCTCTCCACCACGGAGCATGAAGGTCTCGATGAAGCTCGGTGAGGTGGCACCCGCTACTGGGGGATGTAAATCTTCTGCAAGCATTCGCGGTATTCGTCTTCTGCGACGCTATTGATGGTGATGCCGCCGCCCGAGCGATAGAAGTGCGCTCCCGAAGCATCCTCCTCGACGAAGCGGATGAGAACGGCAGAGTCCAGACTTGCGCCATCGAAGTAACCGCAGACGCCTGTATAGAAGCCGCGAGGACGGCCTTCCGCCTCTTGGATGAGCGCGACAGTTCGCTCCTTTGGCGCCCCGCTGATGGAGCCTGCGGGGAGGAGCTGGAGGATGAGGTCGCCTAATCGGAGCCCTTCGCTACGGTCAACGCTTCCGACGACTTCGGAGCTCATCTGCAGCAGCGGTCCCGAGGAGGTGTGGAGCTCAGTGAGGTACTTGAAGCGGCGGACGTGCACGCCCTCGGCTACGCGGCTCAGATCGTTGCGCATCAAGTCGACGATCGTATGGTGCTCGCAGCCCTCTTTGTAGTCCGCTCGGAGCTTCTCGGCTGCATCAAGGATTCGGGCGTCGATGGTACCCTTCATCGGGTGCGTAGCGAGTTCATCCCCTTGGAGCTTCACGAAGCATTCGGGCGAGAAGGATACGAAGCGCCCAGGGAGGAGGACGCGATAGGTCGCCTCGGAAGAGAGGTAGATATCCGCTAAGCTGGCCTCGGTCTCGATGGGTGTGCGGATGGTGAGATTCGTGAGGAAGCTATCTCCCCGCATCAGCCCTTGGTGGATGATGTCGAAGCGCTCGGCATAGCGCTCGGGGGCTTCGGGCGAAGGGGTGAGCGTGAGCTTTCCCTTCAAGCCAATGGGATCGGGTGTCTTCGCCGTGGGGAAGGCAAAGAAGAGCGAGCCGTCGTGGTGCTGCAGTGGCTCGAGGACGAAGACGCCCTCCTGCAGCTCGAAGTCTAAGATAAAGAAGAAGGGCTGCCCTCTGTGCGATGCTTCGTTCATCGCCTCGAGGGTAGCCCGTACTTGCTGGCTGGGTTGGAAGGGAGTGTGCATTACGTAGGGAGGGAAGGGCGCTACTTCTTGCGAACTTCTGTCGGAGCGAGCGTGACGAGCCCCGCCTTATAGAGTGAGCCAAGCACCATCTTGAAGGTCTTCTTGCTCATCCCCGTGAGGCGCATGACGTCCTCTGCAGGACTCTTGTCGCCGATGGGCAGACGCCCGTGGTGCTTCTCGAGGATCGTGAGCAGGCGTGCCTGCTCGCCGTCGACCTTCTGATAGCCCACGGGGACGAAAGAGAGGTCAACCTTATTATCCTCTTCGCGGAGGCGGATGACGTAGGCTTCGATGCGCTCACCGCGCTGGATCATACGTGGTGCCGTGTCGCTGTAGAGCAGTCCCCAGTGCTTGTCCTCGATGACGCAGCGGTAGCCCAGCTCGTGTTGCTCGGTGACGATACAGCTGACCTTCGTCCCTGGAGCGTAGTCAGCTGGCATCGTATCGAGGTGCTTGGAGAGGCGTGCTGAGCCGACGATCTTTCCGCTCAGGGCATCGATGTAGAGGTAGACGATGTAGCTATATCCCTCCTGCATCTTCGTCGACTGCTCGCGGAAGGGGACGAAGAGATCTTTATGGATGCCCCACTCGAGGAAGGCTCCTGCATCGGTCACGGAGGAGCAGCGGAGATAACCCACTTCCCCGACCTGAGCTAAGGGCGTGAGGGTCGTCGCTATGAGGCGCCCTTCGTTGTCGTGATAGACGAAGACAGAGACCATGTCGCCCTCCTTAGCTCCCTCGGGGAGGTAGCGCAGGGGAAGGAGGATGTCTTGGATGCCCCCGTCGAGGTAGGCGCCTATCGATACGAGGCGTAGGATGGGGAGTGACTGGATGCGACCGAGCTGATAGGTTGAGAGTGGTGCAGGCTGCATAGGGCGTTATTGGGGGATGAAGACCGTTTCATCGCGGAGGACGGGTGCGAGGTTGAGCGTGTAGGTCTCGCCGTGACGTTCGATCTCGAAGATGAGCTCGGTCTGCTCGGTCTCATTGATGTAGGGGCGGAAGAAGAATAGGTAGCTGAAGACGCTGGCGTACTTATCCTTCTCTAATGCCTTGCGGATACTCCCGTAGTCGCTGCTCTTCCATGGGGCTTGCTCGGGACGCACAGCCTCAGCCGAGCGGTAACGGTAGGTCTCGTCAAGGAAGTTGCGGTAGCGTGACGAGAGTTCTCTGACAGTTGTGGGGCTAAGAGGCTTGCCGTTGATGCGAAGTACCTTATCACCGACACGTAGGCCTGCAGTGAAGGCGGGCGAATCGTCCTCTACATCGACGATACGGCTGAGGTCACGGCTGTCATAGAGGATGCCGGTATAGAGATAGCGGCTCGTCTGCTCGGTGTAGCCCACTTGGGAGGCTGTGAGGTAGGGGAAGCTTTGGAGCATTACAGGGATGGCCTGACGAGCATAGAGGTGAGCTTCCTTCGTGCCCTTAGGTAGGCTACTTGTGCCGCTCCACAGCGTCTGATTGGGCTTGCTAGGTGAGGTGACCTGTAGGGAGAGGCGTGCTCCTCCCTCAGCATCGCTGCGCGAGCACTCGAGGATGAGATCGGGGCTGTTGGCTTGCTGCGTCAGCCCGCGTGCCTCTAAGAGCTCCGCAATCTGTCCGTACACGATGTCGTAGAGGTCACGATGTTCTCCTTCAGAAGGAGCGAAGGCAAAGGTCTTGGCCTGTGACCAGTCGAAGGGCGCGCTGGACTCAAAGGAGAATGAGAGGGTGCGCTGCTGCTTCGCTTGGTCTATGGGGCTGTATCCGCTGAAGGCTGTAGCCAGCTCACGCTCGGTGAGGGCATAGGGAGCCTTGCAGCTAGGACGAAGGATGCGAGCCGTAGTACCAGATCCAATGCGTACGATCGTCAGGAGATGCTCTCCTACGGGACGAGTAAGGAGCTCGCTGATCTGCTGCTTCGTGAGGCCTGTGGTAGGTACCCCGTCGATTTGGGTAATGAGGTCTCCAGGGAAGAAGCCTCCGACGGCTGCAGGGCCAAAGGGCTGGACTGCTGTAAGCACGGGGATACTCTTGCTGTTAGTCCCCTCGCCGAGCACCTTGTAGTACAGGCCGATACGGCATACTTGCTCGCTGGACTGTGCCAGTAGAGGAGAAGAGGAGAGCGAAGGAAGCAGGAGTAGGGTGAGTGCTGTCCCCAGCGAACGAAGGCAGTGGTAGGGCTTACGCATCATGAGAGCGGTCTATATGTAGCGGGATATATCGTTAGGGATGAGCTTCGAGGAGCTGTAGCGTGAGGTGCAGGGCCTCTTGGATTGCTTGGGAGATGTTTTCCTCACGGCTCCCTGATAGATGTAGGGTGGTCGAATTGACGACGGGTCCTCTTGGCCCTTCGAAGACGATAGCGATGCAGATCGTACCTACGGGATGCGCAGCATCACCACCCGTAGGGCCAGCGACCCCCGTCGTGGCGATAGCTACCTCGGCTTGGAGCTGCTCCATAGCTCCAAGAGCCATAGCGCAGGCGACCTCTTCACTGACGACGTGATAGGTCTCGATGAGCTCGGGTGGTACGCCGAGGAGGGAGGTCTTGAGGTCGGACTGATAGGCGATGATACCCCCTTGGAGGTAAGCCGATGCCCCAGAGTGACTACCTAAGGCAGAGGCAACGCCTCCGAGGGTGCAGCTCTCAGCCGTGGCGATATGTAGCCCTCGCTGTAGGAGGAGCTCAGTGAGTGAAGTGAGATGAGTCTGATCCATAGATGTTGTCTCGGGCTACATGGTGACGCGGGCGAAGGGTACGGCGTCGAGCTCGGTGCGCTTGCCGTCGATGAAGCTAAAGTAGCCGTTCATCGCGACCATCGCAGCATTGTCGGTGGTGTAGGCGAACTTCGGGATGAAGACCTTCCAACCATAGCGACGAGCATGATCATGGAAGGCATCACGCAGCCCAGTATTGGCCGACACGCCACCAGCTACAGCGACCTGACGGATGCCTAAGTCCTTGGCCGCTTGGCGGAGCTTCTTCATCAGGATGTCGATGACGGTAGCTTGGAGGGAGGCACAGAGGTCGGCTTTACGCTCCTCGATGAAGTTAGGGTTCTTCTCCAGCTCATCACGGAGGGTGTAGAGGAAGGAGGTCTTGAGCCCGCTGAAGCTATAGTCGTAGCCTGGGACGTTGGGCTTGCTAAAGGCAAAGGCCTTTGGATTCCCCTCGTTGGCAAGGCGGTTGACGACAGGGCCACCAGGGTAACCCAGACCCATGACTTTCGCACACTTGTCGAAGGCTTCGCCCGCAGCATCGTCGATGGTCTGCCCGATGATCTCCATATCGGAGGCCGAGCGCACGAGGATGATCTGCGAGTTGCCCCCTGAGACGAGGAGGCAGAGGAAGGGGAACTCAGGGCTCTGATGCTCCTCGCCCTCCTCCTCGATGAAGTGCGCCAGCACGTGCGCATGGAGGTGATTGACCTCTACCATAGGGATACCGAGCGAGAGGGAGAGCCCCTTGGCAAAGTTCGTCCCGACAAGCAGAGAGCCCAAGAGTCCGGGGCCTCGTGTGAAGGCGATGGCGTCGAGGTCTTGTGCGGTGATGCCAGCGCGGCGGATGGCTTCGCTGACGACGGGGACGATGTTCTGCTCGTGGGCACGTGAGGCCAGCTCAGGCACGACACCACCGTATGCGGTGTGGACTGCCTGTGAGGCGATGACATTGCTCAGGAGTTTGTGCCCTACGAGGACGGCTGCCGAGGTGTCGTCGCACGAACTCTCGATCCCTAATATGATGGGTTCATGATCCATGATGATCTATCGGATGGTCTGTCTATTTATACCTTATTAATGCGGCACAAAAGTACGAAAACTATAGTCCCAGTCGGTAGAGCTTCGCTGAGTGGAGCTGGGTAGCACCGCCCTCACTGTAGAGGCGAAGGGTTGAGTAAGGCTTGCGGGGGAAGATGAGGTTCGTCATCGCGATGCGTCCGCCCTGGACAAAGAGCTCGGCCATACTGCGGTCTACGAAGAGGCGGAGCTTATAGGTCTTCCCTGTACAAAGACTGAGGGGAGCCCATGTGGCGATAGCGAAGTCATTCTGATAGTTCACCCCATCGCGGTCGCGCCAGTCATTGCTCTCGCGGTCGTGAGGCGTCGCCTTCGTGCCGAAGTCTATGAGTCCGCTCTTGGTGCGGTCCATAGTGATGCGCTCCTTCTCTAAGTCCAGGTAGATGGGTAGCTCATCGCCAAGTTCGTTGCTGAGGACGAGGCCGACACGAGTCGTCTTCGCTGCTGGGGTTAGCTCCAGCTCCAGCTCAAAGCTATCCTCAAGTCCCTTGAGTGCATCTGTGAGGCGTACCTCTTCGCCGATGCTCTGGGGAAGGCTGAGACTGACCTGCTCCTTGCGTAGGGCTTCGACCTCCTTTGAGGGGCGAGCTCCGACATAGCTCGTGCCGTCCTTCGTGAAGAGGAAAAGGTCACGAGGTAGGCCATTCATGCCTCGTGTCTGCTTGAAGGGGGTGACGTTGGCGTACTGCCAGTTGCTCACCCAGGGGATGCCGATGGTGCGGGCACCTGTGTTGTGGAAGGTAACCAGCGCATAGTGATCCTTCCCGAAGTCCAGCCAATGGGCGATCTCGGGTGCTGTCTCAGGGACGAACTCCTTGCCATCGAAGGTGCCGACGAAGTACTCGGTAGCACTACCGCCAAAGGCACAGCCCGGATTGATGTTGACGATCATTACCCACTTCTCCTTGCCCGTCGTCTCGTCGGTGAGCTGGAAGAAGTCGGGGCACTCGAACTGGTTGGGGCGCGCTCCGTAGCCTTCGCCGAAGGCACTCACGTAGTCCCACTTCTTTAGATCCTGAGAGCGGTAGAAGCGCATCTCCTTGTCAGCAGAGACGATCATGTACCAGCTCTTCTCAGGGGCATACCAGAAGACCTTAGGGTCACGGAAGTCCGAGACACCATCGAAGGGGGTGAGAATAGGATTGCCAGCGTACTTCGTGAAGGTCTTCCCATTGTCGAGGCTGTAGGCCAAGCACTGGGCCTGCCACTGCTTCCCTGCATGCGTATTGTGAGCCGTGTAGTAGGCGAGGATAGCATCCTTGCCGAAGCCCGCTGTCCCTTGCTTGTCAAGGATGGCACTCCCGGAGAAGATGTGCCCGAGGGTGTCGCGTGCCAAGGCGGGATCGTGGTGCTCCCAGTGGATGAGGTCGCGTGAGGAGCTGTGTCCCCAGTACATATTGCCCCACTTCGAGCCATAGGGATTGTACTGATAGTAGAGGTGGTAGACACCGTCCTTGTAGATCATGCCGTTGGGGTCGTTCATCCAGCCATAGGCGGGGCTGTGATGGTAGGCAGGGCGGTAATAGTCCTTGGAAGAGGTGTCGAAGGTGTCGGCGAGCTGAATCTTCTCATAGCTAATCGCCTTCTTATCAAGACCGATGATCTCTACCGTCACAGGACTCTTGCCTTCGGGCAAGGCGAGGGGGACATAGTAGTCGATGCTATCGACGGCCAGACGGATGTCGAGCCACGTGTCCTCGGGGCGGTCGCCTACGAGGCGTACCTGCACCTCGGGCTGACTCTCCTCGATGGGGAGGAGGAGGTAGCGCTGTGGGCTATTGATCTCGATGCGGGTCAGCGTGTCGTTGGGGTGAAGTATCTCCATAGTGGGTGGGTTAGACTTCTTTGAGCAGCTCATGGTGAGGGCGAGCAGCAGCGAGAAAAGTAGGGTGGTAAGCTTACGCATATATAATAATAATGTATAGGACCAAGAGTGGGGGAGACTACGCGACGCGATCAAGGTCGGTGCGTCCCGCGAGGAAGCGCACGACATTCTCCAGCATCTCCGCATTCATATCTCGGCGGGCATCAGCTGTCTGGGTGCCTGTGTGTGGGGTCATGCACACGTTGTCGAGGGTGCAGAGCGTGGGGTGGGGGTTGTCCTGATTCTCGAAGACGTCCAGCCCTGCCGCTGCGATGTAGCCCGTCTGAAGTGCCTTCACGAGGGCCTCCTCGTCGACGACGGCACCACGGGCGGTATTGATGAAGATAGCGGTAGGCTTCATCAGTGCCAGCTCCCGCTCTCCGATGAAGTGGTGCGTCTCTGAGCTGTAGGGTGTATGGATCGAGACGAAGTCGGAGCCGAAGAGGAGATCATCCAGCGGGGCGTAGGTGATCCCTTGGCGAGCCTCCTCGTCTGCACTCAGTGGGGTGCGCTTGTAGTAGAGGATCTTCATCCCGAAGGCACGAGCGCGCTCTGCGACGGCTGAAGCGATACGTCCGTAGCCGATGAGCCCCAGCGTCTTGCCTGCAAGGTGCACGCCGAGGTAGCCCATGCGGCCGATGGTCGGGCGCTTGCCAGGTGTCTGACGGATGAGGCGGTCGAGTTCGCTGACACGGCGGGCACAGTCGAGCATGAGTGCCAGAGTAAGCTCCGTCGTCGGGATGATCACCGCCTGAGGCGTATTGGTCACGACGATGCCGTGGGCGCGAGCGTAGTCGATATTGATGTTGTTGAATCCGACGCCGAAGTTGGCTATCAGACGGAGCTTCGACCCATGTTGTAGGAGCTCGGCACGTGCTGGGTAGTCGAAGGAAGTGCAGAGGACGTCGGCCTCGGGGAGGAGCTGGCATAGCTCTTCGTGGGTGAAGTCCCGTCCACGTGGGGGGCGGATGACTTCGTGCTCAGCGCCGATCTTCTCAAAGCCTTCGTCGACCGTGTCGAAGGCCACCAATATCTTAGCCATAATCTTAGTGCGATGTAGGGAGGTAAATACTCCCACTAAGGTACGGAATAAGCAGGATATAAGAGCCTTTTGCACAAGGGGGATTTTATCGTGCGTATTCCTCTTATCCAGCGGAGGGAAAAGTGTCCTTCTCGTGAAGAAAAAAGCGCTTTCATGTAGTGGTTTTTCTGCATCTACGCACGTAGTCTTAAAGACCAGGCATGTAAATCCAAATATCCACGTACGTAGATATTAGATCCACGTACGTAGTCCAAACTTATCTGCCACTTGTCCACAACTTTTATTCCTAAGCGGGGGTAACAACCTCATAGAGGTCGGCGTGATGACCCATATAGGTTCACCCAGTGACCAATATAGGTTGCCGTCGCCTTCCCATAGAGAGTCAACTCAGATGTGGCGAGGTGTGACGCTTGCGCTTATAAGAGGTGCTTGTGGAGCTCCGCCTCTCCGCCCTCCTTCTTCGCCTGCGAGAGTGTTGGCTCTTGGGGGAAGAGGTGGCGTGTATAACTATCAGTACATCAGCTGGAGTATGCTGTGCTGGGGGACTTGACCGTCTTCCTTTAGCTGGAGATTTGCGCGTGTGGAAGGGGGATGGCGGAGGAGGATGCAGCCCTCTTTCGCTCCCTTCCCCGTACGATACTACGGCGGGGAAACGTAACGTGAAGGTGCTAAGTGGCGGATATTACGGAAAAATCGGCTATTTTTGTGGGCATATTGTGCCCTATAACAAAGGAAATAAGATACAATCAATTAAGTAATACAACACGATGCAAAACAAAGGATTTGTGACTTTCGTCACAGTGAGCTTGGCTTTGATCTGTGCGTTTTACCTGTCCTTCTCGCTCATTACTAACCACTACGATGGTAAGGCGGAGAAGATGGGCGAAGTCGCAGGGAAGGCTTATCTCGACTCCATGGCTAACGAGAAGGTGTTCCTCGGATACACCCTCAAGGAAGCTCGCAAGCAACAGATCGGCCTGGGGCTCGACCTCAAGGGCGGGATGAACGTTATCCTCAAGCTTAATGCTGGTGACCTCGTCAAGAGCCTCGCAGGCAACACCGATGACCCCAATTTCCAAAAGGCCATCCAGGCTGCTTCGAAGAGCACTTCACAGGGCAACTACATCGATCAGTTCGTAGCCGAGTATAAGAAGCTCTCCCCAGGGGTAAACCTTGCGGTCGTCTTCGGCTCGGGAGACCTGCGTGACCAGATCAATCCCTCTACCACGGAGGATAAGGTCATCGAGCTCCTGAAGGAGAAGTACAACAGCGCTGTCGAAGCCTCATTCAATGTCCTGAGTACGCGTATTGACCGCTTCGGTGTCGTCGCTCCTAACCTCCAGCGTCTCGAGGGTCAGGGCCGTATCCTCGTCGAGCTCCCAGGTGTCAAGGATCCCGAGCGTGTACGCGAACTTTTGCAGCGTAGCGCTAACCTCCAGTTCTGGCGCACCTATACCTTTGATGAAGTAGCTAACGATCTGGCTGGCCTCAGCGATCGTCTGCTCGCTCTCGGTGCTCCAGCTGCTCGCCCCATCCCCGTAGCTGCTGACTCGGTAGCCGCTAATGACAGCGCTGCTCTCGTAGCTCCAGCTCCTGCCGCAGCTCCTTCGCAGCTCGCTTCTATTGATACCCTCGCTAAGTACCTCCAGCTCGGAGGCCGTGGCGGTGCTACCGTCGGTCTCGCTCAGGACCGCGATCGTAACAAGATCGACTCGCTCCTGGCGCTGGCTACTGAATATCACCTCCTGCCTGAGGACCTCACCCTGCTCTGGGGTGCTAAGCCCATCCAGGATCCCAAGACGCGTAAGCTCACCAATATCTATGAGCTGTACGCTATCCGCACGAACCGCTCGATGAAGCCCGACCTCTCGGGTGACGTCGTCACTTCGGCTAAGGCAGACGTCGACCACAACCGCCTCGGTAGCGCTGAGCCTCAGGTCTCCATGGCTATGAATCAGGAAGGTGCTCAGATCTGGGCGCGCCTGACGAAGGAAAGCATCGGCCGCTCTATCGCTATCGTCCTCGACGGTGTCGTCTACTCTGCGCCTAACGTCAACAACGAGATCACTGGTGGTAACTCCTCTATCACGGGGAACTTCACCATCGAAGAAGCGAATGACCTGGCGAACGTACTGAACTCTGGTAAGATGGAGACGAGCGTTGTTATCGAGCAGGAGAACGTCGTCGGTCCTACCCTCGGTAAGGCTTCTATCCAGGCTGGTATCATCTCCTTCGCCATTGCACTTGTCCTCCTGATGGTCTACATGTGCCTGGCTTACGGCTTCATCCCTGGTATGATCGCCAACCTCGCACTCATCGTCAACAGCTTCTTCACGCTCGGTATCCTCGCTTCGTTCAATGCCGTCCTCACCCTCTCGGGTATCGCCGGTCTTGTCCTCACGCTCGGTATGGCGGTCGACGCGAACGTGCTTATCAATGAGCGTATCAAGGAAGAGCTGCGCAACGGCAAGGGTATGACCCGCGCTATCGCCGACGGTTATGGCAATGCCTTCAGCGCTATCTTCGACTCGAACCTCACGACGATCATCACCGGTGTCGTCCTCTTCTACTTCGGTGCAGGGCCTATCCGTGGCTTCGCTACGACCCTGATCATCGGTCTTATCTCCTCCTTCATCACGGCGGTCTTCCTCACCCGTATGGTCTTCGAAGCTCTGGATAAGCGTCACAAGCTCGACAACGTGACCTACACGACGGCGATGACGAAGAACCTACTCGTGAACCCCACGTACAACTTCCTCGGGGCTCGCATGAAGGGGTACCTCCTGCCCATCGTCCTCATCATCGCTGGTCTTGTCGGCTTCTTTACTGTCGGTCTGAACAACGGTATCGAGTTCTCGGGTGGTCGTAACTACATCATCAAGTTCGACCAGAAGGTCGACAACCAGCAGGTCCGCGAGAAGCTCGCTCCTCAGCTCGACCAGAAACTCGTCCTCACCGCTATCGGTACCGAGGGTGACCAGATCCGCGTGTCTACGAACTACCTCATCGAAGACTCCGGCGAGGCTGTCGAAGATCAGATCAAGGATAAGCTCTATAAGGGTCTGAATAGCTTCTACAAGACGACGCCCTCAAAGGCTGACTTCGATAGCTACATCGTCAGCTCGCAGAAGGTAAGCGCCAGCATGTCTAACGACATCAAGACGCAGGCCCTCATCGCTGTCGGTCTCTCGCTCCTCTTCATGGCGATCTACATCCTCATCCGCTTCCGCAATGTCGCCTTCTCTATCGGTGCCTTTGCTTCGGTCACGGTGACGACGCTGATGATCATCGCCATCTACGTCCTCTGCTGGAAGATCATGCCCTTCACCATGGAGGTCGACCAGAACTTCATCGCGGCACTTCTGGCAATCATCGGTTACGCCATCAATGACGTCGTGATCGTCTTCGACCGTATCCGCGAAGAAGTGGGCAACCATCCTCAGGCCGACCGCTTCCAGGTCATCAACGGCGCTCTGAACTCTACGCTCTCCCGTACGCTGAATACGTCCTTCACGACGCTGCTCGTGATGCTGATCGTCTTCGCCTTCGGCGGTGCTACGATGCGTAGCTTCACCTTCGCCATCCTCCTGGGGGTCATCTTCGGTACGTACTGCACGCTCTTCGTCGCTACGCCTATCGCTTACGAAGTCGCTAAGCGTCGTAGCCTCAAGGCAGCTGCCAAGTAATCGCCACTCCCATTCATAGGCAAGGGCTCCGGCTGGTATCTAGTCGGGGCCCTTCTTTTGTCCGAAGACGAAGCCTCCTACCTCGGCAGGGGAAGTATTTTCCAGCGGAGGAAAACGAACTTTCGTGGGGAGGCTAAATATCTTCCCTGCGGAGGGAAATTTATCGCCGTGCGCATGGCGGTAAATTTCTGTGCGCACAGAAATAAATTTTTGTGCGCACAAAAAAATATTTTCATGCGCACGAACTGGCTACCTTCGCATGGCGTTATAATGCTTTGTATAACAGTTGATTAATCTCTCGTGCCGAACGCCTCATCTTGAGGGCGAAAAGTAGGCTACTTTGGGGCGCACAAAATCCCCTTTTTACCATCGTATGGATCACGCTAAGACCGCCCTCATCACGGGGGCTTCCAGTGGGCTCGGCGAAGCTTATGCCCGCCTGCATGCTTCCTTGGGGGGCAACCTTATCCTTGTCGCTCGCCGTGAGGAGCGCCTGCTCGCTCTCAAGGCCGAGCTGGAGCAAGCCCATCACGTCACCGTCCACGTCCTCGCGAAGGACCTTGCTGAGCCCGATGCGCCCGCCTCGCTCTTCGCTGAAGTGGAGCGCCTTGGCCTCTCGGTTGACTACCTTATCAATAATGCAGGGCTGGGCGGACAAGGGAGCCTTGCCGAGCGCTCCCTTGAGGATGATGCTAACCTCCTGGCCGTAGACATCGCCGCGCTGACGGCTCTGACGAAGCTCTTCCTGCCGAGCTTCATCGCCCGAGGAAGTGGGCGCATCCTCAATGTCTCTTCGATCGCCTCGCTCGTCCCAGGGCCATGGCAAGCTACCTACTTCGCGGCGAAGGCCTACGTCACTTCGCTGACCTTGGCGCTCAGCGAAGAGCTTCGGGGAACGGGTGTCACGGCGACGGTCGTCCTGCCTGGCGGGATGCACACGGGCTTCGAAGCTGCCGCGAAGCTCGAAGGTACGGGCCTTGCATCCCAGCTTACCCAAAGCCCCGACGACGTGGCGCGTCGTAGCTACGAGGCGATGCTCCGAGGCCGAAGGAAGCTCATCGCAGGCACGCCACTTCTGCAGCGCCTCCTGCTCCGCCTGGTGCCTTTTGCTCCGATGGCCTTCGTCCTCCGTGTCGTCGCCAGCCTCCACAAGCGCTGAAGCGCCTAACCCACAGAACGCACCTCGCCCCGCTACCGAGCCGTCAGGCTTCCGTAGCGGGGCGAGGTGCGTTGATGCGGTTGTGTGCGGGAGGGCTAAGCTCTCAGCAGGAGCATGGCGCCGATGAGGAGGGCGAGGAAGAAGACGTTGCGTGCCGTAGCACCGAGCGTCTTGTTGAGCTCGCTGCCCTCGGACTCCTGCAGCTGTCGGTGCGTCATCGAGAAGACGACGACGTAGGGTAGCATGAGGAGCATCCCCCAGAAGCTATAGATGGGGTAAAGGAAGCCCATCGAGAGCAGCCCGCAGGTGAGGTAGAAGCGTGGCGCGAAGTCACGGCCCATCCGCACGATGAGCGTGCGCTTGCCAGCCTTGCGGTCTTCGTCGACGTCGCGGTAGTTATTCACGATGAGGATATTCACGCTCGCCAGACCGATCGCCGTAGCTAAGTGCCACAGCACGGGGTCAGCGATCGTCCCGCGTAGGATGAAGAAGCTCGTCACCACGGGTACCCAGCCGAAGAAGATCAGCACCGCCAAATCGCCCAGCCCATGATAGGAGAGCGGATAAGGCCCGCCCGAGTAGGCGAAGATGCCCAGCCCGACAGACAGCCCCACGAGTAGCAGCCACCATGAGGTGAGCGCCACGAGCGTGATACCGCTGGCGAGGAAGACAAAGAGGCTGATGTATAGCGCACGGCGTACCTCACCTTCGGTGAGGAGTCCCTTGGAGAGCGGGCGGAGTGGCCCTGTGCGCTCCTCGGTGTCGGCGCCCTTCTTGAAGTCAATGAGGTCATTGGCAATGTTACTCCCGATCTGTGCGCTGATGGCGACGACGAGAAGAAGGGCCGTGCGTAGCGGATCGATAGGCCCGATGAAGGCTGCGTAAAAGATCGCTACGAGGACGGCGCTAAGCCCCGAGAGCAGGGTGCGTGGGCGGGTGAGCCCCAGCCAAAGCTGTGTGCGGGTAGGCTGTGAGGAGGCCATGCTACTTATCTGCTCCCTTCTTGGCGTCCTTAGAGCCGAAGAGGTGGTCGCTCAGAGCGAGGAGCGTGCGGCGCTTGTCCGCTGCCTCGACGAGTACGGTGAGGTTGTAGTCGCTACCGCCGTAGGAGATCATGCGCACGGGGATCTCGCTGAGGGCGTTCAGGATCTGCGCCTCAAAGCCCACGTTGTCCCACTCCATATCGCCGACGACACAGACGATGGTCATGTCGTGCTCGACGTCGATGCTACCCAAGCTCTGGAGGCTGTGGCGCAGGTCTTCGGGGAGCGTGCTGCGCTCGATGGTGAGGGAGATAGAGGCTTCGGTCGAAGCGATCATATCGATGGGGATGCAGTGATGCTCGAAGAGCGCAAAGACCTTCCCCATGAAGCTCCAGTGGGAGAGCTGATGATTGCTACGGATGCGGATCATCGTGATGTTGTCCTTCGCTGCCACCGCCTTGATCATATCCTTGTCGGTGTCGAGGGAGATGAGCGTGCCTGGGGCATCGGGCGCCATCGTATTCAGTAGACGCACGGGGATGTGGCGGCGCTTGGCGGGCTGGATGCAGGTGGGGTGGAGGATCTTCGCTCCGAAATACGCCAGCTCAGAGGCTTCCTCGAAGTGGAGGCGACGTACGGGAGCCGTAGCATCGACGATACGAGGGTCGTTGTTGTGCATGCCATCGATGTCCGTCCAGATCTGGATCTCGTCGACCTCGAGGGCGGCACCGATGAGCGTGGCGGTATAGTCGCTACCCCCGCGCTGCAGGTTGTCGATATCGCCGAAGGCATTGCGACAGATGTAGCCCTCCGTGATGAAGAGCTGCGTGCCCTCGGGCGCTCGCTTGATGAGCTCCGAGAGATGGGCTTGGATATAGTCTTCGTCGGGCTCAGCCTGCTTATTGGTACGCATGTACTCCAGTGCCGGGAGGCCGACCGCACGCACGCCTCGATCCTCGAGGTGACGCAGCATCATCGCTGTGCTAAGGAGCTCCCCACGTGCCAGGATCTTCTTCTCGTCAAAGAGCGTGAAGGTATCCGAGTAGCAGAGCTGCTCGAGGAAGAAGAACGTCTCATTGACCAAGGTCCAGGCACGGTCGTAGCTGTGCTTGTCGGGGAAGAGCAGCTGCGTCTCTTGCTCGTACTTGTGCTTGAGCTTCGTGAGGATAGTGAGGGCCTCGTGGCGGTGATGCGCCATGAGCTGATGCCCGATCTCTACAAGGGCGTTTGTCGTACCGGCCATAGCCGAGAGGACAACAATCTTAGGCTCATCGGTAGCTGTGATGAGGTCAGCTACGTGGGCTATGCGCTGGGCAGAGGCAACGGAGGTGCCTCCGAACTTCATTACTTTCAACGGCTTTGTGTCTTAGGGGGTACGTGTCGAGGGAATGGGGCTGTGCTTTCGCTCGGGGCTTAGAGCGTATCGAGGGCAATACAGCGAGCGGGGTAGTACTCGAGGACCTGGCGGTTGTGTGTAGCCATGATGACGGCTGTACCACGCTCCTTGGTGAGGCGGTGCAGGAGCTCGGCGATAGCCAGACCATTCTCTGCATCGAGGTTCCCCGTAGGTTCGTCAGCGAGGATGAGCTCGGGACGGCCGATGAGGGCGCGGGCAATGGCGACACGCTGTTGCTCACCGCCTGAGAGTTCGTGGGGATACTTATAGCTCTTCGTCTCGAGCCCGACATCCTGGAGCGCTTCGTTGATGAGGCTCTCGCGTTCGTTACTTCGGCTGACACCGAAGGCACGCAGCACGATATCGAGGTTGTCGTGCACGGTCTGGTCGGGAAGGAGTTGGAAGTTCTGGAAGACGATGCCAAGGCGGCGACGTAGCTTCGGTAGCTCTTTGCTCTTGATGTGAGAGAGGTCGAAGCCCATGACGTTGGCCTTTCCCTTGGTGAGGGGAACTTCGGCGGAGATGGTCTTCAGTAGCGTGCTCTTCCCAGCACCTACAGGGCCGGTGAGGTAGACGAATTCGCCTGCAGCAACCTGCAGATCAAGATGCTCGAAGAGGATATGTTCGTGGCGGGCAATCTGGACGCCTTGGAAGTCCAGCAGCCATTTCTTTTCAGCCATAGGTCTTATCTGTATAACTATTTACCTACAAAGATACGCAAACGTGCCCATGCTGGGACTATGGAGAGTGGAGGGATACTTCTCTTCTCCGTCAGATCTTCCTCTTGAGGCGTATAGCTTGATCTATATCTACGTACGTGGATCTAAAATCCAGGTACGTAGTCGCTATGATTTACGTGCGTAGACTTTAAAGCTACGTACATAGATAGCGATATGGCACTATAGCTTAGCAGCTTTATTTCCGCTGGGATGTAAGTATTCTTCCGGGGAATGCTACCTTTTTCTTGAGTGTGATGGCGCTCTATCTAATAGATGGAGAAAGGGGAGAGCGAGGAAGTCAATGCGACTTCTTGCATATATAAAAGCTTTGTGCTACCTTTGCAGTGCTTTTACAAGAGGCGGCGAGATAGCTCAGCTGGTTAGAGCGTCGGATTCATAATCCGAAGGTCGGGGGTTCAAGTCCCCCTCTCGCTACGAAACACGGACGATATACCTACGAGGTGTATCGTCTTTTTCTTTTATACGGAGCCGAAAGGATACGGGAGCGCCCCAGTGATATCGCTGGGGCGCTCCCGTGTTTTGCGTCAAGACATCCGAGTCGTGGCGGCTTAGTCGCGGCTGGCTTCAAGGGTGAAGGCTGCGGACTGTACCTCGCCAGGGAAGGGCGGATTGCACTTGCTGAGGGTGAGTGTGAGGCGCTGCATGCGGGGGAAGGTCGCGAAGAGGCGCTCACTGATACGGCCGACGACATGCTCCAAGAGACGTGAGGGGATGGCCATCTCGGCCTTGACGACCTCGTAGACGTCAGCATAGCTGATGGTCTCCTCCAGCTCGTCACTGCGGATACTCCCAGCTACGTCAGCAAAGAAAGTGAGCTCGACGACGAACTGATTGCCGACACGCTGCTCCTGCGGGAAGACGCCGTGGTAGGCGTAGAAGCGCATTTCGTGCAGGGTGATCTTCATTGCTTCGATCTTCATTGGCTTATCGTGGGGTAAGGGATGTTAGTAATGTCCGTGGGAGCTGGGCTCGATGTGAATAGCGATGTGGGTCGTCGTCCCATAGCGGGCACGTAGCTCGCGCTCGATGATTAGGGTGATGTCGTGCCCCTCGGCTACACTCATGCGCCCATCGACAAGGAGGTCGATCTCGATAGCGTAGCTCCCGCCGATGCTACGAGTGCGCATGCGATGGATGCCCTCGACACGGTGCGTCGAGAGGACGATCTCGGTGATCTCTCCTTCGATCTCAGGGCTCAGGCATTCCTCTGTCAGCTCATTGAAGGCCGGGCGAAGGACGCTCCAGCCCATGTGGATGATGAAGAGGCTCACGACGCCTGCAGCCAGTGGCTCGAGGAAGAGCCAGCGCTCATCGAGGAAGGTAGCTCCAGCGATACCGATGAGTACGGCGATGAGTGCCAGCGTATCACTGCGGTGGTCGAGGGCCTTGGCCTTGAGTGCCGAGCTCTTGAGCAGCCCTGCCCACTGGTAGGTATAGCGGTAGAGGAAGAGCTTGATCAGAAGGGAGACGAAGGCGACGATGAGTGTCATACGGCTGGGACGGGGCAGCTGGAGCGTACCCATCCCAAGGCCAATGATCGAGATGATGCTATTGTAGAGGAGGAGGACGCCGACGCTGATCATGACGACTGCCATGACGACCGAGGCGAGCGTCTCGAACTTCCCGTGCCCGTAGTGATGATCCTTATCCTGAGGCTTGCCCGAGATACGGATGAAGATGAGGGCAATGATGTCGGTGAGGAAGTCAGAGATCGAGTTGATCGCCTCTGCTATCATCGCGCTACTATGCCCTACGATCCCTACGAAGAGCTTCAGTAGTACGAGGAGGGCGTTGGAAGCACTGCCGAGGAGCGTCACACGTAGGATCTTTTTCGTGCGCTCGGGGTAGGTGCTTTTATTAGGCGCCATGCTGCTTGCTGATGAGACGAGCTAAGGCCTCGCCCTGCTTGATGCGGTCGGGGATGCCGATGCCGTCACGGACCGCCCCAGCTAAGTGGAGGCCTGGATAGCGCTCTTCAAGCTGCGCGATCTGCTCGAAGCGTGCTCCCGATGAGGCTTCGTATTGGGGGATAGCCAAGCGGTGGCGGAAGATGTGCAGTAGGTCGGGCTCGCTCGTGATCCCGAGTAGGCGCTGCAGGCGCTCACGGACGAGGGCCTCGATGGCTTCGTCCGAGTAATCAATGACCTCTGGTGCTCGCATCCCTCCGAGGAAGATAGAGAGGAGTGTACCGCCCTTAGGTGCGCGCTCTTCGAAGCATGCCGATGGATGCAGGATACCTAAGAGTTCGCCATCTTCGTGCGAGGGGACCAGACCACCGAAGGCATGGAAGTTGGGGAGATTCGTCTTACGCATACCCCAAGCCACTTGCACGATAGGTGCGTAGCGGAGAGCAGTGATCGGGGCGAGGTCTTCTGTGGAGAGGAAGGGGAGTAGGCTGGGGAGGGCGGGTGCAGGTGCCGTCGTGATGACGTGGTGGGCTCGGAGCGTGCGTGTGGTGCCCTCTGCCGTGAACTGCACTTCGTAGAGCCCCTCTGCGGTGCGTGTGATACGACAGCCTTCGGCAGAGTAGGAGAAGTGCTCGCTCCCGATATGATTTGCAAGGGCGTGTGTGAGCTGGGATAGCCCGCCCGAGGTGGAGAAGATTTGCTTCGTCACACTCTGAGCCTCCGCATCCTTCGGTGCTCGTGCCTTGGCGATAGCCCCACGGATGAAGCTCCCATATTGCTCCTCGAGGGCGTAGAGCGTGGGTAGGGCGTAGCGCGTCACGAGACGGTGTGGGTCGCCTGCGTAGATGCCCCCGATGAAGGGGTCAACTGCATAGTCGAGGAAGCTCTTCCCCAGTCGGCGCACGACCAGCTCTGCGATCGACTCGTTCTCCTTCCGACCACGGGCACGGAAGGGCTCGAGGAGGATGCCCAGCTTATCACGCATTGAGAAGAGGGGCGTCTTCAGCCCAGAGAGCGGTGAGGAGGGTAGGGGGAGGAAGGTCTGTCCTTCGCCTGTATGCTTCCCCATACTCTTGAGGATGAGGCGGCGATTGGCCTCAGGAGAAGCGGTGCACATGAGATCTGGGAAGGCGGCAAAGAGGCGAGGGACGGCAGCATGACTGATGATGCCCGTCGTAGGTCCCGACTCATAGATGAAGCCCCCTTCGCTGTGGCTCTCGATGACGCCCCCAGGCCGATCACGTTGCTCAACGAGGTGTAAGCTGAGTCCAGCCTCCTTCAGATGGAAGGCTGCGGTGAGGCCCGTCAGGCCAGCACCTATGATGACTACGTCGAGCGGAGTGTCGGGGAGGCTATTCGTCATACGGCTTGATCCTGCTTCACTTGTGCGAAGCATTGGCAAAGATAACGAACATGCTCAAGATAGACCCGAAGGGTACATGATGGGAGCTTGTTTCTGTGGTAGCCCTATTGTCCCATTATCACTCTGTCGTCAGGTGGCTATGATGCCGCTTACGATACCTAAAAAGGCAAGCCCCTCGCCCATAGCAGATGCTACGGGCGAGGGGCTGATGCGTAGTGGATTCGTCTGAGGGACGCAGGAGGGTTACTTGGCCTCTAGCTTAGGCTGGATGAAGAACTTCTCGATGCCGATGAACGTACCTTGGGTGATCTGGCGTGAGCTTGAGCGGACGAAGCCGTAGGAAGCCCAGTACTGCTCCGAGGAGATCTTGCTCTTCTCCTTGAAGATGAGCTTGCCATCATGGTTGACGGAGATCAGCACGGGTTCACGTGTCCCGATGATGTAGGTCTTGTGCTCAGCAGTGAAGTCATCGGCAGCGAGGACGCTCATGATGTAGATGTTCTTGCCGCTGGCTGGGTCTGTCGCAGTCTTCACCACCTTCCCGTTGAGGAGCTCCAGGCCTTGACCAGGCGTGAATGCAGCCTCCCATGTGTAGGTGCCGTCGATGATGAACTGTGCCTGCGTGTCGCTGACCTTCTTGATCTCCACGTCGGAGCTTAGAGGAACCATAGTCCCCGTAGCAGCATCCAGCGTCATAGACTTCTGAGTGTACTGCCCTACGATGTCGGAGAGATCGACCTGTGTGACCTGAAGTGAGTCAACGAGACCAACCCCCTTGGCGATGATCCAGCCCGTGCGGGGACGGCCCGTGGTGTTCTCTGCGACGATGACACGAAGCTGCTGATCCTTGGGCTCCAGCTGGATCCAGTCGGCTGAGGTGGTGTAGGTGACGGTGATATTCGAGGGTGCCTTGATCGTCTTGTCAATGGCAGCATCTCCCCCGATCATCGCTTGCTCCTTCGGCAGACCGAAGATGATGCCGGCCTGCATGATGTTGATCGCGATGGAGTCACCCTTGCTGTCCTTGAGGACCAGCGAGGCGTTGCGTGACTGGGGATTGATATTGTCGGTCGAGGTAAGACGGATCGTCGCACCTTCCTGAGCTACCTGAAGCCAAGAGGCGGAGCTGTAGGCCTTCGCAGGGGCCTTGTCAAGACGTACGGTCGCCGTAGAGGACTCTACTGGGAGGTAGGTCTTAGCCTCCAGTACGGAGAAGTCCACCTGGCTCAGTCGAGGTACATCCTGCTGCTTCTTGCACGAGCTACCAAGGCTCAGCAGTCCGAGAGCAGCGAGGAGGATTAAGCTTATTCTCTTCATGAGTATTGTAATCATCTGAATTGAGAGAGGTACATACGAGGCTGGCCTAAGGCTGCTTCTTGATGTACTGGATATTCTCGATAGCGATCGGCATGACGAGGTTGCCCTTACTATCGACGAGCGGAGTATTGAGGTCTTCACCGTAGGCGATGCCATAGAAGGAGTCGACCTTACCATCGGCGAGCTCGGTACCCTTAGCGACGGCTTGCTGGAGATCTTCATCCCAAGCGAAGGTGATGCTATGGAGCTCAGCGGCGAGGAGCTTGCGTCCATCAGCCAGTGATGCAGGTACGAGGATGATACCACCAGCATATCTATTCGTCGGGTCGTGCAGAGCCTGTCCCTGGAAGCTGATCGTACCCGTGGTAGCATCGTAGGGGAGGACCATCTTGTAGCTGACTCCGTAGAAGGTGAGGACAGCTGAGAGGGTATTGGCTCGCTCACCAGCTGAGAGGGTGAGGGTGGTAGGCTTACGCCAGCCACGTATGGGGTTGTGTCGGAGCGTCCACGTGCCGTACCAGAAGTCAATAGGCTTATAGCTCTTGGGGAGGAAGAGCTTCGCGACGAGGTCACCCGAGGTGAACTGTTGGGCTTCGCCATTCCAGGTGAAGGTGCTGTAGCTCTTGCCTTCGACCACGATGGGGCTCTGTAGCGTGATGCCCGTAGCGGTGAAGTTGAACGGCGTGTCGAAGCTACGCTCACCGATCTTGACCGAGAGGCGACGGGCGTCTCGACGGATCTCACCTTGCGCCAGCTCCTTGCTCCCGAGAGAGAAGTCGAAGGTGCTTGCTGTCATCCCTTCGCGGACATTGAGGATACCGAGGATCTGCTCCTCGATGCTGCTGTCATCGGGGATGCGGACGAGGCGCATCTCATTGCCCCACTTCTTACCGAGCAGGCGTACTGTATCAGCGGAGGCTGAGAGGATAGCGAACTCATAGTCTCCCTGGATCCCCTCGGGGTAACCGAGTGATGCGGAGGCCAGTGAGTGAATCACCTCATTATAGGTGGGGAAGGTCAGCACAGGGCCTTGGTCGCGGACGATCGAGTACTCGCTGGTAGCCCGTAGCTCGGGATCTACGTTGTCACCAGCCATTGTCACGTGACCGTTCTCGAACTTCATCAGGAGCGTGAAGCCAGGACCCGAGAAGTCTCGGCCAGCATAGTACTCCATACGCCAGCCCTTGGGCGCAGCTTCGAGAAGGGCTTTCTCCTCAGCGATGAGGGCGTCGATGCGAGCTGCCGCAGGCTTGTCGAAGATCTCCTTATTGTCCTTGAGGCATGAGGGGAGCATGAAGCTCAGTAGCCCCAGGAGGATATATATATAGGTAGGACGCATGATTAGTTGAGCTTAGTTAGGTCTAATGTAGCGATCTGGCCACCACGGCGCAGGACGACGTCACGCAGGTCATCGAGGTCAAGCTTCCACGAGTCGCGGGTATAGTCCTTGACACGCTGGAGCTTGCGCTGGATGAGTGCGGCACCAGCAGAGCCTGCATTGTTGAGGATCTGCTGCCACTGCTGGGGCGTGTAGGTGACGTAGTAGGAGAGCATCTCGGCGAAGTCCTCCGCATCATTCTGCATCGCGTAGGGCGATACGAAGCCAGCACGATTGGCTGCACGCTCGGACTGGTTGAACCAGTCACCACTGACGTAGCCCGACTTCGTGATGAGAGCGAAGTCTGTGCTGTAAGGCTTCTTCTGATTGAGAATGTGGGTGAACTCGTGATGCATCGTGTGGAAGTAGTAGGTCGTCATCGTCTCGTAGTCGGCCAGAGCTTGGTCGGTGAGCGAATTGACCTTCCCTAAGATGACCTTGTAGCCACCGTCGGCACTACCGACGACCTCAGTGCGCTGGCGCGTGTAGCCTGGCGTACCGATAGCTACGAGGATACGTGGGGCATTGAGCTTCATGAACTCAGGCCCGAGGACCTCGGCATAGGCATCGAACCAGAGGTACTTCGTGATGATCGCGAGCTTGGCTGTCTTAGCCGAGTCGGCAGGGATAAAGTGATAGCTGAGGTCCGTCTCGGAGTCCTCGAGCTTGTACTTGAAGCGGATATTGTATGGACTGCGGTAGTTCACGTCCAGCCACTGCTCGAAGTCATTGAGCGTCTCCGAGGTCGTGGGGAAGATCGTGGGATCCTTCGGCTGGTCATCGGAGCAGGCGATGATACCTACGGTGAGGAGTAGCCCGATGAGTCCTTGATATATGTAGTTCATAGGTCCTTCGTCGCTATGTTAATGTTGGGAAGCTCGGGGATTAGCCTCGAGCTGTGCAGAGATGACGTCCTGAGGAAGCTGGACGGCCAGACGTGGGTCGCGTGCCTCCATCTTGTCGGTCACAGCCTCGACGGCATTGCTGACGTTCACACGACGGCGGTAGATCGTGATGCCGTAGCGCTTGACGTCCTGCATGCGGAGACCTTCGTGGATGGTGATGAGGCGGCGGAGCTGGAGGATGGCCTGCAGGAGAGGCTCCTGAGTCTCCGTCTCGAGGGCGGGCGTCGTGTGAAGCTCCTTCTTAGGAGTCGGCTTCTCAGGCGTATAGTACTTGATGCCCTGGTAGAAGTCCTTGATCTGCTGAAGGGTCAGCTGTACACTGCGCTTCGTGAAAGCGCTGAGCTCGATGTTGAGGTCAGCCAGAGCCTCGTCATAGCGCTGCAGAAGGGCCTTCGCCTCGGCACGCACCATGAGTGTCTCATCAGTGGTGAAGGTAGCGTAGGTCGAGTAGGGGATACCGATACCTGCTACACGGTCGATGTACTTAGGCGTGTAGGGGAGCTTATGGAGGGCATACTTAGATACCCCGTTGTTGTTCACCACGACGTAGTTCATCACGTCGCCACTGGCACCCCATGGACCATCGGCCTGGAGGGTCTCGGTAGTGGAGATAAGTGCACCATGGGCGTACTTACTACCACGCAGGATGGGGATACTGACGCCACCCCATTCGGTAGCTACCGTCTGCAGGAGGATATTCGCCTTGACAGAAGACTGGATATAGGCGTTAGGCTGTACATTGCCCGAGAGCCCCTGCTTACTCCACGAAGCCCAGTCACGTAGGTCGGTACGTGGGTTCGAGCCTAGAGCGGCATCAGCGTGCTCAATAGCCTTGGTATACTGACGGGCATAGAGGTAGAAGCGTGCAGCGAAGGCATGAGCAGCCTGCGCAGTGAAGTGGTACTTCGGCTTACCATAGTTTGCTGAATTGATATCCTGTAGACCCTCGGTGAGGTCTTGCTCGATGTGCTTGTAGAGCGCTTCGAGCGTGCCTCGGTGATGGAGGGTACGCCCAGGATGCTCCTCAGGCTCGGTAGGATAAGGCAAGCCATAGTCGGAGGCTGCCGTCTCGGGAGCATAGGCTTGGCAGAAGACATTCGCTAGCTGGAACATCGAGTAGGCGCGGCATAGCTTAGCTTCGGCGACCTGACTGGCGTAGGCATCCTTATTGCTTACGCCAGCGACGTGCTTGAGCACTTCATTGCAGACGGTGATCGCAGTATAGTGTGCGTCCCAGAGCTGCTGAGGGGTCTCCTGCTCGCGGATCTCGGAGATATTGCTCCAGCGATAGGCCTGCTCTTGAAAGGGGCTGATAGCGCTCCACGAGGTGTAGTCATGCTCGTCGCTATTGTCGGAGTACATCTCCAGCAGGTAGGCGGCATGGGCATCGGGATAAGCCGATACGAGGAACTTCGCCGCATCCTCTGGGGTGTGCAGCTCCATACGGTTGTCGGGGTACTTGTCGAGGTACTTACCGCAGCTCGAGAAGAGCAGTGCCAGCGAGAGGACTGAGGTGATGATATGTTTCTTCTTCATTGGTGTCGATGCGTTAGAGTCCAAGCTTCAGGGTGAGAGTGAACTGTCGGGGCGTAGGCGAAGCTACCCCACCGATGTTGAAGAACTCTGGGTCTTGGCCGTTGAGCTTCTTGTCTGCATACAGGAGGAAGAGGTTCGTAGCCTGGACCTTGACCGAAGCGCTGCGCAGAGGCGTACGCTTGATCAGGCTTGTGGGTAGGTCGTAGGCGAGGGAGATCTCCTTGAGGCGGATGAAGTCACCCTTAGCGATACGTGCCGTAGAGTAGTTGTAGCCGTTGTAGGCGTAGCGCAGATTGTTATTGGTAGCGTACTGACGACGGCTCAGGATGGTGGGGATGTCCGTACGAGCCTCCTCGCCAGCAGCCTGCCAACGGTTGATGAAGGCGTGCGTCATCGAGGCCATATCCCCGTAGTAAGCCTTGAACTTCGGATCAAGTCGGACGACATTGCCGAAGGCATAGGTGAGGAATACATTGAGGTGGAGGCCCTTGTAGGAGAGCGTATTGCCGAGTGAGCCCGTGTGGGTGGGGTCGGTAGGACCTTCGTACTTGAGGTACTCGGTGTGGTTACGCTCCTGGAAGTTGATGTTGTCGGTCGTCACCTCACCCTTCTCGTTGATGAGCTGGGGGAGACCTTGGTTATTGAGGCCGACGAAGGGGATAGAGAAGAGGGCACGTGCGGGGTAGCCCTTCTTAGCGAAGCCGTTCCCACTGACAAGGTCGATCATACGCCCTTGGTTGTAGAGCTTCGTGATCTCCGAGTGCGTGTAGGAGTAGATGAAGCTCGTCGTCCAGTTGAAGTCCTTTGTCTTGATGTTCTGCGAGGTGATGCTGAGCTCGAGACCACTGGACATCATCTCTGCGACGTTGGCAGGACGGATGATCGTACCTCCGATACCCTGAGTGATCATGGGCCCCATTTCATCGAAGTTGCGACGGGTATAGGCATCGAAGGAGAGGCTGAGGCGATCATCGAAGAGCCCTGCGTCGAAGCCGGCGTTGAGCTCGTTCTTCTTTTCGTAGGTCAGGTCAGCATTCCCCAGCTGCTCGATACCGATCCCAGGCTCCTGGTCTTCGGCGAAGAGGCGGAAGGGGATGTAGGACTTGAGGATAGTCGTCGAGCTGCTATAGGAGGGATCTGGAGGCGTCCCCGTAAGGCTATAGGAGAGACGGAGTGTGAGGTGGCTCAGAGGCTTGAGCTTCTGGAAGAAGTCTTCCTCGTGCATATTCCATGCGCCCGAGACGTTCCACGTAGACATCCAGCGAGCATTGCTGCTGCGCCCGAGTTGATTCGAGCCTTCGTAGCGGTAGGTACCGTTGACGACGTAGCGCCCCTTATAGGAGTAGGTCGCATTGCTGTAGAAGGCTACCGTACGATAGTTCGTGTTGTTGAGGTTGTAGTAGCTATTGCCGTCCTCTACCTGCTTCTTGAAGTACTGGTAGGGGTAGAAGGGCGTCTCTCCAGCGGCGTACTGAAGCCCCCAGCCCGTGAAGGCGGTGCGATTACGCTGGATATTGGTCGTCTCAAGACCACCGAAGAGATTGAGCGTGTGGACTCCGAAGGTGCGGTTATAGTTTGCCGTAGCACGGAAGTCGTAGTTGCTCATGCGGTTCTCACCCTTGTGCATGAAGCCACCATTGGGCAGGACGGTGCTGGGGAGATCGTAGGGATGATCTGGGTCACGGTAGAGGTACTTGTTGGACTCTCTGATGACGCTGTTTGGCATGGCGCGGTAGGCCAGTGCTTGGTTCGAGTTGTCACGCACATTGTGCTGCTGTGAGGCAGCCGTATGCTTGAAGGCCCCGAGGAGGGTCAGCTCCAGACCACGGATGGGCTTGAAGCGCAGCTCAGCTTGGAACTTTGCATCGAGTACATCCAGGTCGATGTAGTTATTCTCCAGCTCGTTGAAGATATTGAATGGAGCGTAGTTCGCCGTATAGTACTCTCGTGGGTCGAGGACACGCGAGGTATTCGTAGCGTAGGAATAGGGGTTGATGTCGAAGTCGCGCTTGACCTCACCACCTACGACGTCTACATCTTGACCGAGCGTACCAGGCGCACGCTGGTTACGATAGGAGGCACCCCCGATGACATTCAGTGAGAGGCTCTTCAGGAGGTGATGCGTGACGTTGAGGTTAGCGGTGTATCGCTTGACCTGACTCTGCTTGTACCACCCTGGATCGATGAGGGCGGAGGCAGAGGCGTAGTAGTTCGACTTGCTCGTACCACCGCTCATGCTCACCGAGTGGGTCTGCATGATGGAGGGCGAGAAGAGCTCCTTGAACCAGTTTGTATTGCGTCGCTCAGCCTGCTGGAGGTAAGCGTTCTCTGCCTTCGTCGTATTGTCGAGCAGGAAGGTGCGGGTCTTGGGATTGTACGTGTTGATCAGCTCGTACATCTTACCATAGATCCCGTAGTCACTACCGTTGAGGACCTCAGCGAAGTTCAGCCATCCCTTATCGCGCAGCTCGCGGTAGATACTCATCTGCTGCTGTGAGTTGAGGATGTCAAAGTCGCGGTAGGAGGGGATGAGGCGGCTGGTGAACTCACCCGTATAGTTGAAGTTCGCCTGACCTTGCTTCCCCTTCTTCGTCGTGACGACGATGACGCCCGCCATAGCGCGTGCACCATAGATAGAGGTAGCCGATCCGTCCTTCAGCACCTGGAAGCTCTCGATGTCGTCAGCATTGAGACCAGCGATAGCAGAGCTGATGAGCGTCTCAGGGTTCCCCGAAGCGAGGTCGTCGGCACCTACATTAGATACGTCTTCCATGATGACACCGTCGACGACCCAGAGGGGCTTGGAGCTCCCGTAGATAGAGGTTGCCCCACGCACGCGGATCTTAGGAGCTGTACCAAAGGTCCCCGAGACATTCTGTACCGAGACCCCTGCTGCGCGGCCTTCAAGGGCGCGGGCAGCATCGGGCACCCCGTCCAGCTTGGCCTTGTCACCACCGAGCTTAGCGGAAGCCCCCGTGAAGAGGCGCTTGTCTACCTTGGTGAGCCCCGTGACGACGACCTTGTCCAGCGTCTTCTCTGAGGGCTCGAGTGTGATCTTCATCTTGTCCTTGATAGGCACCTCTTGGGTGAGGTAACCAATGTAGGAGATGCGCAGGGTCTTAGACCCTGCGGGTACCGTGATCTTGAAGCTGCCATCCAGCCCCACGGTTGTCCCCACCTTGCTATGTTCCTTGACGATAATCGAGGCTCCGATGGCGGCCTCGTTGTCGGGGGCGGTGACGACGGTGCCCGTCACCACCTGCTGCGCGAGCGCAGGCAGGAACCCCAGGAGCAGGGTGAGGAGGAGTAATGTACTTTTCCTCATTCGTTCAATTAATTGTATAGGTGTTTGAATAATTTATGCTTGTCTGTATTCCGTGGTAAAAAGAGACGAGCGACCACCTCACTGCCTACGGCTGGGGGGATCGCTCATTGCTTGCTGTCCCCGAGGTGGGGAACAGTGACGCTATATTATATAATGTAGAGCCATAGCAAAGGGAGCTATCGTCCGCAACCAAAGGCGGGGAGATAGCTATCGCATTCGCTTGTCAAAGCCGAGGCTGTGTCGGTGTTCTTTCAGATACCTCATGAGTGCGCTTTCGTGTCACAAGGATATAATATTGATCTAGTATCAGTGACAAAGCTACGTATTTATTGGATACAAAGTAGTGTGTGTCGAAAATTTAGGTAGCGTATTCTCGTCCAAGCTCTCTATAGTTCCCATAGATGACGCCCTTTATAGAAGGGATGCTTGATGTTCTATACGGTGATGGGTAAAATGAACCAGTACTGGTCGCTGAGTTGACCAGTACTGCTTGGTGGTATGTACCAGTACTGGTCAGACTTCGGACCAGTACTGCTCGATTGAGTGACCAGTACTGGTTCAAATTTCAGGGTACTATTAAAGCCCGCTATCTGCTTGCGTAGACGCATGCGGATAGCGGGCTAAGCCCCTCTGTCCCTTTGTAGTGCTTGCTGCTTTTTAGGCCGACAGGTAGCTTAGCGGCGGATGAGCTGGAAGGAGAGCTGAAGGCTATCTACGAGGAGGAGGCCTTCGGTGAGTGGAGAGGGAAGGCCCAGCAGGAGCTTGAGAGCTTCGGCGGCGGCGATAGAGCCGATGACGGCGGGAGTGGTCGCCATCACGGGGAAGGGGGCTTGCGTGGAGCTTGGGTCGTCTCCCTCAGCTCCCTCGGGGAAGAGGTCTCTGTAGCGTGAGGGTGAGTCGGGGAGGAAGAGTGCAAGCTGTCCGCACCACCCCTCGAGCGAGGCATAGAGCCACGGGATCTGGTGCTCTGAGGCGTAGCGATCGAGGAGGAGGCGTGTCGCTTCGTTGTCGGTAGCGTCGATGAGAAGGTCGACCTCCCCGATGAGGCGGGTGGCATTCGCCTCGGTGAGGCGCTCACTGTATGCCGTGATGTCGCAGTGGGGATTGGCTGCACGGAGTCGCTCGGCAGCGCACTGCGCCTTGCTCCTACCTACCTCGTGCGTGGTGTAGAGCGTCTGACGGGGGAGGTTACTCACTGAGATACTATCGTCATCGCATAGTGTGAGATGCCCGACCCCCGCTCCCACAAGGAGGGGCAGGAGAGCTGAGCCCAGCCCTCCTGCTCCGATGATGGCTACCCGCTTCTCGGCAAGGCGCATCTGCCCCTCTTCCCCGACTTCGGGGAGGCTCATCTGTCGGGCGTAGCGGGTCTTGAGGTCGTCTATCTCAGTCATATCCATTGCTTGGGGTCATGCTTTTAAGGGGCTGGGAGGTCAGAGCCAACTATCCCAGTCCTTCCATACCGGCTCATAGCCTGCGCTACGTAGGTGGGCAGCGAACTCCGCAGGACTACGGCTGTCGTTGATGACGAACTGCTCCAGATCTTCGCTGCTCTCGGCATAGCCTCCGGGCTCGGTGTGGCTCCCTGCACTCATGCTCGTGATACCCAAGGGAAGGACGTGATCACGGAAAGAGGCCGATTCGCGCGTCGAGAGGGAGATCTCCACGTGCGGATCAAGGAGACGGAAGGCTAAGATGAGCTGCGTGATGCCGAGGTCGTCGATGGGCGAGGAGGGCTCGTAAGCTCCCACTGCGGGGCGAAGGCGGGGAAGGGAGATGGAGTAGCGCGTCTGGCGGTAGCGCTGACGAAGGTAGCAGAGATGCAGGGCGGTGAAGGTGCTGTCGGTACGCCAGTCCTCGAGCCCTAATAGGGCACCGAGCCCGATCTTCTCGATACCTGCTTGGGCGATGCGGTCGGGTGTCTCGAGGCGGTAGCGGTAGTCGGCCTTCTTCCCTCGGGGGTGGTAGCTGGGGTAGTGTGCTTCGTGGTAGGTCTCCTGATAGACGCAGACATAGTCTACCCCCGCCTCATGGAGGGCGGTATATTGCTCGGTCGTGAGGGGCTGGACCTCGAGACTGAGCTGAGCGAAGTGTGGGCGGATATGCTCGACGACCTGCAGGTAGTACCTCCATGAGCTGGCGCGAAGGTCTTCGCCACTGACGAGCAGGAGATGACGGAAGCCCAAGGCCTTGATGGCCTCTACCTCACGGTCGATCTCGGAGAGCGTCAGCTGGCGCCGCCGAATCTTGTTCTCCACGCTGAATCCGCAGTAGACGCAGCTATTGGAGCATACATTAGACAGGTAGAGCGGGATATAGAGCTGGATCGTATGGCCAAAGCGCTCTACGGTGAGGCGGTGCGCCTCGCGTGCCATCTCCTCGAGGTAGGGAACGGCAGCAGGTGAGACGAGTGCCATGAAGTCCGCTATCGTGCGGTGTGGTGTAGAGAGGGCGCGCTGGACGTCCGCTGCCGTCTTGCTATAAATCTCCCTCTGCAGGGTGTCGAAGTCATAGGCCCGTAGCACATCATAGGCCGTCCTGTCGGTGGTCATGGCTCGGGAGTGAAGAGGAAGGCGGTGAGAGGTGAGGAGGCTACCGCTTTGTGACTCTGTGGGGCGAGCTTAGCTTCGTAGGCCATGCGACCTGCTTCGACCCCGAGACGGAAGGCGCGTGCCATAGCTACGGGATCTTGTGCTGTGGCGATAGCCGTATTGACGAGTACAGCATCAGCACCCATCTCCATACATTCGGCGGCGTGGCTCGGGCTACCTATGCCCGCATCGATGACGACAGGAATGGTACTCTCGGCGATGATGATACGTAGGAGGGCACGGGTGTCCAGCCCGCGATTCGTGCCGATAGGTGCTGCCAGGGGCATGACGGTGGCGCAGCCTACCTCCTCGAGGCGCTTGCAGAGTACAGGATCTGCCTGCACATAGGGTAGGACAATGAAGCCTCGCTTTACCAGCTCTTCGGCGGCACGTAGTGTCTCGATGGGGTCGGGCATCAGGTAGCGCGGGTCGGGGTGCACCTCGAGCTTGAGCCAATTCGTCTCGAGGGCTTCGCGTCCCAGCTCTGCGGCGAGGATAGCTTCTTCGGCGGTCTTCGCCCCACTGGTATTGGGGAGGAGCTGGATGTGAGGGCTGTCGAGGGGAGCTACGAGGTCATCGCTGTCGGCATGCTGGAGCTCGACACGCTTGAGAGCGAGGGTGACGAGTTCGGTCCCCGAGGCTTCGACAGCACGAGCCATGAGGGCGGGGGAGGCGAACTTCCCCGTACCGAGGAAGAGTCGCGAATGGAAGGTCTTGTCTGCTATGGTAAGCATAGTGGTCAGGTGTATTAAGGTCGGTCGTCCGCAGCGAGGCGGGCGACATGGATGAGGCTGCTACTCATGGCGACGCCGTAGAGTCCGAGGGCGTAGAGGTCGGGGATATCCTCGGGAGACACGCTGCCGATGGCATAAGCAGGGAGGGGGAAGGCGTGGAGCTGGAGAGCACGATAGCCCTCAAGTCCTAAGATGGAGGCGAGCTTCTTCTTCGTCGAGGTGAAGCGGAAGGGGCCGATGCCCACGTAGTCGATGGGGAGTGTGCGTGCTGTGGTGAGGTCTTCTGCGCTGTTGCACGTCAGACCAATGAGAGCATAGTCGCCTAAGAGACGTCGGGCCTCCGTCGGGGGCATATCTCTCTGTCCGAGATGCACGCCATCGGCACCCGTGAGGAGCGCGATATCTACTCGGTCATTGATGAGTAGCGGAATGTCGTACGCATGGCAGAGCGCTAAGGTCTCGCGCGCGGTATGAAGGAAGGTCTCCCACGGGGCGTCCTTCATGCGTAGCTCCACGATATCCGCTAAGCCCAGACGAAGGACGAGGTCGGTCTGCTCGAGGATCTCCGCTGTGGTAGTAGCGTGCGTGACGAACATCCGTCGGCCGAGTGGCAGTCGTCTTACGGGAGCTCCCTGCCCTCGCCCAAGGCGGTAGTGCATCGTCGCATGCTGGGCTGCGTGGAGTGCCTCTTGGTAGTCTTCGCCCCGAGCTAAGGCAGCGCACAGTGTCGTAGCGTAGAGACAGCCCGTGCCATGGCGGTCTTCTCCGAGGCGGGGTGCGGTGCTCTTGATGAGCTGACCATCGGGGAGGTAGGCCCTATCGGTGACATCCTCCTCCGTAGAGGAGGCGGACTTCGAGATGACAGCGGTATGAGTGCGCTCTGCCCATTTGCCTGGTATGTTCTCCCCGAAGAGCTGGCGGGACTCGTAGTGATTGGGGAGGATGACGTCTACCAGCTCTGCCACCTCGAGGAGGCTTTTACTGCTGGCATCGGAGAGGAGGTCTGCGCCCGAGCTGGTGCGTAGTATCGGATCCCAGACGATGCGACACGCAGGGAAGAGCGCACGGATCTCACGGACGAGGATGAGTAGCTGGTGGAGCGAAGCGATGAGCCCGATCTTAGCTACCTGCGGGGGTGACTGCCTGCGGAGAGCGCGTACCGCCTCGATGAGGTCTGCGTCAGCAACTGCCGTGAGGCGCGTGAAGGCTACGGCATCCTGACAGGTGAGTGCCGTCACGATGCTATAGGCACGTACGCCTAAGCGTGCGGCATGCTGCATATCCGCTGTGAGTCCAGCCTCTGCTGTGGGGTCAATGCCTCCACAGAGGAGGAGTGTCGGGGCGCATAGCTTTTGTACACGCTCGGTGAGCTCGTGGAGATGCTGACTTGCGAAGTACCCTAAGAGTGCGACACCAGCGAAACCCTCTTCGATGAAGCCTTGGGCATTCGCCTCTCCGATGCCCCCCAGAGCGATGAGGGGGAAGGGGAAACGTGCCGTGACGGCTCGCCTCAGCTCGGGCATCCACGGAATTTCACTCCCGTAGCCAGGCTTACTGATGCTCGCAGCGACGGGGCTCACATAGGCGTAGTCAGGACGGAAGGGTAGGCGCTCCAGCTCCTCTACGCTGTGGCAACTGACACCGACGATCTGCTCGGGGAGAAGGGCGCCCGTCGGGCGCTCACGGAGTGTGCTCCAGTCGGCTACGGAGAGGTGCACACCGCTGAGCCCCCAGCGTCTCACCAGCTCGATGTGGTGTGAGAGGACGCAGCGACTGCGTAGCTCACGAGGTATAGAGCGGATGAGCGCCTCAAGCTCCTCTACCGTGGCGTCGGGCTTGCGTATGTGTACGCGTCCGACTCCGAGGCGGAGGAGGTGAGCGATGCGCAGGGCTTCGCCTGTATCACCGAGCGCGGGCGGTGTGATGGCGATGATCTGCTGGGGTAGCATAAGGGCTATCTATGGTGGCTACATGGGGCTTCGGTGCTGAGTGCAAGCCCTTCGCTGGGGACAGCGGAGCGTGACTGCAACACTTGACGGAAGGAGCGGTTCGCACGCATCGAGCAGAAGTGCTCACCACACATTGAGCAGAAGTGCTTCTCCTTGTGCTCCTCATCGGGGAGGGTCTCGTCGTGGAACTCCTGAGCACGCTCGGGGTCGAGTGCCAGATGGAACTGGTCTCTCCAGCGGAATTCAAATCGCGCCTTACTCATCGCATAGTCACGCAGGTAGGCCGTCGGGTGTCCCTTCGCTAGGTCAGCAGCATGGGCAGCGAGCTTATAGGTCACGACTCCCTCACGGACGTCATTGCGCTCGGGGAGGCCGAGGTGCTCCTTCTGCGTGACGTAGCAGAGCATGGCAGTGCCTTGATGTCCGATGATCGAGGCACCGATAGCCCCTGTGATGTGGTCGTAGCCAGCACCGATGTCCGAGACCAGCGGGCCGAGGGTGTAGAAGGGGGCTTCGTCGCAGTCGAGGAGTTCGCGCGTCATATTCTCGGGGATGAGGTGCATGGGGATGTGTCCTGGGCCCTCGATCATCACCTGCACATGGTAGCGAGCGGCGATGCGGTTGAGTTCGCCGAGAGTCTTCAGCTCTGCGAACTGTGCTGCATCGTTGGCGTCATGGATGCAGCCTGGACGCAGGCCATCGCCGAGGGAGAGTGAGACGTCGTAGCGGGCAGCTATCTGACAGATCTCCTCGAAGTGGGTGTAGAGGAAGCTCTCCTCGTCGTGCTCGGTACACCAGCCCGCCATGATCGCCCCACCACGGCTGACGATACCTGTAAGGCGCTTGAGGGTCAGCGGGATGTGCTCCTTGCGTAGCCCTGCATGGATGGTGAAGTAGTCGACACCCTGCTCCGCCTGCTCGATGAGGGTATCGCGATAGATCTCCCAGCTGAGGTCGTAGGCCTTGCCGTGGACCTTCTCCAGCGCTTGGTAGAGGGGGACGGTACCGATGGGCACGGGGCTATTGCGGATGATCCACTCGCGCGTCTCGTGGATGTGACGCCCAGTGGAAAGATCCATCACGGTGTCGGCACCCCAGCGGGTAGCCCATACGGCCTTCTCCACCTCCTCGGCGATGCTACTGGTGATGGCAGAGTTGCCGATATTGGCATTGACTTTACAGAGGAAGTTGCGCCCGATGATCATAGGCTCGAGCTCGGGGTGGTTGATGTTGGCTGGGATGATGGCGCGCCCTCGGGCGATCTCTTCACGGACAAATTCTGGGGTCACGTAGGGGGGGATCTCTGCACCCAGCGGGTCGCCTGCCATGGCGTGGCGCTCCTTGGCCTCGTCGATGAGCTGGTTCTCACGTATCGCCACGTACTCCATCTCCTCGGTGATGATGCCTTGGCTGGCATAGTAGCGCTGGGTGACACAGTGCTCCTTCGCTACCCGAGGGTGGAGGGAGATGTGACGGTAGCGCAGGCCGTCAAGGGAGCGCTGCCGGAGGCGTGAGCGGGTGTATTCACTGCCGAGCTCTTCACTACGGGTCGTATCGTCTCGGCGGTCGATCCACGGCTCACGTAGGCGTGGCAGGCCCGCCTCGAGGTCTACCTGATAGGCGCTATCGGTGTACGGGCCACCTGTGTCATAGACGACGACAGGGGCATTGGGGGTACGGCTCCCATCCTCATTGTAGGTGTCGGAGAGGACGATGCGGCGCATGCCGACACGTAGCTCGGGGAAGAGCTGGCCAGGTACATAGATCTTCTCTGAGCCGATGAGTGGGCCGTGAGTCAGGACATCTTTGATCTTCATAATAGTAGGGGAATGTGTGTGTCGTGGAAAGGGTAGGGCTTAGCCTCCGAAGGTAGGTCGGATGAGGAGGAGGGTGTCGCCCTCCTCGAGCTGGTAGGTGGCTAAGGCTGTGCGGGGTACCAAGCGCTCATTGACGGCAATGGCCGAGCGAGGTGGTAGGTCGATCGCTGCGAAGGCAAGGGCTTCGGGGATCGTGCATACATGGGGGAGCGTGGTGGGAGCTCCGTTGATCAGGATCTTCATCGTAAGTAACTCTATCGTCATGGTGTGATGAGGAAGTGCGAAGTGACGACACACCTCCAGCGAGCCTACTACCACAAGGGGGCAGACACTCTCTGGGGAACTATGACGAGCCGATGGGCTCAATCACAGCGCGAGTAACGGAAGATCTTAGAGGATGAGCGGCGGGATATCGCCTCCACTCTCTGCCTACGCCAGCATTATCTGGATCAGGTCTTCGGGTATAATCTCAGCACAGCGTGGACTCGTGTCCTACGCCAGCACCCCTTTGAGTTGCTCTACGGACAAAGGTAGGCCTTTTCTTGATACTGACAAGAGCGGGCTTTGACAAGCCCTTTAATAGTGGGCTTTTCTACGATATCATAGAGGGGGTGGTGTCGGCCTATATTGGTCGCTGGGTGAACCTATATTGGTCTGCGAGTGAACCTATATTGGTCGATAGTATGATCCTATATTGGTCTGCGCACGAACCAATATAGGATTGCTTACATACCAATATGAGACTGTTGAGCAGTTATTCTGCTAAGGCATCGTACGCCCAGCTCCCCGATATGCCCCTCTGAAGAGATACGCACGCCCTTTGTCTTATCGTAAGTATTCCTCTTATCCTGCGGAGGGAAAAGTGCTATTCTCATGAATAAAAAAGTGCCTTTCCGTAGTGGTATTCTTCTATCTATGCACGTAGCCTTAAAGACCAGGCACGCAAATCCAAATATCCACGTACGTAGATATTAGAGCCACGCACGTAGCTCAAACTTATCTGCCACTCCTCCACTACTTTTATCCCTACGCGGAGCAACAACCTAATATAGGACTGCTCACAACCCAATAGTGCTTGCTACGCCTACTGCACCAAGCTACACGTTCCCCTTCGTATAAAAGGCAACACCCGCCGACCGCAGGTGCAGTCGGCGGGTGCCGGTAGAGAATGGGGTTAATGGCCTGCCTTAGAGCCCGGGCCAGTAGCTGAGCGTAGCGGGCGTAGCGGGAGATTCTGCCTCGAATTGCTGCTCGATGTCGTCGGGGAAGTTGTGGAAGAGGTCCATCCCGAGCTTTGTCTCCAACTCGTCGATAGAGAGGGCGACACTACGCATGGAGGTCTTCGCACCATAGAAGCGGTGCTCGACCAAGAAGCCGATGCTGTGGTAGGTAGAGCCCTTCTTCAGTACGAGGGCCATCCAGTAGTACTTAGGCACGACGATGACGCCACGGACCTTCTTGCTCTCGACCTGATCATCACGGATCGTCCCCCCCTTGGCGACGTAGAGAACGTCACGGAGCTGGGAGTTGCGACCCCATGCTTGGACCTTCTGCTCGAGCTCCATCCAGAATTTCTGGTTGAGCTCGCCGAGCTGAGGGCTCATGTTCGTGTAGTAGAAGGTCTGTCGATTGGCCTCGGCACTGAAGAGGCGGTCAGAGGAGGCGACCATGTGACCACGGTCGTATCCGCTCCCACGGAAGAGATTCTCCGTAGAGAATCGCTGAGGTACATAGGGATCCCACTGCCAGGCATCGCTACGCTTGACCGCTTGAGCTGAGTTCGTATTGTCGAAGGTGAAGCAGACGAAGCGTGGGTGACGCTTGTCGGTGTCGTACTCGAGGGAGTAGTTCACGATACCACCAGCGCGGTGCGTGACGAAGTAGTTCTGACTTCCACCATGGAGTGCGGGTACCTCGAGCAGCGTGGCATCACCGAGGATATATTCACCCGTAGGGGAGGGGATGGGTGATGGCGTAGGGGTGACCTCACCCGTACCCTGCTGGCTGATGATGAGGGTGTCACGAACGCCCGCTGAGCTCGCGATGATCTGTGCTGAGCGAGAGGCGCCGAGATTCTGACTTACCGAGACGGAGATAGAGGTGCTGGACGTGCCATCCCCCTTCCTACGCTCAAGCTCGATCCATGAGGATGCATCCTCGGGCGTGACAGTGAGCTTCCAGTCGGAGGCCGCACGGAGCTTGATGTAGAAGTTCGAGCCTTCCTTGGGTACGCTCTTGATCTTGTCGGTCGAAGAGCCTGGAAGGGAGAGCTGGAGGCGGTCGGAGGTGCGGACGGGGTGTTCACCACGCTCGGTGGTACAGCTGGAGAAAGCCATCCCCATGAGGCCGAGCCCCATGAGGATGGTCTTTATCCGAAGAGATTTAATCGTCTTCTGCATAGAGAGGAAAGACTATCGCTTACCGAGGTAAGACTTGATGGTGGCATCCTGATTCTCCTTCGTGATGGGGACGCGCTCCCACTGGTCAGCGGAGAAGGTCGCAGAAGGAGCCTTGACGGATGCGATACGGTGGAGGACGATGTCGGCACCAGCGAACTTCTTGTTGCTGTCGATCCAAGCCGTCTCCATACCATTACCGATCTGATCGATGGTCGCCGTGCCCTTCAGCAGAGCCACGGGGTCATTGCCATTGAAGCTGAAGTCTGCGACCGTGCCAGCAGTATAGACTTTCGCCTGCTCGTGGCGGAGGACGAGTGAAGCACCTGCAGCGAGCTTACCCCTCAGAGCGATGCGGCTCTCGGCAAACTTGCCCTCCGTAGCCTTATTGTCCTTACCGAAGTTCTTCACGAGGAGCGTGTAAGCGCTGAGGTCAATCTCCTGATCCGTGGGGTTGGAGATCTGGATGTACTTCTCGTTGTTGAAACCCTCGATGTAGGCAGAGATGATCAGATCGCCAGAGGTAGCAGGAGGATTAGGTGTGGGCGTAGGAGTAGGCGTGGGATCGGGCGAAGGGGTAGGCGTAGGAGCCGTGCCCTCCGTGCAGCGCTCAGCCGTCAGACCAGCGAGGTCATCAGCCGTACGAGGCCAGAGGTTGTAGTGCTTGGTGCTCTGACCAGAGTTCTTGTTCGTCGTCACCGAGCGCTGGATGATACCGACGATGCGGCCGTTCTTGTCGGATGCGATCGTCGTCTTGAAGGTCGAGTAGTAGGAGATAGCTACCGAGAGATCGGATACACCTGCCGTGACCTGCGTAGCGCAGTCCGTGAGCGCATTGAAGTAGCTCCCTGCAGACGTCTTACCCTGAGCAGGCTTGTTGGGGTTGAGTTCCTTGCCCGGAGTCTTGAACTGTGCGCCATCGACAGCTACGAGGATGTTGTCGTACTTGCCAGCGTAGATCTCAGCGAAGGTGACGGCCTTAGGAGTGATCGTCGCTACTTCGCCCGTGGGAGTCACCATAGAGGCAGCATCATTCAGACCCGTATAGTCGATCTGCAGTGAGCCATCCTGGTAGCGGCCGACCTTCGTGCCCTTGGTCTTGATGGTGAAGACGGCACCGGGACGCCAGTCCTTAGAGGCGTTGGCATTCAGACGAAGCGTGATGCCGACTTCGCCAGCCTGCACGACGATGTTCTTGAGGCTGGTTATATTGTTCGCCGTGATGTCGGAGAGGAGGACGGCCTTGAAAGTCGTCTCTTCGTCTACCGTCACGCTCTGACCCTTGTCGTACTTCTCGATGAAGGCGGCGAGTGCGGCGCCGTCTACTATAGTGGGATTCGAGGGTAGGTTAGGAGTAGGCTGATCCTTACCTGGGGTGATGACTGCAGAGCCGTCGCCAGCCTGCGTGATAGTATAGTAGAGGGTCTCGTTGCCAGCCTTGAAGGCGAATTGGCCTTGACGGGTAGCACCCGAGGCATTCTTGAGAACCTTGATCGTGACGTCACGTTCGCCAGCGTCCCCAGACTCGGGGCTGATGCTCAGCCAGTCGAGGGCGGTGGTAGCCGTCCAAGAGCGGTTGGTACGGATGTGCAGCGTGGCGGTGCTCTCGTCCTTGCCGATGAGGGTATTGCCGTTGCTGTCCTTCGTCAGCTGGGTGACCGAGATCGATGGGCGCTCATAGGCGTCATCGTTGTCCTTACACGAGGCGAGGGACAGGGTAGCACAGGAGGCTAAGAGGAGCGTCCAGCGCGTGATCTTACTTGTTGTCATCAGTCAATCGTATTTGTTGAGATGGTGAGTGCTGTAGGGGGGATTTAGAAGCGTGCGCCCGTGAGCTGGACATCTTGCTCGCGCAGGATGAGGAGCTGAGGGGTGTCACGGAAGTAGGTGAGGATAGCCGTGATCGTACCTGAGCCCGTGGGGACGGTGCGACCTGCGAACTTCGCATAGCTACTCGTTCGGACGATGAGCTGTGCGCCAGAGCGGTCTACGAGCGTGCGGTTCACATTGCGGTTCTTGTCCTTGCCCTGCGGATCTGCATAGGTCTGACCCAGCTCGGAGGCGAGGAACTGTACATCCTTGAGGCTGACGAGCGTACCTGCGTACTTCTTATTCAGCGTCGCGATGGTGAGCTCGTGGGGCTTGATATCGGTGTGACCTTCCTTGAGGAGGACGCGGTGCACGAGGAGCTCTGGGTAGAAGGCTGTCTCATACTTCTCATCCTTGGAGGCATATCCGAGGTTGATCTGTCCAGCGTAGTCGCCGAGCTGTAGACCCTGGCAGAGGAGGCGTACACGCGTACCCTGAGGGTAGACAGAGCTGAGGTTGCCGAGGGCGAACTTAAGCTCCATACCGCCCGTCTCATCCTCGATGTAGCAGGACTTGTAGAGGTTCCCTTCGCTATCGTCCGAGGCGATGACTGCAGAGATGACGATGGGCTTGTCGATGAGCGTACCACCACGCTTGTAGAGTGCCTTGAGCTGGCTGATGGTGTGTGTGGGCAGAGGGAGCTCGTCCGTACTCTTCTGGTCGGTACGGGGAGGATCGACTTCGTTGTACTTCGTGCAGCTCGTAGCCCCTATCCCGATGAGCATCGAGAGGGTGAGTGCATATATAGCATGACGATTCATAGGATCTATGCGTGTAGGGGGTTAGAACTGGAGGGTGGTATTGAAGAAGAACGTCGTCCCGTAGACATAGGAGAGCTTCGTATCGAAGGGGCGATAGAGCTGCTGCGTCCCGTCAGTAGCACGGATCGTGCGGATACGGAGCTGTTCGTAGCCACCATTGGGCAGACTGCGGTTGTTCAGCACGTTGCTTACCGAGAGGTTGAAGCGCAGGTACGTGCCATAGGTGATGCGCCAGGAGTAGCTCGCGAAGAGGTCTACCGTGAAGCCATCACGCAGCTGCTCGGGGAGAATATAGTTGTAGCCAAGCGAGGTGCGCCCGCGGTCGGTGCGGATGACAGGCGACATCGAGACGAAGTTGCGCCCGAAGTAGTTCGCGTTGATCCCGAAGTTCGCATACCAAGGAGAGTAGTACGTCAGCCCGAGGGTCGCAGCCGTCTGAGGCGTACCACTCACGTTCAGCCCCTTCCAGTAGATGCGGTCGCGGTCGACGATCTCGTTGGAGTTGTCGATGCTCTGGATGTAGCTGGGGTTGTTGGCATACTGATACTGGCCGAGGGCAAGTGCAGCGTTAGCCGTCAGCGTGGGGCTGATCTTCACTTCGAAGCCAGCTTCTGCCCCGAGGTGGCGGGTAGCGATGCCGGTGATGATGTAGTTCGAGAACGAAGCTCGGCTATCATCGTAGAAGCTCATCGAGCGCGTGTGGTCTGCGATGTGGGTGTAGAAGGCCGTCACACGTCCGCGCAGCCAGGGAAGGCGTACGAGGTAGGAGGCTTCTGCCGAGAAGATCTTCTCGCTCTTGGGGTCCTCGATATAGCTATCGCGTGTACGAGGTGAGATGAAGAGATTCTGGAAGGTGGGTGCCTGCTCGAGGTATGCTACATTCGACTGCAGGTAGTGGTGCCCATTGAGCTTGTAGGTAGCACCAGCCTTCACCCCGAGGTCGTTGAACTTCACACGGTCCGACAGCCCATAGGAGTTGTCGGGGAAGAGCCCGCGCTTCTGATGCCCTTCACGCTGCATACCCGTGTGGGTATAGGAGATACCCGTATAGGCATCGAGGCGCGTGAGGTGGTAGGTCGCATTGGCCCACATCTGATAGCGGTAGCTCTGTGCTGTGTAGTCGTAGCTGAAGCGGTCGCCCTTCTGGACGATGCGGTCGGGGTACAGGAGGTCTACCTGACTCTTCGTCGCGTCGCCACCGAAGTCACGCTCAGCGAACTTATCGATGTCATAGACGAAGTCCGCACCGAGGAGGTCACCTACCTCGGCATAGTTCGCCGTGCGGTTGTGGCGGAAGTTCGCCCCACCCGTGATCTCAAGCCAGCTCTTGGGGAGCCAGTTGGCAGAGGTCGCCCAAGCGAATTCACGCTGGTCAGTGTGGCGGTCTTCGATCATGTAGAGTGCCTTACGCCCCGTAGCGAGGGTGCGGCCAAAGGCATCCTTCACCGTAGTGAGGTTCCCGCGGTTCACCTCATAGAGGCGGTCCCAATTGATATAGCGGACGTTGGGATCTGACTTCCACAGCTCCTCATAGATCGCTGCAGCATCGCCATCCTGACTGTTGGGGTCAGCCATGCGCGTGAAGTAGGAGGGGAGGTAGCGGTAGTAGTCCGCACGTGGGTCGGGAGCGTTGTACCAGTTCAGCGATGAATAGGCATTCTTCCCGAAGCGGTAGCTGAAGGTGGTGTTGATATTGAGCGTCTTTCCCTGGTTACTGAAGTAGTGCGAGAGCTGGACGATAGGCTCGTGGTTGCGACGCTCACGAGCATTGCGCCACTTGCCACCCTGACGCCCGATGTTGGGGTTGTAGAAGTTCGAGCCGACGAGGTCATATACCTCCTGTGTGGTAGCGCTGGCTACACCACGGCGCGTAGGAGCACCGAGGGCGATGAGGCTGAGGCTATTCATCTCGTCGAGCTTCTTCTCTATGCCGAGGAAGTAGCTCCAGGCATCGTAGTACTGCCCACGGACATAGGAGTACTGCCCATTGCCGATACGGCGGGCGACGCTGGCAGCGAAGCTCCAGCCATCCTTGCGCTCTCCCGAGGTATAGGTATAGGCGAAGCGGTTGCTATAGGTGCGGTTGCTATTCGAGTAGGTGAGGCGATGCTGCGCGCCAAACATTGAGGGGCGTGTCGTCACGTTGTTAGTCACGCCGACGGCGCCAAAGCCCGAGACGATGGGCTCGAAGGACTGTGAGGTTTGCTGCTGACGGGTGACGTCGTTGAGACCGCCCCAGAGCGACCAAGCCGAGTAGCCACTGTTGAGGTCGTTCATCCCGATGCCGTTGAGCATTTGCTCATTGTACTGGGAGTCGTAGCCACGGTTGCGGAAGCGAGCCGTGCTGAAGACGTAGCCCGAAGCGCTGAGGAAGGGGTCGCGTGAGGAGGTGAGTAGGGTGACGCGGTCTTGCATGCCGGCGGCTTCGTTGCCGTCCTCTTCGCTGACGATGAGGTCATCGTAGCGACCATTCCCGCCTTCACGGAGTGCGACGAGCTTGAGTTGCTTGAGGCCCGAAGCTTCGTTCTCCTGCTTGACCAGCTCGATCTGCTTGGTCTCGTAGCCTTCGGCGGAGAAGGTCAGTGTATATCGTCCCTTGGGGAGGAGCGCCAGGACACTTCGGGCGTCTTGCCCGAGGAGCATCTTCTTCGCCACGGGGCCGTAGATGCTGACGTGGACCTTAGCGATGGGCTTGCCGCTCTGGCTGTCGATGACCAGAGGCCCGCCCGTAGTCTGTCCGAGGCCTACACTGGCGAATGTCAAGGTGCAGGCGAGTACGGTAATAAGTTTATTCATGCGGTCGCATTATATCGATGACGCTTGCATGCACTCCGCGGATCGTACAGACCTCCCGCTCCGTCGTCGAAGCTCCTGTCATAATTGAGGTGTAAGCCGTTTATCCGTGCTGGAGCTTCCTCCCTATCTTCGAAGCTGAGATACGAAGTAGCGCGCAAGATTTGTTACATTTGCACGACTAAATTACATAATCTATCTCGGATAGCCTCTTAAATGACAAGCTTATGCTAAGGAAAATCTCCGCTCTCACCCTCGCCCTTCTCCTCGCTCTTTGCTCCCTCCAAGCCCAGAAGCAGGTGCGCCTCACGGTAGCCTTCTACAATCTGGAGAACCTCTTCGACACCATCGACGGGGAGAACAACGATGCCGACTTCCTGCCTGATGGGAAGAACCAGTGGACGCCCGACAAGTACAAGCAGAAGCTTCACAACATGGCCTACGCTATCAGCCAGATCGGCTCGAAGCGAGGACCCGATATCCTCGGGGTCTGTGAGATAGAGAATAGAGGCGTACTCGAAGACCTTCTGAAGGAACCCGAGCTGGCGAACTCTGGCTACGAGATCGTGCACTTCGACTCTCCCGACAAGCGCGGTATCGACTGCGCGCTCTTCTATCGCCCCAGCTACTATCAGTTCACCGCTGCATACCCACACCCCGTCATCCTCAAGGGGGAGGAGCATATCAAGACGCGTGACGTCCTCGAGGTCAATGGCCTCTTGCTCGGCGAACCCGTATCGTTCCTCGTCGCTCACTGGCCTTCGCGCGTCGGTGGCGAACAGGTCTCGCTCAAGCGTCGTCTGTACGCAGCCGAAGTCATGCGCTCGGTCACGGACTCTCTCCTCGCGGCGGACCCTAATAATAAGGTGATCCTCATGGGGGACTTCAACGACGACCCCACCTCTCCCAGCGTCGTCAACGGCCTGCGCTCTAAGACTTCGGCAGAAGGTCTGGCGCCTACCGACCTCTTCAACCCTATGGCTGCCCTTTACTCTTCGGGCCGTGGTACGCTCGCTTACCGTGACGTGTGGAATCTCTTTGACAACCTCGTCGTCACGCCCAACCTCATTGGTGGGCCCGCTGATCGCCTGCACCTCCAGCAGGACAAGGCTACGGGGAACTACGGCTATATCTTCAATGCCGACTTCCTCACACAGAAGACGGGGCACTTCAAGGGCTATCCCTTCCGAACCTTCTCCTCGGGTCGCTTCCAGGGGGGCTATAGTGACCACTATCCCGTCTACCTCTATCTGACGAAGACCATCACCGAATAGCCCCACCGCTTACTCCGCAAGCTTAAGCGAAAAGAAGTCCCGCGCCCACCTCAGCATGCTGAGGTGGGCGCGGGACTTTTATACCGTCTGGGGGCTGTCTTTTTAGTGCTGTGGGAAGTGCTTATCTATGAAGGGACATAAGGGGCGCGCGCGGGATAGAAAATGAACCAGTACTGCTCACCGACGCGACCAGTACTGGTTGCCCTATGTGACCAGTACTACTTCGAAGTCGGACCAGTACTGGTCGCGTCGGTGAGCAGTACTGGTTCGTTTTTAGCGGATGGCGACGGCGGCGACGAAGATGTGGACTTCGCTGACGCCACACTGCTCCAAGAGATCGGTGAGGGCAAGGAGCGTGGAGCCCGTTGTCACGAGGTCATCGACGAGGAGGATGCGCTTGCCCCGTAGCTCCTGAAGACGCTCTGTCTTGTCGGTGAGATAGAAGGCCGCTTGAGCATTCTCACGGCGTGCGTCACGGTCCAGCGCCGTCTGTGAGTGACTGCCCCGATGTCGTAGGAGGTAGCCTTCTGAGCAGGGGACGGCGTAGTGCCGTGCGAGGGCTTCGCCGAGGAGGGCGGCCTGATTGTAGCCACGGGCTTCGAGGCGCGTGCCTTCGATCGGTACGGGGAGGATGAGGTCGATGTCGCCAGGCTGGGGGACAAGTTTCCCTTCGGTGAGGGCGGTGCGCACGACAAAGTCCGCGACCTCACCATAGCCTCGGTACTTGAGGGCGATGATGAGGTCGTAGGTAGGATTGGCGTGCTGGTAGATGAAGGGGGCTGAGAGGCTTCGGGTCAGGGGTGAGCCAAGAAGGCGCTCGTCGGCATGCACGAAGGCGGGGGCATGGCGAGGGAGCTTCGTGGCGCACTCCATGCAGACGCAGTGCTCCCGCTCGGCGAGACGCACCCGACAGATGGCGCAGGTGCGGGGGAAGATGAGGTCGGTAAGGAAAGCACCGATGCGCTTAGTCGTCGCCCAGATCATCGGGGAGGTCGGAGAGGAGTTCGCTGATCGCTTCGCGCACATCCTCATAGGGATAGCCACGATAGAGGGCGAAGCGTGTGAGACGGTCATAGACCTTGCGTGGCTCAAGCCCAGCGGGGAGGGAGCGGTACTTGCGCTCCATGAGGGCGGTGAGTTGGTCTTCGCCCTGCATCTCTTCCTCCTCTAGCTCCTCGATAGCGGCGTCGATGAGGCTCGAGGGGATGCGATGACGACGGAGCTCAGCCTGCAGGCGAAGCGGCCCCCAGCCGTTGAAGCGGTACTTATCTCGCACGAAGGCTCGGGCAAAGCGCTCCTCGTTCAGGTAGCCCTCTTGCTCCAAGCGCTCGATGAGGGCATCGCATACCTCGTCGGAGAGATCCCAGCCCCGACACTTCTTGCGTACCTCTTGGGCAGAATGCTCAGCGTAGGCGCAGTAGGAGGCGAGGCGTGCGAAGGCTTCTTCGGGAGTAAGCTCCTTTTTCTTCTTCTGGATCATTCGGCGGGGCAATAGGTGAGGTGAAGGAAGCGAACCTTCCCACTCAAGTCGTGGATGAGCTTGGTCTTGGTGTGTCGCCTCCCGATACGCTCGAGCATCGCTTCCTCTGTCGCCGTAGCGTAGAGGGGATTCAGCTCGACCCACAGATTCCCTCCCGAGCGGAGATAGCCTTGAGCTACAAGCTCTGCCAAGGCAATATAGTAGGCGATGGGGGAGGCTTCGGGAGCGAAGAGAGCTAAGTGCGGCTCATGAAGTAGGACTTGAGGCGTCATCTCTTCGGCTTCCTCGGGGTGGATGTAGGGCGGATTACTTACGATGAGATCCAGCGGAGGCGTCGGGGGAGTATGTTCCTCAAGGAGCGCAAAGAGATCGTGCTTCCACAGATAGACTTCGCGTCCCGTGGCTTTACGCAGGGCTTCGAAGTTGACTTCGGCGATAGGTGCGGCTTCGCTGGATACTTCGAGCGCTACGCTTTGGCTCACCTCGGGAAGGGCGGCAGTGAGGGCATAGGCGATACAGCCACTCCCCGTACCGACGTCGAGTAAGCGCTTCGAAGCTCGACTCTCAGGGTGCTGTAAGATCAGCTCGATCAGCTCCTCCGTCTCAGGGCGTGGGATGAGTACCCCAGGGGCGACCGTGAGGCGATGCCCCGCGAAGTAAGCATAGCCTAATACATATTGTAAGGGAGTACCAGCGGAGAGGTCGTGCAGCATGCGCTCCAGACGGGCGCACTCTGCGGGTGATAAAAGCGTATCTTTGCTCAAGAGCAGTAGCTGCGTGCGGGTACAGCCTCGTACCTCCTCGAGGAGTTGGCGGGCTATCTCCCGCGCTTCCGAGGGCTCGTAGAGTGCCGTGAGACACTCCAGAGCCTCCTGCTCGAATGATCGTATCGTATCCATATAAGCAAATATAACGAATACAGATGACAGATGATGAGCGCTATATGCGCCGTGCACTTGATCTGGCAGCCCTCGGTACGGGCCATACTTCCCCCAATCCCGTCGTCGGTGCCGTCATCGTGCACTCGGGGCGTATCATCGGTGAGGGCTACCACCACCGTAGTGGACAGCCCCATGCCGAGGTGATGGCTATCCGCTCGGTGAGGGAGCGCGACTTGCTCCCCGAGTCAACGATCTACGTGACGCTGGAGCCCTGCTCACACTACGGGAAGACACCTCCCTGTGCAGATCTCATCCTACAAGAGCGCATACCGCGCGTCGTCGTCGCCATCCCTGACCCCTTCCCTCGTGTGGCGGGGAGCGGGCTGGAGCGTCTTCGTCAGGCGGGGGTAGAAGTCTCTGTTGGAGTCCTCGCTGACGAAGCGCTTCGCCTCAATGCCGCCTTCATCACAGCGCATACCCAGCACCGTCCGCTGGTGACGCTGAAGTGGGCGCAAAGCCTCGATGGCTTCATTGATCGATCTCGGGAGAATAGCACGGAGGCTCCCGTCCTCTTTAGTACGCCCCTGTGCCAGCGGGATATCCATCGCGAGCGTATGCACCACGATGCTATACTCGTCGGCTACCGGACGGCTCTACTTGATGACCCGCAGCTGACAAATCGCCTCTGGTACGGCTCGTCGCCCATCCGTGTGGTCTTAGATCCGCAGCTCGCTTTGCCTCCGAAGCTTCGCCTCTTCACGGATGGTCTTGCCCCAACGTGGGTGATTTACCTCGAGGGGGCGGGTGTGCCTCAGCCTCGCGAAGGTGTGTGCTATCTGTCTCTTAGCGGAGAGCGTATCGAGCCACAGCAGCTCCTCCAGCGCCTATATGAAGAGGGCATTCTCTCGCTTCTCATCGAGGGTGGAGCCACTACGCTGTCGTCCTTCCTTAGCTTAGGTCTCTATGATCGCCTCTTAGTCGAGGTCGCCTTGAAGACCTTGGGTGAGGGAGTCCTAGCGCCTGCTATCCCCAGCGCCCTTTCGTGAGGCTGTTGCCGCGAGTCCTGCCCTCTATTTAGAGTGCTAAGGTATCGCACGCCCAGCTCCTCGATATGCCTCTCCAACGTGCTACACAAGCCCTTCACCTTATCGCACGTATTCTTCTTATCCAGCGGAGGGAAAAGTGTCCTTCTCGTGAAGGAAAAACTGCCTTTCCGTAGTGGTTTTCCTTTGTCTACGCACGTAGTCTTAATGACCAGGTACGTCAATCCAAATATCCACGTACGTAGATATTAGAGCCACGTACGTAGCCCAAACTTATCTGCCACTCGTCCGCAACTTTTATCCCTACGCGGCGCAACAATCTAATAGAGGCCACTTCACAAAGCTATATAGCTTCGCACCGAAAGCTATATAGGAATCCAAGCAAAGCTATATAGCTTTCTTCGCCATCCTATATAGCTCTACACACGTATCCATATACCAATGGACTCTTTCTAGACCTTTCCCATAAGCAGCCCGCTATAAATAGCGATCGCCCCAAGGAGATGAGCCAGTGGCTTACTCCTTGGGGCGATCGCTTTGTGCGGGTAGCTATCCGAGTAGCGGACTAATAGTTGTGTCCATCTGGGTCGAGCATCTCCTTGCGCGTGATCTTATGTAGGTCGAGCGCGCGCCAAGCGTAGACGATGTACGCTAAGACGAAGGGAATGAGTAGCGATACGAAACTCATCGCCTTCAGAGTGAAGGAGCTCGATGAGCTATTGCGGATATTCAGTGAGTGGTTGATCAGCTCGGGCATATCTGCGCTGTAGGCAGGGTAGTAGGAGGTATTGTTCCACCCAGCGATGAGGAAGAGGGCGAGTGCCGTGAGGACGACACCGATACCTTCGAACCAGATCCCCTTGCGGAAGCCTTCCTTGAGGAGCGTCAGCAGGATACCTGCCAGCACGAGCACCACCCCGATGAAGAAGATCGCAAAGACTGCGGGCATCTCGATGAGGTTCTTCCAGTACTTGTAGTCCACGAGATAGGTGACCTCGGGGTTAGCGGGATCGTAAGCGAAGCCCTGCTTCGTGAGAAGGAAGAAGAGGTAGGCGAGGAAGAGGATGAGGAAGATAGCGGCGTTCCAAGCGAGTGCGCCACGTGAGCGCTTGTAGATCGTCTCATCATCGATGTTGTTGATGAAGAAGAGGAGCGCCGTGGTACGTGCGAGGAAGAAGACGGCAAGGCCGAAGACGACATTCCAGATGTTGAGCACTGCTTCGAGGCCGTGGAGCTGGATACCCTTGTAGGGGAGCCACTCGGAGATGACCTGGCTGGCACCGGAGAGGTTAGCGATAGCATCGCGGTTCACCATGAAGGTTGAGCCCGTGAAGAAGGTCGATACAGCGGCACCGAGGAGGATCGGAGCGAGGAGGCCATTGATGAAGAGGAACGTCTGGTAGGTGCGGCTACCGAGCACATTACCATTCTTATTCTGATACTCGTAGGAGACTGCCTGGATGATGAAGCAGAAGAGGATGAGCATCCACACCCAGTAGGCACCGCCGAAGCTGGTCGAGTAGAAGAGGGGGAAGGAGGCGAAGAAGCCACCGCCGAAGACGACCAGCGTAGTGAAGGTGAATTCCCACTTACGGCCGATAGAGTTCACGAGGAGCTTACGGTCGAGCTGCTCCTTGCCAATGCTGAAGAAGAGCGACTGGCCCCCCTGCACGAAGAGCAGGAAGACGAGGAGAGCACCGAGGACGGAGACTAAGAGCCACCAGTATTCTTGGAAGAATGCGTAGTCCATAATAAATCGTTTGCTTAGCTTGATTAGATGACTTCGTGGGGCTTAGTGCTGATCAGGGCCCTGCTTGATAGCCTTGCGCATGATGTTGATCTCAGCCACGAGCATGATCGTGAAGAGCAGGAAGAAGAGTGCGAAGGTGATCATCACCGACGAAGCTTCGATCTTTGAGATAGCTGCATGGACGGGTAGGAGGTTCTGGATCGTCCAGGGCTGACGACCTACTTCGGCCACTACCCAGCCAGCTTCACTTGCTACCCATGCCAGAGGAGTGAGGATGATACTTGCCCAGAGGAGCCAGCGAGTAGAGGCGAGCTTCTCATTACGCTTGTAGGCGTACCACGTCAGGATGAGGAAGAGTAGGAGGAAGGCACCACCGAGTCCGACCATAACACGGAAGGAGTAGTAGGTCAGAGGGATGTTGGGGACCGTCTCATACTTGCTGGTGAAGTAGCCATAGCCGTAGTAGGGGAAGTTCTCCATCAGTACCGTGCGGTGCTGCTCAGCGGAGATGCTATCCCCAGCCTTGCGAGCGGCACGGAAGGCATTGAGGGCATCGATAGCGATACGACCACGACGCATCTTCTCCTCCGTAGAGATGGCGATCTTACCATCGGGCTGACGGTAGCCACCTTCGAGGATGTTGATCACGCCAGGTACGTAGTGCGTACCCGTGCCAGCGACCATATAAGAGAGGAGTCTGGGCGCTTCGATGTTGAAGATGTGTGAGGGCTTGCCATCGTCGGGGAGCTGCTTATCGGGGTTGAGCAGGCCGATTATGCCGAGGCCGATACCCTTGCCATCCTCTGTGCAGCCTTCGCCGGTGCACTTACCCGTGTCGTAGATAGCCTCCATGGCAGCGAGCTTCATAGGCTGGTTGGTAGCGACGTCGACAGCCGAGCTGTGCCCGGTCGTAGCCGTCAGCAGTGCTGCTACGAAGCCGAAGGGGGCGATGATCTTGAGGTTGCGGCGAGCGAACTCTACGTTGCGTTTACGCAGGAGATAGAGTGCACAGATACCGAGTGCGAAGAACGTACCGAGCGTCCAAGACGAGGTGACCGTATGGAGGAACTTGATGATAGCCGTGGGTGAGAGTGCTACAGCCCAGAAGTCACTCATCTCATTGCGCATCGTATCGGGGTTGAAGACCATACCCTGAGGATTCTGCATCCAAGCGTTAGCGATGAGGATCCATACTGCAGAGATAGTAGCCCCGATGATAGTGAGCCAGCTGGAGGCTAAGTGGAAGCCCTTGCTGACCTTACCCCAACCGAAGAACATCACGGCGATGAACGTCGACTCCATGAAGAAGGCGAGGATCCCTTCGATAGCGAGGGGTGCACCGAAGATGTCACCGACGAACCAGCTGTAGTTCGACCAGTTGGTCCCGAACTGGAACTCGAGGATGATCCCCGTAGCTACGCCGATAGCGAAGTTAATCCCGAAGAGCTTCTGCCAGAACTTCGTGGACTTCTTCCAGAATTCATCACCGCTGCGATAGTACTTCGTCTCAGCCAGTGACATGATGACCCCCAGGCCGAGGGTCAGCGGGACGAAGAGCCAGTGATACATGGCCGTCAGGGCAAACTGTGCCCGCGACCATGAGACTAAAGATTCTAGATCCATTGTAAATAGTTATTAGAGTTTGATATGTTTATCTCGCATGAAGAGAAGGTGCGTCATCGGGCGACGGTATCGCCTGGCGCACGACGATTGAGGAGCTCGTCACCGACGAACTCAGATCGTTCAATATGCTGCTCCTTGGCCTGCTGCTTGACGTGGTTAGGGAAGAAGAAGGCGCGCAGGATAGCAAACATGATGAAGAGCTTCAGCACAATGATGAGCCAAAGCTTCTTGCTTGTCGGGGTCAATCCTCGGAAGCCATCGCGATAGAGGCGGAAGGCTCGCACGAAGAAATTGGGTTTTGGTGACTCAGTCGGCATAGGGTCGATGAGAGGGTGAGAATGATAATTTCGTCGGATGAATCCGGTTCGGACAAAGATAGAGCAAACGAGTGAGTGGACTGCAACCCGAGAGGCCCGATAACCCTGATAATGAGCCCTTAATTTGATAGTCTCTATCTATGTGGGTATTTATGGAATTGATATATCGGGGTGCTGGAGCGGACTAAACTACCTACTGATGGGAGGCCAAGGAAGGAATAAAGTGCCTGGATTTACTTGTCGGAAGCTATTGAATCTATCTGATTGGATAGCATGTGTCTTTGGGATAAATGGCATCTTCCTCGATAAGAATAGCCCCTACGCAAATCATCGATTTACGCAGGGGCTTTCTGTAAGTAGTTGTACCCAGAGTGGGACTCGAACCCACACAACCTATTGGTCAAGGGATTTTAAGTCCCTCGTGTCTACCATTCCACCATCTGGGCGACCATATAATGCACACCATAGGCGTACGCATTCGGCTGCAAAAGTAACGCAAAATCGGTAGATAAGCAATTGCAGAGCGCATAGCGAGTAGCCTCCGTCGTGAAGCGGATGCTAAGATGAGGGTGCGGAAGGGATGAGGAGTCGGGACTCCATGGTATTTGGATGAGTCTACGGGTAGTGATACCTCGCATAGACCTTTAAGTAGTATGCATGACTGCTCTTGCTCTCAGCTCTTTCGGTAGAGTAGACGTACAGGGCAAGCAAGATATTGGGGCCGGCGACGGTCAAAGCTGATGTCACATCTCTCCGAGGGGAGTTGTGACGAGCCTTAGACCGAGCCGTGCACCTAATATGGTCGGCGTATGGATTGAGGTGGTGCAGCCAGCGAGGTATCCCTGGCTGGCCCTATGGGGGGCAGGGGCGGTTTTGGATAGGTTGGAGGAACATGAAGAAAGACCCCTGCGAGTACCAGACCCATAGAGATCCCAGACAGAGTAGAGCCTTGTCCTACTTGTCACAAGCGGGCTTGTGTACGACCCGATAGGGGGCACACAGCTGCAGGATGTTCAAAAGATTATCGGGGGATATTCTGATGAGGTGACCTTCTCTCCGGCTTCGTCCTTGCGGGCGAAGTGATACGCACGACACATTTCAATATCTGGAAGCCACTGCGCGTCTCGAAGAGCGGGGCAGAAAGACTTCCTTCACTACCAGCACTGACGGGCGGTCCGTCGGGCGGGGTAGGAGAAGGTGCACACATCGGAGAGAGCTACCATCAGGAGGAGCGTCTCATGGCAATGTCTTCCCAATCTTATTCCCGAGATTGACACATTGGATCTCATGAGCAGGTCTCCTGGCTTATCACCCTAACTTCTCATTCCTACGATCCTTCCCAAGTAGCTTCGTACTCAGTGGCGAAGGTCTGCCAAGACGCTCGGCGAAGAGCTCGTTGGTCCTTCCGTCATAGGAGGAGCCTATCTATCATCCCCATGGGGAGCTGCAGATAGGGAGTGACTTACAGTAGCGGGTACTGCGCCGGATTTACACCGGCTTCCCTTACTACCCTGGGTCCAGACTGGTGCACTTCACCAGCATAATGCCCTCGGGTATACTCGTAAGACACAGCAAAGTTAAAACAAATATTTAAATAACCTAAGAGCTTCAAGGGATGAGCTTGCGTGGAGAGCTTGGGCGCTTCTTTATGGGTGAAAGATTTGAGGCCATTGCGCAAACCCTTCGCCTTATCGTGCGTATTCCTCTTATCCAGCGGAGGGGAAAGTGCTATTCTTGCGAAGAAAAAGCGCCTTCCCATAGTGTTTTTTCGCATCTATGTATGTAGTCTTAAAGACCAGGCAGGTAAATCCAAATATCCACGTACGTAGATATTAGATCCACGTACGTAGCCCAAACTTATCTGCCGCTCGTCCACAACTTTTATTCCTACGCGGAGCAACAAGCTAATAGAGGTCACTTGATAAAGCTATACGGAATCAGTCCAAAGCTATATAGCTTTCTTCGCTATCCTATATAGCTCAACTCTCGTGCCCATATACCTATTATGAGACCATTGTGTAAGCTACCTCTTCATTACTCGTACCTTCTTTCCTCGAAAATCGGAGTCTTTCGGCTGAGAAGTTCGAAGGAGGATAGTGCAAGCTGTGAAGGGATAGGCTTGCGCAATGGTCTCTACTTAGCCTATACCTATAATATATAGCACGTCCGTCGCCCTCCCGCTGTAGTGAGCGTGGTGGGCAACGGACGTCGTGGGAGATGCACCTTAGATAGCGCTATGGCAGGATCGGACAGACAGAGTCGACGATACCGTCGGCGAGCCCCTTCGTGGGGACGATGATCTCCGTCGCTTCGGTAATCGAGGCGACTAAGAGGAAGATGTCTGCCGCAGGGACGATGACCTCAGCACGGTCGGGCTTGAGGCGGAAGAGCTGCATACGCTGCTCGGGAGTGTACTGCCGGAGCTCGTCGGCGACACGCTGGAGGCTCTCGACAGGGAGGCTGTTCACATTGGCACGCTCCGAAGGGGCGCCGAGGCGAAGGAGCTTATTGATATTCCCCCCTGTACCGACAAGGCGTAGGGTGCCATAGGTAGAGCGCAGGGTGCGCACGTAGTCACCGAAGGAGTTGCGCTCTTCGTCACGCACCTTGCCGCTGAGCTGGCGGATCGTGCCGATATCAAAGGAGCGAGACTCGATGAGCTCTGCACCACGTACGAGGTTGAGCTCCGTACTCCCCCCACCGACGTCGACGTAGAGGAAGGTATCTTCGGTCTGGCTGGCCAGCGAACGGATGAGGTCGGAAGAGATGAGGCGAGCTTCCTCTCTACCATCGATGATCTCGATACGGATGTCGGTCTTCTCGTAGATCTTCTCCACGAGCTCGGCACCATTCTCGGCATCACGCATGGCAGAGGTGGCGCAGGCACGGAAGGCAGAGACTTCGTAGATCTCCATCAGCTCGCGGTAGGCCTTCATGAGGCTGACGAGCTGCTTGCCCTTCTTCTTCGATATGCGCCCATCGACAAAGGCATCTTCACCGAGGCGTAGGGGGACGCGTACCAGCTGGACCTTCGAGAGTGGCTCGGCACTCCCAGGCTCGTTGAGGCACTTGATGAGTAGGCGGACGGCATTGGAGCCAATGTCGATACCGGCGTAGTGAGACTTACCCATTATTCTCTTTGTTCTTCTTTGCTTCGTAGTACTTGTATAGTGCTTGCTGGGAGTTGAAGGGGGCTTCATCGGGACCCAAGTCATCGCGACGTGGGCGCACGGCTTCCCCTTGGACGTAGTAGCCCTGCTCGGTATCTCTCAGCCCTGCTGAGATGATGAAGTCCAGTTCGCGCTGTATGGCAGGGTCGTAGACAGGGGTCATGACTTCGATGCGGCGGTCGAGGTTGCGCGTCATCCAGTCGGTTGAGCCGATGTAGTACTTCGGCTCTCCACCTCCACCGAAAACGTAGATGCGGGAGTGCTCGAGGTAGCGTGAGATGATCGCATTGATGAAGAGCCCTTCGCTATAGCCTGGTACACCAGGTAGGAGGGAGCAGTTGCCTCTCAGGCAGAGCTCGACACGCACGCCAGCCGTCACGGCTTCGTAGAGCTTGGCGACCATCTTCTCATCGACGATATGGTTGAGCTTGAGGCGTATGTAGGCCTCCTGTCCAGCTCGTGCCAAGCGGATCTCCTTATTAATAAGGTTGTAGAGTGGCTGGCGCATATCGTTGGGTGCGACCAGCAGGTGATGGAAGTGTGGGGCGATGAAGGGGCGCTCGATGAAGTCGAAGACCTGCATCACATCGTGTACGATGCCCTTGTGCGCAGTCATCAGCATAAGGTCGGTATAGAGTCGAGCGGTACCCTCGTGGAGGTTGCCCGAGCCGATGCAGGCGATGCCCCCATGCTTGGTGCGGATGTAGACGAGCTTCGAGTGGACCTTCAGCTTTTCATGACCGAGGACAACGTTGATACCGAAGTCCTGCATCTTCTTCCCCCAGTTGATATTTGACTGCTCGTCGAAGCGTGCTAAGAGCTCGACGACAGCCGTGACGCGCTTGCCGTTCTGTGCTGCTGTGGTCAATGCTTTCACGACCTTGGAGTTTTGCGCCACGCGGTAGAGGGAGATGCGTATCTCGGTGACCTCTTCGCTGATCGCGGCTTCTTGCAGGAGGCGGAGGAAGTGATCGAAGCTGTAATAGGGGAAGTGCAGGCAGCGGTCTTGGTGCATGATCTGGTGGATCATGCTCTGCGTGTAGTGGAACTCATTCATCTGCAGCGGGGGCTGCTTGGGGAAGCGAAGTCCCTTGCGCCCGCAGTCTGGGAGGTCCATCAGGTCACGCATGTTGTGGTAGCGTCCCCCGCCGATACGTGTGTCGCGGAAGTTGAGCTCCGCCATGGCGCTGAGCTTACGCAGGATCTCGGGTGAGAGGGCTTGGTCGTAGACGACGCGCACGGTCTCGCCGCGCTTACGGCGCTTGACACCACGGGAGACCTTCTCGATGACACTCGAGCGGAGGTCTTGCTCGATCTCGAACTCGGCGTCCTTGGTGAACTTGAATGTATAGGCCTCGTACTGCACGTACTCCCGCCCGATGAAGATGTAGGGGAGGCAGTAGCGGATGACGTCGTCGAGGAACATCAGGTAGCTCTCACCCCCCTCGTCACGCAGCCGGAAGAAGCGCCCAAGTTCACGCACGGGTACCTCTAGTAGCGCCACCTCGTGCCCCGTCTCAGGCTCCTCCTGATCGTGCCATAGGACGACTGCCAGATAGAGCGACTCCTTGAGGTGCTGCTCGGGGTTGAAGGTAGGGCTATTGATGAAGATCGGGTTGGTGAAGCCATTGATCTTGTCCATAAAGAAGGACAAGACTTCCTCCTCTTGGCTGCTGGTGAGCTCGCGCTCATTGATGATATGGATGTGAGCATCCTTGAGTTCTCGTACCAGCTGAGCGAAGGTCTCGTCGAAGAGCTGGGAGTATTCTCTATTGAGTCGGAGGATGGTGCGGAGGGTCTCCTTCGCTTTCTTGCGCTCGGTCGTGGGGAGCTCTTCCGCAGAGTCGATGAGGCGACGCAGTGAGGCGACGCGCACACGGAAGAATTCATCCAGATTGTTGGAGTAGATGCCGAGGTAGTTGAAGCGCTCCAGGAGGGGGAGATCGGGGCGCATAGCCTCTAAGAGGATGCGCTTATTGAAGTACATCCAGCTCGTGTCGCGCTCGATATAAGGCATGGGCCCGCGGTGCTGACGTTGCTGCATAGAGTCTGTTAAGGGGGAGGATGTATGGGTTAAAGGGCGCTACCGTCGAAGCCGAAGGGTAGTAGGTAGCGGCAGTCCTCGAGGAGAATAGTCTTCTCCTCACCCATCAGAAGTATGGGGAAGGGGTGGAAGCGTGTGGCGGTCTCCATGATCACCTGACGGCAGCTACCGCAGGGCGAGATGAAGGGCACACGGCCAGCGCTGTTGATAGCGACGATAGCGAGGCGCTCGACAGCGACGTCGGGCCACTGGGCACCAGCCCAGAAGAGTGCTGTACGCTCGGCACAAGTCCCCGAGGGGTAGGCGGCATTCTCTTGGTTGGAGCCCGTGACGATCTCGCCATTAGCGAGTAGGACGGCGGCGCCGACGTGGAAGCGGCTATAGGGGGCGTAGGCTTTGCGAGCGACTTCGAGTGCACGCTCCTCCAGCTGACGATCTTGTTCGGACAGCTCGGAGCGGTCGAGCGTCTTATAGGGAATAGTAAATGTTTGCTCCATGTGCGTATGCTATACGAATGTGATGAGGGTGGGGAGATTCCCCAGCAGCTCTATAGCGAATGTACGAAAAAGTGAGGAATGCTTGCAGTAGAGGTTGCAGGTGAAGTTCCTCAGATAAAGCCCTTACTTGGGGGAGTCTTGGAGTGTAGCCGTAAGCGCCTTGCGGATCTTGGCGGTGAACTCGTGGTTCTTCCAGCCCCAGCGTGGGGCTAAGAGTAGAGCCGGCGGTGACTGCGAGACGAAGCGCTCCAGCACGATGTCGGGTCGGAGTCGATGCACGAAGTCTACGATGAGGTCGATATACTCCTCCTCGGTAAAGAGGTGGAAGTCCGATGGATCACGCTGATACTCGCCTGCCATGATCGTCCCACGGATGATCTGTAGCTGGTGGATCTTGAGCGTAGTGATGGGGAGCTGTGAGAGGCGGTCGGCGTGCTGGAGCATCTCTTCGCGACTCTCACCTGGGAGACCGAGGATGAGGTGAGCCCCGACAAGGATGCCTGCAGCGTGGGTGCGCTCAATGGTCTCGACGCTGGTCTGATAGCTATGACCACGCTGGATACGCTCAAGGCTGCGGTCGCACGTGCTCTCTACGCCGTACTCCACGAGGAGGAAGGTGCGCTTGGAGAGCTGCTCGAGGTAGTCAAGTAGAGGCTGGGGCATGCAGTCGGGGCGCGTGCCGATGATAAGCCCGACGACGTCTTCATGACGGAGTGCCTCCTCGTACTTCGCGATGCAATCCTCCACCTCCCCGTAGGTATTGGTGTAGGACTGGAAGTAAGCGAGGTACTTCATCTCGGGGTACTTCCTGCGGAAGAAGGCGATGCCTTCGTCGATCTGCTCGGTGATGCTCTTGAGCTTCGTCGCGTAGTTTGGGCTGAAGCTCTTGTTGTTGCAGTAGGTACAGCCTCCCTTGCCCATAGATCCGTCACGGGTGGGGCAGGAGAAGCCCGCTGTGAGCGTGATCTTCTGCACCTTCTGCCCAGGGAAATGGCGCTGGAGGAAGGTGGCGAAGTCTACATAGGGGAGGGCAGGGCTTGCGGATGGCGTCATACGGTCGGAGTCTTGGCGCGCCCTATCGGCGAATGGATCCAGTCTGCATGCTCGAAGTGCTCTGCACGCTGCGTGCGGATGTACTCCTCTACCGAGGCATTGAATTCAAGTGGGAAGAGCCCAGTATGCTCCTCGCGGAGGGCAGCAAGGATATCCTCCTGCAGGTCGGTGATGGTATAGCCCTCGGGGAGTGCGGGACGGAGGTTTGTGACCAGTGAGCGCACTGAGGCGACCCGCGAGCGTGCCTCTACCTCGGGAGAGACCGTCAGGATGCGCTCCAGCTCCTCGAGGTTGGCATCGAAGAGCAGGCAGATGTGGTAAAGCATGCGTGAGCGGTTCACCGCCTCGGCTGCTCCACCGACCTTATAGCCGTCAAGACGGAGGTCACCACGGGGCGAGCGCTCCACGATGACTCCACGCCCAGCGAGTGCTCGCTGTATGGGAGTAGGGAAGGCCTTCAGGTCGAAGCCTTGGCCCGAGTGGTCATTCTTGATAGCCGTGAAGTTGAGGTTCCCGAGGTCATGGTAGACCGTGCCTCCGCCCGATGTGCGGCGCAGGAGGGCGATGTCATGCTCCTTGAGGTAGTCGAGATCGAGCTCCGCCTCAGCCCACTGATAGCGCCCCATGAATACGGAGGGGCGATTCACCCAAAGCATGTAGATGGTGTCCAGCGGGCGAAGCTGGCGGTAGAGGTAGTCCTCGAGAGCGATGTTGTAGTACGGGTCGGTCGAGGGACTGATATAGTAGTAGGCGTTGGAGGTTTCGGGAGTCGTCATCGTCATCATAGCCGAAGGCTATCCCTCCAGCGGCATCCGAGCCGTCGGAGGGATAGCCTTCTCTTATTATAATAGGTATGAGGGGCGCTGGACTAAGCGTCGATGCGAGCGTAGGTAGCGTTCGCCTCGATGAACTCGCGGCGGGGGGCTACGTCGTCACCCATGAGCATGGAGAAGATCGCATCAGCCTCAGCGGCATTCTCGATGGTGATCTTACGCAGGGTGCGGTTCTCGGGATTCATCGTCGTTTCCCAGAGCTGCTCTTCATTCATCTCACCGAGACCCTTGTAGCGCTGTACACGTACGCGGTTCTCGTCACCACCACCGACGCGGTCGATGAAGGCCTGACGCTGCTGCTCGGTCCAGCAGTACTCACGCTCCTTGCCTCGGGTACAGAGGTAGAGAGGAGGGGTAGCGATGTACACGTAGCCGTTCTCGATGAGCGAGCGCATGTTGCGGAAGAAGAAGGTCAGGATGAGCGTGGCGATATGGCTACCGTCCACGTCAGCATCGGTCATGATGATGACCTTGTGATAGCGGAGCTTCGAGAGGTTCAGCGCCATGCTGTCCTCTTCGGTGCCGATGGTCACGCCGAGAGCGGTATAGATGTTACGGATCTCTTCGCTCTCGAGGACCTTGTGCTGCATCGCCTTCTCCACGTTGAGGATCTTACCACGCAGCGGGAGGATCGCCTGGAACTCACGGTCCCGACCCTGCTTAGCCGTACCACCTGCAGAGTCACCCTCGACGAGGAAGAGCTCAGAGAGGATGGGGTCCTTAGAGGAGCAGTCGGCGAGCTTACCAGGGAGGCCACCACCCGAGAGGGGGGACTTGCGCTGTACCATCTCACGCGCCTTGCGTGCAGCTTGGCGAGCCGTAGCAGCGAGGATGACCTTGTCTACGATGATCTTCGCTTCCTTGGGGTGCTCTTCGAGGTAGATCTCGAGGGCTTCGCTGACGGCGACGTCTACGGCGCCCATGACCTCGTTGTTCCCGAGCTTGGTCTTCGTCTGCCCTTCGAACTGGGGCTCTGCGACCTTGATGCTCACAACGGCCGTGAGACCTTCGCGGAAGTCATCCCCCGTGATCTCTACCTTGACCTTGTCGAGGAGCTTCGAGTCAGTAGCATATTTCTTCAGCGTACGCGTTAGACCACGACGGAAGCCCGCCAGGTGCGTTCCCCCTTCGATGGTGTTGATGTTGTTGACGTAGCTGTACACATTCTCGTTGTACGAGGTGTTGTAGGTCATCGCGACCTCGACAGGGATACCCTGCTTCTCGGTGATGATGTGGATGACATCCTCGATGAGGTGCTCCTTGGAGCGGTCGATGTACTTGACAAACTCCTCAAGCCCCTTCTCTGAGTAGTAGGTCTCAGTGAGGGCTACACCAGCTTCGTCACGCTGACGCTCATCGGTCAGCGTGAGGGTGATACCAGCGTTGAGGAAGGCGAGCTCACGCAGACGCGTAGCCAGGATCTTGAACTGGTACTCCGTGCTGGTGAAGATCGTGTCGTCGGGCTTGAAGAGTACCGTCGTACCCGTCTTGTCTGTCGTGCCGATAGTCTGCAGCTCGGTGGTGGGGACACCACGGCTGAACTCCTGCGTGTAGATCTTGCCGTCGCGCTGGACGGTAGCCTTGAGGAGGGTAGAGAGGGCATTGACACAAGAGACACCGACCCCGTGCAGACCGCCCGAGACCTTGTAGGAGCCCTTGTCGAACTTACCCCCTGCGTGCAGGACCGTCAGTACGACCTCCAGAGCACTCTTGCCTTCCTTCTCGTGGATGTCTACGGGGATACCTCGACCGTTGTCCTGGACTTCGATGGAGTTGTCCTCGTGGATGGTGACCTTGATATCATTGCAGTAGCCTGCCAAGGCCTCGTCGATTGAGTTGTCTACGACTTCATACACCAAGTGGTGAAGACCCTTCTCACCGATGTCACCGATGTACATCGCAGGGCGCTTACGTACGGCCTCCAGTCCTTCTAAGACTTGAATGCTACTGGCCGAGTATTCCTTCTCGTTGGTATGGTCTTGATCGAACAGCTCTTCGCTCATTGCTTATCTGTGTGATTAGTCCCTGCGGTGAGCGCATGGCGTCACGGTAGGGTATTACATTATTATATATAGGACAAAGATACGAAAAAATGCGCTCCCTTGGGTGTTATTTCGCCAGTGCTTCGGGTGGACTATTGGGGTGTCTTAATGGTCTCTGTATTGAGATGAGGTGATTTCCTCTGGATAGCAAACTCCGTCTTCCCTCAAGAAAAGCTGCTCGGCAGTAGGGATAAACCCGTAGAGGTGTAGTGCTATTCTTCTATCCACGTGCAAAGCCCTAAAATCTACGTGCATAGACGATAAGATTTTCGTGCCTGGATCTAAAATCTACGCACGTGGATTTAAGAATAGAGATACTGCTTGGGTAGAATATCTCCTTGGTTTTGAAGTAATACTACCTGTGGTTTGTCGCTTTTTGTGTGCTACTTCTACTCCCTACTCAGTAGTCTTTGGTGTTGCCATTTTGAGGGCAGACGAGGTGATTCTCTCGGAGTGGTCATCGCACTCTGGGTAGATATGCACCAAAGCTGTATATTTGTCCATAGCATTCCAGCCGCGGTGGAGGACTCCACCTCTGCCGTCGGATATCTCCCTTGGAACTACAATCTAATGAACAAGATCTACGCCGTGAGTAGCCTCGCAGCTGCTCTAACCCTCGCCTTGCCCAGCCCTGTGACTGGTCAGCGACTCCTCCCCGGCTATCGCTATGATCACTCAACCGCCCCGACGGGCAAGGAGTGGCAAAGCCCAGCCGACTATGCTCTTGGCAAGGAGCAACCCCATGCTTACTTCTTCTCTTTCGCCCCGAAGGACCGTGCTGAGCGCGTACTACCAGAGTACAGCTCCCTCTATCAGAGCCTTGACGGGACGTGGCGCTTCCACTGGGTACGTACGCCAGAAGAGCGTCCTGTGGACTTCTACCGTGCCGACTATGATGCCTCCTCTTGGGATGAGGTCACCGTACCGATGAACTGGAATGTCTACGGCCTCCAGCGCGACGGGAAGCAGAAGTATGGTACGCCTATCTACGTCAACCAGCCCGTCATCTTCTACCACAAGGTGCGCCCTGATGACTGGCGCGAGGGGGTCATGCGTACCCCACCCAAGGAATGGACGACCTATCGTGACCGCAATGAGGTCGGCTCCTATCGCCGCACCTTCAAGCTCCCCACCGAGTGGAGCGACAAGGCGGTCTTCCTCAACTTCGATGGGGTCGACTCGTTCTTCTACCTCTGGATCAACGGACGCTATGTGGGTTTCTCTAAGAACTCCCGCAATCTCGCCTCCTTCGATATCTCACCTTACCTCCGCCCCAAGGGAGAGGAGAATGTCATCGCTGTAGAGGTCTACCGCAATAGTGATGGCTCGTTCCTCGAAGCACAGGATATGTTCCGCCTCCCAGGGATCTTCCGCTCGGTCTACCTCACCGCTAAGCCGAAGGTACACCTGCGTGACCTGCAGGTCATCCCCGATGTAACCTCCGACCTCAAGGAGGGTAGCCTGCGCATTACCTCTGAGCTACGAAGCCAAGGAACGAAGGCGGTACGTCCCGACCTGCGCCTCAGCTACAAGCTCTATGCACTACCTCTCTACTCCGATGAGGTGAGCGGTGCTCCCGTGGCTACCGCCGAAGGGCGTAGCACCTCGACTGGCACGGCTGAGACGACGCTCACGCTCCAGAGCCCTGCGCTCTGGTCTGCTGAGGCTCCTCACCGCTATGTCTTGGTCGCCGAGCTCTATGACAAGGCGGGGAAGACGCTGCTGGATCGTGCATCCATCTATACGGGCTTCCGTAAGGTCGAGATCCGCGAGACACCGGCCGACCAAGATGAGTTCGGGCACGCTGGTCGCTACTTCTACGTCAACCATAAGCCCGTGAAGTTCAAGGGGACGAACCGCCACGAGACGGATCCCTCCCGTGGGCATGCCATCACGCATGAGCAGATGGAGCGCGAGGTCTTCTTGATGAAGCGTGCGAATATCAACCACGTGCGCAACTCTCACTATCCTCCTGCTCCCTACTGGTACTACCTGTGCGATAAGTATGGTATCTACCTCGAGGACGAGGCGAATATCGAGTCGCATCAGTACTACTACGGCAAGGCTTCGCTCTCGCACGTGCCTGAGTTTGAGGCACAGCACGTCTCTCGTATGCTCGAGATGGTGCATGCCAACATCAACCACCCCAGCATCGTCATCTGGTCGCTGGGTAATGAGGCTGGCCCTGGTGTGAACTTCGTCAAGAGCTACGAGGCTACGAAGCGTGTCGATACCTCACGCCCCGTGCAGTATGAGCGCAATAACGACATCGTCGATATGGGCTCCAATCAGTATCCTTCTATCGCTTGGGTCGAGGGGGCTGCTACGGGTAAGTATAAGATCAAGTACCCCTTCCATATCTCCGAATATGCCCACTCCATGGGGAATGCCTGTGGTGGTCTGGCGGACTACTGGAAGGCTATCGAGAGCTCGAACTATATCTGCGGTGGTGCTATCTGGGACTGGGTAGACCAGGCGCTGTACAACCACACGCCCGAGGGGCTTCGCTATCTGGCCTATGGGGGTAACTTCGGTGACTTCCCCAATGATGGTATGTTCGTCATGAACGGTATCATGTTCGCCGACCTCCAGCCTAAGCCTCAGTACTATGAGGTGAAGAAGGTCTACCAGCAGATCGGTATCGAAGCCGAAGATCTGATGGCAGGACGTGTGCGTATCTTCAATAAGCACTACTTCGTCTCCCTCGCAGACTTCGATCTCCGCTGGAGTCTTTACCGCGATGGGGTAGAGGAGCGCTCGGGCGTCCTTGATCTCCCAGCTATCGCTCCTCGTACGGCCGAGACCGTCACGCTGCCTCTCTCTACCTCAGACCTCCAGCCTAATAGTGAGTACTTCGTCAAGGTCGAGTGCCGTCTGCGCACCGACAAGCCATGGGCTAAGGCGGGCTATGTAGCCGCTGATGAGCAGCTCGCCCTGCAGTCACTCCGTGAGCGAGATGCCCTGCAAGGGGGCAAGGGCCTCCGTGCGAAGAGCCTGACGAAGGAGGTCTATGAGGTCGCTGGTAGTGACTTCTCCGTGCAGTACGACCTCCGCGAAGGGACGATTCACCAGCTCGTCTATGCTGGCGATACGGTCATCTACCCAGGCAATGGGCCTCGTATCACGGCCTTCCGTGCTCCCGCTGACAACGATATCTGGGTGCGCTCGGCTTGGACGACCAATGGTCTGCACAACCTCAAGCACCGTGTCCTCAAGCAGCAGGTCACTAAGCTCCCCGACGGCTCGGTAGAACTCTTCTTCACCGTACGCTCTCAGGCTCCCTATGGCGCTACGCTCACGATGCACAAGGCTTCGGGTAAGTATGAGCTTACGGAGGATAAGGCACATCCCTTCGGTGAAAATGACTTCGCTATCACATCGCAGGCTATCTGGCGAGTGTATCCCGGCGGAAGCATCCAGCTTCGCTCGAACCTGACGACGAATAAGCCCGCGCTGCCTCTCGGTCGTCTGGGCTATGAGTTCGTCCTCCCCCGTGCTTACGACAACTATACCTACTACGGTCGCGGCCCCATCAATAACTATGGTGACCGCAAGGCCAGCCAGTATATCGAGCAGCATAAGAGCAAGGTAGCCGAGCAGTTCGTCTCCTTCCCTAAGCCTCAGACGATGGCCAACCGCGAGGATGTACGCTGGGTAAGCCTGACGAATGCCTCTGGACGTGGTATGCTCTTCCTCACGGATAGCGTGATGACGAGCTCTGCTCTTCCTTACTCTGCGATGCAGCTGATGATGGCTCCTCATCCCCACGAACTCCCTGCAGCTGGTGACACCCATCTGGTACTCTCCCGTAGTACGACGGGGCTTGGTGGTGCCAGCTGTGGTCAGGGTGGTCCTCTGGTATCCGCTCAGAGCCTCGGTACTCCACAGCTCTTCAGCCTGATGATCCGCCCCCTCCGAGCTGGTGACTCAGCCGTCAAGCAGGCTAAGGCGAAGATCGACGGCCCCGTAGCTCCCTCGATCACACGAGATCCTCATGGTGACCTCGTCATCACGGGTGCTCCAGGTGAAGCCCTCTGGTACACCGTCGGTCGTGGCCGCCCTCAGCGCTATACCGAGCCTATCGACTTCTCTCAGGGTGGAGAGGTCTCAGCATGGGCAGAAGGACAGCGCCGCCTCATCTCGACCATGTCCTTCGGTCGTATGAAGTACGCTGCCTGCCGCATCGTCTTCTGCAGCAGTGAGGAGTATGGCTATGAGGCACAGGATCTCCTTGATGAGAGTCCCGACACGATGTGGCACACCGTATGGACGCTCACCGTACCCAAGCACCCCCACTGGATTGACTTCGATCTGTACAAGGTGAAGACGATCACTGGTCTCACTTATCTGCCTCGTCAGGATGAGAGCACCACGGGCGATGTCAAGGACTATGTCCTCTCGGTGAGTGATGACGGGAAGCAGTGGACCGAGGTCCTGCGTGGTACCTTCGGCAGTGATAAGAAGCTCAAGGAAGCGCTTCTCAAGAAGCCCGTTCGCGCTCGCTATCTGCGCTTTACGGCGCTCTCCGCTCACGACGGGCAGGACTACGCTTCTGGCTCAGAGATCCATATCCTGGCTGAGTAATAGCCCATCTCTTTAGAGGACGGTAGGGAACTGCCGCTCCATGTGCGACGGCTTTCGAGGGAGTCTCTCTCCTCGAAAGCCGTCCTGCATAAGGCTCCTCGCGAGGGCTAACCGTTTGAATGTCCCCGCTTTTTTATTAGTTTTGCTCTGAATTGTCAGTTCACTCATTCATATACAGACATTACATGTATCGATTAGAGCGCTGGATCGCATTGCTCGGACTCTTACTCTTCGCTGCTCCCGAACTTGGGGCTCAGACGAAGGTGCGTCGCTATGACGCTACCAAGGAGACGGACTATGGGGTCGTCTACCGCCTGCCCCGCACCGAGATCGAAACGGTGGTGACGGTACGTGAGCGTACCTATACACCTGGACCTCTATCGGCCTATGCTGATAGGTACCTCAATAAGAGAGCATCAGATAAACCCCTCCATACCTTTGAGCTGGTCTCGGCTCGCCTTTATACCGTAGGCCGTCCCGACTCGACGCAGCAGTACCTGGTCTCCTTTGACCGCAAGACGCTGGCTCCCTTCGTCAAGCTCACAGATGCGGGTGTCCTCTTCTCCATCAATGGCGGAGGTGAACTTCCTGCCAGCCTCAGTGAAGAGCGCCACTCTCGTGTCGTCTCTGAGAAGCAGATCGATACTGCTCAGCCCGCCCTCTCTCGTGAGTATTCGCAGGCTGGCTCCAAGGCTAAGCAGGCCGAGATCGCTTCGAGCTACCTCTATGACCTGCGCGAGAATCTGATGAACATCGTCACGGGCTCCGTAGATAATATGCCTAAGGACGGCGAGTCTATGCGTCTGGCTCTCGAGCAGCTGCGCCGTGAGGAGCAGCGCACACAGCGTCTCTTCCTCGGGGATACAACCGAGCGCGTCAGTGAGTACATCCTTCGCTACATCCCCACGGGGCGTGAGGAGGGTGAGCTGACTTTGGCTCGTTTCTCCCCAGTGGCAGGTCTGACGGAGGCGGATGATCTGAGTGGTGCACCGCTGCACCTCGTGATCTCTGTCCAGGAGCAAGCTCCAGAGCTCAACGAAAAGGACCAGCGCAAGAAGGATAAGATGCTCGAGCATAGCATCGTCTATGTGCAGCCTGGTCAGGCACGCATCACGCTCCTCTATGAGGGCCGCAAGCTCGCCGATGAGCAGGTCGGCCTCGCTCAGCTCGGTACCCTGCAGGCTTTAGCTCCTAAGATGCTCCAGCTGACACCCAATACAGCTACGGCTATCTACTTCGACACACGCACGGGAGCTATCCTTGATATCCGCCAGGAGTAGGGGAGAGCTGCTGTATGAACCTCCACGAAAGACAGAAAATCGTAACTAACAATACTCATCCTAACACCCCAAACTTATGTTCAAAAATCATCCTAAGGGATTGATCGCAGCCTCTCTTGCAAACATGGGAGAGCGCTTCGGCTTCTACATCATGATGGCGATCCTGACGCTCTTCATCTCGGCCAAGTTCGGTCTGAGTGAGCAGACGACAGGGTACGTTTACTCGGCCTTCTACGCCTCGATCTACCTGCTGGCTCTCGTCGGTGGCGTCATCGCTGACCGCTCGAAGAAGTATAAGGCTACGATCGTCGCTGGTCTGGTCATCATGGCTCTCGGCTACGTGCTGATCGCTATCCCCACGCCTACGCCAGTACCTAACCTTGCCCTCTACCTCACGCTTACTTGCGTCGGTCTGGGTGTCATCGCTTTCGGTAATGGTCTCTTCAAGGGGAACCTGCAGGTGCTCATCGGTCAGATGTACGATGATCCTCGCTATCAAAGCGCTCGTGACGCAGGCTTCCAGATCTTCTACATGTTCATCAACATCGGGGGGATCTTCGCACCCTTCATGGCTGTAGGTATCCGTAACTGGTGGCTGGGTCACAATGGCTTCGACTATAGCGCAGAGCTTCCTGCTCTCTGCCATCAGTACTTGCGTGAAGGTGCTAATATGCCTGCACAGGCTATGGAGAACCTTCAGAGCCTTGCCACTAAGGTGTCGCTGGGTAATGAGGTTACAGACCTTCAGGCCTTCGTCGGTCAGTACCTTGATGTCTTCAACCGTGGCTTCCACTACGCCTTCATCGCAGCAGTTGTGATGATCTGCGTATCGATGGTGATCTTCCTCATTAACCAGAAGAAGTTCCCCGATCCAAGCAAGAAGGAAGTTGCAACTAAGGATGGTGCTCCCTCACAGAACGAAGTTCAGATGAGTGCCGCTGAAATCAAGCAGCGTATCTACGCGCTCTTCGCAGTATTCGGTGTCGTCATCTTCTTCTGGATGTCCTTCCACCAGAATGGTTACTCGCTCACATACTTCGCTCGTGACTACGTTGACCTGAGTGTCATCAAGATCGACCTCGGCTTCACGGTGATTAAGGGTGCAGAGATCTTCCAGTCGGTGAATCCGCTGATCGTCGTCTGCCTCACGCCTCTCGTGATGTACGTCTTCGGCCGTCTGCGTGAGCAGGGTAAGGAACCCTCTGCTCCCCGCAAGATCGCTATCGGGATGGGTATCGCTGCTCTGGCTTACGTCTTCCTGATGGTTTGCTCACTCGGCCTGCCCGATCAGAGCACGCTCGGTGGCATGACGGAGGCTGCAAAGCACGAAATGCTCCTCACGCCTTGGGTCATGGTCGGGATGTACTTCATCCTCACGCTCGCTGAGCTCTTCATCTCGCCCCTCGGTCTCTCCTTCGTATCGAAGGTAGCTCCTCCCCACCTCCAGGGGGTCATGCAGGGTGCTTGGCTCGCCGCTACGGCTCTCGGGAACTCACTCCTCTTCATCGGTGGTATCCTCTATACGAGCGTGCCTCTCTGGGCTTGCTGGCTGGTCTTCGTAGGTGCTTGCGCTGCCTCGATGATCACGATGCTCGCTATGGTCAAGTGGCTCGAGCGCGTAGCTAAGTAATTCACACAAGACGCTGACCCACTCCGATGTACTCCGCACAACCCCACTCGCTGAGCGCAGCTCGCCTCTACTTCCGTCGCTGGACACGTAGTAGCGCAGCTGTCTTCCACAGCCTCGGGCATTGCGTCACCATCGGGCATCTCTCGTCAAGCGTCCTGGAGCGTCTCTCAGCAAAGACGACGACGCTCGCTACCACACCTGCCGTATGTGGCACGCTTGCTCCCACCGAAGGGAGCCGTGAGGAGGCCGAAGTCCTCGAGGAAGCTATGCTCTCAGAGCTGCTCCTCGCACTCACGCCTACTCCTAAGCCCACCGCATCGGCACATACTGCAGACTACCTCAGTGTAGCTCTCTGCAGCTGACACAGCGCTGTCTCGCTACTACCCACTCCACGATAGGAGGCGGGTGTGTAGCGAGACAGCGCTTTTTATATATCGATAAGATCACACGATAAGACTACTATGATACAAGACATCAAAGCACGTATCCTCGCTGGCGGTGAGATCACCGAAGAGGAAGCACTTGCTTTGCTTACCACTCCTCACAAGGAGGAGCTATACCAAGCAGCACACGAGATCACTGAGCACTTCATGGGGAAGGCATTCGATACCTGCTCCATCATCAATGCAAAGAGTGGGAACTGCCCCGAAGACTGTAAGTGGTGCGCACAGAGCGCCCACTATTCGACCTCAGCAGAGCGCTACTCCGTCGTCAGCCCCAGCGCTTGCGTAGCACAGGCCAGCTACAACCGCAAGCAGGGCATTGGGCGCTTCTCGCTCGTGGCGAGTGGGCGTCGCCAGACCGATCGCGAGATCGATATGATGAGCATCAGCTACCGCGCCATCAAGCGGGCACATCCTGAGCTCAAGTGCTGTGCCTCGCTGGGGCTACTCACCGAGCCACAGCTGAAGAAGCTCTTTGATAGCGGAGTGACGACCTACCATTGCAATGTGGAGACTTCTCCCAGCTACTTCCGTGAGCTGTGTACGACACACACGCAGGAGGACAAAGAAGCGACTCTCGAGGCCGCTCGCCGTGTGGGTATGCGTATCTGCTGTGGCGGTATCATCGGCATGGGTGAGACACTGGAGCAGCGTGTCGAGCTTGCCTTCTACGTCAAGCGCTTGAAAAGCTACAGTATCCCAATGAATATCCTTCAGCCCATCGCTGGCACCCCGCTCGGCAACTCCACTCCGCTCACTGAGGATGAAGTCCTCTCGGCTATCGCAGTCTTCCGCATGGTCAATCCTCGGGCATTCCTTCGCTTCTCTGGTGGACGTGCACAGCTCTCCCCCGAGACGCAATACAAGGCTATCTACGTCGGTATCAATGCCGCTATCACGGGTGACCTGCTCACGACCATTGGCCGTCAAGCCGAGGATGATATGAAGATGATCGAGGCTTGCGGTAAGGTCAATACGCCCGAGGACTGGGAAGTGCACTACAACTATTAGTCACCACTATCAACTATCATCATGGTACAGGGTGTACTGATTACCTTCGTCCTCTATCTCTTCTTCCTCTTCCTGATCACCTTCTGGACGCGTAGGCGAGGCACGAATGCGGATTTCTTCCTTGCGGGGCGTGCTACCCCTTGGTGGATCGTCTCGATCGGGATGCTCGGTGACTCGATCTCGGGTGTGACCTTCGTCTCGGTGCCAGGGATGGTGCAGCAGATGGATATGAGCTATATGCAGCTGGTCTTGGGCTTCTTCTTTGGCTACATCGTCATCGCCTACGTCCTCCTGCCGCTCTACTATCGTTTGCAGCTCGTCTCGATCTATACCTATCTGGAGCAGCGCTTCGGGCGGCATAGCTATCGTACGGGTGCACTCTTCTTCATCATCTCAAAGCTCTTCGGGGCAGCAGCGAAGCTCTTCCTCATTACGCTTATCCTGCAGCAGCTCGTCTTTGCTCCGATAGGGGTGCCGTATGTCGTCACGGTCCTCGGGGTCGTCGGTGTCATCTGGCTCTACACGCAGCGCGGTGGTATGGGTACGATCATCTGGACGGATGTCCTGCAGACGGTCTGCCTTGTGCTCACGCTGGGACTCATCGTCTATGTCGTCTCGGGACAGCTGGGCCTCAACCTCTCAGGTATCGTGCGCTTGGTCGGGGAAGATCCTCATAGCCGAGTCTTCTTCTTGGATGACTGGACGAGCCCGCAGTACTTCTGGAAGCAGTTCGTCAGCGGTATCTTCATTGTCATCGTGATGACGGGCTTGGATCAGAACATGATGCAGAAAAACCTCACGTGCCGTACACTCCGTGAGGCCCGTACAAATATGCTTACCTACGGCTTCGGCTTCCTTCCGCTGAACTATCTCTTCCTCGTCTTGGGGATTCTCCTCCTGCACTTCGGCGCAGCGCATGGCTTGACCCTGCCTGAGCGAGGAGATGATATACTGCCCTTCCTCGCTGCAGGGCACTTAGGTCCGTGGGTCCTGATCTTCTTCACGCTGGGTATTACTGCTGCTTCATTCTCCAATGCTGACTCGGCTCTGACCAGCCTCACGACTTCGGTCTGTACCGATCTCCTCGGTATGAAGCTCGAGGATGATGCGGTAGGGGAGCGCCGTCGCTGGTGGATTCATTTAGCGATGTGCGTGGCCTTCGCTCTCATGGTACTCCTCATCAGTCAGATCCAGCAGAGCTCCCTGCTGAAGACGATCTTCACAGCAGTCTCCTATACCTATGGGCCGCTCTTAGGACTCTTCGCTTTCGGGCTCTTCACACGCTGGGCGGTACGTGATCGCTTCACGCCCTATCTCTGTATCCTCTCTCCCTTTGTGAGCTACGGCGTCGCAGTGGCAGCGGAGAGCCTATGGGGCTATAAGGTCGGCTACGAGATCCTCCTATTCAATGGCTTATTTACCTTCCTCGGCTTGTGTCTCCTTCGTGACGGCAAGCGAGGTGAGGTCCACGTCTAATCAATCTTTTGTCTACAGATGAAGCAAACAAACATGCAGACCTCTGTCGCGCTACGCTTCCGGCGTATGACGCGCAAGAGCTACGGTGCCTTCAACACGATGCACCGTATCATCAACATCGGTACGCTTACCAGCCTGGCGCTGGCTTGCGCCTACACCTCCACCGTCAGTGCGCAGAATGTAGCTGCGTCTGAGCCTGAGTATAACCTCGGTGAGCCCGACAACGAGCTTACGGGGGTCACGGTCACGGCCTCTAAGACGGCTACCCCGCTGAATGAAGCTACGCGACTCGTCACCGTCATCTCGGCACGTGAGATCGCCCAGACCCCTGCGCGAAGTATCCAAGAGCTGCTGAACTATGTAGCGGGTATCGACGTCGCACAACGCGGTGCCCAAGGGGTACAGGCTGATGTCTCCATCCGTGGTGGCTCGCACGAGCAGATCGTCATCCTCCTCAATGGGGTCAATGTCAGCAGCAGTAAGTCGGGGCACCTAAGCTTCGATTTCCCTATCAACCTCTCGGATATCGAGCGTATCGAGGTGCTTCGTGGCCCCTCAGCTCTTATCTATGGGACAGGTGCTTTCTCGGGGGCTATCAACATCATCACCAAGCACAGCGCAGAGACCTCCCTCTATGCCAAGGCTACTGCGGGTATGCACCGCCTCGTGGGTGCAGAGCTCCGTGGAGCGATGACGTGGGGCAAGACGGAGAATAGCCTCTCGCTGAGCCGCCGCTCCAGCGCTGGCTACCGCACGAATACCGACTACGAGATCTATAATGCCCTCTGGCAAACACGCCTAAATCTCCCTGCGGAGAACAAGATGGATCTCCAGCTCGGCTACAATGAGAAAAAGTTCGGTGCCAACTCCTTCTATTCGGCTAAGTATCCCAATCAGTACGAGCATACCCAGCGTATGATCGCCTCGCTGCGTGGTGACCTTGGTGGTGAGCGCCTGCGTCTTCTCCCCACTATCTATTGGGATCGTGAGTACGACTGCTTCGAGCTGGTGCGTGGGACGACCTTCGGGCAGAACCACCATATCGTGAATAACTATGGTGCTGGGCTCATCGCCAACTACAGCTCCCTCCTCGGGACGACGACACTCGGTGGTGAGCTTCGCTATGAGGAGGTCATCGGGAATAAGCTCGGTACGCCACGCGCTAAGCCCGAGAGCTACTACACGAAGTTCGGTAGTCGAACGAATGTCAGCCTCAGTCTGGAGCATACAGTCAAGCTGGATAAGTGGCTGATCTCTGCTGGGGCACTTATGAGTCACAATACACTCCTCTCAGGGAAGTATATCTTCCTCCCTTCGGTGAGTGTGAACTATCATCCCCTTGATCGCTGGAGCTTCGTCGCTACTTGGAGTCGCTCGATGCGTCTGCCGACCTTGAACGACCTCTGGTACACCGACCCTGTCCACAAGCATGGAGACAATCTCCAGCCTGAGTATGCCCACTCCTTCGAGGCTATTGCGAAGTACCAGACCTCGCACGTAGAGGCGCACCTCTCTTACTTCTTGATGAAGGGGAGCAACCTCATTGACTGGGTGAAGTTCGACCCCACGGAGACGGCCTTCACCTCGCATAATATCGCTAAGCTTACGAACCAAGGTCTCGAAGCTGGGCTGGCTCTTCGCCTTGGCGAGTACCTGCCCTTCCTTGGTGATGCGGGACGTCTCAGCCTTGACTACCTCTATATGACGCAGCAGCATCGTGCTCCTGGTGTCGCAATGTCTAAGTATGCGCTGAACTATCTCCGCCACAAGTTCACGGCCCAGCTCGCACACAACGTCGGCTCTCGGATAGAAGCCCTTTGGGCGCTGCGCTATCAGGATCGTGTCAATCAAGCCAGTCCCTTTGCGACGCTTGACCTCAAGCTCGACTATCGCCTGACGAATCACCTCCGTGCTGGCCTCGAGCTGAATAATATCACTGACACGCAGTACGCTGATATCGCTGGCGTACCGCAGCCTGGCTTCTGGCTCTCGGGGAGTATCAGCTACAGTCTATAGGTACGCTCCCCCCTTTCTACGTTGATACGTCAAGCCCCCACCGAAGTGCATGAGATGCCTGAGGTTGGGGGCTTGCTTTATATGTCTGTTACATAGATGGATATGTGTGTAGTTATAGAGTGGGGTGCTATGAACCTATATAGATCACTAAAGCGACCAATATAGACCGAGACTGTGACCTATATAGCTCTCCCCACTGACCTATATGAGACTGTTGTCGCGAGTCCTGCCCTCTTTTTATTCTGCTGAGGCATCGCGCGCCCAGCTCCACGACACACCTCTCCGAAGAGATACACAAGCCCTTCGCCTTATCACGCGTATTCCTCTTATCCAGCGGAGGGAAAAGTGTCCTTCTCGTGAAGAAAAAAGCGCTTTCACGTAGTGGGATTTCTCTATCTATGCGCGTAGTCTTAAAGACCAGGCACGTAAATACAAATATCCACGTACGTAGATATTAGATCCACGTACGTAGCCTAAACTTATTTGCCACTCGTCCGCAACTTTTATCCCTACGCGGAGCAACAACCTATATATAGGTCACTTCACAAAGCTATATAGCTTTCTTCGCCATACTATATAGGTTCATAGCATCCACCTCAATGGAATGCTCTTGCTCGGATAATAGGGGAGGGGCTTATTCTTTACGCTTTGACCCGGGAGCTGTGCCGCGCACTCATGTAGCGCTGATCACTCCTCGTGGAGATGTGTGCAGGGGGAAGAGCAAGTGGCTGTGTGAGTCTACGGGTAGGAGCTGTTATCTTTTTGTATCTTTGCTCTATGTGCGCACGTCTGAAACTGCCCCGATTGATCTGGGGTGCATGTGGCACGAACCAAAGAGAATAGACTGATATATATAATAAGGTATAAGGACTGATGGGAAAGAATAACCTGATCTTCGGGATCCACCCACTTATCGAAGCCCTGGAGGCAGGTCGTGAGATTGATAAGATCTTACTCAAGCGCGGACTGCGTAGCAGCGAAGTGAGCCATATCATGGATGTGGCTAAGGAGCGTACGATCCCTGTGCAGATCGTCCCCGAGGAGCGCTTGACGCGTCTGACGCACAAGCAGCATCAGGGGGTCATCGCCTTTATCAGCGAGATCGAGTACACGCAGCTGGATCAGCTCATCCCGATGCTCTACGAAGAAGGACGCTCTCCCTTCGTAGTCCTCTTGGATGGGCTTACCGATGTGCGTAACTTCGGTGCCATCGCCCGTACGGCAGAGTGCGCTGGTGTGGATGCGATCATCATCCCCGAGCGAGGGAGCGTGTCGGTGACTGCCGATGCCGTCAAGACCTCTGCTGGGGCCCTCCACCGTATCCCCGTCTGCCGTGTCAGCTCGATACAGGCCGCTGTGACCCTCCTGCAAGAGAACGGTATCCAGATCGTCGCAGCCTCAGAGAAGGCCGTAGATATCTATACCGAGAGTGAGCTGTCGCTTCCCCTCGGTCTGGTCCTTGGGGCTGAAGATCACGGAGTGTCACAGGATGTCCTGCGCCGTGCTGATAAGATCGTCCGTATCCCCCAGGTCGGTGCTATCGGTTCGCTCAATGTCTCGGTCGCTGGCGGTATCCTCATCTATGAGGTCGTGCGTCAGGCTGGCCTCGGTGCTGAGTGATAGCCCCTTCATAATAGCTACTCTACACTATGCTCACTAAGATCTACGCTGACTCCCCCGACTATCGCTTGCTCACCGAGCTGGTCGATGAGCTCCGTCGTGGTGCGATCTTCATCTATCCCACGGCTTCGGGCTACGCCTACTGCTGTGACGCGCTTCATCAGCGTGCCATCGAGGAGATCTGTCGCCTAAAGAAGATTGACCCGAAGAAGAAGGCGCTCTCTATCGCCTGTGCTTCGCTGAGCCAGGTGTCAGAGTACTGTAAGATGAATGACCGCGCCTTCAAGTTCATCAAGGATCACGAGGTCAACTATACCTTCATCCTCCCAGCATCGGGTGCCCTGCCACGTATCTTCAAGCAGCGTCGTGAGGTGGGTGTCCGCCTTGCCCAGCATCCTATCGGCCGTCTTCTTGCCGAGCATTTAGGCAATCCACTGATCACCTCTTCGCTCCCCATAGAGGATGAGGACGAGCCCGAGTACTGCACCAATCCCGAGCTCATCGACGAGCGCTATGGGAATGCGGTCTACACGATCCTCGATGCTGGCGACATCCCGCTGGCTCCCTCGACGATCGTCGACTGCACAGAGGAGCCCTTCGAGGTACTCCGCTATGGCCATGGGCGCCTGGCCGATGAGGAGCCCTTACTCAAGAAAGATTAGACTACAGCATATCACTTATGTCGAAAGAATCTGAGCTTATAGCTTACTATACAGACGAAGATGTCGAGGAGCCTCGCCTCCGAGAGCGTGTCCTTCGCAACTGGATCCGTGAGGTCGCTTCTGGCTATGACCGTCGTGTCGGCGAGCTCTGCTACCAGTTCTGTGGTGATGAGCGCATCCTGCAGACCAATCAAGACTTTCTCGATCATGACTACTATACTGATATCATCACCTTCGACGAGAGTGAGGGGGATGTGATCTCGGGGGACATGCTCATCAGCCTTGATACGGTGCGTAGCAATGCCGAGCTCCTTGGCAACGAGTACGCCGAAGAGCTGCACCGTGTGATCATCCACGGTGTCCTCCATCTCTGCGGGCTCAAGGATAAGAGCCCCGAGGACGAGGAGCGCATGCGTGAGGCAGAGGATAAGGCCTTGATCCGACTGCATGAGTTGGTTGGTGAAGGGACGCCACTCTTTGACTAAAGTAATGGCTTCATCGTGCCTTGGTGCGGTGATAGGAAGCCGCTCCTCCTATCGTAGTTGCGGTATATTCCAGATAAAAGCCGTTTCTTTGTGGTATCATTGACTATCTGACCACTAAGTGAATTTAATCATCGATCAGGGAAACTCGGTCTGCAAAGTGGCCGTGGCGGATGGAGGTGAGCTCATCGCCCACTACTCCTTCCCTCAAGTTTCCCTACGAGAAGCTGGGGTCATCTTATCCGATCACCCAGCCCTGCAGGCGGCGATCTATAGCTCTGTCGCAGCTGTCGACAAGATGCTACTCGGCCTGCTCGCTGAGCGTATCCCCACCGTGCTGCAGGTCGACGAGCATATAGCCGTACCTGTAAGCGTGGCTTACGACCGCAAGCGCCTCGGTAGTGACCGTATCGCAGCTGTCGTCGGGGCACATGCTCTGGCACCCGAGGGTGTCAGCCTCTTGGTCATAGATCTGGGGACAGCGATCACCTATGAGCAGATCTCTCCTAAGGGAGAATATACCGGGGGGAATATCTCCCCAGGGCTCTATACCCGACTCAAGGCGCTGAATCACTTCACCTCGCGCCTACCGTTGATCCACGAGATCACGCCTCCCGTACGAGACTTCGGGCAGACGACCTCCGAGGCGATTACCTCAGGAGTGCTCCGTGGCGTGATCTATGAGATCAAGGGGTATATAGATGAAGCTAAGGCGGCAGACCCTAATGTCAAGGTCTACGTCACGGGGGGCGATGCTCCCCTCATCGAGCAGTACCTCCCCGAAGAGGTATGCGTGGAGCCCGACCTCGTCCTCTATGGACTGAATAAGATACTGGAGTACAACAGATGATAAAGCAGAAGAAGATCCTCAGCTACCTCCTCTCCGCAGGACTACTCACAGCTGGGACAGCAGGCGCCCTTAGCGCCCAGAGCAACTCAGACCGCTCGCCCTATAGTCGCTTCGGCTATGGGACACTCGGTATGCGCCAGACGGCTACGACACGAGCTCTCGGGGGTATCGGTGTGGGGCTGCGTGACGGCCTCGTCGTCAACCCCGCTAACCCTGCCTCCTATACCGCTGTCGACTCCATGACCTTCATCATGGATCTAGCAGTGTCGCTGCGTGGATCTCACCTCGCTGAAGGCGGGAATCGTGATAGCCGTGTCTTGGGTAACCTCGATTACGCTACGATCCTCTTCCCCGTGAGCCATCATATCGCGGTCAGTGCGGGGATCACTCCCTTCTCGACTGTGGGCTATCGCTTCGGTAGCCTCGAGAAGCTCCAGGGAGATAGCCAGAATAACTATCAACGTACCTATCTGGGACAGGGTGGCTTCAGCGACCTTTACCTCGGTGTAGCTGGTCGCATCGGTGGCTTTTCCCTCGGGGTGAATGGCTCTTATGTCTTCGGCTACACGACGCAGGAGCGTCAGGTATATATCGGGTCGGATGGTGCATCCAACCCCTTCTACCGCACGCAGCTCCAGCTCAAGGGCTTTAAGGCTGATATCGGTGCGCAGTACCAGCTGGATCTGGATCAGAAGAAGGGACGTAGCCTCGTCGTGGGTGCTACGTTCGCCCCTGAGATCAAGCTCCGCTCGACGCTCATCGATCAGCACTTCCTTAGTGCCGAGAATTCCAGCCAGCTTGTGCCTGAGTCCTCAGATACAATCACCTCACGTAGCCTCCACCATGTGCCTATGAGCTACTCGGTCGGTGCTACCTATCGCCATAGCGAGAGCCTCCTCGTCGGAGCAGGCTTCACCTACATGCAGTGGGCTAAGGCTACGGGCCTTGCCCAGGATGGTGCTGCACCTCGCGACCACTATCGTGTAGGCCTTGGTGCCGAGTGGATCCCCGATCCTCGTGGTCGTGGACTCTTCTCTCGCTCCCGCTATCGCTTTGGTCTGAGTGGGGCTAACTCCTATATGCTCGTCCCCACCTCCTCGGGTGAGCAGAAGGGCTACAATGAACTCACCGCATCGGTCGGTATCGGTATGCCGCTCATCGACCGTCGTTCGCTCGTCAATATTACCGTAGACTATAAGTACCTCACTCCTCAGGCCACCGGTATGGTGCGTGAGCACTCACTTGGCCTCACTGTGGGGATTCTCTTCAACGAGAACTGGTTCCGCAAGGCACGTATTAACTAAGTTATATAGCCTTGCTATGGACTATCCGCCGCTCTATATGGTGGAGGTCTACGGCCGACTATGCGCTAATCATTTACACACTAAAGACAAGAGACAATGAAACTGAACAGAATGATCCTGGTAGCAGCTCTCGGACTTCTCTCGACGGCTGCTTATGCCCAGACGGGTAGAGCTACAGGTACTCCTTTTGGCTCAGGTGAAGACAGCATCCGCTGCCGCCAAAGTATCAGCCTGCTGACCAGCTTTGGTAAGACGGCGAACTATGCCGACGCCTATGAGCATTGGCAGAAGGCATACGATAACTGCCCCGCAGCATCTAAGAATATATACATCATCGGTGCTAAGATCCTTCACTGGAAGCTTGGTCAGGCTAAGACTGCTGATGAAAAGAAGAAGATCCTCAATCAGCTGATGAAGCTCTATGACGACCGTATCACTTACTTCGGTGATGATGCTAAGGTCGGTACGCCTCAGATCCTGGCTGATAAGATCGAGGACTACAAGACGATCGCAGGTGCTGATGCAGACTTCACGCAGGTCTATCAGTGGGCTAAGCCTGTCGTAGAGCGCTACAAGGCTGAGTCGCCTATCCAGCTCCTCTACTACTATGTCTTCAGCTCGCGCCTCATCGCTTCTAAGGATCAGTCGAAGATTGATCAGTACATCAACGAGTATACGCAGGCTGCTGAGTACGCAGATGCCATCCTCGCTGCTGCAGAGACGGACGAAGCTAAGAAGGTCATCGAGACGTACAAGAATCAGATGGACACGGAGTTCGCTCAGAGCGGTCTGGCCAGCTGTGACAAGCTCGAGAAGACCTATACGGTAGAGAAGATCGATCAGCATAAGACGGATAAGACCTTCCTGCAGAATGTCCTTGCGCTCTTCCAGCGTGCAGGCTGCGATGGCAATGCTTCTGTACGTGCCGGTCGCTACCTCTTCGATATCGAGCCTTCGGTCACGGCGGCTATGGGTATCGCTGGTGAAGCTATCCGCGACAAGCGCTACGCTGAGGCTACGGAGTTCCTCAACAAAGCTATTGACTTGGCTAAGAACTCTTCTGACCGCCTCAAGTGCTACGAAGCACTCTTCCAGATCGCTCAGGTACAGCGCAACAGTGGCGCAGCTATCTCTTACGGGAACAAGATCCTCGCTGAGAATCCCCGCAATGGTCGCGTACTGCTCTATCTCGCTGAGCTCTCCGCTGGTAATGCTTCTCGCTACTATCCCGATGACAAGATCAAGCAGCGCTGCTACTACTATCTCGTCATCAATAAGCTCCGCCATGCTGCCAGCGTAGACCCCTCGGTCTCTGCTCAGGCTAACCGCGCTATCGCCAACTACTCTCGCTACCTCCCCTCTGCACAGGAGATCTTCATGCACCCCGATATCAAGAAGGGCTCTACGGTTAGCTTCGGTGGCGAAAGTGTCGTCATTCCCTAATTTACATAGCTCGCTCTATGTCTGATCTCCCTTCGCACTTAGGTGCAAGAGAGAGGGAAGAAGCCCTCCGCCGTCTGGATACTCCATCCAGACAGCGGGGGACTTCTCGTTCGTATCCCTTCGCCATGCTCTTTGTATTCTGCACGCTTTTCCTTTCGCTGGGGGCATGCAGCAAGAAGAAGGTCGAGGTGAAGAATCTGGCGGTCAATCCCGACTCGCTCTATACTGCACGTATGGTGGCGCTCAATACGCTCATCTCAGACTCTGGACTCATCCGCTATCGTATGACCGCTCCAGAGCTCCTGATCTATGAGCGTAATGATCGCAATGAGTGGGTCTTCCCACGTGGGCTTGTCCTACGCCCCTATGACCTCAAGAGCGGTAGTCAGGTCTTCATCAAGGCGGACTCCGCTATCCGTCGACCGCTCAAGGAAGAGTGGGAGCTCATCGGTCACGTCCATGTCCAGGGACCTGATGGGCAGCGCCTCAAGACGAAGCGTCTCTTTTGGCTTCGTGCTGAGAAGCGCCTCTATTCGGATGATACGACTTACTTCCTCACCCAAGGCAAGGAGCTTCGTGGCTCCCACTTCAATGCCAAGGACGATCTCAGCTGGTATGAGATCTACGACAACAAGGGCGCCTTTGACTACGACGAGAATAAGGCGACCTCACCTACTGCACCTGCAGCCCCACGGGCCGATACGCTGAAGCAAGCTCCCCATCTCTAAGCTCTTCAGCGCAGTGTGCTCTCACCATCGACGATGATTTACCTCTATATATTCCTCTGCCTAATTGCTTCGGCCTTCTTCTCTGGTATGGAGATCGCCTTCCTCTCTTCGGATAAGCTCCGTCTTGAGCTTGACCGAAGCCGTGGTGGTGTGTCGGCTCGGATCTTAGGTGTCTTCTACTCGCGTCCCGACCACTTCATCACGACGATGCTCCTGGGGAACAATGTTGCCCTCGTCATCTATGGTCTCTTGACCGCTGTGCTGATGGAGCCTTGGCTCAAGAGCCTCTTGGGCGAGAATGATGGGCTCATTCTCTTGGCGCAGTCGGTCCTCAGTACGCTGCTGATCCTTTTCGTCGGGGAGTTCCTCCCGAAGGTGACCTTCCGTGCTAACCCCAACCGCACGATGCGCTTCTTCGCAGGGATCCTCTTTCTCGTCTATCTCCTGCTCTATCCCTTTGCTTGGATCATCGGGCTGATCACGCGTGCGATTCTTTTCCTTGCTGGGCAGCGTACCTCGAGTGTGGCTATTCGCCCCCAGCTCTCTTCACTGGACCTCGAGTACTACCTCACGCATAGCTCGGACGATGGTCAGGCCTCGGGTATTGAGACGGAGGTGAAGATCATCCAAAATGCCATCTCCTTCTCGGGCCTTCAGGTGCGTGATTGCCTTCTGCCTCGTAATGAGATCGTCGGGGCAAGCATTGACTCGACGCGTGCGCATCTTGAGGAACTCTTCATCCGCACGGGACTCTCAAAGCTCATCGTCTATAAGGAGAATATCGACGAAGTCGTCGGCTACATCCATTCGAGTGAAATGTTCCGCGGTGACGACTGGCAGAAGCGCATCGTCTCAGCCCTCTTCGTCCCCGAGAGCATGCAAGCCAGCACGCTGATGCGCCTCTTGATGCAGAAAAAGAAGAGTATCGCAGTCGTCATCGACGAGCTTGGCGGTACGGCAGGTATGGTGACGCTTGAGGATATCGTCGAGGAGCTCTTCGGAGATATCGAGGATGAGCATGACCGTCAGAAGCGTGTAGCCAAGCGCCTTGATGATCGTACCTTCGTCTTCAGCGGACGTATGGAGATCGATGATATCAACGAGAAGTTTGGTCTGACACTCCCCGAGGATGAGGACTTCATGACTATCGCTGGCTACATCTTGTACCACCATCCCAGCATCCCTTCGCAGGGGCAGATCCTTGAGATCGGTGACCTGCGCTTTGAGATTCTCCGCTCCACATCGACGAAGATCGTCTTGGTCAAGATGACCCTCCCCGAGGCATAGTGCCTCCCTCCCTTCGCAAGGGTAAGCCATCACCCTACCGCTCACATGATCCTGTGGCGGTAGGGTGATGGCTTTTATTATTGACTGCTTGAGGGGGGCGATCAATGCATTCTTATTGAGGTCGTATTGTATGGGGTGGTGAAAGCTATATAGCTTCGTGATCATTCCTATATAGCTTTGCATGTATTCTTATATAGCTTTGCATGTATTCCTATATAGCTTTGCATGCGTTCCTATATAGGATTGAGCTGATTCCTATATAGCTTTACATGTATTCCTATATAGCTTTGCGCGCGTTCCTATATAGGATTGAGCTGATTCCTATATCGCTTTATGATCATTCCTATATAGGTCTACTTGCATTCTTATATGAGTCATCATGTGGATCCGTATCAATAAGGCGGCTGTCTATCGGTTGACTTTGTCTGATCCTCGGAGCTCTATGCTCACGGTCTATAGCGAGGAGTAGGGCCTTTCAGCAGAAGGGCCATGCCTCCTTCTAAGCTGGGATAGGACTGTCTTTGCCTGTAACGTGCCCGATATTATACCGTCTGCAGGGTTGCGGTATTGATGGAAATCACTATTTTTGCCCTGTAATCGATTTATTTATAATCAAACTACAATCAAAATGATGGACCTTTTTAAGAAGCTTCAGGGGCTTTTCGGGGGAGATAACTCTGCCGAAGCTATCGAGAAGCAGATGCAGAAGATGCAGGAGCAGATGCAAGCTGCTTTCGGTGGTGAAGAGACCAAGCGCGGCTGGCAGCCCGATGAAGGCGTCTACTATGCCAAGGGGGAGTACGACAATGCCGTCGAGTACAACAACGAGCTCATCTGCCTCTCCAACTATGGTCTCGACCAGATGGCGAAGATGAATGATGCCATGGATGCCAAGGATTACAACCGCGCTGAGTGGGTTCGCCTGGAGTGGATCGAAGATCTCAAGGGCCTGAGAGAGCAGGCTGCTGCACTCGGTGCCTATGATGGTGATGACCGTATGCTCAAGGCTCTCTATCAAGTCTTCGATGGCTGGGAAGCTCTGATGAAGGACGGCTACAAGACCCTCATCAAGATGCGTCTTGATGGCCTTCGTGGTACACCCGAAGAGCAGGCACAGCTCAAGAAGAATAATACCATCTTGGTGCGTCTCATCGATAACCTCAATGACGCGAGCGAGGAGTTCCTCGATGCTCACGGTGTCGGTGACTACGACTATGATGACGACGACGAGGATTAATCGTCGCTGAGCCACACGCTCACTTTCCCGCTTTACTATATAAGAGCAGCCTACTGCACCCCTCACTGAGGACTGTGCAGTAGGCTGCTCTTCTTGTATCAAGGTAGCTTGGCTACCCCTTCACTTGTAGAATCTTGGGCGCTGGCTCATGGAGGTAGCAGAGATAGCCCGAGACTTCAGTGTAGCCCATCTGACGAAGAAGCTCTATGTACTCACGGACTTGGCGGTGGTGACCCTTACGCTCCTCCCCAGACTTATAGTCTACGACCTCGATATGGTCATCGGGGTAGAAGATCACTCGGTCAGGACGGCGGCTGGTCTCCAGCTCTCCACCGATGATCGCACGCTCGTTGAAGATCTTCCCTGTGCCATCGAACCATCGGGCTGCTTCGGGGTGGTCTACGACAGCACGGAGCTGGGAGGAGAGCTCCTCAGCATGCTCGGCCTTGATATATCCATGATGTACGGCCTCGCTGATGGCGGGAGCTACATCGCTTGCGGTCTCGATCTCGGAGAGAATGAGGTGCAGTGTACGCCCATAGGCACGCTGGCTATCCTCAGAGAAGTACTCGAGTCCCTCACGAAGGATGGCTAAGCGCTTGTCAATAGGGTAGGAGCTTAGTGCACCTACCTGCAGAGCCGTAGCGCTATCCTCTTCGGAGTCAGAGTGCTTTTTCTTTGGTGCAGAAGTACTGTCACCTATAGGATCCTCCTTCATCGTCTGATGAGCGGGGAGGATCTCATGGAGAGCCTTGTCTTCTTCTACGGAGGCCAGGAAGAGGTCTTCTATCTTGGAGATCTTCTCCTCAGATGTTTCTTTCTTCTTTGACTTCTTCTTCCCAGACTCCTCTTCCTTGGTCTGCTGTGCTTCCTCCCGGATCCATATATGTAGCTCTTGCTTGGGACGTGTCGTCGCTACGTAGAGGAGGTTGAGTGAGTCCATCATGTTCTTGAGCTTCTCCTCAAAGTAGGGCTCAGCGAAGTAGCTCATCTGCAGCGTGTCAGTGTACTTCAGAGGGACGCTCGTCACCTGCGTTACCGTAAGCTCTTCGGTCTCGCTGATGTGGGGGATGGGGCACCACAGGATGTTCTCCTTGTTGCCGCTCAAGGCTTCATCCAGCTTCCAGCTGACGTCGGGGAGTAGGATGACGGGGAAGCCAAGCCCCTTGGACTTATGGATGGTCATCAGGGTGATGGCATCCTCAGCTGAGTTGTTGACAATGCTCTGCAGATGGCCTTTATCTTGCCAGTACTGGAGGAAGGTCGAGATATCTGCAGCCTCCTCTTGCTCCCAGCTATAGAGCATATCGAGGAGCTTGACGAGATAGGCGCCTTCGCCCTCGGGAAAGAGCTTCCCGTAGCGTGAGTTGATGATCTCGACGACTTCGTAGAGCCCTTGGCGCCCGAAGTCACGTAGCTCTTGTAGCTCGGCTTCGGATAGGTCTTCTTCCGCTTGCCCCGAGAGGGCGAGGACTTGGTGATAGGCTTCTTGGAGGACTGCTAATCGTAGTGGGATACTGGTATCCGCCAGATAGCTGAGTGCTGCGATGATGAAGCGTACGGAGTATGCGCGGTCGACGTGTAGAGCTTCCTCCGAGAGGAAGGGTAGGGAATAGCCCTCCAGTACGTCATCGGGAGCGTTGAGGAGAGTCTCCGCTACATTGGCTGCATGCGCCTTCGTACGAACGAGGATAGCGATGTCGGAGCAGCGATAGCCTCGCTTGAGTAGGTCGACGAGGACAAGCGGGAGTTGATCTAAGGCTCCGCTGGGTACTTCCTCTTCGGTGTCTGAAGTCTCTTCGCTGTCCTCTCCCTCTGTGGTGCTATCATCCTTCTTTTTGGGGGGAGCATAGCGATGGAGTACGACTTGCCCGAGACCTCGCTGTTGCTTTGGCTTAGGAGTATTCTGCTCCACGTCTTCATAGGCCTTGAGGAGGATGTCCAGCTCTGCATCCAGTCGGCTCTTGACTTCCTCTTGTCCTTCGGGGAAGCCGTAGCCCCTGACCTCGCTCCAGAGTGAATCGAAGACATTTCGGATGAGTGAGCAGAGCTGTGGGTAGAGGGCGTTGTTGAAGTCTACGATCTCGGGGACACTACGCCAGTTGTCCTCAAGGTTTTTGCACTCAGCAGAAGACGTGAAGTCCTCGGTGAGCTGTGTGGTCAGTAGGGTGCTGTCGGAGTTTCGGAAGCGGTAGATACTCTGCTTGGCATCACCGACGATGAGGCAGTCTTGGCCTTGGCTCTGAGCATTATCAAGGAGAGGCTTGAAGTTCTCATACTGCATACGACTCGTGTCCTGGAACTCGTCGATCATATGATGCTCGATGCGTGCTCCGATCCTCTCGTAGAGGAAGGGTGCATCATTATTGTCCTTCAGTAGCGCTTGGATGAGCGAAGGTGCATCAGAGATGAGCATAAGCTTGCCCTCTCGCTTGAGCTCTTGGAGGGCGTTGTCGATGTTGATCAGTATGCCATAGAGCCCCGCATATCGGTTGATCTGCTGGGCCGTAACGTAGATGGGGATGTGCTGGAAGTTGTAGTCGCTGAATTCCTTGAGGGCATCATAGATGCTGCTGAGGTGGGGCTTGATCTGCTCACGGATAGCCTGCTTGTTCTTTCCTACTAGCTTAGCCAGCATCGTTTCTGTGTCCGTAGCATCAAGGAACGCACGTAGGCGTGACCTTTCAGCAAAGGCACTTGACTTTTCGATGAGAGCACCTTGATTCCTTCGACAAGCGTAGATTGCTCCGAATACCCCAGTACTACCATTGCTCAAATCTTCTATTGCAACCCCAGACTTCTCCAGTGCATTGAGTGCTCTCTCTGCGAGGGCACTTAGTGCTTGTTTCCTGTCTTTGATGATCTTACGAGCTGCTTCACGAAGTTTCTTGACCTGCGCTTGGGAGGGGAATTCCTTGCCTGCACGTAGCTGCTTGACTGCTTCGTTCTCGAGCTGCTTGGCAAACTTGCTGAGCTGGTCTTCGATATTGTAGCCTTTCCCATCCTCGATCGCCTCGGTGGTTAGCTCACTAAGCCAAGCCTCAATCTCCTTGTCGCTCTTCTCTTGATCCTGTCGGGCTAAGACTTCGAGGACGGCCTGATGAAGGAGTTGGTCCGAGTCAAGCTGTACACGGAGTGCTCCAGCATGGCCCAGCTCGTAGGCGAAGGAGCGGACAACCTCTTGGAAGAATGAGTCGATGGTACGCACACGGAAGCTCGTGTACTCCAGCAGTAGGGCATGCAGCGTCGCATTGGCTCGCTCCTGTAGCTTCGCCTCCGAGATACCCAGCTCCCTGCATAGATCATCTGTGAATAGGGACTCCTCTGGGGTGCGTGCGAGGGTAGAGAGCTCAGCGACGATACGCCCCTTCATCTCAGCGGTGGCCTTCTTAGTGAAGGTCACCGCTTGGATAGTCGTGAAGTATCTGGGGTCGCCATTGCTGAGCATCAGACGCAGGAACTCGCGTGTGAGCGCGTGCGTCTTCCCCGATCCCGCCGAGGCGGTATATATCTTGAGGGACATGAGCTTGGGGTCGAAGCGTTAGTATTCGTCTGGGGTACTGGTCGTGTCGAGCTTCTCGTCGTCTCGCCCACGATTGTGGTAGTGACGGCGGAGAGGATTGCGCGTAGCCTCGTCGTAGCTGCGACGGTGGCGGTAGATGTCCAGTGCGCTGTAGATAGCCTCTCGCATCGAGGTGGGATCAGCGATACCCTTACCAGCGATGTCGTAGCCTGTACCATGGTCGGGGGATGTGCGTACGAAGCTGAGTCCCAGCGTGACGTTTACCCCTTCGTTCATATACAGCGCCTTGAAGGGAGCTAAGCCCTGATCGTGATACATAGCCAGGATGCCGTCGAAGGAATCTACACGCCCGCTGCCCCAGAAGCCGTCCCCAGGGAAGGGCCCAAAGGTGATGATGCCCGAGGTGAAAGCCTCCTCAATAGCGGGACGGATAATCGTATCCTCCTCGTTCCCCATAAGCCCCTTATCTCCTGCGTGGGGGTTAAGGCCAAGTACGGCAAGGCGTGGCTTCGTGATGCCGAAGTCTCGCTGTAGGCCAGCCTCGAGGAGGCGGAGCTTGCGGAGGATTAGTTCGCTCGAGAGTCGTGAGGCAATAGCACTCACTGGGATGTGTGTCGTAGCTAAGGCCACACGGCAGTCGCCCGAGGCGAGCACCATCAGTGATTCGCCAGGTGTGCGTGCTGCGATCGCCTCGAGGTAATCTGTATGCCCATTGAAGGGGAAGAGGTCGCGTGGCATCACGGCCTTATTGATGGGGGCTGTGACGAGGACGTCGCAGAGTCCCATGCGGATATCTGCCGTAGCACGCTCAAGGGCTTCGAAGGCAGCGCGCCCAGCCGCGTCGGTGGGCTGACCGATCTCTACCTGCTCACGTCCCGTGGTGCAGTCGAGGATATTCAGTACGCCGTCCTTGGCTTCGCTTGCCTGACGGATGACCTGCCAGGAGATATGCTCGAGGCCGAGGTGCGCCTTCCAGAAGTTTGCTACGTGCGAAGAGCCGTAGAGAATAGGGGTGAAGAGCTCAAGGATGCGCTCATCCTCAAAGATCTTTAGTACGACTTCATAGCCAATGCCATTGATATCGCCGTGGGTGATAGCTACCCGTATCTTGCGTGTACTCATTGTCAGACTATGGATTAGAAGCCCTTGGTGTAGCGAGCCTTGAGGATGATCCCTGGGTCAAAGGCCTTGACAGCGCTGGGGCGGAAGGAGTAGAGCGAAGACTCCATCATACGGATGAGGTGGAGCTTGTCCTCGTTGGGGCGGTAGACGAAGCCCTCGAAGACGTAGACCTTGCCGGCAGCCTTATCGACGACAGCATGGCTGACGAAGGGGCCACCCATCATCGCACCGCCCTCCATCTTCCATAGACCACGGAGCTCAGCACGTGCCAGCTCCTCATCGGGGAGCTGTACGCGGCGGTAGAGGAGGCCATAGTTCTGCTCGGTGCAGGGGTAGGAGCCTTCGAATTCGCCCGAGATGTTGGCCTTGAGTACGGAGTCACGCTTGGCGACCAGAGCGTCGAGGCTGATATCCTTGGGGCTGTGATAGGGGTAGGTGTAGACGAGGATGTCGTGGCGAGAGCGCATAGAGGAGTTGGACATCCAGAGGAAGTCCTTGCCGACGCGCTTATTGCGAATATCTTCGGGGACATTGACGCGATGAGCGAAGAGGCTATCAACAAGTTCGGTTGCCTTCTGGCTGTAGGTCTTAGCGATAACCTCACCGTAGAGGAAGAGCTCGTGACGAATGAAGAGGTTCATCAGTCCCTCGCCCTGAGTCTTGAGGTAGCTCTGTACCGAGTCAGCGCTGGGTGAGGTCATGCGTGCGACGATCTGCCCCTTCGCCCAGTCGTCATAGCTGTACTTCAGCGAGACCTTCGAGTAGCGCTGAGGGTCGATGTCGAGGAGGAAGATATTGCGAACGAGCTTCAGCGAGCCTTCGAAGGATGGGGTAGGGACACGCGAGATGCGCAGAGAAGGTTCGCTCTGAGGGAGTGCAGGGGCATCTTCTTCGAGTAGGTCATAGAGCTGCATCGCCATGGGGGACTCGAAGTAGTCCTTCTCCATGACGAGCATCAGCTCGCCTGGCTTCCCGATAGCGCTCTGCTGGAGTACAGAGGAGTTCTTGGAGGAGGATTTGCAGGAGCCGAAGGCTAATATGCTTGCGATGAGGGTGGGTAGGGCGAAGCCCATCCGATAGTTGATCTTCATAAGGCGTATGTTGCTTTGTCTATCGTGCTTATTTACAGTAAGACAAAGATAACCAAAGTGGCACAGACTACCGCAGGGAGTAGCTCTGTGCTATGACCATCCTTCTCGCCCTCTAAGAGAGGTGACTGCACGCTGATAATCATAAAAGATGTGAGAAGTGTCTAAGCGTGAGTGTATCTGTGTCTTATGAGAGGCGAAGAAGTGGGTCTCCATAGCTGGGTAAATGAACCTATATAGGTCAGCCTGCCGACCAATATGGGTACGGGGTCGGGCTATATAGGGATGTCGAAGAAAGCTATATAGCTTTGGACTGATCCCTATATAGCTTTGTGAAGTGACCTCTATTAGATTATTGCTCCGCGTAGGGATAAAAGTTGTGGACGAGTGGCAGAAATGTTTGAGCTACGTACGTGGATTTAATATCTACGTACGTGGATGTTTGGACTGACGTACCTGGTCTTTAAGACTACGTGCATAGACAGAAGAAAACCACTACGTGAAGGCGCTTTTTTCTTCGCAAAAACAGCACTTTTTCCTCCGCTGAATAAGAGGAATACTTGCGATAAGGTGAAGGGCTTGTGTATCACTTCGGAGAGGCATATCGGGGAGCTGGGCGTGCGATACCTTAGCAGAATAAATAGAAGTCGGGACTCGTGGCAACAGCCTCAATATGGGTTGCGAAGGGGGACAGTATAGCGGTGGTATGCAATCCCCATTGCGACGAAGTGATTCTCGATAAGGCTGCTTCCCCTCGCGCGCGTACATTTTCTCTCTATATGTGTAGAGGCGGGTAGCAAAGAGCTCTTGTGTGGTAGGGCTTCTACACTACCTATAAATACCGTACCTTTGCGGGACAAATAAAGTATCATATAATAGTAAGCAACAACGACACAATGACCTCTAAAGAGATTCGCGAGTCATATAAGTCTTTCTTCCAAAGTAAGGGCCACACGATCGTACCATCAGCTCCGATGGTGGTCAAGGGCGACCCTACCCTGATGTTTACGAACGCAGGGATGAACCAGTTCAAGGATATCATCCTCGGTAATGCCGAGATCAAGCATAGCCGCGTGGCGGACTCACAGAAGTGCCTTCGCGTAAGCGGTAAGCACAACGACCTTGAGGAGGTGGGCCATGATACGTACCACCACACGATGTTTGAGATGCTTGGGAACTGGTCCTTCGGAGATTACTTCAAGCACGAAGCTATTGACTGGGCTTGGGAATACTTGACGGAGGTACTTCACCTCTCCCCCGAGCGTCTCTATGTGACGGTCTTCGAGGGAGCTCCTGCTGAAGGCCTTGAGCGCGATGACGAGGCTGCCTCTATCTGGGCAAAGCACCTACCCGCCGAGCGTATCATCAACGGGAATAAGCACGACAACTTCTGGGAGATGGGTGACCAAGGTCCTTGCGGCCCTTGCTCCGAGATCCATATCGACATCCGCTCTGATGAAGAGCGTAAGGCCGTCGATGGCCTCACGCTGGTCAACCAGAGCCACCCTCAGGTCATCGAGATCTGGAACCTCGTCTTCATGCAGTACAACCGTAAGGCCGATGGCTCTCTCGAGCCACTGCCTAAGCGCGTCATCGATACGGGGATGGGCTTCGAGCGTCTCTGTATGGCTATGCAGGGGAAGACGTCGAACTATGATACCGATATCTTCACCCCGATGATCCAGGCTATCGCCACGCTCACGGGGATCGAATATGGTGCTGACCAGAAGTCGGATGTCGCTATGCGCGTCATCGCTGACCACATCCGTACGATTGCCTTCGCTATCACCGACGGTCAGCTTCCCTCCAACGCTAAGGCGGGCTATGTCATCCGCCGTATCCTACGCCGTGCTGTCCGCTACGGCTACACCTTCCTCGGTCGTCGTGAGGCCTTCATGTATAGCCTCCTGCCCGTACTCATCGAGACGATGGGCGATGCTTATCCCGAGCTTATCGCTGGTCGCGAGCTCATCGCTAAGGTGATGCGTGAGGAGGAAGAGAGCTTCCTGCGCACGCTGGAGACGGGTATTCGTCTGCTGGATAAGCAGATCGAGGAGGCGAAGAAGGCGGGTAAGACCGTCCTTGATGGGCACGATGCCTTCGTCCTCTATGATACCTACGGCTTCCCCCTCGACTTGACCGCCCTGATCCTCACCGAGCAGGGGCTGAGCGTCGACGAAGCGGGCTTTGATAAGGCTATGCAGGAGCAGAAGGAGCGTGCACGTAATGCCGCTGCTATCGATGCTGGTGACTGGCAGGTCGTCAATGATGGCTCTGCTGTACGCTTCGTCGGCTATGATACCCTCGAGTGCACCACGGAGATCCTGCGCTATCGTGAGGTGAAGCAGAAGAATGCTACCTTCTATCAGGTCGTCCTCTCTGAGACTCCCTTCTATGCAGAGATGGGTGGGCAGGTAGGTGATAAGGGCTTCCTCATCGCTGCCGATGGCACGAAGTACGAAGTCTTTGATACCAAGCGTGAGAACAACCTCGCTATCCACCTGATGAAGAAGCTTCCCGCTACGCTGGAGGGTGACTTCCGTGCCGTGGTTGACGAAGAGCGTCGTCATCGTATCGAGGCCAATCACTCTGCTACGCACCTCCTACACGAGGCCCTACGTGAAGTCCTCGGCTCACACGTCGAGCAGAAGGGGTCATTCGTCTCTGACGAGGTCCTGCGCTTTGACTTCGCTCACTTTGCGAAGGTCGAGCCCGAGCAGCTCCGTGCTGTCGAGCGTATCGTCGCAGCACGTATCCGTGCCTGCATCCCTCTACAGGAATACCGCGAGGTGCCCATTGACGAAGCTCGCGAGATGGGAGCTATGGCTCTCTTTGGTGAGAAGTATGGGGATCACGTTCGTGTCATTCGCTTTGGCTCTTCGACTGAGTTCTGTGGGGGTACGCACGTCGCCTCTACGGGTGTGATCGGTACGCTGCGCATCACGAGTGAGTCCTCCGTCGCCGCAGGTGTACGCCGTATCGAGGCTGTCACGGGTGCAGCTGCTGAGAACTACCTCTATGAGCAGGCTGATATGATCGATGCTATCCGCCAGCTCTTCAATAATAGCCCCCTGCTGATGACGGCTATCCGTAAGACCCTTGAGGAGAACGCCGAGCTCGGTAAGCAGGTAGGGGAGTACGTCCGTGAGCAAATCGCCAAGAAGAAGCGTCAGCTACTGGAGAAGCGTGTCGAGGTGGGCGGTGTACGCCTCTTCCTCGTCGAGAAGGAGGTTCCTGCTGAGATCATCAAGGATATCGCCTTCCAGATCGCAGGTGAGCTGCACGAGCCCTTCGTCTTTATCGCCGCTTGCGTAGAGCCCAGCTCTTCTAAGCCCAGCCTAACGCTGATGATCAGCAAGGATCTGGTAGAGTCAAGAGGCTGGAACGCTTCACAGCTCCTCCGTGCTGCTGCCAAGCATATCCAGGGTGGTGGCGGCGGTCAGCCTCACTTCGCTACGGCTGGTGGTAAGAATGTCGATGGGCTTAATGCCGCTGTCGAAGAGCTCCTCACGGCTATGGAGCTGAAGGCATAAGCCTACCCACTGTACGGATGATCATCGGTACACAGATACTCGATCGCAAGCTCCCCTCAGTCGCTGAGGGGCTGGCTTGCGATCGACTCTTTATCGTCCTGGAGGAGCGTGTCGCAGAGCTCCATCCCGACCTCCTCCCACAGCTGCAGTCCGCACTACCCGAGGCTACATACCGTACGCTGCGTGGTGGCGAGGAGTGCAAGACGACGGAGTCGCTGGGCCTCCTATGGACTTGGCTCAGCGAAGAGGGGGCTACTCGCCGTAGTGCCCTCGTCCTCATCGGTGGAGGAGCCCTACTTGACTTAGGGGGCTTAGCTGCCTCGACCTATATGCGTGGCATCATGACGGTCTATGTGCCGACAACACTGCTGGCGATGGTCGATGCCTCGGTAGGGGGGAAGACGGCGGTTGACTTCCTCGGAGTGAAGAACCTTATTGGCTCCTTCCACCCTGCCCGTGAGGTCATCGTCGATATTGACTTCCTGCGCACTCTCCCCTTGGAGGAACTCCTCTCAGGCTATGGTGAGGTCGTCAAGCATGCCACCCTTATGGGAGGAGAGGCCTGGCGAGAGGTCTGTCATATTGGCGACCCCGTTGGCCTTATGGATGACGAATGGCAGGCCCTCATTGAGAAGAGTATTGCCTACAAGACTTCCGTCGTGGAGGCTGATCCTACGGAGCGAGGGCTTCGTCGTATCCTAAATATCGGTCATACGGTAGGGCACGCACTGGAGGCCTACTCGCATCAGAATGAATTTCGCCGCACGCTCCCACATGGTGAGGCCGTAGTCTTTGGACTACTCATCGAGAGCTATATCACGATGCGCCAGCGTGGGACGAGCAAGGAGTACATCCGTCAGCTGATGACCTTGGCCCGTGAGCTCTACTCGCCCTTCTTCTATACCTGCAAGGATTACCCCGAACTGCTTCGTCTTATGCGGCATGATAAGAAGAACTCTGCGGGCACCATCACACTCATGGGCGTCATCGAGCCTGGAAATATCGAGGCGGTAGAGGTTGCGGATGAGGGAGTTATTAAGGAAGGGCTTGATTTTCTTCGCGAGACATTTGGTAGTTAGCCACCTTCTCCTTATCTTTGCAGCGCAAAAGGGACAAAGCCCAAGTGGTGAGTCTCCAAGAGCACTCGGGATGTAGCTCAGCCCGGTTAGAGTACTCGTCTGGGGGGCGAGTGGTCGCTGGTTCGAATCCAGTCATCCCGACTGAATATAATGCGAGTAGAAGTGGATCCACTTCTACTCGCATTGCTTTTAATAACCCCTGTATTAAGGTATAGCTATAGCGCTTCGCTCTCGGTGGAGGATCATGCGATGGTGCTTTACTCCTCTCTATCTATTACCTGCGCTATAAATCCCCCGTAATCTTTTGTATTTTTGTAGAGAGAACAAGCACTTATCACTCGGTGTGCAGGCCTCTGGCTGGCTACCGATCAAGGAAAAAGAATATATGTATCGCACTACTACCTGTGGCGCCCTGCGCCTCAGTAATGTCGGGGAGCAGGTGACGCTCGCTGGCTGGGTCCAGAAGGCTCGCCGTATGGGCGGGATGACCTTCATCGACCTTCGTGACCGCTATGGTATCACTCAGCTCGTCTTCAATGAAGCTCACGTAGGCGAGGCTCTCGTCTCAGAGGCAGAGAAGCTCGGCCGTGAGTACGTCATCCAGATCACGGGTGAGGTCACTGAGCGTGAGAGTAAGAATCCTAAGCTCCCTACGGGGGATATCGAGATCTCCGTCAAGACGCTGCGTGTACTCAATCCCGCAGAGGTGCCTCCCTTCACTATCGAAGACGATACCGATGGTGGGGACGACCTGCGTATGAAGTACCGCTACCTCGACCTGCGTCGTAGCTGCGTACGCTCCAATCTTGAGCTGCGTCACCGCTTCGCTCTCGCCGTGCGCCGCTATCTTGATGGTCAGGGCTTCCTCGAAGTAGAGACGCCTGTCCTCATTAAGTCTACGCCAGAGGGTGCTCGTGACTTCGTCGTGCCCTCCCGTATGAACCCTAACCAGTTCTACGCTCTGCCCCAGTCTCCTCAGACCTTCAAGCAGCTGCTGATGGTTAGTGGTTTTGACCGCTATTTCCAGATCGTCAAGTGCTTCCGTGACGAAGACCTTCGTGCGGACCGACAGCCTGAGTTCACTCAGATCGACTGTGAGATGAGCTTCGTCGAACAGGAAGATGTGCTGACGATCTTCGAGGGTATGACCCGCTATCTCTTCAAGGAGCTGCTTGATCTCGATATTCAGACGCCCTTCCCTCGTATGAGCTGGCACGATGCGATGAAGCGCTATGGCTCTGATAAGCCGGATACACGCTTCGGCATGGAGTTCGTCGAGCTCAAGGACGTGCTCTCCGGCCATGGCTTCTCCGTCTTCGATGATGCCGCCTATATCGGTGGTATCTGCGCTGAGGGTGCTGCAAGCTATACGCGTAAGCAGCTCGATGCTCTGACTGACTTTGTCAAGCGTCCGCAGATCGGTGCTAAGGGTATGGTCTATGCTCGTGTCGAAGCTGATGGCACGGTCAAGAGTAGTGTCGACAAGTTCTACAGTCAGGAGACGCTGCAGGAGCTGGCACGTGCGATGCAGGCTAAGCCTGGTGATCTGATCCTCATCCTCTCAGGTGATGATGCGATGAAGGTGCGTAAGCAGCTCTGCGAGCTTCGTCTTGAAGTGGGCAATCAGCTTGGTCTCCGCGATAAGACAAAGTTCTCCTGCCTCTGGGTGGTTGACTTCCCCCTCTTCGAGTGGGATGAAGAGACTCAGCGCTTCTACGCTATGCATCACCCCTTCACTTCTCCCAAGCCCGAGGACGTACCTATGCTCGAGACGGATCCAGGGGCTGTGCGCGCGAATGCCTACGATATGGTCATCAATGGTGTAGAAGTCGGTGGCGGCTCGATCCGTATCCACGACAGCAAGCTGCAGGCACGTATGTTCGACCTCTTAGGCTTCACTCCCGAGAAGGCACAGGAGCAGTTCGGCTTCCTCATGAATGCCTTCAAGTATGGTGCACCTCCTCATGGTGGTCTGGCCTATGGCTTGGATCGCTTTGTCTCCCTCTTCGCAGGGCTGGATAGTATCCGTGACTGCATCGCCTTCCCCAAGAATAATGCTGGGCGTGATGTGATGATCGATGCACCTTCGCTGATCGATCAGGAGCAGCTCGACGAGCTTTATCTCAGCCTTGTAACCCCGACGAAGTAGCCTAATCCCTTAGACTTATGGTATATCGCCTATTAATGCTCTCCGATGAGAATGACTTCTTCAAGAGAGAGCTTCAGATCGACTCCGAAGCCACCTTCCTTGAGTTGAATGACTTTATCCTCGACTCGCTGGGCTATGCTCGTGACGAGCTGACGACCTTCCACATCTGTGATGAGGAGTGGCAGAAGGAGCTTGAGATCACGATGATGGATATGGGAGCTTCTTCGGATGAGGATAGCTACCTGATGGCTGATACACGCTTGGAAGATCTGCTGGATCATAAGGGACAGCACCTCTTCTTTGTCTTCGATATGCTGAGCGAGCGTGGCTTCTTTATCGAGTTGGCAGAGCTAATCCCAGGCAAGAGTCTTGATAAGCCTGTCGTCACGAAGGCTGAGGGTAAGGCTCCTAAGCAGCTGGAGAGCATTGAGGTAGCAGCTTCCCGTCTGGCAACGCCTGCTACGGGTGAGCCATGGGATGACGAACTCTTCTCCGATGAATCCGTCGATGAAGGGGATATCGACCTTGAAGGCTTCGACATCGCTGATGCAGAGAGCCTCTACTAAGCAGGAGGATCTCCCTACACTTATCGTGCTTGTTGGCCCCACAGGGGTAGGCAAGACGGCGCTTAGTATTCGCCTCGCGCAATACTTCGATTGCAGCATCCTCTCGGCAGACTCTCGTCAGATCTTCCGTGAGATCCCTATAGGCACAGCAGCCCCCTCCGATGAGGAGCGGGCTGCTGTTCCTCATTATTTTGTCGGGACAAGGTCGGTCACAGAGCCATATAGTGCCGCTACCTTCGAGAGTGAAGTCCTGGAGCTCTTGCCTCAAGTCTTTGCTGAAAGTTCTTCTTCCACGGCACTTCTCTCCGGAGGCTCGATGATGTATGTCGATGCTGTCACGAAGGGAATTGATAGTATGCCAGACGTGCCCGAGGAGGTTCGCTCAGCTGTCTGGGAGCGCTATGCCGCGGAAGGGCTTGACGGAATCCTTGCGGAGCTGCGTCTCTTGGATTCTGTCTATTATAAGGCGGTTGATCCGAAGAACTACAAGCGTGTGCTCCATGGCTATGAGGTGTGTCTTGCTACAGGGCGCCCCTTCTCCTCTTTCCATACGGGGCAGCAGAAAGCTCGTCCCTTCCGTATCGTCAAGGTCGGCCTCACCCGAGATCGTGAGGAGCTCTACGAGCGAATTGATAAGCGCGTCGAGCTGATGATCGAGGCGGGTATGGTGGAGGAAGCCCAGCGAGTCTATCCACTTCGTAGCCTTAATGCGCTCAACACCGTGGGCTACAAGGAACTCTTCTCCTACTTTGATGGTGATATTGACTTTGTCGAGGCGGTGCGACTTATTCAGCGAAACAGCCGGCACTACGCTCGCAAGCAACTCTCTTGGTGGCGACGTGATCCCGAGATACGGTGGTTCCATCCCGATGCCTGGGAGGAGATAATTGCTTACATCCATCAATAGGGACTTTGTTCCAATATTAAGTATGGGGTGCATACCAATAGTGGTATGCACCCCATACTTATATTGCTTTAGTGGTGAGGCTATAGTGGTGAAGATCCCATACCAATAGGAGACTGTTGCCGAGAGTCCTGTCCCCTATTTAGAGTGCCAAGGCATCGCACGCTCAGTCCCCCCGATATGCCTCTCCGAAGTGATACGCACGCCCAGCTCCCCGATATACCTCTCCGAAGTGATACGCAAGCCCTTCGTCTTATAGCCAATATTCCTCTTATCCAGCGGAGGAAAAAGTACCATTCTCGTGAAGAAAAAGCACCTTGCCATAGTGGTTTTCCTGCATCTATGTACGTAGTCTTAAAGACCAGGCACGTCAATCTAAATATCCACGTACGTAGACATTAGATCCACGTACGTAGTCCAAACTTATCTGCCACTCGTCCGCAACTTTTATCCCTACGCGGAGCAACGACTAATATAGGTCTGCGGGGCGACCAGTATTGGTCGACGTGCGGATCACTATAGGTTCATAGTAGTGACCAATAGTGGTTGACTCATGAACCACTATTGGTTTGCACTACGAACAAGTAGTGGTATGTATCCCTCCCCTCGCAAGTATAGTCAGCAAGCCCCCTGATGCATGCAAATAGCCATGCGTCAGGGGGCTCTTTCTTTGCTCCTTTCGTGTGTGCATATCTTTTACTAAGTTTGTGGTAGACAACTGAATCTGAAGACATCGAGTCTACGCCACAAACGTCTTACCATAGCTCATAATACCATTATGAAGAAGCGAGCCCTTCATAGTCTATTCGCCTGTCTCTGTGAGAGCGCTCTCGCCTCATGCGGTAGTCTGCGGGCCCTCCACTTCGATCACGACGGAGCAAGGGAAAGTCCCGCAGTGGATACGAGCGACGTGCATCGGCTATGAGGTATTAAAGTTCCCTGTGGCATTACCATCTCTGAAATTCTAAACTACGTGTAAGTATGAATAAGATTATCCTGTGTATAGCCTTGTTGCTATACCAACTACAAGCTATTGGTCAGTCTCAGTCTCGCTATGACTGCCTATATGAGTACACTGTCAAGGCACCCAATGGTAACCGAGAGGTTTATTCTACAATCCTCCAAATTGGAAGCACTTCGGCACTGTTCTCAGATTACCTTGCATTTCAGCTGGATTCCCTACGACAGACGAAGTCTCCTGATGAACAAATCAAAATGGGTGAAGCACGTCTAAGGAAGTCTGCTTACTTCTTTGACCAAACTGTATTTCAGAACACCCCGAAAGGGAAACTCTCGGTCTATAGCACCATTATCCCAAACCACTATACTTATCAAGAGGATAAAGTCAATATGGTATGGGAGATAGATGACAGCAGTATGGATACAATAAGTGGTTATCCATGTCGTAAAGCTACAGCAGAGTATGGTGGTAGGTCTTGGGTAGCATGGTATGCTCCTGATATCCCTCTACAGTTTGGACCTTGGAAATTTACGAGCTTGCCAGGTCTAATCCTAAAGGTTTACGATAGCGAGCAGGTACATTGCTTCGAAGCTATCCAGCTGAGGAAAGCAAACTTAAACATAGTAGAACCTCAGTATGGGGATGTAATCTCCACTACCCGAACAAAATTCCTCAAAGCAAAGAATAGCTTTGAAGAGAATCCAATGGCTAATCTTCCGCCAGAAAGTATCGCGGACATGGTCGTTATAAAAGGAGAGTCTGGGGGACGTTCTATACTAATCAACGGAATGCAATTACGCCTAAGAGAAAATGGATATATCCCAATAGAAAAGGAGTGATTATGAAGCCTTGGCCTCGTCTATTGCTGTCTTTCACTCTTGCTGTAGTCTGGAGTATCTCAGTATCTGCTCAGACTTTGCTAAGTGGGGTTGTTATGGATGCTAGCAAGAACCCCATAGAGGGTGCTAGCATCCAGCTATCTATTGGGCAAAAAAAAACAGTAGCCATCTCTATTACAGATGAGCGAGGACAATTTAGTCTCTCTACAAAAGGCCAGGCTGACAGTCTCTATATCATTGTTAGTCATATCTCTTTTGAAAAGAAGAGTATAAGACTAGGGGCGGAGGCAAAAGATATCACGATAGTCCTCTCACCCCAACAGACAATCCTCAAGGAAGTGACCGTAAAGACCCCCTCTTTGACTCAAAGAGGAGACACTCTTACATATAGCCTCCGGGCATTCTCAGGGGAGGGAGACTACAGACTGAGGGATGCACTTAAGAAGCTCCCAGGGATAGATGTCGCAGAAAGTGGGAAAATAAAGTATCAGGGAAAGGAGATATCAAACTTCTATATCGAAGGTTTAGACCTATTGGGCGGTAAATATAACCTTGCAACTAATAATATTCCGTCGAGCTATGTGTCATCGGTACAAGTACTAAGCAATCACTCCGATGCCAAGATTGATAAAGGTGTACTGACCGATGACGTGGCACTTAATATAAGTCTAACCCAGAAAGCCAAAATTAAACCTGTCGGGAGCTATAGCCTTGTGGCGGGCATTGGGGAGAATGCTCTCTATCAAGCTTCTGGTTCGGGTATGATATTCAAGCCTCAAGTTCAAGTCATAGGGGTACTTAAGGCAGGGAATATTCAAGAGTTTGCAAACGATAATACTACAGATAATATAGCTAGTGAGAAGGCTTCAACCTTAGCATCAATGATTGTTGGTGACATATCGGGAGCTACCCCTCCCATCAAACGCGAGCGTTATATATTCCCTGGGGATTATTTGACAAGCCTTAGTACTATTGGCAAACTATCCGAAAATGCAACCTTGAGGGCTAATGTCGGCTATGGCTTCTCTCGAACACGCTATGAGTATGGTTACAACTTGGACTTTGTCGATTCTTCTCGCCCCAATATAACTATACAACAACAAACCACACCAACAGAACGAAAGCATACTCCATTCCTTGAGATAGAATACAAGAATAATGGCGATAGACGCTACGTCCAGAATAAGTTTTCGATAAAGGCGAGTTGTCTTAGCTCGGATATAGCAGAGACCTCGCCCTCGGTCCTTGGGAATTCTGGTCTAAAAGGTCGCTACAGGGATATTAGTTTCTCTGATGCTCTCTCTTTACGTTGGCGAAAGGGCAATACTCAGTGGGGGGTATCAAGTTTAGTTGGTTATTCAACTGCCCCGACAGCTCAGATTATGCTCTTATCAAATGGGCTCGAGCAGCTGGCAGCCAGTGAACAGTTTTTATCCAAGATTTCTTTATTTTCGTCCTATGAAGTAAAGAGGTCTCGTATAAGCTTCCCTATATCCATTCAGTACAAGAGAGACGAGCTCTCAACTCAATCTATCCATAGCACTATAGTCTCTAATGCTATCAATAACTTAAAGGGAGATAATCTTCTTCTGTCCTTCATCCCCGAATACGAGTACACGCATCCATTGCAGAAGTATGTATTTCGAGCGAGGTTGGACCTATCAAGTGATTATATTAATTATCGCAATATGGGAACTTGGCAGGCTCAACATAGGAAGACATATTTTAGATTCAACCCCTCGATTTATTTAAGCTATAAGCTTAATGCTCTGTCCGACCTCAGAGTGCAAGGTGCATACACTGAGGGGGTGGGTGCATTAACAGATTTGCTAACATCAGCAGTACAGAATAATATTATCTCGGCAAGTATAGGAAGTGGTATGCTTGCACAAACTAAAACTCTACATCTAAGTACAGACTATCGTTTTCGGTTACCTATAGAGATGTGGTTTTTCAATACGGGGGTCACCTATACCTACCAGCATAGAAATCTGATACCCTCCCAAACGATATCTTCAGGTTTGGTAAACACTTCTTATATCCCTCAGGACAATGGAATCAGTAACCTAAATATATTTGCCTCTCTCACCAAACAGATTCAAAGCCTTCACACGAAACTCTCATTGACGAGTATTTACAACCGTAGTAATCAGTCGATGATGCAGAATGGGGTTATTTATGAGTATGAAGGTGGTAGTTTTAGTCTGATGCCATCTGTTGTCTCAAAGCCACTTAAGTTCATTGAGATTAACTATACATATACGCTCAATAAAGGGTTTAGTCGCATAAAAAATAGGACACAATCATTAAGGGCACATACACACGACCTACGTATTGATTTAAAGCCTATGCCTAAGTGGAGCTTTAAGCTCGCCTCCGAGATGAACTCCAAAGAAATATCCCCAAGTCATTGGGCGAGACTTTGTATATTCGATATTGGATTTACTCACAGCAATAAGTCTCTACGCTATACTCTGGAACTCAATAATATCTTCAATGAACGAAGCTATAATTACTCTGTTTTCAGTGGGATAAATACCTATTCTTACTCTTATTCATTGAGAGGACGCGAGTTACTGTTATCAATTACTCTGACAATTTAAAGTCAAGTCCCGAAAATCGGAGTCTTTAAGCTGAGAAGTTTGAAGGAGGGAAGGGCAAGCTGTGAAGAGATGGCCTTGCGCAATGGGCTCAATAGTGCTTCATACCACGACCCTATATTGGAGCCTGCAGATATGCTCCGAAGGATAGCTATATAATTCGTATCTTTGCCACTACTTGTGGCCATTGTATAGATATGGAAGATCTACAAGTAAATGTTCACTGTACAACAATGATGAGAATCAGCCATTCCGTTATATATCGACTGAGCTTGGCTCTTGCTGCGGTTCTCCTTTTCGGAGGCCTTGAGGCTTTTGCCCAGGTGCTACGCAAGCCAACCTTTATGGATTATATCCGCATCTACGAAGCCGAGGCTAGACGTCAGATGAGTCGCCATGCGATCCCTGCCAGTATTACCTTGGCTCAGGGGCTTATAGAAACGGGTGCTGGGACGAGCACCTTGGCCCGAGATCACAATAACCACTTTGGTATCAAGTGTCACTCGACCTGGTCAGGTAAGCGTACCTACCGCCGAGATGACAACCCCAATGACTGCTTCCGTAGCTACCCTTCGGCGAAGGAGAGCTATGATGACCACTCTCAGTTCCTCAAGGCGCGTCGCTATCAGCGCCTCTTCGCTCTTCGCTACGACGACTATCGCGGTTGGGCTAAGGGCTTGCAGCTCTGCGGATATGCTACGAATAAGGGCTATGCAAATATGCTGATCAAGGTCATCGAGGACTATGAGCTTTATGCCTTTGACCGAGGCGAGTATCCTACGTGGTACTCAGGTCGTCCTGTGCCTGCTCGCCGTCCTGCTGAGGCACAGCGCAGCTATGACAGACCTATGCGCCCCTCCTATATCAGCTATGGCCTCCTCTATGTGCTCGCTGACCAGAATGATACCTATGAGCGTATCGCAGCTGACATGGGGATCTCCGCAAAGAAGCTGGCTAAGTACAATGATACTCCTGAGGACTATCCTCTTAATGAGGGAGACGTCGTCTACCTTGAGCCAAAGAATAAGGAGGCCTCTGCTCGCTACACTACCTATACCGTCCGCGTAGGGGACTCGATGCACGACATCTCCCAGCGCTATGGTATCCGACTTGATCGACTCTACAAACTCAATAATAAGGATGCTGACTACGCCCCCGAGGAAGGGGATGTGCTCCGCCTCCGCTAACCTTCACTCGGCACCAGACCCGACAAACTTATGAACGAGCGCTATATGCAGCGCGGCGTCTCAGCCTCCAAGGAGGATGTGCATGCTGCCATACGCAACGTAGACAAGGGCCTTTATCCTAAGGCTTTCTGTAAGGTCATCCCCGATATCCTCGGGGGAGATGAAGCCTATTGTAACATCATGCATGCAGATGGTGCGGGCACGAAGTCTTCGCTGGCCTACATCTATTGGCGTGAGACGGGTGACCTCTCTGTCTGGAAAGGTATCGCGCAGGATGCGCTGATCATGAACATTGACGACCTGCTGTGTGTAGGGGCCGTCGATGGCATCCTCGTCTCCTCGACGATTGGTCGCAACAAGCATCTCATCCCGGGTGAGGTCATCGCTGCGATCATCAATGGTACAGAGGAGCTCCTTGCTGAGCTTCGTGCTCAAGGTATTGGTGTCTATGCCACGGGTGGTGAGACGGCTGACGTCGGTGACCTCGTACGTACGATCATCGTAGATAGTACGGTCACCTGCCGCATGAAGCGCAGTGATGTCATCGACAACGCTCATATTCAGGCTGGTGATGTCATTGTTGGGCTGGCTTCCTTTGGGCAGTCCTCGTATGAGACCTCCTACAATGGGGGGATGGGGAGCAATGGGCTGACTTCTGCTCGTCATGATGTGCTGGAGCACTCACTCTCAAAGCGCTACCCTGAGAGCTACGACGCTGCTACGCCCGATGAGTTGGTCTACAGTGGCTCGAAGGCTCTTACCGAACCTATCGCTGGTACTCCACTGGATGCGGGTCGCCTGATCCTCTCTCCTACGCGTACCTATGCTCCGATCATCAAGGCAATTCTGGATGAGCTTCGTCCTGAGATCCATGGTATGGTACACTGCTCCGGTGGTGCTCAAACTAAGGTGCTACACTTCGTCGAAGGCAAGCACGTGATCAAGGATAATATGTTCGCTATTCCACCACTCTTCGAGTTGATCCAGAAGGAGAGTGGTACGCCTTGGGCAGAGATGTACAAGGTGTTTAATATGGGCCATCGTATGGAGCTCTACGTCTCCGCCGAGCATGCTGCCCGTATCATCGAGATCTCCGAGAGCTTCGGAGTACCAGCCCAGATCATCGGGCGTGTCGAAGCTGCAGAGAAGAATCACCTCACTATCCACTCCCCATTCGGAGTGCTTAACTATGAATAATAGCTATTCAATAGACCTAAATGGCAACGGAAAACGACCTGCTTAGCCGGATCGAAGGCTTGGAAATACGCTTCCAAGAGATCACTTCGCTTATCACCGCACCAGATATCATCGCCGATCAGAAGCGCTTCATGAAGCTCAGCAAAGAGTATCGTGATCTGGAGCGCATCCTTGATAAGGGTAAGGAATATCGTAACCTCCTCGGGAATATCCAGGAGGGGCGCGATACACTGGAGGCTGAGAGCGATCCAGAGCTCCGTGCGATGGCGCGTGAGATGATGCAGGAGGCTGAGCAGCGTATCCCTTCGCTCGAAGAGGAGATCAAGCTTCTCTTGATCCCTGCAGACCCTGAGGATGCGAAGAACGTCGTCATGGAGATCCGCGGCGGTACGGGCGGTGATGAAGCGGCTCTCTTCGCAGGTGACCTCTATAAGATGTATGTACGCTACTGCGAAGGCCGTGGCTGGACTACTGAGGTCACGAGCATGAGCGAGGGCACTGCTGGTGGCTACAAGGAAATCATCTTCACGGTCACGGGAGATGGCGTCTATGGGATCCTCAAGTATGAGAGCGGTGTGCACCGTGTGCAGCGTGTCCCAGAGACTGAGACTCAGGGACGTGTGCATACCTCCGCTGCTTCGGTAGCTGTGCTCCCAGAAGCTGAAGAAGTAGACGTCGTCCTTAATCCTGCTGATATCGAGATGCAGACTGCTCGCTCAGGTGGTGCTGGTGGGCAGAACGTCAATAAGGTCGAGACTAAGGTTCAGCTGACCCACAAGCCTACGGGTATCGTCGTCGTCTGTCAGCAGGCGCGTACGCAGCTGGCAAACCGAGAGCTCGCTATGCAGATGCTCCGTACGAAGCTCTACGATATCGAGCTTACCAAGCATAATGAAGAGATCGCGGCACGTCGTAAGACGATGGTCTCTACGGGGGACCGCTCAGCCAAGATCCGTACCTATAACTATCCTCAGGGGCGTGTGACCGATCACCGCATCAATCTCACCCTCTACAATCTCTCCGCTATTATGTCGGGAGAGATCCAACCCATCATTGACGAACTTATCATCGCCGAGAATATCGAGCGAATGAAGGAAGCCGCCCTCTAACACATCATCATTAGTACAGGTTAGAAGGGGGCTACCTCCTTATTTCTAACTCCATAGCATACCGAGATTATGACAAGAGACGAACTATTTGAGAACATCAAGAGGAAGAAGTCCTTCCTCTGTGTCGGGCTGGATACGGATGTCCGTAAGATCCCTCAGTTCCTCCTCGACGAGGATGATCCTATCTTCGCCTTCAATAAGCGGATCATCGATGCCACTGCGCACCTGTGCGTAGCCTACAAGCCCAACCTTGCTTTCTACGAAAGTATGGGTTCCTTCGGCTTGCAGGCCTTTGAGAAGACCGTTGCCTATATCCAGTCAGAGTATCCCGATCAGTTCATCATCGCTGATGCTAAGCGTGGTGATATCGGGAATACGAGCGATATGTATGCCCGCAGCTTCTTTGAGCACCTCAAGGTCGATGCCCTGACTGTGGCTCCCTATATGGGAAGTGACAGTGTCTTGCCCTTCCTCAAGTATGCTGGGCGCTGGGTGATCCTTCTTGCTCTTACCTCGAATGCCGGAGCAGCAGACTTCCAGATGCTCCCCGTCGATGGCGGTGAAGAGGCCCTCTTTGAGCGCGTCTTACGTACCAGTACCGAGTGGGGCAATAGCGATCAGCTGATGTATGTCGTCGGTGCGACTAAGGCTGATATGCTGGAGCGTGTACGTGCCATCGTACCCGATGCCTTCCTCCTGGTACCTGGCGTTGGCTCGCAGAACGGGAGCCTTGAGGATGTAGCTCGCTTTGGTCTGAATAGCCAGTGTGGTCTCCTTGTGAATGCCTCACGTAGTATCATCTATGCTGACAATACCGAGGCCTTTGCCAATGCAGCAGCTGCTGAGGCAGAGGCTCTACGTCGCCAGATGGCTGAGATCCTTATTAAGAGCAAGCTTATCGAGGCCTAAGCCTAGTCCGAGACAGACCTTATATGCAGTTTAGTGCCTCACAGATAGCCCCTCTCATCTCAGGCGTCATCGAAGGTGATGCCTCCGTCCTCGTTTCGAACTTCGGAAAGATCGAGTCGGCTCAGCCAGGTGATCTTGCCTTCTTGGCTAACCCTAAGTACGAATCCTTTGCTTATACGACGAAGGCCTCGATCCTGCTGGTGGCAAACACCTTTGCTCCCAAGCAGCCTGTTGCCTCGACACTCATCCGAGTAGAGGATCCCTATGCTGCCTTAGCTCAGCTGATGCAGCTGGTCGAGCAGCAGAGTGCTCCTCGTCTTCAAGGGATTTCGCCCAAGGCTCATATCGCTGATGATGTAGAGCTGGGTGAAGATGTCTATGTAGCTCCCTTTGCTGTCATTGAGCCCGGAGCTAAGATTGGTCGGGGCTGTCAGGTTCACTCCTTCGCCTATATTGGTCGTGGTGTCACGCTTGGTGAGGGGACGGTGATCTATCCTCAGGTTACCCTCTATCATGGCGTGCGAGTAGGTGCGCGCTGTATCATCCATGCAGGTGCTGTACTTGGATCAGATGGCTTTGGTTTTGCTCCCGAATCTGATGGCTATCATAAGATACCACAGCTGGGTAGCGTCTTAGTAGAGGATGATGTCGAGATCGGTGCCAATACGTGTATCGACCGAGCTGTCATGGATAATACGGTCATCCGTCGTGGGGTCAAGCTGGATAATCTCATCCAGATAGCTCACAACTGTGAGGTCGGTGAGCATACTGTGATGGCTTCGCAGGTTGGCTTGGCTGGCTCCTCGGCAGTGGGAAAGTGGTGTCGCTTTGGCGGACAGGTCGGTATCGGTGGACACCTCACTATCGGTGACCGCGTAGAGATGGCGGGGCAGACAGGCGTACTTGGCAATGTAGCTTCGGGTACGGCTCTCATGGGCTCTCCTGGGATGCCACTTCGCGAGGCGATGCGTAGCTTCGTTATCCAACCTAAGCTTCCCGATATGTACCGCCGCCTACAGGCACTTGAGAAAGAACTTGCAGAACTCAAACAACAACTATAAGAGCACGAGTATTATGACTAAGCAAAAGACATTAAAAGCTCCCTTCTCTCTCTCTGGGAAGGGCTTACATACAGGCCTTGATATTCAGATCACTCTCCTCCCTGCTCCTGCTGGGACGGGGCGTGTCATCCGTCGTGTTGACCTCGAAGGCACTCCTGAAATCCCTGCACTCTCTGAGTTCGTCAAGGGGACTGAGCGCGGTACTGTCTTGGTCAAGGGCGATGCCTCGGTAAGTACGGTAGAGCATGCTATGGCTGCTCTCTATGCTAAGGGGGTAGATAACTGCTACATCGAAGTCAATGCGCCTGAGTTTCCTATCCTTGATGGGAGCGCTCGTCTCTATGTTGAGGGTATTGATGCCGCTGGTCTTGAAGAGCAGGATCTCCCAGTAGAGCACTACATCGTCAAGCGTCGCCAGGAGGTCGTATCGGCTGATGGTCGCTCACGTATTGTCCTGCTTCCCGATAGTAAGTTCGGTGTCGACGTACATATCTCCTTTGACTCGCCTGTGCTGAGCAATCAGTTTGCTTCACTTGAAGACCTCGCTGACTTCGACAAAGAGATCGCTTCTTGCCGTACGTTCGTATTCGTCCGTGAAGTAGAGATGCTTCTCGCAAATAATCTGATCAAGGGTGGTGACCTGGACAATGCGCTTGTCATCTATGACGAGCCTATGGCTCAGGAGAACCTCGATAAGATCTGTGACCTTATGAAGGTCACACGTCGTACGGATCTCTCCCTTGGGTATATCAATAATGCTCCTATTATCTTCCCCAATGAGCCTGCTCGTCACAAGCTCCTCGATGTGCTTGGTGACCTCGCACTCATCGGTCGTCCTATCCGTGGTCGTATCTTGGCTTATTGCCCAGGGCATAAGATCAATAATGAGATGGGAGCTAAGATCCGTAAGGATATTAAGCTCAACGAAGCTCAGGCTCCTCTCTACGATCCCAATACGACACCTATTCTCGATGTCAACCGTATTCGTGAACTCCTCCCACACCGCTATCCCTTCCTGATGGTCGATAAGATCATCGAGATCGGTACGGACTATATCGTCGGTGTCAAGAGTGTTTCGGGCAATGAACCCTTCTTCCAGGGACACTTCCCCACGGAGCCTGTGATGCCAGGTGTTCTCCAGGTGGAGGCGATGGCACAGGTCGGTGGTCTCCTGGTACTTAATACGATCGAAGACCCCGAGAAATACTCGACTTACTTCATGAAGATTGACAACGTGAAGTTCCGTCAGAAGGTCGTCCCAGGTGATACTCTTGTCTTCAAGCTCCGTCTGCTCGGTGAGATCCGTCGTGGTGTAGCCAACATGCGCGGTCTTGCTTTCGTCGGCGAGAAGCTCGTCTGTGAGGCTGAGTTTATGGCGCAGGTCGCAAAGAATAAGTAAATACATCCACAAGAGCCTGCCGCCACTCCTTACCTCTAAATGAGAGGATAGGGTGTGCGCGGCTCTTGTCTATATACCTATATGTCTATGTCACATCCTAACATAAGCCCACTGGCAAGCGTCCATCCTGAAGCTAAGCTGGGTGAAGGTGTTATCGTCCATCCCTTCGCCGTCATCGAAGAGAATACCGAGATCGGGGAAGGTTGTATCATCGAGAGTCATGCCGTCATCAAGAGCGGAGCTCGTCTCGGTAAACATTGCCATATCCATTCGGGTGCAGTCATCGCTGGTATCCCTCAGGACCTCAAGTTCGTCGGTGAAGACAGTGTCGCTATCATCGGCGATCACACGATGGTGCGCGAGTGCGTGACGGTCAATCGTGGTACAGCTTCTCGCGGTAAGACGGTCGTCGGGAGCTACTGTCTCCTGATGGCTTACTCGCATGTCGCTCACGACTGTGTCCTTGGTGACCACGTCATCCTCGGTAATGCTACCCAGCTGGCTGGTGAAGTAGAGGTCGATGACTATGCTATCCTCAGTGGTGGTTCACTCGTCCATCAGTTCGTGCGTATCTCTAAGCACGTCATGATCCAAGGGGGATCTCGCGTGAACAAGGATATCCCTCCCTACACGCTCATTGGTCGTGACCCCATCGTCTACTGCGGTATCAATATCGTTGGGCTGCGTCGTCGTGGCTTTACTAATGAGCAGATCTTCCGCATCAACGATATCTACCGTACACTCTACCAGCGTGGGCTCAACAATAGTGAGGCTTTCCGTGTCATCGAGGAAGAGATCCCCGAGAGCTACGAGCGTAGTCTTATCCTCGACTTTGTACGTACCTCAGAGCGTGGTATCGTTCGCGGGACGATGGACTAATTGCTGTCACCACGTCAATAGGATATACTTATAAGCTTCCTCTACTCTCATGCAGAAGATTTATTCGGGCAAGCAGCTGGATATCCTCTATGCTCAGGCTGCTCAGTTGGATAAGCTAAGTGCGCAGGATCATATCGAGCGTGCGGCTGTAGCTTTTGAGCGTGAGCTCCTTCGTCACCATTCTCTCGGTGGTCGCTCGATTTATGTCTTTGCTGGTGCAGGTCGCTGTGGCGCCTATGCCCTGAGTATTGCCCAGATACTTTCACGTAGAGGGCATACGGTCTTTGCTTACCTCTTCTACCGTGGAGGGAAGCTCTCGTCCGAATGTGAAGCTGTTCGTGAGCGCCTCCCAAGGGATACCTTCCGCTTGGAAGAGGTATTTACGGACTTCACACCTCCTAAGATCGCCAGTGGAGACCTGATCATTGACGGGCTCTTCGGTGCAGATCTACAGACCCCTCTTTCGGATGGCTACGTGGCGCTGGTGAAATTCCTCAACGAATCCAGTGCTCCTATCGTGAGTATTGAGATGCCTTCGGGGCTCTTTGCCGAGGATAATTCGGGGAATAAGCTGGATAATGTCATCTGCGCAGAGCGCACGATCGCTTTTGACAGCCCGAAGCTCGCCTTCTTCTTTAGAGAGAATGAGCCTTATGTAGGAGCTTGGTCGTGCCTGTCGCTGGGGATTAGTCCGCAGGCACAGCATGGGATTGATACGGCTTATTACCACGTGCAGGATGCGGCACTCTCTCTGGCTCTGCAGAAGCGTCCTCGCTTCAGCATTGAGCTTCCACGAGAGAAGGCGCTTCTCTTGACTTATGTGAAGGGGCATATTGGGAAGACGCTCCTATCTGCTCGAGCTGCTTTCCGTGCGGGATGCAGTGAGCTTCATGCCTTAGTGCCTGCAGAGGAGGCACTGCCTCTCTCTCTTACCCTGCCCGAACTCTCGGTCTATACGCCGTCTCATGAGGCGAAACTGCTCGCGGGAATCAATGCTTATCGGACGGTCGTCATTGGGGAGGGCTTTGGTACAGATGAAGAAGCGCTCCATCTTTTAGAGAGTCTGCTTACTCCTTCGTATTCGCGGCCTTTCCTCTTGGAGGGAGATGGCATCGCACTACTCTCAAGCGATCGTAAGCTACTGAAGAAGCTCCCGAAGAATAGCATCCTGATCGCTTCGCATCAGGAGATGGATGCTATGTTCGGAGACTTCCGCTCCGATCGTGAGCGTCTGGAGCGTGCTCTCGAACTGGCTCGGGAATGCGATGTCTATGTCATACTTCGCGGCACTTACTCCGCAGTATGTGCTCCGACGGGAACGGCTTTCTTCGACACAACGGGGAATACCGGTCTCCAAACTCAAGGCGTTTCCAACGTCCTCGCTGGTGTGATCGCAGGGCTTCTGGGTCAAGGCTACCAATCGATCACAGCTGCAGTCTTGGGCCTTCACTTGGTGGGGCTGTCGGCAGAGCTTTATGCTGGTCGCTATTCTGAGCGCAGTCTCACGGCGACGAGCTTGATCGACCTCCTGGGAGAAGCTTATCATCAGCTCGAGGCTAAGTAAGCTTTCTCTTCCGAGTCATCGGACTTCAGATCGCGATATAAGAAAGGGCGTGATGCAGATAGCATCACGCCCTTCTCTATTTGCGGGTGAATGGTCAGCCTTTAGTCAAGGGGATGAACCATATCTTCGGGACGAACCCACTTGTCGAAGTCTTCTTCGCTGACATAGCCGAGGCGAAGGGCTTCTTCCTTGAGGGTAGTACCGTTGCGGTGTGCAGCGTTTGCGATCTCAGCAGCCTTGTAGTAGCCGATGTGGGTATTCAGAGCCGTGACGAGCATCAGGGAGTTATTGAGGAGCTCCTTGATACGTGGGTGGTTAGGCTCGATACCAGATACGCAGTGGATATCGAAGGATACTGCAGCATCACCGAGGAGCTGTGCGCTCTGCAGGAAGTTAGCTGCCATGACAGGCTTGAAGACATTCAGCTCGAAGTGGCCCTGCATACCGCCGACAGCGATAGCAGCATCGTTCCCGATGACCTGAGCGCAGACCATCGTCATCGCTTCGCACTGGGTAGGATTGACCTTACCGGGCATGATAGAAGACCCGGGTTCGTTAGCGGGGATGATGATTTCGCCGATACCGCTACGAGGACCTGAAGCGAGAAGACGAATATCATTGGCGATCTTATTGAGCGAAACGGCGATCTGCTTGAGTGCGCCGTGAGCTTCTACGATAGCATCGTGAGAGGCGAGAGCCTCAAACTTGTTCTGAGCCGTGACGAAGGGCAGGCCAGTGAACTCTGCGATGTGGCGAGCTACTACGACATCATAGCCCTTGGGCGTATTCAGACCCGTACCGACGGCAGTACCACCGAGAGCGAGTTCGGAAAGATGAGGCAGGGTATTCTCCAGAGCGCGGATGCCGAAAGCCAGCTGTGCAGCGTAGCCACTGAACTCCTGTCCGAGGGTCAGAGGCGTTGCGTCCATGAGGTGCGTACGGCCGATCTTCACGACGTCTGCCATTTCCTTGGCCTTCTTGTCGAGGGCTTTCTGGAGCTGGCGAAGGCCTGGGAGGGTCACTTCTACTACCTTCTTGTAGCAAGCGATGTGCATGCCGGTGGGGAAGGTGTCGTTGGATGACTGAGACTTATTGACGTCATCGTTGGGGAGGAGCGTCTTTTCGCCTTCGCCGATCTTCTTACCAGCGAGCTGGTGTGCGCGATTAGCGATGACTTCGTTGACGTTCATATTGCTCTGCGTACCTGAGCCCGTCTGCCAAATCACGAGAGGGAACTGATCGTCGAGCTTGCCTGCGAGGATCTCATCACAGACAGCTGCGATGAGGTCACGCTTCTCTACGGGCAGCACGCCAAGCTCATGGTTGGCGAAAGCGGCACCCTTCTTGAGGTAAGCGAAGCCACGGATGATGTCAAGTGGCATAGATGCGGGTTGACCGATCTTGAAGTTGTTGCGAGAGCGTTCGGTCTGCGCTCCCCAGAGCTTGTCTGCAGGCACCTGGACTTCACCCAGGGTGTCTTTTTCGATTCTGTAGTCCATACTATGATTGTATCACTAATGATGCGGGGGTGTCTACAGCGCGGCTATAGACTAAGACAAAAATACAAATAGATTTCTGTATTTCCTGCCCGAGAGCCGAATTTGATGGACCTGCGAAGGCTCCTCTTCGGGCGGGAAGGAATAAGGCTTTGCGTCGGGAGTAAAATGCCTTTCAGCGGGAAGTCATTGGCGCTCGCAGGGCGGGTCATATAACCCTCCGAAGAAAGTAATATAACTTCCGACCAAAAGTAATATAACATTCGTCGAAAAGTAATATAACATTTGACCGAAAGTAATATAACATTCGGCAGGAAGTAGAGGTACTTCTTCCGAGAAGTTAAGGTACTTCCTTTTAGAAGTAGAAGTACTTCCTCTGAAAAGTAGAGGTATTTCTTCCGAAAAGTAGAGGTATTTTCATTGAAAAGTAGAGGTATTTTCTGGAGCACCTCAAGACGCCCTTGGGCAAAGGCTCTTTGTGCCCCGTCCGAATGAGCTTGAACTGCCCCAACAAAATAAAGGTAGCCCCCCAACTCCAAGCGGTGAGTTGGGGGGCTACTTGCGCTGAGTCCCGTCGGGGGCTGCAGCGTCTATTTGCTCTTGAAGGTCTTACTTGTGAAGCCTTCAGCAGGGAATACGCCGTCTAAGACGAAGTACGTCCCGAACTTGAATCGGAAGTTATACTCGCCACGCTTGGAGAAAGACCAGGTGAACTTAGTGGTATCGATGCCGTCCCCCGTGATCCAGGCAGCCGATGAAGTGAGTTCTGTCCCGTATCTCAGGATAAAGAGGTAGTCTGTAGAGGAAGGATCGAACTGAGCTGCCTTGAGAGCCTGCGCCACGTCAGCGTAGGAGAAGTCCTTATTGGTATCAAGTACGACATCGAATGGGGCTTGTCCCTCGAAGACCGCAGGCTTCAGGCTGACCTTACTCTGCTTGATCGAGCGGTCATAGTCTTCTGCGTCCTTCTTGCGTGGCCCCAGAATGGCGTAGGTCCAGATGCAGGCCGCGGGTGTCAGGCTATTATAGCTCAGGTCAAGTGTCTCCAGTGCGGGGTAGCTTTCGCCCTCGACGAAGACGCTCTTGATGCTATTATTGGGCACGCGAAGACTTTCAAGCTGCTTGAGACCTTCGATGCGTAGCGTGGAAAGCTTGCCACGCTGGTCGTGGTCTTGAGCTGTCGCGCCACGCTTCAGCCCGATGATGAGGACGGACTGCAGGGAAGTGTAGGGGCGAAGATCAGCTTCGGCGAGCTCTTCATTCCCGCTGAGGTTGAGCGATTCGATACCAGAGGGGAGCTTGACCGAAGCCAGATTCGTCAGACGGTTGTGCGCCAGGCTGACGGTCTTGACCGAAGTGAAGGCCGAGAGATCGAGCGAAGCGATCTCATTCTCCTCAAGAGTGAGGCGCTTGAGCGAAGGAAGGGCGGAGAGGGTAGGGGCAGTTACCTTCGTGCCTTCGATAGTCAGCGCGCTGAGCTCCGAGCATTCGCTGATCTCAGCCTTAGTGATCCCCTCGGCATGACTGATGTCAAAGAGGCTGAGCTTCGGAAGAGCAGAGAGCTGAACGGATGTAGCTGATGAGGCTTCTACATGATGAAGCGTCAGGTAGCGCAGGTTGGGGTAGTCCTTTGCGGAGAAATTCAGGTTGGCGAACTTCGCATGGCTGGCCTTGAGCAAGTCGAGATTCGTGAGGCCGCTCAAGCTCACACCGCCCTGAAGCGTCGTGTGAAGGGGCTCGATGTAGAGGTCCGTGATGGCGGGAAGGCCTGAAAGCTCGAGCGAAGAAAGCTTCGGCAGGCGTTCAATAGCTTCGCCGGCGGCATTACGCATTTCTACAGGGAGCTTGAAGGAGCCATTATCATCGTTGGTGGTGGCGAGCTTGGGGAAGTCCTTTATGACGACACGCTCGAGCGACTCAAGAAGCTCATAGCTGAGCTGGCTGAGTGTGGCGGCCTGGCTACCTGCTGTACCCGTGAGGCTGAGATCACTGAGCTTCGGCAGGTGCTGCAGCTGTACCTTCTCGAGCTTGGGGGCAATGAGGGTGATATGTGTGAGCTCAGGCAGGAGGTCCGTCGAGAGGAAGTCGAGGGAAGTGATGGGCGAGAAGCCCTGCGTACCAGTCAGAAGCTGGAGGACGTGGTACTTGCCGTCGGTGCCTTTGATGAAGTTCACCGCCAGATGTGTCTGCGTCCACTTCGTCGGGTCATTGGAGGCGATGTCGGCTTCGAGGCCATTTCGCGAGAAGAGCTTACGAAGCGTCTCCAGCTCCGAGGGCACGATCTCATCGGTACTACTGGGCAGGGTGAGCTGATAGCTGATAGTTGGCATCACTTGCTCCTGCTTCTTGGTGTCTGGCTCATTGCCGTTCTCCTGCTTACAGGCGGGGAGTCCGAGGCAAAGTGCTAAGGCCAGACTCGTGAGGTAAGTATTGGTTCGTTTCATCCGTAGGATAGATATGTGTTGAGGAAAAAGAGACCGCCGCGGAGAGTGCCTCCACAGCGGGGCTACAAAGGTAGATGAAGTCCTCCCTCGGTGTCTATATCCGCAGGAAAATACCGATATGTGGTGACCTTAATGCCTCCAAAAGTCGTCCCTTCCTCCCCTCGAATGAGTAGGAAGTACTCTACTCTCGGAGCAAAGTCGAGGTACTTCCGAGAACTTTCTCAGGTACTTCCGGCTGCATTCTTAGGCACTTCTGCTTGCTTCTTTAGCTTCTTCCCACCGAGAGTAATTGGCAAAAGATGGGTGCTCTGCACAAAAAGCGTATCTTTGTGCTATATATCATTAATGGTTATTTAACAGATAAAGGAATCACAACTATGAGCTATAATCTCTTAGCAGGAAAGAAGGGGATCATCTTCGGTGCTCTCAACGAACAGTCCATCGCATGGCGCGTCGCAGAACGTGCTGTAGAAGAAGGCGCAGAAATCATCCTTACCAACACGGCTGTAGCTGTTCGTATGGGGCAGCTGAATGAGCTGGGCCAGAAGCTCAATGCTAAGGTCGTCCCCGCTGACGCTACGAAGGAAGAGGAACTCGAAGTAGTCTTCCAGGAAGCTATGAAGAGCTTCGGCAAGGTTGACTTCGTCCTCCACTCCATCGGTATGAGCCCCAACGTCCGTAAGGGCCGTGCTTACGATGATCTCGACTATAAGATGCTCCAGACGACCTTCGATATCTCAGCTGTATCTTTCCACAAGATGCTGCAAGTAGCTAAGAAGCTCGACGCTATCGCAGAAGGTGGCTCTGTCGTCGCTCTTACTTATATCGCTGCACAGCGTACCTTCGTCGGCTACAACGATATGGCTGATGCTAAGAGCCTCTTAGAGTCTATCGCTCGTAGCTTCGGTTACATCTACGGTCGTGACAAGGGTGTCCGTATCAATACCGTCTCTCAGTCTCCTACGGTCACGACTGCTGGTAGCGGTGTCAAGGGTATGTCTGACCTGCTCGACTTCGCAGAAGACCTCTCTCCTCTGGGTAATGCCGACGCTAACGACTGCGCAGACTACTGTATCACGCTCTTCAGCGACCTGACGCGCAAGATCACGATGCAGAATCTCTTCAACGATGGTGGCTTCAGCTCTATGGGTATGAGCGCTGCTGCTATCGAAGCCTTTGCTACGGGTCGCGCAAACCGCGAGAAGTAGTCCCCACAAACCGAAGAGGCTTTATACAGCTTTAGGCAATGATACTTCGCACAGAGAACCTCGTCAAGCGCTATCGCTCGCGTACGGTCGTCAACCACGTCTCGATACAAGTCGGACAGGGGGAGATCGTCGGGCTACTAGGCCCTAATGGTGCAGGGAAGACGACGACCTTCTACATGACGGTCGGGCTGGTCGTTCCTAACGAAGGGCGTATCTATCTCGATGACCAGGATATCACGAAGTATCCCGTCTACCGCCGAGCACAAGCAGGTATCGGTTATTTGGCTCAGGAAGCTTCGATCTACCGTAAGCTCAGTGTCGAGGATAATATCCTCTCGGTGCTGGAGCTGACGAATCGAACGAAGCAGGAGCAGCAGGCACGTCTTGAGGAGCTCATCGCTGAGTTCCGATTGGAAAAAGTCCGTACGAACGCTGGTAACCGCCTCTCGGGTGGTGAGCGCCGTCGTGCTGAGATCGCTCGCTGTCTGGCCATTGACCCGAAGTTCATCATGCTTGACGAGCCGTTCGCTGGTGTCGACCCTATTGCAGTGCAGGATATTCAGAGCATCGTAGCTCAGCTTCGCCACAAGAATATCGGCATCCTCATCACCGACCACAACGTCTACGAGACGCTCAGTATCACCGACCGTGCGTATCTCCTCTTTGAGGGGAAGGTACTCTTCGAGGGGACTGCTGAGGAGTTGGCCGAGAATGAGATCGTGCGTGAGAAGTACTTGGGTAAGGACTTCCAGCTACGACGTCGTACTTTCGATATCGATACGACGAAGGAATAGCCTTCGGCTTCTTCAAAAGTAGAAAACGATTAGCCCCCGATTCCAAGACTTTGGATCGGGGGCTAACTGCTTTTATATACATGCTATTTTGAGGGTTTTGATTTCCCTCCCATAGGTCTACTTAGCCGACTTCACTATAGGCTGTGAAACGAACCAGTACTGCTCCGCATTGCGACCAGTACTGGTAACTAATATCGACCAGTACTGCTCACGCTTCGGATCAGTACTGGTCGCTTCGCTGACCAGTACTGGTTCCTTTTTACACCTCTCAGTGGCGCAAACAAGTAAGCCCTATGTCACCAGCTTAGATGCTACTGGTGATATAGGGCTTGCTTTATTAGAGAGGGGGAGTCTTATCTCTTGAGAAGCTTCTTTCTTAGAGCGACGAGGGCACCCTTGGGTACTTCGTAGCGGTAGATGATCCCGACGAAAATAAGTAGCAAGAGTGTATTGGCTACCATACGGAGTATGGGAGCATCGGGGAGGGCTTGTGCGATGGCCCATTCAGAAGCGTAGAGTACGCCTGTAAGGAGCGTGTACAGTCCGAGTCGAGGCAGGTCGTAGTCCACGGGGTAGTAGTGCTGGCCGAGGGCGTAAGAGAAGAGCATCACGCCACCATTGGCTACTACTGATGCCCAAGCGCAGGCCATGAAGCCGTAGCGGGGAGCCAGCAGGACGATGAGTAGTACCGTCAGTACACAGCCTACGATCGAGAGGATAGCCCCCCAGTGTGTGCGGTCGGTGACCTTGTACCAGAGTGAGAGGTTGAAGTACACGCCGAACATTAACTGCCCTGCCATGATCCAAGGCACGACAGAGAGCCCAGGGTAATAGGCTGGTGCGATGAGAAGCTTCAAGATATCCATGTAGCTCATCACCGCCAGGAAGATAAAGAGCGTGAAGAGTACATAGTACGTCATCGACGAGGAGTAAGCTCGGCGAGCAGCATCCTCACCCTTCTTCTTCTCGGCGAAGATGAAGGGGTCATAAGCGTAGCGGAAGGCCTGCGTGAAGAGGACCATTACGACAGCCAGCTTGTAGCATGCTCCGTAGATACCCAGCTGTGCATTAGCGTAGTGGGAGTCCTCAAATAGAAGAGGGAAGAGAATCTTGTCGGCTTGGTTGTTGAAGTTGCCCGCTAAGCCTAAGAGGAGCATTGGCAGGGCATAGCGAAGCATGGAGCGAAGGAGCTTGCTGTCGAAGCGTCCCGTAGCCTTACGCAGGGTGGGGAGGAGCAGGAGGAATTGCAGGCCATTGCTCACCAGATTGATCCCGAAGATATAGTGCAGGGCGTGCTCTCTGGGATGGAGTTCTCCGAGGATAGGGATGTACTCACTAAGAGCAGGGACGCCGTAGAAGGCGAAGAGCGTCAGGAGGATGGTCACCCCGACGAAGCTCATACGCACGGTCATAAACCACCAAGGGCGCTGCTCGTAGCGGAGGTAGCCCAGCGGAATGGCCATGAAGGCATCGCTGGCAACGATGATGAGGAGGTAGCTCAGGAGATCCTTGTGCTCTGCGACGTGGAGCACTGTCGCTAAGGGATCGAGGAAGAGCCAGCCGAGTAGTACGAAAAGCGTGGAGGTTACCCCAAGTGACCATAGAGTCGTCGAATAGACGTCAGCAGGCTGCTCATGCTTGTTCGCAAAGCGGAAGAATGCCGTCTCCATCCCATAGGTGAGGATGATCATCAAGATAGCCGTCCAAGCATAGAGGTTAGTCATCTGCCCGAATTCCTCGGTGATGAGTACTCGGACGTAGACGAAGGTAAGGAGCCAATTCAGGAAGCGCCCGAACATGCTGCTCAGGCCATAGACTGCTGTATCCTTGATTAGTGAGGTAAGTGTACTACTCATTGTGGTGGTCGTATGCCCTTAGTAATTGTCGTCATCGAAGAAGCTCCCTGCTTGGCGGATGCGGGGCTTCCTCCCCAGATGACTATAAGCTAAGTCCGTGGCTTCACGGCCACGGGGCGTGCGCTTGATGAAGCCTTCCTTGATGAGGTAGGGTTCGTAGACTTCCTCCACCGTGCCAGGATCTTCGCCCAATGCGGTAGCGATCGTCGTCAGTCCAACGGGGCCACCAGCGAACTTATCGATGATCACTCCGAGAAGCTTATTGTCGATGTAGTCAAGCCCGTAGCGGTCGATATTTAAGGCCTCAAGGGCATAGCAAGCGATCTCCTTGGTGATACGACCGTCACCCTTGACTTGGGCGAAGTCACGCACACGGCGAAGTAGCGCATTAGCGATACGTGGCGTACCGCGACTGCGAGAGGCTACCTCGACGGCAGCACTGGTGACGCAGGGCGTCTGCAGGATATCTGCCGAGCGGTGGACAATGTCTGCGAGCGTCTCGATGTCGTAGTACTCCAGATGCAGATTGATACCGAAGCGAGCGCGCAGGGGGGCGGTCAAGAGCCCACTACGGGTCGTGGCGCCCACAAGCGTGAAGGGATTGAGGTCGATCTGTATGGAGCGTGCGCTGGGACCTTTATCCAGCATGATGTCGATGCGGTAGTCCTCCATAGCCGAGTAGAGGTATTCCTCCACGATGGGACTCAGGCGGTGGATCTCATCGATGAAGAGCACGTCATTGGGCTCAAGTGAGGTAAGAAGCCCAGCTAAGTCTCCAGGCTTGTCCAGCACTGGGCCTGAGGTGATCTTGATACCGACACCGAGTTCGGCTGCGATGATATGGGATAGGGTAGTCTTCCCGAGGCCTGGAGGGCCGTAGAGGAGGACGTGATCCAGTGCATCGGAGCGCATCTTCGCAGCCTGTACGAAGATCTTGAGGTTCTCTACCGCCTTGTCCTGCCCACGGAAGGTGTCGAAGGAGAGAGGGCGGAGTGCACGATCGATATCTTGCTCTTCTGTGGAGAGCGTAGACTGATCACGTATGTCGAAGCTATCGAGATCCGGCATGAGGCTATGGATGTGATGTGGAGTGAAGTGAGTCGAGGAATGTGAAGAGCGTGCGGTAGACCGTGGCGTAAGCGGTGGAGTCACTCGAGAGGAAAAGGTCGTGGAGGCCGTTGGGGATGCGGTGTGCCTCGACTTGAGGGCCAAGCTTCTTCCCGTAGCGCTGTATATCCTCTACGTCCAGCACGAGGTCAGCCTTACCGAAGGCTTCTTGCCATGCACCCTTAGCGCGGATACTCTTATCTGAGCTCATCAGGAGGATAGGCATCGGGAGTTGGAGACCACGTTGCACACGCTTATGCCCACGACGAATAGCACGAAGCCAGCCAAGGCGGATGGGATGTCCGTAGTCCTTCTTGAGATGCGTGTCGTAGTCCCATGGCCCGTGATATCGGGAGAGTAATGACTGAGCATAGAGGTCGGGTGACTTAGATACCCCACTGATGACCTTGCTTGGAGCTATACCCGCTGAAGCGGTCAGTAGGGGAAGGACAATCTTCTCCTCAGCCTTCGAGAAGTTGAAGTCAAAGAAAGGGCTATTGAGGATGAAGGCACGGATGTTATCTTGATTCTTCGTGTCAGCAAGATAAAGGGAGGTGATGAGCCCACCTGTCGAGTGTGCCATCAGATAGACCTCCTCGGCACCTTCCTCACGGATGATCTTCAGTGCTGCCCCCAGCTCCTCGTAGTACTCTCGTAGGTCTCGTACCTCGAAGACATCTTGATGAGGGAGGATAGAGCGCCCATATTTGCGTAGATCGAGAGCATAGAAGTCAATCCCATGCTGAGCGATACTATCTCCCATAGCGGCCTGGAAGAAGTAATCATTGTATCCGTGTACGTAGAGTAGGGCCCGCTTAGAGGGAGTAGTGCGGTCATGTCGTATGAGTGTAGCCGTGACAGCTCCTGCGTAGTCATCTCGCATCTGTAGTGTGCGCTGGCTGTAGCCTGAGATGCTATCAGCACGCCATTGTGCGGAGAGCTCCAGACCAAGTAGACTGCACGTGATGAGAAGGAGGAGGATATAGAGTCGTCGCTTCATACTATCTGTTTGTATTGACTTGAATGCAAAGATAACTTAAATCATGCCATGCCGTGGCGGTAGGCACCGCAGGAGCATAGCCTTTGGGCTAAAATAAAGCGAGCTATCCAGCCTCTGCTGGACAGCTCGCTATGGGAGTGATGTACTTCTTTAGACCGGTGGTTACGCCTTCTTGTTGATGAAGATGTGACCGAGAAAGCCGAGGACGACGAGTGTAAGACCCGTGCCTAGGAAGAGGTTAGCATTCTCTACCTGGTCCGTGAAGTAAGTGAAGAGCTGAAGAAGAGCCCCGATGAGCATCACGATGATACCGATATACTGCTTCATAATGTCTCTATGTACTATGGTTATGTGTATGTTCTCTATATGCAAAGTACGCAATAATTCCGTACATGACGAAACGCTTACAGAAGATAGCCCCGATACCCCATCTCTATGGAGATATCTGGGGGCTACTCTTGTGAAATTGCGACTCTGTGAAGGGGAGGGCGCAAGCCTCCTCTATTAGAAGCTAATTAGCGAGGACGACGCTCACCGCGGTCGGGGCGGGGACGACGCTCGGGCTCCTTATAGCCTTCGGGCTTGGGAAGCAGGGCACGACGGCTGAGCTTGAACTTACCCGTCTTCTGGTCGATGTCGATGAGCTTGACTTCGATCTGCTGACCTTCTTCGAGGCCCGTGTCTTCGATCTTTTCGTAGCGCTTCCAGTCGATCTCAGAGATGTGGAGCAGACCGTCCTTACCGGGGAGGAACTCTACGAAGCAGCCGTAAGGCATGACCGAAGAGATCTTACCCTGATAGACTTCGCCTACCTCAGGCATAGCAACGATACCCTTGATGAGGCCGACAGCCGTGTCGATAGCGTCCTTGTTGGAAGCACTGATTTCGACTACGCCGACGCCATCCACTTCTTCGATGCTGATAGAGGCACCGCTCTTCTCCTGCATACCCTGGATGATCTTACCACCAGGGCCGATGACTGCACCGATGAATTCCTTGCCGATACGCATGGTCACGATGCGAGGAGCATGGGGCTTGAGGTCTTCGCGAGTCTTGGGCTGAGCTTCAAGGATCTTACCGAGGATGTGCAGACGACCTTCGCGAGCCTGTGCCAGAGCACGCTCGAGGATTTCGTAGCTAAGACCATCGACCTTGATATCCATCTGAGTAGCGGTGATACCGTCAGCGGTACCCGTTACCTTGAAGTCCATATCACCGAGGTGGTCTTCGTCACCGAGGATGTCGGAGAGGATAGCGTAGTTTGTACCCTTGTTCTCAGAGATCAGACCCATGGCGATACCCGATACGGGCTTAGCGATGGGCACACCAGCGTCACGCAAAGCGAGCGTACCAGCACATACCGTAGCCATAGAAGAAGAGCCGTTAGACTCGAGGATGTCGGAGACGACACGGACTACGTAGGGGTACTGAGCGGGGAGCATGCGCTTGAGGGCGCGGTGAGCGAGGTTCCCGTGACCGATCTCACGACGGCCGACACCACGCTGTGGGCGAGCGTCACCGGTAGAGAAGGGAGGGAAGTTATAGTGGAGGAGGAAGCGTTCCTTACCGTAGTTGAGTACGTCATCGACGAGCTTCTCATCGCTCTTCGTACCCAGCGTGACCGTCGTCAGAGACTGCGTCTCACCACGGGTGAAGACTGCAGAGCCGTGAGGTCCGGGCAGGTAATCCGTTTCGATCCAGATAGGACGGATCTCGGTGGTCTTACGACCGTCAAGGCGCTTGCCTTCGTCGAGGATAGCACGGCGCATAGCTTCCTTTTCGACATCGTGGTAGTAGCGAGCGATGAGGGGAGCCTTCGTCTCGAGTTCCTCTTCGGTGAACTTAGCCTTGTATTCCTCTACGATAGCATCAAAGGCCTCAGCACGAGCGTGCTTGTCGGTACCCGATACAGCTACGGCGTAGGCCTTAGCATAGCAAGAGTCGTGTACATCCTTGCGCAGGTCTTCGTCGTTCTCTTCGTGGCAGTAGGTGCGCTTGACGAGCTTACCTACAGCTTCGCTGAGCTCGAGCTGAGCCTGGCACTGTACCTTAATGGCTTCGTGGGCTACCTTGATAGCCTCGAGCATTTCAGCTTCCTGGACTTCCTGCATTTCCCCTTCGACCATCATGATGTTATCGAGGGTAGCCCCTACCATGAGCTCGATATCAGCAGACTCAAGCTGCTCGAAGGTGGGGTTGATGATGAATTCGCCATTGACGCGGGCGACGCGTACCTCACTGATAGGACCGTTGAAGGGGATGTCCGATACGGCGAGGGCTGCAGAAGCAGCGAGCCCAGCCAGAGCATCAGGCATATCTACACCATCCGTAGAGAAGAGAATGACATTGACGAAGACTTCGGCATGGTAGTCATCTGGGAAGAGGGGACGCAGGGCACGGTCTACGAGACGGCAAGTAAGGATTTCATAGTCAGAAGCCTTGCCTTCGCGGCGCGTGAAGCCACCAGGGAAGCGACCGAAAGCGGCATACTTCTCCTTGTACTCGACCTGGAGGGGCATGAAGTCAACCCCAGGATTGGCATCCTTGGCTGCGCATACAGTGGCCAGCAGGACGGTATTCCCCATGCGAAGGGTTACGGAACCGTCAGCCTGCTTGGCTAATTTCCCTGTCTCGATGACGATCTCTCTACCATCGGGCAGTGTGATTGTTTTGCTAATTGGCTGTAGCATTATTGTTCTTTATTGATTGATAACACCTTTAATAGTCGGGACAAAGGTAGTCAAATAAACGGTACCAAGCGCCCCAGCTCTGCGATGTAGCCATACTCTTGGAGGGAATTCTTATCTGCTACCTTCCTGCTTACCTTTATTCAGCTCCTCGAGGTCAGGCGATTTTGCCATAACGGAAGGGGATCCAGTATGCCATGAGGCTCTTTATGAGCTTGATCAAAGAAGACTCATCTGCTGCTCAACTTCGGCTGTCGTATAGGCCTATGATACGAACCTATATTGGTCGCTGCTCTGACCTCTATTAGGTTGTTGCTGCGCATAGGGATAAAAGTTATGGACGAGTAGCAGATAAGTTTGGGCTACATACGTGGCTCTAATATCTACGTACGTGGATATTTGGACTGACGTGCCTGGTCTTTAAAACCACGTACGTAGATAGAGAAAAACCACTACAGGCAAACGCTTTTTCCTTCACAAGAAGGACACTTTTCCCTACGCTGAATAAGAGGAATACGCGCGGTAAGGCGAGGGGCTTGTGTATCTCTTCGGAGGGGCATATCGGGGAGCTGGGCGTGCTATGCCTTAGCACTCTAAAATAGAGGACAGCACTCTCCCGCAACAGTCTCATATTGTTTATCCCGCTTGGAGGAAATGGTCGTTGCACCTCTCTCAAACGAAAGCCCCCGCTTAGAGTTCGGCTTCTAAGCGGGGGCTATTCTATGCTAATAGTCGTGGTGAGTGAGAGGACTATTCTTCGTCCTTTCCTGCGAACTCCATCAAGTAGGCCTTGATGAACTCATCGATATCTCCGTCCATGACGGCGGTGACATTCGAGGTCTGGTAGCCTGTGCGGTGGTCCTTCACGCGGCGATCATCGAAGACGTAGCTGCGGATCTGGGCACCCCATTCGATTTTCTTCTTACCAGCCTCGACCTCGGCCTGCGCCTTGCGGCGACGCTCAAGCTCCTTGTCGTAGAGCTGAGAGCGTAGAAGGCGAAGGGCATTCTCTCGGTTGTCAGTCTGCGATCGGGTCTCAGTATTCTCGATGATGATCCCCTCTTCCTCGCCCGTGTCGGGGTCCTTGTACTTATATCGTAGGCGTACCCCAGTCTCGACCTTGTTGACGTTCTGCCCACCGGCACCACTGGAGCGGAAGGTGTCCCAACTCATATTGGCGGGATTGACCTCCACCTCGATGGTATCGTCTACCAGAGGTACGACGAAGACGGAGGCAAAGCTCGTCATGCGCTTCCCCTGCGCATTGTAGGGGGAGATACGCACCAGGCGGTGTACACCCGTCTCGCTTTTGAGGAAGCCATAAGCTTGATCACCCTCGACCTGCATGGTCATGGTCTTGATGCCAGCTTCATCGCCGTCCTGCCAGTTGGTGATTGTGGTCTTATACCCCTGCTTGTCACACCAGCGAGCGTACATACGGGCAAGCATTGAAGCCCAGTCTTGGCTCTCGGTACCGCCAGCTCCAGCGTTGATCTTGAGTACGGCTCCAAGGTTGTCTTCCTCGGCACGGAGCATATTCTTAAGCTCGACCTCTTCGAAGAGATGGATGGCACGCCTGTAGGCATCATCAACTTCCTCTTCGGTGGTGATCTCCTCCTTATAATACTCAAGGGCGAGGGCTACCTCCTCGATGAGACGCTCAGCTTCGTCGTAGTAGGCGATCCACTTGCGAAGGTCCTTGACCTTGCGCATCTGGGCTTCAGCACGGGTGCGATCTTCCCAGAAGGAAGGGTCTGCCGTGCGAAGCTCTTCTTCTTCTAATTGGATACGTCGGCTATCGACGTCAAAGATACCTCCTCAGCGCAGTCTTGCGCTCCAGCAGGGCATTGAGCTGGTCTGTCGTTATCATAGACTTCTATGTGATTGGTGAATAAATAGTCGGGGTGCGTTAGGCCTCCTTCTCCTCCAGCTCGAGCTGGCGCAGGGTGAGCAGGTCCATCTCTTCGATGAGCTCGCCTATACGCTCCGAGGCTTTCATCAGCTCTTCGTGTGAGAGCGTGCCTGTGGAGAGCTTGGCTTCGAGGGATGTCTTCTCCTCATCAAGCTGGGGAATACGCGCTGTGATCTCCTCCAGCTCTCGTCGCTCAGCATAGGTGAGGCGTGTGGGGCGGTTTGCCGTACGACGTGATTCTGCTGGCTGGGGGGCTGCTTTACGGGGCTGTGAAGCCTCCGCCTTTTGGCGCTCTTCCTCCTCGCGCTTTATGCGATAGAGGGTGTAGCTCCCTGGGAAGTCACGTACGACGCCTGCTCCCTCGAAGGTGAAGAGGTGGTTCACGACCTTGTCCATGAAGAAGCGGTCGTGGCTGACAATGAGTACGCAGCCTGCGAAGTCCGCGAGGTACTCCTCGAGTGCTTGTAGCGTGAGGATATCGAGGTCGTTCGTTGGTTCGTCAAGGACGAGGAAGTTCGGGCACGTGACGAGTACGGTGCACAGATAGAGTCTGCGCAGCTCGCCACCGCTGAGCTTCTCGACGGGGGTATATTGGCGCTCGGGAGGGAAGAGGAAGCGCGTAAGTATCTGGGAGGCGGAGAGGCGCTCTACTTGGGTGCTTCCTGCGGGGAGCTCAAAGTTCTCAGCGATTTCCTGCACGATGTCGATGACGCGCTTCTCGGGCGCGAAGGTCGGAGGCTCTTGGCTGTAGTAGCCGAAGCGTATAGTCTCTCCGATGTCAAAGTGCCCCGAGTCTGGCTCGATCTCGCCGAGGAGCATACGGAGGAAGGTGGTCTTACCGACACCGTTCTTACCGATGATACCGACCTTGTCATAGCGGCTGAAGACGTAGTTGAAGTCCTGCAGGAGTACCTTGTCGCCAAAGCGCTTATTGACGTGGTGCGCCTCGAAGATCTTCTTCCCGATGCGGGTCGATGAGGCGCCGAGCTGTACTTCGTCCGTGCGCTGAGCAGGGCGAGTCTTGGCCTCTAACTCATGGAAGGCATCGATGCGGTACTGTGCCTTCGTCCCGCGAGCTTGGGGCTGACGGCGCATCCACTCGAGCTCTCGTCGGTAGAGGTTGAGTGCGCGCTGACGGGACTGCTCCTCCTGCTCGTGACGCTCTTCGCGCTTGGCGAGGTAGTAGTCATAGTTCCCCTTATAGCGGTAGAGATGACCGCCATCAAGCTCGATGATCTGGTTGCAGACCCGGTCGAGGAAGTAGCGGTCATGGGTGATGAGTAAGAGACCCATCGTGGAGCGGGCGAGGTAGCTCTCGAGCCACTCGATGCTCTTGAGGTCAAGGTGGTTCGTCGGCTCATCGAGGAAGAGTAGGTCGGGCTGGCTGATGAGCGTACTCCCGAGGGCGATGCGTTTAGCCTCTCCACCAGAGAGACCCTTGACGGAGCGCTGGTAGTCGTGGATGCCGAGTGCACCCAGGATCTCCTTAGCACGCTGCTCATAGTGCCATGCTCCCTTGGCCTCCATCTCGGGCAGGAGACGCTCCATCGTCTGGTTATCCCCTGCCTCTACGGCTATCTCCCAAGCGAGGGTGAGTTGAGCTACGGGATCGTAGGGGCTGAAGCACGCCTCGAGTACCGTCCCCGTCTCGGGGAGATCGGGGAGCTGTGGTAGGAAGGCTTGCTTGATGTCACGCTCGTAGGTGATGGTTCCTGAGTCCTGAGGCTCTCTGCCGAGCAGGATACGCATGAGAGTGGACTTACCCGTACCATTGGGTGCGATGAGTCCGACCTTCTGCCCACGCTCGATGGAGAAGGAGATATCAGAGAAGAGGACACGGTCCCCGAAGCTCTTGGTGAGTCGCTCGACCTGAAGCATACTTAGTCTAAGGATTCGGGGGCCATGGGGACACCCTTCCAGTGCTCCTTGACTTCGGGTAGACGGCCAGCACCTACATAGCGTGAGGTATAGTAGGCGTTGTTGTTGAAGTTCTCAATGACGATACCGCGGCTACAGCTGCTGTGCATCATCTTGATGTTCCCATCCTCATTGCTGACGACCATAGCCACATGACCTACACGGTTGGCACTGCGGTTACGCCCCTTGAAGAAGAGGAGGTCACCGGGCTGAGGATCCTTGATATTATTCGCATAGACGGCGAGACCACTCGAGGAGCGAGGGATCTTGATGCCTTCGAGAGAATAGATGTAGCTGACGAAGCCTGAGCAGTCGAGGGGCCACTTAGCGACGCCTGAGGTGCGATAGCGTAGACCTAAGAGCTGCTGCCCATGGTCTACGACGGACTTGATGAGAGCGGGGGTGGAGGAGGCTATCTCCATCTTATCATAGGAGAAGCCACTGCCGCCACTGCGACGGCGATAGTGTGAGCCATAGCTGCGACTCCTTCCTGCAGCGTATCGTCTGCTGGAGCGCTTATGTCTTGATTTTCTAGGGGCGGGGGCTGGTGCAGGGGCTTGTAGCTCTGTAGTGAGCTCTAAGAGTGAAGCCTCCGTGTGCTGGGTGTGTGTCTCTGTGGTCAGAGCTCCGTCGTGGGTGGAGCTGAGGTCGGTGGCTCCTGCGGGTAGGGCAAGGAGGGTAGTGAGGGCTGCTACTACGAGTGTAGTGCATGACTTCTTGAATCGAATCATCCTGTCTTAACTTAGGTGAGGCAGGCTATCTCCCCCGTGTGGGAAGGACCTTAAACACCCGAGGTGGAGGGAGTCAGTATTTTACTTTGACTCCCTCCACGTCGGATGGGCTGTAGGCAAAAGATGCCTACAAGCAGAGAACGCTTTCGTTAGCAAAGATAGTATAATCTGCTGAAATAGACTTTGTTCGCTGCTTGAGGTGCGTGGTGCGGTGCCCTATCGGCGCTTGCTGATGATGATGGAGAAGTAGGGGAACTCCCGCTGGAGAATCTCATCCGTAGAGGAGGTGTTGTACTCCTTCGGCATACCTACGAACTCGAAGTAATGCCACTTGCGATCGGGATGCTGGGCGACGGCTGACTTGATCTCTGCTTCGCAGAGTGAGCCCTTCATCACGACGATGGTATGACGGCTCTGCCAAGCACGATCCCACTCCTCACGAGTAGCTTCGCCTGGGATGACTGTGCACTGCTCCTCGAGCTGCACGAGCTGACCTCCGAGACGGCCATTGCAGGCGATGAAGGCAGGTACTCCGCAGATCTGCTCTGTGGTGAAGCCCTCTTGCTCGATATGCTCTCCGATATAGGCGGAGGAGGAGTAGAAGCCACAGTCGCCCTCAGCGACGATGGCGATACGGGCACTGGGCTCAGCCTTCTGCTTCTCACAGGCCTCTCGGGCTACGATCTCGTAGGCCTCGAGGGCACCATCGCGGTCCTTGCTCATCGGGAGGTCGTAGAGCTGGATCTGCTCCTCGCGTATGCCGAGTGAGAGCATCATCTCGGCAGCCTTCGAGGCATGACGGCCCTTGCGTGAGACGGGGACGGGCGTGTAGATATAGTCGGCCTCGCGTAGGGTACGAAGGGCCTTGAGGGTGATGAGCTCTGGATCTCCAGGGCCCAGCGATACGAAGTGAATCATAGTTGAGGTAATGGGATACTATTGTCTGTAAGTAATCCAGCGCCATACCTCACGCATTGATGGCTTCTTGCCATACATGAGGATGCCGGTACGATAAATCTTCCCTGCGAGGGCACTCGTCAGGAAGACGGTGATATATAGTATAGCGAGGCTCAGAAGGGGCTGCCAGAGAGGTACATCGTAAGGCAGTCGTACCATCATCACCACGGGGGACGTTAAGGGGCAGAATGAAGCCCAGAAGGCGAGGGTGCCATCAGGATTGTCTACACTCCCCATACCTGCATACATAGAGAAGATGAGGAGGAGGAAGACAGGCATCATCATCTGTGATGCCTCTTCATCTGAGCTTACCAGCGAACTCAGAGCCGCGAGGATGGATGCATAGAAGAGGTAGCCACCCACGAAGAAGAGGATGAAGAATATCAGAATCTTTGCGAAGTTCACACCCTGCAGTACAGCGAAGAAGGTCGTGGCCTGGCTAAGGAATGAAGTTCCTCCTATGACTTCTGATTGGAAGAATGCCTGGGCGATCTGTGCTCCTACAAAGAACAAGATGGCCCAAATAGCGATCTGTAGGAGCCCCAAGAGACCTATCCCGATGATCTTGCCCAGCATAAGCTCTTGAGGGCGTACTGAGGAGATGATGACCTCGACGATACGATTCTTCTTCTCCTCCAGGACCCCCTGTAGCACCATACCTCCATAGGTCATCATGAAGAGGTAACTGAAGAATGAAAGGCCTATGCCGATGATGCTGGCTACAGTACTGGACGACGCATCGACATCCCCAGATTCGCCCCACTTATATGTGGAGACATGGAGCTTGACTTGGCTCTCCTGTATAGCTTCTTGTAGCTGGGGGATGTTGTACGAGCGGATCTTTTCCTCGGTGAGGTATCGGGAGAGCACCTCATTGATATAAGTTTCCAGCCCTTGTGGTAGCTGCTTGAAAGAGAAGAGGCTGATAGCTTTTGGGTCCTTCAAGAGATCATCTCGGATCTCGAGTATAGCCGTGATTGCCTCTTGGGAGGCTTCGCTGCGTAGACTGTCTAAGGGACGGTCTGAATTGACGAAGCTATAGCTGCCATTGTCTTGGAAGAGGGCTGCATAGCGACCCGTGTGGTCAAGGATAGCTACCTGCTGCTGGTGATCCACCTCGTTGATCGAGGATACAGCAGCTGGGACGAAGCCGAGGCCAATCATCAGGATAGGCATGACGAAGGTTATTACCCAGAAGGACTTCTTGCGGAGGCGCGTGGTGAATTCGCGCTCGATGATGAGGTGTAGCTTATTCATACCAGATACTATTTAGCTTGGACTGTTGCGAGGAAGATCTCATGCATCGAGGGGTATTCCAGCTCGATGCTCTGGAGGTGTATGGCAGAGGGGAGCTGAGCGATGATCGAGCGAAGCTCCTCCTCGGGCTGCAGCTGTACGCGCAGGACGTGGGAGTATTCGCGCTCTTCATGCTCCAGTATATTCAGACGAGATAGGTCAGTAGGGGAGATCTCTCCCTCATAGACGATACGTGCGGTATGAGAGCCGTGTGCTCGGCGTATCTCAGCTGTCTGACCCGAGAGGACGACTTCGGCACGGTTGATGAGCGTGATGTCATCACAAAGCTCTTCGACGCTCTGCATGTTGTGGGTGGAGAGCATAAGGGTCGTTCCCTTGGCCTTGAGGGCAAGGATCTCACGCTTGAGTACCTCGGCATTTACAGGGTCAAAGCCACTGAATGGCTCATCGAAGATCAGCAGGCGGGGCTCATGCACGACGGTCGTGACGAACTGGACCTTCTGCTGCATTCCCTTCGAGAGCTCTTCGACGCGCTTGCCCCACCAGGACGTGATCTCCAGACGCTCAAACCATTCCTTGACTCGCTGCTGGGCATCTGACTTGCTAAGCCCCTTGAGGCGTGCTAAGTAAATGGCCTGCTCACCGACCTTCATCTTGGGGTAGAGACCACGCTCCTCGGGGAGGTATCCGATATGGAAGAGGTCTTCCTCTCGCAGGGGGCGACCTTCGAGACGCACCTCTCCACTGTCGGGGGCTGTGATGCGATTGATGACACGGATGAGCGAACTCTTGCCTGCACCATTCGGCCCTAATAGCCCGAAGATGCGTCCTTCATGGGCACTCAGCGAGACCTCATTGAGGGCGGTATGCTCGCTGTAGCGCTTCGTCACGTGATCTACTTCTAAGTATGCCATAGTATACTGGGTTGTGTGTAAGAGGGGAGGAGCTTTGAATCCTCGAGGCTCCATAGCCCGATAGCAAAGATACGATATATCAATATACGGTATAGACCGAAGGTTGAGACGATCATAGCAGGGGGGCTTATGTTGCGATTCTCACCATACGGTGTAGCTCTTTCGGCGTGTAGTACGCCCGTCCTCCCATAGTAGCATCTCTCACTTGTGGTAGCGTGAGCCCCTCACTCCAATACGAGGATTTTTCTTATCCAACAGAGGGAAAATGGTCTTTCTGTGAATAAAAAAGTAGCCGCCCACAGTGGTTTCCCTTCGTCTACGTACGTAGTCTTAAAGACCACGTACGCAAATCCAAATGTCCACGCACGTAGATATTAGAGCCACGCACGTAGATCGAACTTATTAGCTATTTGTCCGCAACTAATTCTTGTACGTATAGGAGGTCATTCCACTACTGCTTCCAGCTGTTCACTCCGAAGGAATGATCTTCTTACAGCCCCAATAGGGGGCAGGGATTTCGAGGCGGTAGCTTCGTCCGCCTATTCTAATCGGTGATTAGCGCGCTAATAATTCGTATTTTTGTAAGAATAGTTAAGCGTCCTTTGCGAGGGGTAGAAGCCCCTCCTTCGCCCCGTATATTGCCTATTACTCAGCTTCGATGGCCCGTAAACTAAATAAGAAGACTTCGCCCACCACACCCGCCGACCGCCAAGATACGGCCGAGCATATCCTACTGCACCACGTACGTGTCAATAATCTCAAGGATATAGACCTCGAGATCCCCCGCGGGCAGCTTGTCGTCGTCACAGGCGTGAGTGGCTCGGGGAAGAGTTCGCTGGCCTTCGATACGCTCTATGCCGAGGGGCAGCGCCGCTATGTAGAGAGCCTCTCCTCGTATGCGCGTCAGTTCGTCGGGCGTATGGCAAAGCCCGAGGCCGACTGGATACGTGGTCTGCCACCTGCAATCGCTATCGAGCAGCGTGTCGTCAGCCGTAACCCCCGCTCGACCGTAGCTACCTCGACGGAGATCTACGAATATCTCCGTCTGCTCTATGCTCGCGTAGGGCATACAATCTCCCCCACGACAGGAGAAGAGGTGCGCAAGCATACGGTGAAGGATGTGCTGACCTACATCAAGTCGCTTCCCATAGGAAGTCGTGTCTATCTCATCGTCCCTCTGCATATCCCCTCAGGGCGCTCACTCGCGGCTCATCTGGAGATCCAGCTGCAGCAGGGGTATAGTCGTCTCTGGACGGAGGACGGCATCGTAGCTATCGAGGATGCGTTGCTGTGGAAGGATGATCGTGCCGAAGGGCTTTACCTGCTCATCGACCGCTTGGCTCTCAGTGAAGAGCTGGAGGCCGTGGATCGCCTTGGCGAATCCGTAGAGACCGCTTTCTTCGAGGGGCGAGGCATCTGCTCTCTGGCTATCGAGGAGATGAAGGATGGAGCGCGCCAACCCGTGCGCTTGCAGGAGTTCAGCAATATCTTCGAGGCTGATGGGCGAGTCTTCCAAGAGCCCAGCCCCGAGATGTTCAGCTTCAACAATCCTATCGGCGCTTGCCCCGAGTGCGAAGGCTTCGGTAAGGTCGTGGGTATTGACCACCGCTTAGTAATTCCCGACCCTACACTCTCGGTCTATGATGATGCCGTCGCCTGCTGGCGTGGGGTCGTCTCGTCGGAGTGGAAGCAGTTCTTCATCCGCTATGCCGAGAAGCTCCACTTCCCCATTCATCGCCCCTATGAGGAACTGACTGAGGAGCAGAAGGCCCAGCTGTGGGAGGGCGTCCCATCGAAGGAGTATGGTCCTATCGGGATCACGCCCTATTTCGACTACCTGCGTAGCCAGCTCCATAAGATTCAGAATCGCGTGCGTATCGCGCACTTCACGGGGAAGACGGTCTGCCCCTCTTGCCGTGGTGGCCGACTCAAGCCCGATGCCCTCTGCGTCCAAGTCGGAGGGAAGAATATCTCTGAGGTTGTCTCGATGACGCTCTGGGAAGCCCGTGACTTCTTCGATAATCTCCAGCTCCCCGAGGGAGAAGCTTTCATAGCAAAGCGCCTACTTCATGAGATCCGCTCTCGCTTGACCTTCCTCGATGAGGTCGGCTTGGGTTATCTGACCCTTGACCGACTCTCCAGCACCCTCTCTGGTGGGGAGAGCCAGCGAGTGACTCTCGCGACGCAGCTCGGAAGTAGTCTCGTAGGCTCGCTCTACGTCTTGGACGAACCGAGTATCGGCCTCCACCAGCGTGATACCGAGCGCCTCATCCGTGTCGTTCACCGTCTGAGAGACTTGGGCAATACAGTTGTCGTCGTCGAGCATGATGAGGAGATGATGCGTGCTGCCGACTATATCATCGACATCGGACCCGATGCCGGGCGCTATGGCGGTGAGGTCGTCTATGCTGGCCCTGCCTCCGAAATAACGAAGGAAACACCAGGCTATACGGCTGCCTACCTCACGGGGCGTGAGACCATTCCTCTGCCCTCGGTGCGCCGTCCATGGAATAGCTATATCGAGGTCGAGGGTGCGACGATGCACAACCTCAAGGACCTCACTGTGCGCTTCCCCCTACATACACTTACTGTCGTCAGTGGGGTCAGTGGATCGGGGAAGAGTACCCTGATGCGTGAGCTCTTCTACGAAGGTGTCTCTCGCCTGCTGAACAAGGAGCCGATGGACAACCTCGAGCTTCGTGGTATCTCGGGAGACCTGAGTGCCATCAGCCAGATCGAGTACGTCGACCAGAATAATATCGGCCGTAGCTCCCGCTCCAACCCCGTCACTTACGTCGGCGCCTTTGATACGATCCGTGAGCTGTACGCAGGCCTTCCCCTCTCGAAGCAGATGGGCTTCAAGCCCTATTACTTCTCCTTCAATAAGGAAGGCGGGCGATGCGAGACGTGCCAAGGGGCTGGCGTCATCACCATCGAGATGCAGTTCATGGCGGATATCACCTTGCCTTGTGAGGCTTGTCGCGGCTTGCGCTTCCGCAAGGAACTCTTGGAAGCCGAGTACTGCGGTGTAAATATCTCCCAGCTCCTGGATATGAGTGTCGATGAGGCGGTAGAATTCTTCGAGGCGAATAGTGCGTCCTCCAAGCTGACGGCGAAGATCATCGATCAGCTCCGTCCCCTGCAGCGTGTAGGCTTAGGCTATATCAAGCTGGGGCAGTCTGGCTCTACGCTCTCTGGTGGGGAGAATCAGCGTGTCAAGCTCGCTTACTACCTCGGGAAGGGGAAGAAGCTCCCCACGCTCTTCATCTTCGACGAACCGACGACGGGGCTACACTTCCACGATATCCGTACCCTGCTGGATGCTCTGCAAGCCCTCATCGATCAGGGACACTCGGTGATCGTCGTCGAGCATAACCTCGAGGTCATCCAAGCTGCCGACTGGGTCATCGATATGGGGCCAGAGGGTGGTAAGGCGGGTGGCTACATCGTCGCTGAAGGTACACCCGAGGAGGTCGCCTCTTGCGCAGAGTCCGCTACGGGTATGTATCTCAAGGAGCTTCTCAAGCAGAAGGTGAAGCAACACACCCGCAAGAAGTAGCGCTCCGCTTTGTAAAGACAAAGAAAAGGCTCGCCCCCTATCTCAGGTCACCGCATGGGTGCCTCAGATAGGGGGCGAGCCTTTATGGATATGTGATTAGTTAGAGCTTGCCGCCATTATCCTGGAGTGCCTTGTCAAGGAGCTTGTTGATCTCCTCACCACGGAGGTCACGAGCGACGATCTTGCCTGCGGGATTGAAGAGGATGATCTGAGGAATCCCTGCGATACCATAGAGCTCCGTAGCGTCGGTCTTATTGAAGATCTGAGGCCAAGTGATCTCAAGCTCCTTCATAGCCTTGAGGTGGTCTTCCATTTCGTCCCATACGACCGTGCCGAGGATGATGAGCCCCTTGTCGGTGTAAGTATCGCGTACCTTCTTCAGGTGAGCGATCTCACGACGGCAGGGACCGCACCATGAAGCCCAGAAGTCAACGAGGACATAGTGACCCTTGCCCACGTAGTCGCTGAGGCGAACGGCCTTGTTAGCGTCATCTACTCCCTCGAAGTCTACGAACTGTGCACCTGCCTGCGTAGCTTCTACACGGCGAAGGCGTTCGACCATCTTCGTAATGCTTTCTTCTGCACGGAGGCGATCACCGGCTTGCTGCAGGAGTGCTTCTGCCTTAGCGACGTTCACGTCTTCCATCCCAAGGAGGGTCTGAAGAGCAATGAGACCGATAGCATCGTTGGAGTGCTCCTTGAGGTCAGCTTCGGCGAGGGGCTTGATCTTGCCGTAGAACTCGTTGACGATCTTCTCTTGGGCTTCTTCCTTAGCCTTGTCGTCAAGGTTCTTGTCTGCGCGGATAGCCTTGAGTCGTCCTCTGGTCTCTGTCTCGAGGGCTTCGCGTGCCTTGGCCTTCTGTGCGTGCAGGTCATTCAGTGCCGTCCCTGTAGCAGCGATCGCAGCAAGGTCAGCCTTGATGATCCCTTCTTCGGGGATGAAGGAGAGGTTGTAAGATCTGGGGATGACCAGATGTGCGATGAGACCATCTTCAGCTACAGCTCGCTCCAGTGTGAATCGGCCATTGGCGATCTGGACGCTATCCGAAGCACCCTGACCGCTGGGCTTGTAGAGGTAGACCCACTGACCATTTGCGTCTGCGGGAGCTATCCCATCGATGCGGTAGTTGCCAGCCTTAGGCTGTGTGATGACGACCTTAGTGACCTTCCCCTTAGCGGGGCGCTTACGCTGAGCGACGGCTGGTAGGGCGACAGTCGTAGCCAGGGCAAAGAGCCCGAGGCGTATCCATTGATTTGTCTTCATATACTTGAGATTTGTCTTGTGTTAAAGGGAATGATTTTGCTCTTATCCTTAGGCTAAGATAGCGATAATCCTGCTACGTACGAAGGGTGCCTCCACAGGGATGTGTACTGGTTTTGCTATCGGCGGACCTTGACAATGAGCTTACTGATGGGACTTCCGTCCCCGATGAAGGGAGCATGACCATCCTCGGGGAAGAGGATGACGAAGTCTCCTGGGAGCAAGTCGACGTAGCTCGTCGGCTGATCATGGTAGAAGATGATGTCCTTCGACTCATCATAGGGGGCACGGGGGCTAAGGCATTTAGCACGGGGGAGCCAGCCGATGCGCTCGCGGCCCTCAAGGAGGATCTGGATGTCGATGTAGGATTCGTGCGCTTCGATCGGCTGCTCATCTTGGGGATTGGATGGAGCGTCTATTCGGTTGATGAAGAGTTCTTCGCCTCGGAGCTCCAAGCGCTGGGGCTCCATAGCCCGTAGGTCGTGACTCTTGATGTAGTCGAAGACCTCCTTAAAGTGAGGATGAAGGGACTCGTAGCGAGCGGACTCGTCGAGGGTACTGTGGATCATAGGGTGATTAATAATGTATGTGTTGTTGCTTGGCGTGTGGTCTTATCCCGCATGGGGAGTGGGAGCTCGCGTCATCAAGCTCATAACAAAGGTAGAAACTTCCCATTACTTCATCAAGCGTCGTTTGTGTCCGATTTGGGGGAGGACTACTTTCTATTTATTGTGCAGAAGGCTCGTAGAAGGCTGGGCTTGATTCCCTCCGAAAGGAAAGAATGTGAGGGCGCTGGACAGAACGTATACCCTTGCTGAGCGTAACGTATACCTATCGCGAGCAAAACGTATACGTTTCGAGCGTGAAACGTATACGTCTTGGGCATGAAACGTATACGTTTTGATCAGGGAACGTATACGTCCTCTTGGCGCAGGCCTTTCGCTTCGTAACTACATGGTACTTTGAAGGCATAGGGACATTGCCCAAGAGTCTTCGCCAGCCACTACAAGACGAAGCCACCCGACGTGATGCTATCGGCATCGCGTCGGGTGGCTTCATCTTGGGGAGAGGCTAATAGCGCTCGCTGGCGCTGGCCGAGAGGCAGAGGACGGGTAGGCTGATGCGGAAGGCGACGTGTGGTCGTGTCTTCTGCCAGTCATACCCAGCGAAGAGACCAAAGCGCGCCATGTCACCCCAGCCGATGGAGTAGCCGACCTCACTGAAGGCACGACCATCTCCGGTGAGGAGGTTGCGGGCATGGAGCGCATCATCCATACGGAAGAAGCCCCCGAAGCCCTTCGTGCGTGAGAGGAGGAAGCGATTCGAATAGAAGTTGACTTCCTGCGTCGTCCAGCTCTTTCCCCCAGTGAAGAAGGGGGGCAGGGTCGCCCAGTTATCCTTGAACGGCGTGCGGTCGATGACAGGTGCGAGGGCGAAGTACTTCTCATCGCTTGGGGAGAGATACTCCCGAGAGAGGTACGTGCCCGCATTGATCTTCAGGTCGATCTTATTGTCCTCGTCCAATGGGATCGTGCCACGGACGAAGGCTTCGAGCTGCTGGAAGCGGCTGTAAGGGACGGCCGAAGCGGACTGCGTGCTCCCATTTGGGTCGAAGGCCTGCTTATAGATGACCCCCAGCTCACGGCGATGGCCGATGGGAATGGGTATGCCCGACTCGCTACGATTGAGGAAAGAGGGAGCCCAAAGTACTTGCCCGGAAGCAAGCAGGGCACGATGGTGCTCCAAGGGGATCCCTACTTGTGGCTTGCGATCCTCGAAGAGCAGGGAGGTCGAGAGATCGAGGCTTTCGGTGAGCTGGATACGATTGCGCAGCTGGAGATAGTCCTTGACGAACGATGCGACGGGGCTATTTGCCGCAGGGAGTGCTCCGTAGTATCCGCGGTAGATCTCCTCGGGAGTGAGGTGGAAGGTCTCTCGTGAGGTGTGCCCGCCAGAGAGTACCATAAGTCCGTTGAGCTGGGGCGCGTAGTAGAGGAGCAGGTTGTGCTCGTGATACCAGTTGCGGCTCTTGAGTGCATAGTTGATAGAGGAGCGCAGGCGTATCGAGCGACCTTCTCCCAGCTTACGCGCTACGAGAACGCCATAGCCAAACCACTGGCCGTCGATCGAGTTCTTGGCCGTCAGGAGGTCAATGACCCCATCGATGCCAATGCGCCACTTCCCGAAGTCAAAGTCCTTCCCGCCCCCGATCTCAATGAGTGTCTGGAGGGGTCCCCCTGTACTGCTTGAGGGCTTTTGATTGCGAGCCATACTCGCTGCGACGGCATGGAGGAACTGATAGCCACGATTCTGATTATATGGGGCGACAGGCTCGTAGCGGAAGAAGCGGTCTATCATCGGGATGCCATACTTCGGGCGAGCCTCGTTGGCACGAACAAGCTCTCGGCGGAGTCCGTCAAGGGAGTCCAGACGCAAGCTATCCTGAGGAGTGAGTCCCGTCTGAGCTCTTAGAGGAGCCAGCGTGATGAGACTCAGTGCAAGAGCACCAAGCCAAGTGCAGTGTCGGTGGGGTATAGTGGGCGTATCGGGACTATGCTTGGAGGAAGAGCTCACCGAAGAACTGTGGACGATGGAAGGCGGGCTGAGCTTCTTCGATAGGAGCCCAGCTGAGGAAGTGAGGATGTGGGGTCTTGTCGCCGCACTTATATAGGTTGGCACGCAGCGACGTGGGGAGCTTCCCAGCTTCATAGCCCATCGTTGTCCAGGGGATGGCGACGGTGACTTCCCATGCTTGAGCACCCGTCAGCTCCAGCCCGTGCTGCCCGAGATGAGTAGCCCAGCGCTCGATGCTGGCGAACTCTTCCGAGCTGAGAAGCTCAGCTTCGGATGGGGACTGGTGGTGTGCAGCGTAGCATACCCCAGCAGCATTAAACTCGAAGTTAATATAGGCCTCGCCAGCTTCGCGCTGCATGAAGAACTCGACACAGCTGTCTTCGTGGACATAGTTCCCATCTCCAGGGGAGAGCGTGCGGAGGTCTTGGCCATCGACAACGTAGGTGATGTAGAGCGCCTTGGCATCATAGCCAAGATAAGCAGCTACGAGTGGGCGGTGAGGGAAGTCTGCACGCCAGTTCAGCGTATCGATATAGAGCACTTCACCTTGCTCTCGCAGGATGGGAGTGAACTCAGATAGGGTGTGTGCACCACGCTCAATACGGGGGATATAAGCTTGCTTCATAAGTTTTGTACAAGGATAAAAAGAGGGAGGGCTACGCAGGGGCTACTCAAAGAGTGAGGTGTAGATCCCTACGAGAGCTAAGATGATGAGTACGAGGGCTACGATGCGGTTGATCCATTCTAGACTCTTCATGCCAAAGCGGGCAGAGAGCTTCTTGACGATATAGGTCAGGATGACCCACCAGAGGAGGCAACCGATACCGATGCCCGCCATAGCTACAAAGAGCTCAACGAATTGGAGCTTCACAGCCCGAACGAACTCGAGTCGTGCGTACAGCGGGAGGAAGAGTAGGATGATGAAGGGATTGGAGAGCGTAAGAGCAAAGGCTCCAGATACCTTCTTCACGCTGTAGGCAGACTTGAGACGATGTGGGGGAGCGGGCGTATCGTCTTCGCTCGTCGAGACGTGTCGCGTGAGGAGGATGATACAGAAGCCCAAGATGAAGATACTCCCACCGAGTCTGAGTGAGCTACTGTACTGATCGAGGAGATTCAGTACGATCCCTACGCCCCAGTAGGCGATGAGGCCATAGACTAAGTCACTGAGGGTCGCTCCGAGGCCTACCAGCATCCCATCACGACGTCTGCCACGTGTCGTCTCTCTCATGCAGAGGAGACCTGTCGGCCCCATGGGAGCAGACACTAAGAGACCGATAAGTATACCTTTTGCGAATGTAAGGAGTAGCTCTAAGAGAAGCATAGGCAGATGATACTAATGGGATGGGGCACCAGCACGTAGTGTGCTTAGAAGCTCAGCAAGATCACTGTCGCTCTTGGCGGGTGGCAGTGTTGATAGAGCTCCGCAGAGATAATGGAGGAGGAAGTCCAGGGTAGCCTGTTGTTGCTCCTGTAAAGGTGCTGAGAGAAGTAGGGCAGCCGTATGAAGCTGGGGGAATACCTTTATCAATTCAGCTCGACCTTGCGGGGTGATGGTGACGAGGACACTGCGTCGGTCTCGCTCATCAGTGCGCTCTTCAGCCAGGCCCTTAGCTACTAAGCGACGGATGATCTCAGCACCCGAGGTCTTCTCCATTGCGTTGAGTGTATTCAGCTCGGTCTTGGTCTGGGGCTTGCCACTCATGAGGCTTGCCAAATAGGAGTATTCCTCTTCGCTCTGCAGGAGGTCGGAGGCCATGAGCGCACGCTTGATGTAGCCCTTAGAGTAGCGATGGAGAAGGCTTAGGTGGCGGGCGATGGATACCTCACGCTGCTGTCCCATGTTCGCTGGGCGCATCGTAGACGTGGGGCTTGCTTCCGAACCCTCTTGCATGCTCTGCACGAAGATGAGGAAGCTCTTCATGCTGAGCTCCTCATCGTTGGGGAAAGACTGCTCGAAAAGCTCGATGTAGTCCAGCAGTTCCGTTAGTAGTCGCTTACTCTTCATCACGGGCATGGAGGTAAGTCGCAATCTTAGGGATAGAGGTGTTGCGCAGAAGAACGGTCTTCTTCGCATCTAAGAGGTAAAGAGCACTACCGTGGCTTAGGTCATAGCGTCGCTGAGCTGTGATGAGCTTTGCGGAATCATAGCCCAGTGTTGCCCCAGACCAAAGGCTTCTGAGTGCTGAGTCTGGGCGTGTAGCTCCCGTATAGACGACCAACGGGCGTAGGTTCCTCTCCAGCACGAGGCGATAAAGAGCCTTGTGCCCATGGAGTGCTTCTGCCCACTGCTGATTTCTCTTATCTGAGTCGACGGAGAGGACGAGTAGGGTATAGGGGGCACTGAGGTGGGATAGACGTCGGCTCACCGTGCCCGTAGTGTCGCTCGTGTGGTAGAGGAAGTCTTGGGCACTGCGACCTATTGCATTGTGCTGAAGGCGCACTCGCTGAAGGTATGCATCTACCTTTCGTGCCGAGTCTACCTTCATGGAAGACTCTTCCCACGCTAAGACGAGGCTATAGACCCCTTCATTGTAGTGAGGACTCTCGGGATTATATAGCTGCGAGCGGTAGGTGGAGAGGGCTGTTTGTAGAGCTTCGCCAGAGAGGTAGTTCAGAGAGCGGAAGATACTACGGCGAGCAGTCCCGAGGGGTGCTCCGTGTAGGAGACCACAGAAGTCTTCTATTTGGCGTGTAATAAGCGCTTGCGAGGTGTCAGGCTGTGCCTCCATCTTGTCCCAGTAGTGGTCGATGAGGTAGCCGAGACGCTCACGTGGGGAGGTGAGGTGATCGGGTAGGTAGACTTCGCCGAGGGATGAGGTCACTACCTTTGGACGACAAGCGCCCAAGGTAAAAGGTAGGAATAGTACGATCCCATAGGTGCGAATGTAGCTACCCCAGCCCTTACTCATAGAAGTTATCCTTGAAGGCAATGAACTCCTTACTGCGAAGGATATATTTCCCCCACCAAGCACGAAGGAAGCCTGAGCCATAGCCCCAAAGCTGGATGAAGCATGCGGGTACAGCGAGGAGGGCAACTTCCACCGATCGTCCTGCTCGATGATAAGCATCAATAAAGAAGATGACGGCAAGAGCCAATAGCCCCAGTCGCCCAACGCAAAGGAAGAGCGCGATGACGGAGGCAATGGTGAAGAGGGCGGGTAGAAGGTGCACTAATCGTGTGCTCCCAGGATGGCGCGTCTCCAGGTGGATACGTGCGATACCTGAGTTATGGACCTGCTTGAAGAACTTGCAGAAGTCCACTCTGCGCTTGTGGTACACGAAGGCTTCTTGGATGAGTGCCGTGCTATGCCCTCCCTCGATGAGGCGAAGGCTGAAGTCAATATCCTCGCCGAAGCGCATCGCTTCATTGAATCCTCCAAGCTGTAAGTAGACGGAGCGGCGACAACCGAGGTTGAAGCTACGTGGCTTGAACTTCTCCATACCGTCAGCGCTTCCACCACGGATTCCCCCAGTCGTTAGGGGAGAGGTCATCGCATAGTTGATAGCCTTCTGTACCGTGGTAAAGTCGTCCGATGCAGCATCAGGCCCGCCGAAGGCATCCACGGGATGTTTCTCCAGGTAGTCATCTACTGCAGTGAGATAGCCTGGGGGGAGGACGACATCCGAGTCGAGGATAATAAGGTACTCGCCCGTGGCCTCACAAGCTCCGAGGTTACGGGCTCGTGAGGGACCTCCATTGGGTACAGCGATATAGCGTAGAGCTGGGAAGCTCCCACGATAGCTCTCGACGATGGCTTCCGAACTCACGGAGCTGCCGTCCTCGATAATGACTATCTCGAAGTCGAAGAGCTCCTGATGGGTCAGGCTCTCCAGTAGCTCCCGCACCTCATCGGGGCGGTTATATACGGGGATGACGAAGCTATATCGCATAAGGGCTTAGAGGGACCACTCGGTACCTTCCTTGGTGTCCTTAATAGTGAATCCGAGGGCAGCCAGCTCATCACGTATGCGGTCAGAGGTAGCCCAATCCTTCTTGCTCTTGGCCTCAGCTCGGATAGAGAGGAGAAGATTTACTGCGCCCGAGAAGGCTTCGCTCGCGCCTCCTTCGCCTAAGCGCTCGTCACGGAGCCCCAGCAGGTCGAAGAGGAAGAGGCGATATACTCGACGTAGCTCATCAAGATCCTCCGCTGTGATCGTGGCTTGCTTATGATGAATGGAGTTGATAGCACGTGCAGCCTCAAAGAGCTCAGCGATGGCAATCGGTGTATTGAGGTCATCATTGAGAGCCGCATGGCAGCGCTCTGAGAGACCTTGGATTCCTTCGATAGATGTGGTGCTTCCAGCCTGTAGCCCGTCGAGTAAAGCAGCAGCGTCGAGCAGACGAGCCAAGCCCTTCTCTGCAGCCTTCAGAGCTTCGTTGCTGAAGTCTACCGTACCGCGGTAGTGAGCGCTGAGGATGAAGAAGCGGATCGTCATCGGCGAATAGGCTTGCTCCAGCTGGTCGTGTTCGCCAGTGAAGAACTGATCAAGTGTGATGAAGTTCCCAAGGGACTTCCCCATCTTCTGTCCATTGATGGTGATCATGTTGTTGTGCATCCAGTAGCGCACCATGGGTTCACCATCTTGAGAGGCCTTGGCCTGAGCGATCTCGCACTCGTGATGAGGGAAGATCAGGTCCATGCCACCACCGTGGATGTCAAACTGTTCGCCGAGATACTTTCGTCCCATGGCAGTGCACTCTGCATGCCAGCCTGGGAAGCCTTCGCCCCAGGGGCTGGGCCAGCGCATGATATGCTCGGGCTGCGCCTTCTTCCAGAGGGCAAAGTCCAGAGGACCACGCTTCTCATCCTGTCCATCAAGCGTGCGCGTATTGCTCAGCATGTCTTCGATGCGGCGTCCACTCAGCTCTCCATAGTTAAAGCTCTTGTCATACTTCTCTACATCGAAGTAGACCGATCCATTGCTCTCATAGGCAAAGCCTGCGTCAAGGATCTGCTGCGTCAAGGCAATCTGCTCAATGATGTGCCCTGAGGCCATAGGCTCAATGCTTGGAGGGAGTACCCCAAGGCGCTCCATCGCATGATGGTAGCGGATCAGGTAGTACTGCACCACTTCCATAGGCTCGAGTTGCTCAAGGCGAGCCTTCTTAGCGATCTTGTCCTCTCCCTCATCTGCGTCGTGCTCGAGATGCCCTACGTCAGTGATGTTGCGTACATAGCGCACCTTGTAGCCTAAGTGGCTCAGGTAGCGGAAGAGAATATCGAAGGTAATCGCAGGGCGGGCATGCCCGAGGTGGGCATCTCCATAGACTGTAGGCCCACAGACGTAGAGCCCCACGTGAGGAGCCTGTGCTGGGACGAAGGCTTCTTTGCGACGGTGGAGCGTGTTATAGATAGATAGCGGATGCTGCATCTCGTATATGATTATTTACCACAAAGATAATAGTTCTTGCTGGCTTCCCCGCCCTTTGATCGCCTTTATATAGGGCTTCTACGCCCGAATGAAGGTAGACTTTGTTCGGCTGCTTGGTCTTTCTCTACAGAGGGGGAGGGACAAGTGCCTCGGCTGGATAGTGGTATGAACCTATACTGGTCGACGGGTGAACCTATATAGGTCAGCCTCACGACCTATATAGGTTGTCTTCACGACCAATATAGGTCCACCCGTCGACCAATATAGGTTGCTATCAGCCTCCTCTATGAGTATGGAGCTCACCGCAGTGTAGAGATACGGTCAAAGCGTCTCTTGATAAGGAAGCCCAAGAGTAGAAGGCTTACGGGGAAGGCAGACCAAACTGCTGTGAGCTGGATACCTCCACCTTCAAGTCCAAGACCAAAGCCGAAAAGTAGGCAGAGAGCTGGTGCTACGATGAGGTGTACCCCACAGGCATAGAGGGCCATGTGCTTCACGTCCTCCATCCCGCGGAGCGCATTGCTATAGATGACCTGAAGGGCGTCTGCTGGTTGGTAAAGTGCCATAGGAAGTATGGCCAGTGCTGTCATCGCGATGATACTTGGGTCATCACTGAAGATATAGCCGAGGTAATTTCGCCCGAGGATAAGTCCTATGAGAACGAGTAGTGCCACAGCTTCTGCCAAGATGAGGGCTACTCCTACGGTATGTCGCACCTGTTTATGATCCCCCTTGCTGTGGGCACTGCTCACGAGGATAGTCGCTGCAGCCCCAATGCCATAGTAGACCAAGAAGCCCAGTGCAGTGAGTGTACATAGGATCTGATGGACAGCCAATGGATGCTCTCCCAGTGGGGTAACGATAATAATGGCAAAGGTCCAAGCTGCTGTCTCGACCCCCGTCTGTATGCTGATAGGTGTCCCCAGACGGAAGAGGCGGACGAAATAGGCAGGGAAGATGCTGCGCTCAAGGGTGGCTTGGCTGATGACTTTGAATGAGCGGCTATAACGCAGTACGAGTGTGAGCGCCACGAGCATATAGATGCGTGAGAGGAGCGTGGAGAGTCCAGCACCATAAAGCCCAAGCTCAGGGCATCCCCACTTACCGAAGATCAAGAGATAGTTCCCAACGACATTGAGTAGGTTGGAGCTAAGGATAATCCACATGGGTACCTGTGTACGTCCCATGCCATCGAAGAACTGCTTCAGCGCAGCTGATGCCATATACACGCCGAAGGAGATCATCTGCAGGATGAAGTACGGCCGGATGAGTGGCAGTAGGTCGGAGGGTACACGGAAGAGTTTCAGGAAGGTATATACCCCGACAAGTAGCAGGGTAAGAGCGATGGTAATGGATAGATTCAGTAGGGTACTATGGCGAAGAAGTCTTCCGAGTCGAAGCTGATCACCTCGGGTATGTGCCTTTGCCACCAAAGGGGTAAGCCCATAGCTGAAACCCAGTCCAAGGACAAAGAAGAGGGCGAAGATATTGTTGACGAAAGAGGCGGCTGCCAGAGCATCAGTGCTATACTTGCCGACCATGATGGTGTCAGCGAAATTCACCGAGATAATGCCCAATTGCCCAAGGATGATGGGCGTGCCGATATGGAGGAGTTGGCGTAGCGTGTGAGACTGCTCACGTAGGTAGCTACGAAGTCGTTTGATAGGAGTCATCTGCATCTTTTGTGGGGCAAAGATACGATACTCTCTCGTCTTGCTCTCTGCATAGACGGACAAGAGGCCCCCTCCCAGAGCAGGGAGGGGGCCTCTTGACGATGCTTTATAAGCGCTTGTTTATGGAGCGGTACAGGTCTGCGTGGGGGCCGTGCACTGCTCCTTCTCGAGGGCGGTGATGACCTGACGGATCTGGCGACCCAGACCGATGGTATAGCCCTGCGAAACGAAGACCACACGGTTGAAGGTGTCTGCGATGACGAAGACGGGGAGGTTGCCTGCGCGGAGCTTCATATTCGTGACGAGCTCAGAGAGGATCGTGCCCTTGTCGTCGAGACCGAAGACCGTACCCTTAGGAAGACCTGCGAAGTCCTCGGGGCGGTAGCGGCTCTGGCTCGTCTTGTCCTTGAAGAGGAGTACAAGGTTACGGCCCCAGTGTTCGAAGACTTCACGCTCTGCGATGATGTCCTTCAGCGCATGGTTCGTTGGCTCTTCGCCTGCCCCGAGGATACCGAGGATATAGTAGCCACGGCCTGTCGTCGTGAGGATGGACTGCTCCTTGCCTGCGGGAGCTGCGAACTGCTCGGTCTTCGTCAGATCCTTAGCTTCTCCATAGTAGGTATAGAGGTTCTCAGCATTGAAGCTACCGAGGACTGCTACAGCCGTGGTGTCACGACGCATGAGGAGCTCCTCATCGGTCGTCTGACCAGCCTTGATATCAAAGGTGCGCATGTTCACCAGGATGCTGCCGCTCGCTAGACGTGAGCCCGTGACAAGCAGGTAATGCCCTGCATCCATCGGAGCGCCGTCCTTGAAGGTCTTAGCCCACGAGGTCCCTTGCTCCAGCCCGTTGTCTCCTTCGTCATAGGCAAGTAGGCGAGTCTGCCCCTTGTCATCGAACTTGGAGATAGTGAACTGGTAGTAGTACTTCGGATTGTCGATGATACCATTGTCCTTATAGCTCAGGCGAAGTGTACCCTGCTTAGCAGCTGTCTGGGGAAGTCTCTTGTCGAGGATGACATCGTGCCAGCCATCCTTCTCATAGACCTGTACCTTGCCCGTCACCCCGTCGATCTGTGCAGGCCAGCCCATAGCGCGTGCCAGCGAGACGAAGAAGATGTTACGAGAGTGGGTATCAGCTTTCTGACTCTTCCACACCCCGATAGGCTCAATGGGATAGGTCAGCGGGTTGTAGCTATTATCTATCTGGATGGTAGCGACGCACCACTGGCGTAGAGCTTCGAGGGAAGAGCGGAACTTGCTCTGCAGCTCTTGTGGAACTGCTTCGGCGAAGTACTTCTTATAGGCTACTAAGGGCTCGTTGGCTACACGAGGATTGTAGATGTAGCTCATAGCAAGCTCCTTGTTCGCGGCGAACTGGGGGAGGGGCTTCGTGTTATCCAGATGGTCACGCAGCACTTCGAGAGGAATGTCACGGCGGTCCTTAGCGGAGATCACTCGGAGGAGTGCCTTCGCCTGCTCTTGGTCCTTAGAGCCCTCGACGAATTCGTGCAAGGTCTTCCAGTTGCCACGAGCATCGAGACCCTCGAGCTGCTTCCCGACGAAGGAGGCTACATACTGGCCACGGATAGAGTCTTCGACAGCCATACGGCGATTGTTCTCAGCGTGCTGGGCATCGGTGACGTTGGGGTACTTCGCATCCTCACGTGGAGGCGTGATGAGGAGGTCTTCGTTGATGCGGTCTCCTGGGCGGTACTTCAGCTGGAGGCGTACCTGCTTGTCAGTGCCGAAGGTGACCTTCTGCATGCCGAAGCGGTAGCTTGTCCCCTCGGGCTTGCTCGCATAGACAAGCATATCCCCTTGTCCTGCAGTGAGTGAGACGCGACCAGCGGCATCACTGACCTTGGTAGCTACGGTGTAGAACTCCCCGTAGTTGTACACTCGGAAGGAGACGGGTACACCAGCGAGGGGGTGACCCGTAGCATCGGTGACTTGTACACTGACCTTGCCTACGTGAGCATAGTTGTCGATGACATTGATCTCGGTGTAGGTAGGAGTATTCCCGATAACTTCCTCTGGTCCGTCATAGCGACCAAAGGCCTTCGTGTGAACGAGCATGGCACGGGAAACGGGAGCGTTGAACCATGCGAGATTGAGTACAGGCTCGGGTTCGCAGGCTCCGAGGAAGAGCCACTTGCCATCGACCCAAGCTTCTACCCAAGCATGGTTGTCATCGGTGTGCGCCCAGCGAGGGGTATAGACCTGACGTGCGGGGATACCGACTGCACGCAGAGCTGCTACCAAGAGCGTGGACTCTTCGCCACAGCGCCCATAGGCCGATCGGATAGTAGCCAGAGGAGAGGAGGTGCGGGAGTCACTTGGTGTATAGACGACGTGCTCGTGGCACCAGTGGTTGACCTCGAGTACCGCATCATGCAGGGAGAGTCCCTTGACGCGATCCTTCAGGGCATCAAAGAATACCATGCGTGAGGCATCAAGTGCCTCATTATTGACACGGATCGGGAGGACAAAGTGCTTCCACTCACGCTCAGGGATGGACTTCCCCCAAGGGAGTTCCTTGCGAGCGCGTAGTGAGGCGCGGACATTCTCGAGGTAGAAGTCTCCATCTCTATCGATGAGGTCATTCGTAGGCATGTACGCGTAGAGGAAGGTCATAGCGTCACGCTCCTCGGGAGTCATCTGCTGCTTGAAGATTCGGAAGAAGTCACCCTTGGGGAAGGCCTTCTGCTTGGCAAGGAAATCTTGCTGGAGCTTAGAGGCTGCGGGGCGGCTGGTCTGTACCTTGCGGGTCGGCTTCTGAGGGAGAGCACTGAGCTCTGTGATCCCACCGAGGAGACCGAGGGCAAGGGAAAGGGTGATGATTCGTGAATTCATGCGGATGTGTATAGTATCTGTATGTCGTGCGGATGAGTATCGAGTAGGATTACTCGAGTGCTTGTAGTGCCTCTACAGCCTGACGTATCTTCTTCGGGTCAGTGAAGAGGTAGGCATATTCGTCGATGGTCACAGTGCCACCCATCGAGACGCCCTCATGGCGGTAGCGCATCGGGCTGGGCTCGGCGGTTCGGCCTGAGAAGTGGAACTCTCGAGCCCCTGTCTTACGAGCAAGGTCTGCTACATTCTCTGGGGTGACACCAGCTCCAGGCATGATGATGATGCGATCTGCAGCCTGCTTGACGAGTGCTGCGATGGCGTCTGCTCCCTCGGGTGCTGAGGCGGCACCTCCTGAGGTCAGTACGCGATCGCACCCAGCCTCGATGATATCCTCCAGCGCCTGAGCACGATCTTGGCAGACGTCGATGGCACGATGGAAGGTCACGGGTAGTCCTTCCGCGGCCTCTACAAAGCGACGAAGGAGGGGCTTGTCTACAGCTCCGTCAGCTGTGAGACAGCCGACGACGATGCCGTCAGCGCCTAGCTCGCGAGCCATACGAATGTCGGCAAGCATGGCCTCTACCTCAATAGGAGTATAGAGGAAGTCACCGCTGCGTGGGCGGATGATGACGTTGAGCTTGATACTGATAGCTCGGCGTGCGGTGAGGATCTCACCATAGGAGGGGGTCGTACCCCCCTCGGGGAGACCAGCGCAGAGCTCGACTCGATAGGCTCCGCCCAGCTCAGCTCGGCGGGCGCTCTCGGCACTCCCTGCGCAGTTCTCTATCCGATAGGTACTCATTATGGTCTTAGTGGAGGGTGACCTCTACGATATAGTCAATAGCATTGGCTTCTGATGGAGCCTTGTCGAAGGAGAGCGTCAGCCCGAGCTTCGTCTGCTGGAAGGGGATGGGGCGACGGGTATCGTAGGCTACCACGCTCTTCACCTTCTCGGTCAAGGGCAGTGAGAGCATACGGCTCTTCCAGTCGAGGATATGCAGGTAGACGGTCTTACCCTTCTGGGTCGATACCCCCCATTCCTGGGGAGGAATGATGCCTTCGCGCACACCGTCCTTGACGGTCTTGCCGTAGGTCTTCATCCACTTACCGATCTTCTCGAGGCGGTCGATAGCCGTAGCAGGCAGAGCACCCGTAGCTTCGGGGCCGATGTTGAGAAGGAGGTTTGCATTGCGACCTGCGGTCTGGACGAGCAGACGGATAAGGGTCGTGTCAGACTTGTAGGTCTGGTCGATGATCTTGTAGCCCCACATACCATTCATCGTCTGGCAGGTCTCGATGGGGAGCTTACTGATAGCCTGACCAGAGAGCCCAGCGGTGTTGGCACCGGGGACGTCACGCTCAAACATCTGGAAGTCTTCGCCTGGGTGTACTTCACCGTGGTGGTTATTCCCGATAAGGCAGGCGGGGTTGATCTTGTGGATCCCAGCGTACATCTTATCGAAGTTCCACTGGAAGCCTGGGTTGATATCCTGGTCCCATTCACCGTCGAACCAAATAGCTTCGGCATTGTAGTTGCGGACGAGCTCGGCGAGCTGGGCATTCATGAAGGCATCATACGTCTTCCACTGCCCGTGCTTAGTACGACCCGTACCCTGGCCTGTACGCCCGATGGGGTAGTAGTCATCGCGGTGCCAGTCGAGGAGTGAGTAATAGATGTGGAAGCCCAGACCCTGCTTGCGGCACTCGTCACGGAGCTCGGCGAGGATGTCTCGCTTGAAGGGCGTTGACTTGATGATATTGTAGTCGCTCTGCTTGGTATCCCACATGGAGAAGCCTTCGTGGTGACGGGACGTGATCGTCAGATAGCCTGCACCAGAGGCCTTGATAGCAGCGACCCACTTAGCGGCATCGAACTGTGCGGGGTAGAAGGCTCCTGCGACCTTGGAGTACTCATCACGATTGAGGTTGGCATTGGTCATATACCACTCGCCCTGGCCGAAGATGCTATAGAGCCCCCAGTGGAGGAAGATCCCGAAGCCACGATCACGGAATTTCTCGCGCGCAGCGAGATTCTCCTTCGTGGGCTTATAGTTCTTTTGCGCATGGGAGATAAGGGGTGAGGATACGGCTAAGCCAAGGGCCAAAGCGGCCACACGTGTAGTAGTTAATAGGCTCTTCATTCTGATGTTTTAGTTCGTCATATATGTGTATTGTCTACAGACGTACCAAAGATACTCAATTCAGCGCATACTGCCGAGGAAAAGCGCCTGAATTCAAGGGCTTCTTTCAAGGTTGATAAAATAGCCCTTTGAATAGGATCGGTAATGGGATCGTATGGGATCAGTAGGATCTACTGATATGGGCAAGAAAATTGACCTGTGTTGGTCGCAGTAAGTGCCTCATAGAGCTATTTCTAAGGTGAGACCATTGCGCAAGGCCATCTCTTCACAGCTTGCACTCTCCTCCATTGAACTTCTCAGCCTAAAGCCTCCGATTTCCGAGAGAAGAAGGTACGAGTAATGAAGAGGTGGCCTTGCGCAATGCTCTCTTAATAGGTATATGGGTGCGTGGGTAGAGCTATATAGGATGGCGAAGAAAGCTATATAGCTTTGGACTGATTCCTATATAGCTTTGCTTGGATTCCTATATAGCTTTCGGTGCGAAGCTATATAGCTTTGAGAAGTGACCTCTATTAGTTTCTTGCTCCGCGTAGGGATAAAAGTTGCGGACGACTGGCAGAAATGTTTGGGCTACGTACGTGGCTCTAATATCTACGTACGTGGATATTTGGATTTACGTACTTGGTCTTTAAGACTACGCGCATAGACAGAGGAAAATCACTACGTGAAGGCGCTTTTTTCTTCACGAGAACGAAGCTTTTCCCTCCGCTGGATAAGAGGAATACTCGCGATAAGGCGAAGGACTTGTGTATCTCTTCGGAGAGCTATATCAGGGAGCTGGGCGTGCGATACCTTACCACTTTAAATAGCGGGCAGGACTCGCGGCAACAGGCTCATGGTGCTATATATGATCGGCCCCTACAGCAGGTTATTTGATGGACTAACCTGCTGTAGGGGCGCTAATTTAAGTGGATGGTGTGGAGGAGACTACTTCTTCGCTCGCGAGAAAGAGTAGGGGCGAGCGGAGGCGTGTGTACCCCATGAGGAGGCCTTAGCTCCGAGGGTGAAGGTCATCGAGCCTCCACGTCGTAGCGTCTCATAGTCGATATAGGTCTTCTCCCAAGGCTTGCCATTGAGCTGTGCCGACTGGATGTAGGGGGCGCTGGGATCGGAGGCACGGATGACGAAGCTCTTCCCCTCGGGCATGGATAGGCGGACCTCTCGGAAGTAAGGCGTACCGATAGCATACTGCCCGAGTGCTGGTGTCACGGGATAGAAGCCCAGAGCAGAGAAGACATACCATGCCGAGGTCTGCCCATTGTCCTCGTCTCCGCAGTAGCCATCGGGACGGTCGGAGTAGAGTCGGCGCATGACTTCGCGCACCCAGTACTGCGTCTTGGCGGGCTCCCCAACGTAGTCATAGAGGTAGATCATGTGCTGTATGGGCTGATTGCCGTGAGCGTAGTTGCCCATATCCATGATCTGCATCTCACGGATCTCGTGGATGACGAAGCCATAATAGCTGTCGTCGAAGATGGGAGGGAGGGTGAAGATGCTGTCAAGCTTGCGCGTGAAAGCCTGATCCCCGCCCATGAGATCGATGAGCCCCTGCACGTCATGGAAGACGGACCAGCTGTAGTGGAGTGAATTGCCTTCAGTGAAGGCATCTCCCCATTTGAAGACGGAGAAGGGGGACTGGAAGGAGCCATCTTGTCGGCGCCCGCGCATCCAGCCGATGCTGGGATCATAGAGCTTGCGGTAGTTCATCGCTCGCTCAGCATAGAGCTGCCGCTGGTCAGCTGAGGCTCCTGCTTTTTGTAGGACCTGGAGAATGCACCAGTCATCATAGGCATACTCGAGGCTTCGGGCAGCATGCTCGTTGATCCCTACATCGGAGGGGATATAGCCGAGCTTGTTGTAGTACTTATACCCGAGGCGTCCAGTGGAGCGGATATTTGGATGCTCGTTGTTGGCGCCGTGGAGTAGCGCCGTGGACAGCTCCTTCGGATCAATACGTCCCAGCCCCTTGACGAAGGCGTCTGCTATGACCGAAGCAGAGTTATTCCCCACCATACAGTCACGATGTCCGGGGCTCGCCCATTCGGGAAAGAAGCCACTCTCGCGGTAGGCATTCATCATCCCCTCTGCCATCTTCGCTCCCTCCTCGGGGTAGACAAGGTGGATCAGCGGCATGAGGGCTCGGAAGGTATCCCAGTAGCCTGTGTCGGTATAGAGGTAGCCAGGGAGTATCTGCCCATTGTATGGGCTGTAGTGGACGACCTCACCCTTGCCATTAATCTCATAGAAGCGTCGGGGGAAGAGGAGTGAGCGATAGAGGCAGCTGTAGAAGGTGCTCATCCGATCAGGGCTATCGGTGACAGCTATACGGCTCAGCTGCTTCTCCCACTCAGCTTTGCCTTCCGCGCGGACTTGTTGATAGCTACGAGGGGCTACTTCTCTGAGATTGAGCTCGGCTTGCTCACGGCTGATGAACGAGGAGGCAACATAGAAGGTCGTTGGAGAGCTCACCTTCTCGCCTGCAAGATTCACAGCAACGAGGGCGTGTCGTCCGCCCTTACCTTTGCGCTCCTCACGCACGAGACGCTGGATAGGCTCGGTGAAGCGTACGATGAAGTAGTTCGCGAATCCCTTAGGTACTCCGCCACTATTCTTGCGGCTGATGCCAACTATGGTATAGCGGTCCAGCTGCTGAATCTCGGAGCCTGAGTCAAAGGCATCCACCACGATCCAGCGCTCCTCGGGTCGGGCCATACGGGAGAACTCGACCTCAAAGACTGCGGCACGCTCACTTGGAGCCATGCGGATGCGTGTGTCGTAGTCAGCCAGATAGACCTCATAGGAATAGGGGCGAGCCTCCTCCGCCTTATGGCTGAACCATGAGGCGCGCTTCTCTTCGTCAAAGACAGGAGCTTTCCCCGTCATCGGTAGTAGGGAGAACTGCCCGTAGTCGTTGATCCATGGACTGGGCTGGTGCGTCTGCTTGAGCCCGCGTAGCTTGGTAGCCTGGTAGCTGTACTGCCAGCCATCTCCCATCTTCCCTGTTTGGGGCGTCCAGCTATTCATCCCCCAAGGGCGGGAGATGACGGGGTAGGTGTTGCCCGAGCTAAGATCGAAGGTGCTTTGAGTACCGACGAGGGGATTGACCAGGTTGACATAGCTCGTGGGGCTGGTATTGCTCGCCTGGAGGGAGAGGCAACTGCCGAGGAGCAGGCTAAGTGAAAGGAGTCGGAGTGATTTCATAGAGAATAGTGGGATAAAAGAGAAGGGGGCGGGAAGACCAGTGCTTCCCGCCCCCTCAGATGTTGTAGAGGATGACGGAGGATTACTTTGTTCGGCTGAGGTAGCCGTGGTAGCGGGAGATGACCTCGTCAACGTAGCGTGCGACGCCCTTACCTCGGAGATAGCCTGCTCGGCAGACGGGATCGTTGTAGTACTTCGCTTCGCTCTTTAATCGTAGAGCTGTCTCGATACCGCCCTCCCAGCGAGTAGAGGAGTAGCCGTACTTCTCCGCTAGTCGGATAGCATCCTGCAGGTGTGCAGGACCAGCGTTGTAGGCTGCGAGGGTGACCTTGATACGCTCCTCTGGGTCGGTGAGTTGCTTTTGGAAGAGTGCATCAATGGACTTTAGACAGTCCACTGCTACACGTACAGACACCGCTGGATCGAGGAGCTGCTTGACCGAAGCACCATAGATCTTACCCGTTCGGGGCATAATACCCATTAGTCCGCGAGCGCCTGACCAGCCAACGACCTCGGGGCGGAAGTTCGACTCCTGATAGGCGATGGAGGCCAATACCTGCCAGGGCCAGCCGATGCGTCGTGCTTCCTTCTCGAAGAGCTTATCAAAGCGTGAGATCCCGTAGCCACCACTGGGAGCCGGTTCGTGTGTAGCGGTTTCCTTGGGCTGCTTCTCTGTGGTAGAGGGAGGCGATGGGCGAGCTGGCTGAGTCCCATACGCAGGTATATCCTCCTTTTTCGGGGGATTGAGGAGGGGAGCTTCCTCTCCATCGTCAGACTTACTAAGCTCGAAGTAGCGCTTATAGATCTCATGGAAGCCTCGGTCTTCGGGGATATCCTTCGCCCACTTATCCAGGGCATCAGCGAGTCCAATAGCCTTGCGGGAGACGAACCAGCGAAGGCGCTGTGCAAAGCCAACCTCCAGCGAGATGTCCAGCTGAGGGTAGTAGGTCTTGCTGAGCTTAGCCAAGTCTGCATCAGCGATCGTATAGTTGATCTCTCGGCTGGCGACTTGAGCGATGAGGTCTTCCGTACTAATGGTATCGGCTGTAATCTCATGCATAAGGATCTTACCTCCAAGCTGCTCCTCAAGGCGCTTGATACGCTCCTCAGCGCGTGAGCCAGCTATGACAGTCAGCTCCTTACCGAGGAGGGCTGCTACATCTTGGATGTAAGGGATGCTATCTCCGGCTTTGGCCCTACGCTGAACAAGTACTAGTCCCGTCATCGTTTCAGGCCCAGCAAAGCGTAGGCGCTCCTTCGCAGAGTGAGTCATAGCCTGAGGGGTGATACAGAGATCGACACGCCCTTGCTCAACCATTGCTTCAGCCTCCTCCATGCTGTGAGTGACATAGAGCTTCAGCGGGAGCTTGCGACTTTGAGCAAAGAGGCGCACCAGTTCGTACTGGTAACCCATCGGTTCATCGCGGTAGATGAAGAAGGTCGTAGCACCTGAGAGCGTGACGACTCGGAGTGTATCGGGGAGGCGTAGCTGCTCTGCTTGGAGCTCCCTTGCTGTCGCTTGCCTAGTCCTATGCCTCAGGAAGACAGCCGTAGCTATGGCAATAGCGATGCCGACAAGTAGGAAGAGCACTGTCGGGCGACGCAGTGATGCAAGGATCTTCTGGAGCATAGTTTGGGGAATTAGGGGAGAGGGCTAGCGTCGTACAAGCTGTACGACGTTCTCGATATGATGCGTGTGCGGGAACATATCCACTGCACGGGACTTCGTCACACTGTACTGGTCTGTAGCGGTGAGTAGCTGAAGGTCACGAGCCTGCGTGGCGGGATTGCAGCTGACGTACACGATGCGACGGGGAGCTGCACGCAAGATCGTAGCGACGACATCTTCATGCATGCCAGCACGTGGGGGGTCGGTGATGATGACGTCAGGCTCACCATGCTCGCTGATGAAGTCTGTGGTGAGGATATCCTTCATGTCGCCTGCGTAGAAGAGCGTGTTGTCAATGGCATTGACCTCGCTATTGACACGTGCATCTTCAATTGCCTCGGGTACATATTCGATACCTACGACAGAGGCACACTGTCTGGCGACGAAGTTGGCTATCGTCCCCGTCCCCGTATAGAGGTCATAGACGCGCTCCGAGCCAGTGAGCTCCGCGAATTCACGAGCTACTTTATAAAGCTCGTAGGCCTGTCGACTATTGGTTTGGTAGAAGGACTTGGGCCCGATACGGAAGCGGAGCCCCTCCATCTCCTCCTCAATGTACTCGCGTCCGTAGAAGCAATGGATCTCTTGGTCGCCAATGGTGTCATTGCACTTACCATTGATGACATAGAGCAGGGCTGTGATCTGGGGAAAGCGCTCTTGCAAAGCTGTGAGAAGCGCCGTGCGTGCTGCTTCATTCTCTCGGTAGAAGACGACCACAACCATGATCTCTCCCGTAGAGGTCGTACGGAGCATAAGGGTACGCATCAGTCCCTCCTGCTTGCGGAGGTCAAAGTAAGGATACTCCTCGGGACGAGCGGAGCAGTAGTCTCGGACGAAGAGACGGATTTCATCCATAACTTCGGCTCCGAGGTAGCAGGTGTCGATGTTGAGGACCTTGTCAAACATCCCTGGGAGATGGTAGCCGAGGCCGGAGAGCTCATAGGGCTCTGGTGGTGTGGAGCGTGCGTTGAGTACGTCAAGCTCCTCTGGGAAGAGCCAGCGCTTGTGGCTGAAGGTGAACTCGAGCTTATTGCGATAGCGCTCAGTTTCTACCGAGCCTAAGATGGGGAGATATTCGCCTACCTCAATCTTGCCGATTCGCTGGAGGGCGTCGCGGACGACCTGATCCTTGCTCTGTAGCTGGAGGGAGTAGGGGAGGTGCTGCCACTTGCACCCCCCGCAGATGGTGAAGTGTGAGCAGATGGGCTGGGTACGCTCAGGGGAGGGAGTGACGATACGTGCAATCTTCCCTTCCATAAAGCTGCTCTTCTTTTTTGTGATCTGGATATCGCAGACATCGCCAGGAGCAGCGAAGGGAACAAAGAGTACCTTGCCGTCTATATGGGTGAGTGCCTTGCCTTCCCCAGCAAGACCAGTGATCGTGATGCCTTCTAAAAGAGGGAGGTCTTTCTTCTTACGTGCCAATTGTCGTGTAAACCGTGAGTGATATGATAAGTACAAACACCAAGCCTCACGATACGGGGAGTCACAATGGAGCGTCCCTGCATAGTGAGGCTTGGTGTATTGCTTAGTTGAGGTAAGAGAGGAGGACGGCCTTGAATTCGTCTGCGAGACGCTGGGCCTCCTCAGCTGTAGGAGCTTCGGTGTAGATGCGGATGATGGGTTCAGTATTGCTTCGGCGCACATGTACCCACTCTGTCGGGAGGTCAATCTTCACCCCGTCAATGAGGTTGATATCTCCCTTGTCGCTGTATTCCTTTGCTAAGCGCTCCAAGAGAGCACCTGCATCTACGTCCGAGGGGAGGTCTACTCGCTGCTTGCTCATCGCATAGTTGGGGTAGGTGGCTCGGAGTTCGCTGACCTTCTTGCCGCTCTTTGCAAGGAGGGTGAGGAAGAGAGCGATACCTACGAGAGCGTCGCGTCCATAGTGGAGCTCGGGGTAAATCACACCACCGTTCCCTTCTCCACCAATGAGTGCACCCGTCTCCTTCATCTTTGTGACTACGTTGACTTCGCCTACTGCTGCAGCCGTGTAGCTGCCGCCATGACGCTCTGTGACGTCACGCAGAGCACGGGTTGAGCTGAGGTTGGAGACAGTGTTCCCTCCTCCATTTAGCTGGAGTAGGTAGTCAGATACTGCGACCAGCGTATATTCCTCGCCGAAGAAAGTGCCACGCTCATCAATGATGGCTAAGCGGTCTACGTCGGGATCTACTACGAAGCCTACATCGACCTTGCTGGAGCCGATAGCCGAACAGATATCCGTTAGGTGCTCAGGGAGTGGCTCGGGATTATGAGCAAAGTGTCCCGTAGGATCAGCATTGAGGGCAGTGACGTGCTTGATACCAAGAGCTTCGAAGAGTGCTGGTAGAGCAATGCCACCTACAGAGTTGACGCTGTCGAAGGCGACGTGGAAGTCTGCCTGTCGTATAGCCTCGACGTCAACTGATGGGAGCGCGAGGACTGCTTGGATATGTTCATCCAAATAGCTCTCCTCGCTCAGAATACCTCCGATGTTGTCGACATCAGCGAAGTCAAAGCCTTCGCTCTCTGCGATACGTAGGATTTCTTTCCCTTCGGCATCGCTTAGGAATTCGCCACGGCTATTAAGTAGCTTGAGGGCATTCCACTGCTTGGGGTTGTGGCTTGCCGTGAGGATGATCCCTCCGTCAGCCTGCTTCCCTGTGACTGCCATCTCGGTTGTGGGCGTTGTGGCGAGCCCGATGTCGATGACATCACATCCCATTCCGAGGAGCGTCCCCGTGACGATGCGGTTGACCATGATGCCAGAGATGCGGGCATCTCTCCCCACGATAATCAGGGGGCGAGCCTTCTTGGTTTGCTGGCGGATGAAGGAGGCATAGGCAGCTGTGAACTGCGCCGTGCTAACAGGGTTGAGGCCATCGGTGACGTGTCCACCGATAGTCCCTCGTATACCCGAGATGGACTTGATGAGTGCCATAAGGTGGGGAGAAGAAGGTTATTGCTGGGGCTTCGTATAGAAGGTATAGACCGCCTTCTCTACGAAGAGGCTGTTACCAGCGGTATAGTTCTGTGAGGGACCGAGATCGAAGGGGATGATGAGCTGTACGATAGCTCCATCACCGAGCAGCGACATAGGGAAAGCAACCCCTTCGCAGATAAGGTCTTCATAGACCCCACTTTCGTTGAGAGAACTGTAGTGGATCTTCCCTTCGCTGGTCTCCCATGAGGCATATCGGAAGAAGAGAGGACGGACATTGGTCTCTGTGAGGTTGTCGAAGATTGCTCCCTTGGACTGAGATACATTGAAGAAGTAGCCCTTCAGCTGTACCGAGACCGTTGTCTTATTTGCTTCAGGGCGGGTCGTCCCCTTGTCAAGCACGCGTATATATAGTCCATTGGATAGACGATAGAATACATCGGGGTCAATGGTCGAGGGTAGTGTCTCGCTATTGAGCTCCTTCACTGTGAATGATGATTCCTTGATCAGTCGGTCAATCGCTTGGCGCTGCTCTCGCTTGAGTTGGGAGAGAGGCTTAATGGAGCGATTCTTCTTGCAACTTCCCAGTGCCAACACGGGGATGAGAAGCAGTAGGAGCAGGGCGATGCGATGGGTGATAAGTCTATTCATTATTTCTGTCTATGCTTGCTGGACGGTGGTGATGAGCTTAGATGGCTTCTTGAGCTCTCAGTTTCCTTAGTTCACAAAGGTAGATATTTTTAGCCTCTTGGATAGAGCCTTGGTGCTCAGCTCCTGCGGCATTGAGGTGTCCTCCTCCTCCAAAGCCTGTGCTGGCAAGTTGGTTGACGGGAAAGGTACCCGTGGATCGGAAGGAGAGCTTGACTTGAGTCTTATCCTCTCGGATGAAGCAACAGCAGTCAATACCCTCGATAGTCAAGGGGATATTTACCAGCCCCTCCGTATCACCCTTTGTTGCCCCGAAGCGCTGAAGTTCCTCTTGAGTAAGGATGATACAGGCCGCACGGAGTTCGGGATAGAGCTCGAGCTTCTGATCGAGGACGTAGCCCTGGAGACGAACTTGTATCTCGGGATTGTGATAGGTGAGACGATCGATGATATGTAGGTAGTCTGCTCCACGAGCCAAGAGGTCAGAAGTCGTGACGAAGAGCTCTGGTGAGAGGTGGCTATACATGAAGCGTCCCGTATCGGTGATGATCCCAGTAAGCAGGAGGGTTGCAGCCTCAGGTGTGATATACTGCTCCCATCCGAGGGATAGGATAAGGGCATGAATCAGCTCACAAGTTGCAGAGGCCTCGGGATAGCTGAAGTTCAGAGTAAAAGTGGGATCAGGGTCGAGGTGGTGGTCAATGAGGATATGGGGAGTCTTAGACTGCTCTACGGCCTCAATGAGCGGTGCATAGCGCAGGCGGCTTGGCTGGTTGTGATCGAGGTGAAAGAGGAGGTCAGCTTCATGGATTGCTCTAAGGCTCTCTTCTTCAGCGTCAGGATAGATCAGAAGCTCATCAAGGTAGGGAAGCCAGCTGAGGTAGCTCTCAATACGGTCTGGGCTGAGTACACGGATGGTAGCCTCTGGATGTACTGTCTGAAGGACCTTTGCCCAAGCTAAGGTACTGCCCAAAGCATCACCATCGGGAGCTGTGTGGGGGAGGATGATGATATTGCGATGGCTGAGTATGAGTTGGCGCAGCTGCTCTACGCGCTCTACAGACCACTGGTATTTACCCATATTACTGTGTACGAGGATTGTGGTAGCCCCATGCTATGAGTGTTCTTTGCTCATAGCATGGGGCTCTTCTATGAAATGTTGATAGGAAGTCCTTTCTACTATCTGTTGTTGAGGTAGTTTGCTACGTCATTAGCACGTACGCTACGCGCGTTGCTCTGACGACGAGACTGGCTGGATGATCCCGAGTTGCTACTTGCTGGTGCGCTACCCTGGCCCTTGTAATATTGGAGAGCAGTGGGTAGGTAGGCTTCGATTGCCTTGATACGGTTGGCATCACTGGGGTGAGTGCTTAGGAGTTCACTCTGCTGACCGCCACCCTTTGACTGGGCCATCTTCTGCCAGAAGTTCACTGCGTAGCGGGGATCATAGCCTGCAATAGCCATAAGTACAAGCCCCATCTTGTCAGCTTCATATTCCTGCTTACGACCGAAGGGAAGGAGTACGCCGACCTGAGCACCGAGACCATAGGCTTGGTTCAGGATCCCACTCAGCATCCCCGAGCGTGAGCCTACAGTGGCTCCGAGGAGCTGTCCGCCAGCTTGCATGAGCATCTGGTTGCTGATACGTTCGTTGGCGTGCTTAGCCAGTGCATGGCTCAGCTCGTGACCCATAACGGCTGCGAGCTCATCGTCAGAATGGGCACCATTACCGACGAGGTTCAGAAGTCCTGTATAGACGACGATCTTTCCACCTGGCATACAGAAGGCATTGACCTGCTTGCTGTCGACTACATTGAATTCCCAGCTCAGAGTCGAGAGCATAGATTCGTAGCCATTCTGCTTGAGATAGATGTTGGTAGCAGCAGCCAGACGACGGCCCACCTGAGTGACCTTATTGTTGTACGTGCTATTATGGCTGAGCTGAGACTTGTTGATGAACTGGCGATACTGTGTCGCACTGGCGGCGAGGATCTCACCATCGGAGACGAGATTGAGTTGGCGACGGTCCGTGATGGGTACCGTACCGCAGCTGTTGAAGATAAGGAGGCCGATACCGAAGAGGGTAGTCAGAGCCATGCTAAGCTTCTTCATATTCATAAGAGTTGGTGTCGTAATTAAGTGACACAATATATAATGGAGCTATTTGACGAGGGGGATCATCTTATAGTAGCGCTGGAAGGCCCTTAGGTCGCTGGCTTCTTTTGAGACTATGCCTTCGGGGATAGAGTCTAAGTCTACGGGACGAAGACGATAGATCGCCTGTCCGTTGGGTGAGCGCTTCTCGACGAAAACATACTGGTAGTGTGGCTTGGTCGTCCAAGCTGCATTCTTGCTTTGTCGGGTCAGCGTCAAGGAGAGGAGCATCCCACCGCGAGTAGCTGGTGGAGTGATTTGGTTGCTAATGAAGTTCCCCATCGAGTAGATAACGAAGGTCTCTCCACGCTGCGTATCTTGTCCCTGGAGGCGCGTGCTCTCTTGCACGACGTGAGGGTGGCTACCGATGACGGCATCTACGCCTTGGTCTGCGAGCCATTGCGCGAGCTCTCGCTGGGCTCGGTTCGGGGACTTCTCGTACTCGTTACCCCAGTGGATCTGTACGATCTTGTACTCTGCCCCGAGGCTATCTGCACGGCGTAGGTCTGCCGCGATGTGCTCTTTGCTTATCGTGTCTATGACAGTTGGGTGGGGAATTGGAAGCCCATTGGTGCCATAGGTGTAGGCAAGTATAGCAATCTTGATCCCACGTACAGATTGTATGAGGGGAGTGCGTGCTGGGCGCTCACTGAGGTTGCGATAGCTCCCTGTAGTGGCTATCCCAAGGCTGTCGAGTACATCGATGGTATGGGTGATACCATAGCCTCGGCGATCACAGCTGTGATTGTTGGATGTCGTGAGGACGTCAAAGCCTGCTTCGCGGAGGGCTACAGCGAGAGCTTCGGGGGAGGAGAACATAGGATAACCGCTGTAAGGCTTACCCCCAAAGGTCGTCTCCAGATTGCCTATCGCCAGGTCTGCTCGCTCAATGGCGGGGCGTACAAGACCAAAGCTTTGAGCGAAATCATAGCTCCCATCCGCTTGGGCTGCTGCACGTATCTGCGGCCCATGAGTCATGATGTCTCCAGCAAAGATAAGCTCGAGCGTATCGCCACGTAGGGTCGTACTATCGATGTGTGTAGACGTAGCCTGGCTCTGTGTGCTACTCTGCCCATGGCAGGATAGCGTGAGCAGGCAGGCTGAGAGCGCTGTAGTAGATGCGAGTGAGCGACGTAGCCCCCTCAAGAAATGAAGGTGGAGCATATTTACTTGTATTCGGGGCGGTACTTCCCACTCTCCTTGTCCTCGAGGATGCCGAGATAGCTGATGTAGCGGGAAGAAGCTATACGCCCAGCCTCGACGGCTTCGTGTACGGCGCATCCAGGCTCATGGGTGTGTGTACAGTTGCCAAACCGGCAAGCAGTACTCTCCTCGAAGAGTTCCGGGAAGTAATGGGACACCTCGGCATCTTCCATCTCGAGCATACCGAAGCCCTTGATGCCTGGAGTGTCAATGAGATATCCTCCCTCGGAGTAGGGGAGTGGGACCATCTGTGAGAAGGTCGTGGTGTGCATCCCCTTGAAGTGAGCTAATGAGATCGATCCTGTACGTAGCTCTACGCCTGGGATCAGCTGATTGATGAGGGTACTTTTCCCCACACCAGAGTGTCCACTAAAGAGGGTGATCTTTCCCTTGAGGTGGTCAATAAGGGCTTCGACACCTTCTCCCGTCGTCGCTGAGACTCGGTGACAGGGATAGCCAATCCCTTCGTAGAGGGCGATGAGCTCCTCCATATAGTCGATAGCCTCTGGAGTATAGAGGTCTATCTTGTTGAAGATAAGTTCCGTGGGGACTCGGTAGGCCTCTGCTGTGGCGAGGAAGCGATCGATGAAGGTCGTACTGGTCTCAGGTGCTGCGATAGTGCAGACGAGGAAGGACGCATCGATGTTTGCTGCCAGGATGTGGGACTCCTTGGAGAGGTTTGCAGCCCGACGGATGATGTAGTTCTTGCGGGGGAGGATATCCTTGATGTAGAGGGTCTCTTCCTCCGCTTGGTCTGAGGTCTGCTCTACGACGACGTGGTCTCCGACGACGATGGGATTGGTCGAGCGGAAGCCTCGTAGACGAAGGTTGCCCTTGGCAAGACACGGGCGCTCTACACCATCCTCCGTGAGGACGATGTAGTGGCTACCTGTGTTCTTAATGACTAAGCCTGTCAATGCTTTGATAACGTGGATGGCGGTCTCGCGCGGAGCTTAGACCGTCATGATCTCCTTCTCCTTAGCTGCGAAGAGCTCGTCAATCTTCTTGATGAAGCGGTCGTGGAGCTTTTGTACTTCGCCTTCAGCGTCCTTAGCTACGTCCTCAGGAGTGTTGTCTGCCTTGATACTCTTCTTGATAGCTTCGTTGGTGTCACGGCGAGCATTGCGTACGCTTACCTTGGCATTTTCTGCGTCAGCCTTAACCTGCTTGACGAGTTCGCGACGGCGGTCTTCGGTGAGCGGGGGGATGCCGAGGCGGATCAGCTCACCATTGTTCTCTGGGGTGATGCCGAGAGGGGAGTTGATGATAGCACGCTCGATGTCACGGATGATACCCTTTTCCCAAGGAGTGATGACAATGCTCTTAGCATCGGGTACGGTTACGGTGCCCACCTGAGTCAGAGGGACGGGGCTACCATAGTACTCGACCATGATGCCGTCGAGGATCTTGACGTTGGCCTTACCGGCACGTACACGAGCGAGCGCCTCTTCGAGGTGCTCCACAGTCTTCTCCATCTGGCTGGCGGCTTGTGCTATCAGCCCTTTCAGTTCGCTCATAGAGTTTATTTAGTCGTTGTTGATAGGATGGTTGCTTGTTCTTAGAAGCCCACGTAGGTGCCGATAGGCTCGCCACTGAGGACCTTGAGGAGGTTGCCTGGAGTGTCCATATCGAAGACGATGATGGGTAGATTGTTCTCCATACACATGGTGGTAGCTGTGAGGTCCATGACCTTTAGCCCACGCTGGTAGATCTCATCATAGGTGATGCGATCAAACTTCGTAGCCGTAGGATCCTTCTCGGGGTCGGCGGTATAGATGCCGTCGACACGCGTACCCTTGAGCATAACATCAGCCTCGAGTTCGATACCGCGGAGGGACGAACCTGTATCGGTCGTGAAGAAGGGATTCCCCGTTCCACCCGAGAGGATGACGACTTCACCTGCCTCAAGGGCATCGATGGCGCGACGCTTGGAGTAGAATTCGCCGATAGGCTCCATCCGGATTGCAGTGAGTACTCTGTTCTTTACACCACGGGAGGTGAGTGCTGAGCCGAGGGCTAAGCTATTGATGACGGTGGCCAGCATACCCATTTGGTCGCCTTGCACACGGTCGAAGCCTTGGGCGGCACCACTTAATCCGCGGAAGATGTTGCCACCACCGATGACGATGGCCACTTGTATGCCGCGCTTGACTGCAGCTTCGATGTCTTGTGCATAGTCAGCGAGGCGGTCGTTGTCGATGCCGTACTGCTTCGCTCCCATAAGCGATTCACCACTGAGCTTGAGGAGTACTCGTCTGAAGTTATTCATTTCGTTCTCTTTGAATATAGCTACTACTATGGTGCAAAGAAACGACTTTTACGCCTAATCTCCACGCAGGTGCGCTCTGCTCTAAGATTAGTGCTCAGCTTGCGCTGGGGGAGAGCCTTTGCAGAGGGGGATAAATGAACCAGTACTGATCAGCGATTCAACCAGTACTGGTTACCCCTACCTACCAGTACTGGTCACGACGCGAAGCAGTACTGGTCACGATGCCGACCAGTACTGGTTCGTTTTTCTCTCCTTAGAGGAGGTCCTCCCACCCGCATAAGCAGGGGGAAGTTCGTATCTTTGTCCTCCATAAAAAAATAAGTAGATAAGATATGTCTCGACTCTATAGCTGGATGAGCTGCTTTGCGCTGGTGCTTCTCTCCCTCTCTTTCGCTGCTTGCTCGCAGAAAGAAGAGAAAGAGGAGACGCCCCCCGTGCAGCTCCTCCTGATCCAAGCCCAAAGCCTCTCGCGCCTCGAGCTGGCTACGACACAGGTACGTATTGTCCTTAAGATTGATCCCCACCGTGACGGCTTCTTAGGATTCAAGAAGCTCTTCGGCTCTAAGGAGACCCGTGTGGAGCTCCTCAGCCAAGCCTCTGCCTACTGCGATCTCTCGCTACTCACGGAGAAAAGCATCGTACAGCAAGCCGACAGCACGGTAGATCTCTATCTACCGCCAATCGAGGTCAAACGGGAGCTGGATAATCTGAATCACAACGTCCTGCAGGAGCCTACGGGCTTGCGTCGCCGCCTATCGACCAATGAACTTGATGAGATCATTCGCTCTCGCCAGACGATGATCGACGGGCTTGTTACCAAAGCTCTGGAGCAAGAGCGGGGCGCACTCATCCGCACGGCATCGGCTACGCTGACGAATAAACTGCAGCCGATCTTCCGTGACCTCCGCCTTACGGTGCGTGTCCACTTGGATGAAGCCGATGCCTCCCTCATTCAGTCCTCTAAGTCCGCAGCACAATGATCAAGCTCTCTTGGCGGATCCTTCGCCCGATCCTACTCCTTACTATATGTGTAGCTGCGGGGCTCTTCATCTGCCATAAGTTCTTCCGCAAGGCGCCTCAACCTGAGGTGACGACCGAGGAACTGCAGATGAAGGTCAGTCAGCGTCTGCGCCTCATCACCGAAGAGATCAGCTACCGGCAGGATGTCAATCTCTATGAAGCGGGGCAACACGCAGTGGGTACGGCCGACCTCGTCGCCTACGTCAAGTACGACCTCGAGAAGCTCCACTTCACGATGGCAGGCGACACAGTCTACGTGAGCCTTCCTGCGCCCGAGCTTGAGCTAGGGCGACGTCCAGGGGGAAATCACTCCGTACGCTACTATCTGGATCGTGGCGGGCGCCTTGGCGAAGCCAGCGCTGACCGCGTAGCGATACGCCGCTTCGACGAACGCATCCTTCGCGATGCGGAGCTGGATATACGCACCAGCCCTCGCTACCTCCCCGCCGCACAGCAGCGTGCCGAGGAGCAGCTCCAGCGCTTCCTCTCCGCCTTAGCTCCCCAAAGAATTATCCTTGTCGTCCCCGAGATCCGTATACCCCAGGGTGATCTCCCCGCCGCTTTCTCCACCTCTATTCCTCATGATCAGCGTCAATAACGTATCGGTATATTTCGGGGCTAAGCCCCTCTTCGAAGACCTCTCGTTCGTCATCTCCGCCAAGGAGCGTATCGCTCTGGTGGGGAAGAACGGGGTCGGGAAGTCCACCCTCCTCAAGCTCTTGGCTGGAATTGCCGAGCCTACGGAGGGCGTCATCAGCCGTCCCAAGGGGATCAGCATTGGCTACCTGCCGCAGGTGATGCAGACGAGTGACGAGCGTACCGTACTCGGTGAGTGTCAGCAGGTCTTCAGCCACATCACGGAGCTGGAGGCTGAAGTCGAGCGCCTCGCCGAAGAGATGGCGACGCGTACCGACTACGATAGCACGGATTATATGGAGCTTATCGAGCGCCACGCTCAGCGCTCCGACCAACTCCTTATGCACAGCACGGGGAGCATCGAGGCAAATATTGAGAAGACGCTCCTTGGCTTAGGCTTCGAGCGCTCGGACTTCGATCGCCCCACGGCAGAGTTCTCTGGTGGCTGGCGCATGCGTATCGAGCTGGCGAAGATCCTCCTGCAGCGTCCTGACGTCTTACTCCTCGACGAGCCTACGAACCATCTGGATATCGAGTCTATCCGTTGGCTGGAGCGCTTCATCGCTTCGGGATCGGCGGCTCTGGTGCTGATCTCGCACGACCGTGCCTTCATCGACGCTACGACGAATCGCACGCTGGAGATCGAACTCGGGCGCTTGCACGACTACAAGACGAACTACAGCCATTACCTTGTCCTACGTGAGGAGCGTCTCGAGCAGCAGCGCCGTGCCTACGAGAATCAGCAGAAGGAGATCCAGGCGACCGAAGACTTTATCGAGCGCTTCCGCTACAAGGCGACCAAGGCCGTGCAGGTGCAGAGCCGCATCAAGCAGCTCTCTAAGATTGACCGCATCGAGGTGGAGGACATTGATCGCGCGGCGATGCACTTCTCCTTCCTCCCTGCGGTGACATCGGGTGCTTACCCCGTGATCATCGATAGCCTCACGAAGCGCTACGGCGAGCACACCGTCTTCTCGGATGTGAATATGACCATCGAGCGCGGAGAGAAGGTCGCTTTCGTCGGGAAGAATGGCTCGGGGAAGTCCACCCTCATCAAGTGTATCATGGGAGAAGTCAGCGACTACACGGGCACGCTCAAGCTCGGGCACAACGTCGAGATCGGCTACTTCGCCCAGACGCAGAGCCAAGAGCTGGATGGGAACTACACCGTCTACGAGACTATCGACCGCGAAGCGCAGGGGGATATCCGCTTGCGCATCAATGACCTCCTCGGGGCCTTTATGTTCGGTGGTGAGGAGTCGGAGAAGAAGGTCTCCGTCCTCAGTGGGGGCGAGCGTGGTCGTGTAGCCCTTATCAAGCTCCTCCTTCGCCCGGCCAACCTCCTCATCCTCGACGAGCCGACGAATCACCTCGACATCCGCTCGAAGAACGTCCTGAAGGAAGCCATCCTTAACTTCACGGGCACGGTCATCATCGTCTCGCACGACCGCGAGTTCCTCGACGGCTTAGTGTCACGCGTCTACGAGTTCCGCTCGGGGCATGTGACCGAGCACATCGGTGGTATCTACGATTGGTTGGAGAAGCGTGACCGTGAGGACGGCACGTCGGTCAGCAACCCACGAGCCGCCACACCCGTGCCGCGGGAGACGAAGGCCCCCGAGTCTGCGACGGGGGCGCAGGACTACCAACGCCAGAAGGAGGCTGCCAAGGAGCGCCGTGCCCTTGAGCGCGAGCTGAAGGCCCAGGAGGAGCGTAGCGAAGCCATCGATGCCGAGCTGGGTGCTCTGGAGGAGAAGCTCGCCGATCCCGCCCATGCTACGGACGCCAAGCTCTTCGAGCAGTACAGTCAGCTCAAGAAGGAGCAGGAGCAGGTCCTCGCCCGCTGGGAGGAGCTCAGTATGCAGCTCGAAGGATAAGCCGTTTCCCCGAAGAAAAATCCCTTCTTTCTGCACGGTGGGAGAGCTCCGTATATGCGGCGGGAAATTTCCGTATATAGAGAAATAAATTTTCGTATATGCAGAAATATTTTTCCGTATATACACAAATATATTTTCGCATATACGGAAATTTAGCCCCCTCCGCACCTCGGGAAATATCCCTTCGCAAGGCGCTCTATCTGAGTGCGTAATCGTGGGTGCTTTCTGGCCAGTTAGAAGCCGCTTTTTTGCCCTCGTTTTTAAGGTACTTTGGGCTGCGTTTTATCCCCAGATGCGAGCTGCGAAATGGCTTCCTCGTGGTGACGATTTCCCTCGTCGTGCAGTGCCTCGTCCTTGGGAGCGTGCTGAGGCGCTTCTTTTCGCGCTCTTGCTGCACTCGGAGAGGGGATGAAGCTGCAGAAAATAGTACTTTTGCACCTGTATGGAATCAAATGTAAGAGAGGCGGAGAGCCTCTATACGAAAGAGATCTTAGAGTTCGCTGCAGTCGGCGTCCGCTATGCCGCGCTCTTGGAGCAGGCTTCTGAGCGTGACGCTCTCGTCGAGCAACTGGTGACGCTCCTGCCCCAGCTCTACTCGGTGACGCTGCACCTTCCCTCCTATTTCTACAGTCCCGAAGCTGATTATATCGAAGAATATATCACCGAAGGCGCCTATGAGGCCGTGCGCAGCCGCGTCTCGTCGCTCCTCGGTGAGGACGACGCATACCTCTCGGCGCAGTCCGAAGAGATGACCTACAGCGACACGCCGATAGCAGCCTTCATCTCCGAAGGCCTCTCGGATGTCTATCAACAGGTAGGCAACCTCCTCGGGATCCTACGCGACGAGAACGAAGAGGCGCTCCCCGCAGCTGTCGGGCGTTGCCTCCACTACTTCCACGAATATTGGGGGCAGGCACTCCTCGAGTCGCTCACGGCCCTTCATCGTATCTACACCTCCCAGTTACAGACACAGGATGACGACAAAGACGAGCCCGAAGAGTCCTTCGGGGAAGAAGACGGCGAAGAAGCCCTCTTCGACCTCCGCTTCTAAAAAGCGCACCGCTGTCGAGAAGGCAGCGCCCCAAGAGAAGGAGCGCCCTGTACGCCGCTCGAGCGCCAAGCCCTCGCCCTTCGCTCCGGTCTACTCTTATCCCCCTTCGATCACGGACGAGGAGCTACAGTCGCTTGCCTTGGCACGCTGCCCCGCTCCCATCACCATCATAGAGACCCGCGAAGAGGCACGCCGTGTCGCGATGCGCCTACGTCGCGCTGGCATCCTCGGTATCGACACCGAGACGCGCCCAAGCTTTACGGCTGGTGTTCGCTACGAGGTCTCCCTCCTTCAGATAGCTACCGAAGAGGAGTGCTTCCTCTTCCGCCTCAATAAGATGGGCTTGCCCAAGAGCCTTATCTCCCTACTCGAAGACCCAGCGATTATCAAGGTAGGGCTTAGCCTGCGCGATGATATCACCGCCCTCTCGCGTCGTGAAGCCTTCACCCCAGGCTCCTTCGTCGAGCTCCAGAAGCTCTGCGGTGGCTACGGTATCCGCGAGCTGGGCTTGCAGAAGATCTATGCAATACTCTTCGCTGAGCGTATGAGCAAGTCGCAGCGTATGAGCGACTGGGAGGCGAAGCAGCTTAGCCCAGCACAAGCGCACTATGCCGCCCTCGACGCTTGGGCATCCCTGCGGATCTACACGACCCTTATGGCGCTCCCCGCTCCATCACCTACTCAATTTGCCCTGATATAAATGAGCTATCCTACGCTACGCCTACATCCTCGCAAGGAGGAGTCCGTCCTGCGCTTCCACCCCTGGATCTTCTCGGGTGCCATCGCTTCCTTCTCCGCCCCTGTGGAAGATGGTGACTTAGTCTCCGTCGTCGATAGCAAGGGGCGTCCCTTAGGTACGGGACACTTCGGAGGAGGAAGTATCGCAGTGCGCCTGCTGAGCTTCGAAGCTGAGGAAGTCATTGATCGTGCCTTCTACAAGCGTCGCCTGGAGGCTGCGCTTCGTCTGCGCCTCTCGTGCGACCTCGTTCGCCCCGTCGGCTCCAGCGATAGTCCCAATACGACCTACCGCCTCGTGCACGGCGAAGGAGATAGTCTCCCTGGGCTCATCATCGACATCTATGACCGTACGGCCGTAGTCCAAGCGCACAGCCTCGGGATGCATCAGGTACGCCAGACCATCGCCGAAGTGCTGTGGGAGGTCTTCGCTGAGGCAGGCGATCCCGTACTCCCTCTCGAGGGTGTCTATTATAAGTCTGAGACGACGCTGCCCACTCGTGATATGCGCGAACTCGCTTCGGACGGCTTCCTCATCGGACATACCGAGGCAGCGCCTATCTATGAGAATGGCGTGCGCTTCACTCCCGATTGGCTTAAGGGACAGAAGACGGGCTTCTTCATCGACCAGCGTGACAACCGAGCTCTTGTAGCTCACTACGCTAAGGGACGCACTGTCCTCAATGCCTTCTGCTACACGGGGGGCTTCTCAATCTATGCTCTTCACGCAGGAGCAAAGCGTGTTGATTCGTTGGATAGCTCGGCTAAGGCGATGTACCTCACCGAGCAGCACGTAGCTCTGAACTTCGGTGCGGATTGCCCCCGACACCACTCCGTCACGGAGGATGCTTTCGACTACTTAGAGCGTATGCCCGAGAACGAGTATGACCTGATCATCCTCGATCCGCCCGCCTTCGCTAAGCACCGCAAGGTCCTGCGTAATGCCCTTATCGGCTATCGAAAGATCAATAGCATCGCTTTCAAGAAGGTCGCCTCAGGTGGGATTGTCTTTACCTTCAGCTGCTCACAGGCAGTATCGAAGGAAGAATTCCGCTTGGCGGTCTTCACCGCAGCGGCGGCATCAGGGCGTAAGGTGCGCATCCTGCACCAGCTCACTCAGCCCGTTGACCACCCCATCAATATCTACCATCCCGAAGGCGAATACCTCAAAGGCCTCGTTCTCTACGTTGAATAGAATAGGAGAGCCTGAAGGTATATTTCCCCTTCCCAAAGCTTCATCATCAATGAAAGTAAAGCACCTCATCGAGGAGAACTCTCTCCTCTGCCACTTCGTCGCAGAGATGCGCGATATAGAGATACAGAAGGATGCCATGCGCTTCCGTCGCAATGTCGAGCGCGTCGGTGAGATCATGGCCTATGAGCTGAGTAAGAAGCTCCACTATACGGAGCGTGATGTGCAGACGCCTCTCGGCGTCGCCCGCTGTGCTCAGATCTCGGATCAGATCGTCATCGGTACGATCCTGCGTGCAGGCCTTACGCTGCATCAGGGCTTCCTCAACTACTTTGATAAGGCAGAGAATGCCTTCATATCGGCTTATCGTAAGTATAAGGATCGCCTGAACTTCGATATCTTCATCGAGTACATCGCTTCGCCTTCTCTTGAGGGGAAGACGCTACTGCTTGTAGACCCGATGCTCGCTACGGGAAGCTCTATGGATCTCGCCTATCGCGCACTCTTGACTAAGGGTACCCCCAAGGAGGTGCACCTCGTCTCGATTATCTCCAGTCAGCAGGCTGTAGATACGCTCTGCGAGTCTTTCCCAGACGACAATGTGACGCTCTGGGTAGCTGCTATCGATCCCGTCCTCGATGACCACGCCTATATCGTCCCAGGCTTAGGGGACGCTGGAGACCTGGCCTATGGGGAGAAGCTCTAAGTCGCCCGATTACCTCCTTCGCTTTTGGCTACTGGCTCTGGCGGTGACGCTGGGGCTCCTTCTGCTCTACTTCCTGCCGGATAATATCTTCGGTTGGGAGCCGAACAAGGTGGACTTGCTCTCTGACCTACGTCGTGAGCAGGTAGACTCTCTTGCTAATAAGAGCGAAGACGCCGTGGCTCTTAGCCAGCAGGCTCGTAGCACGGATAAGAAGGTGCAGGAGCGTGAGCGCATACATCGTGAGCTGGAAGCTCAAGCAAAGGCGGCCACTCCTGACTCGGCGATGTCTGCTGAGAAGCTGGACTCGACTATCCATCCCACGAGTATCCTCGTCGATATGACACCTGCTCACGATGGCCTGCAGCATTTCTTTGCACAGCTCCGCCGTCGCAGATCGCTGGGGCGTCCTGTACGTATCGCTGTCCTTGGAGACTCCTTTATCGAAGGAGATATCTTCACGAGCAGTATACGTAGCCAGCTGCAGGCTCGCTATGGTGGCTCTGGGGTAGGGTGGCTACCATTGACTTCGGAGACTGCGGGCTTCCGTCGCACGGTTCGCCACGAATTTAAGGGCTGGAAAGAGTATAATCAGCTCCACTCTAAGGGGCGCTATCCACTCCCGAGCCACTACTATACGGGCTCTGTCGGGGACTGGGTGCGCTACACCCTTCCTAAGGGAGCTCGTCCCTGTAATGAAGCGGTCATCTATTATAAGGCTCCATCAGGAGCTACCCTTGAGGTCTCTACGAACTCAGAGGAAGCTACGACGCTTGAGCTCCCAGCTACCGAGGCGCTTAGTGCTTGTCGCCTCGCCACAGGCTCGATCAGCTCTGTGCGCTTCACCCTCACGGGTGGGGCTTCTGGCTTCGTTTGCTATGGGGTTTCGCTGGATGGTACTTCAGGGGTGAGCGTTGATAACTTCTCTATACGCGGGAACTCGGGGCTCATCTTAGCATCGCTTGATGCTGAGCTCAATAAGGCTTTCTTCGCAGAGCGTCCCTATGACCTTATCGTCCTGCAGTACGGCCTCAATACGATCTCTCCGAAGCAACTTGATTACTCGGGCTATACCAAGCAACTGGGTAAGGCTATTGATCACCTTCGTGCAACGACGGGGCGTGCCGACTATCTCTTGCTCGGCGTATCAGACCGCGGTGTCAAGGCCTCGGGGGGAGCAGTAGTCACGATGCCTGCCGCTCTTGCTTTAGAGCGTGCACAGATCCGTCTCTCTGCCGATAAGGGCGTGGTCTTCTGGAGTACGCGTGAAGCTGTCGGTCGCCTTGGTGGTATCGGTAAGCTCGCCAGCAAGGGGTGGGCTGCCAAGGACTACACCCACCTCTCTCATCGCGGGGGTGACGAGCTTGCTCGCCAGTTCCTCGATGCCTTCTTCCTCGAAGAAAAGTACTATGATGCGATCAAGTAAGCGTGCAGCACTTCTCCTCACGGTAGGAGTGCTGGGTATTGCTGGATCTCTATTTGCTGCTGGTCCAGTGCCAAAGAGCGAGCCGAACTTCTATGCTCCCACAGGCTACTTTGCGAGCTTAGCTCAGGAGCTGCGTGTAGCAGCGAAAAATAGTAGCACGGTCTCCATTGTTCAGCTCGGCGATAGTCATATCCAAGCAGGGCATACGACGGCTCCACTGCGTGCCTCGCTGCAAGCTTCCTTTGGTGATGCCGGACGTGGCTGGATAGGTTGGTATTCGCTCTATGGCTCTAATTCTCCACGGGATTACCGAGTCACTTCGTCTGGATTTGGTTGGCAGCGCGAGCTCATTCTTAAGCCCGAAGGCACACGACCCATGGGATTAGGGGGCTATGTGCTCTCTACGCGTCCTAGTAGCCGATTTACCATTGGGGTTACCTCTTCGGATCACCCTTTCCGACAGATGCACCTTGTTCGCACCGCTTCTTCACTCCCCTTGACAGCGTTCCCTCTTGCCGAGCTCCGCACAGGACGCTTCTCTACGGGAGCCTACGTAGTAGATACGCTTTCTTGGCGCTCACCCTATACGAGTGTCACACTCACGGGGGCGGAGGAGAATGATGCGGATGAAGCTGTCTATGCGGGCTGTGTCCTTCTATCCGGGAAGGGTGGTGTCCTTGTCCATGATATTGGTATTAATGGAGCTGCTTACCGACACTATGCGCTCGCTGACTATGTCGAGCAGCTCTCATTGCTGGAGCCTCAACTGCTCATCCTCTCAATGGGAACGAATGACTGCTACAGTACGCGCTTCCAAATGGCGGACTTCACCGAGAGCCTTGAGCAGATGCTTATGCTGGTCAAGGAAATCTTACCCAAGACAAAGATCCTGCTGACAACTCCTCCCCCCAGCTTCTTTCGCCAAGCCTCTACGCACTATGTCGTCACGGGACGTCGGCGTAAGCACCGCAAGAAGGTGACTACTATGACCTATCGATTCAATGAGAATGCAGCGCGTGTCTCAGAGGAGATCATGCGTCGTGCAGAGCTGCATGGTGTAGCTGCCTTCGACCTTTTCTCTGCTATGGGAGGGCAATCAGGGATCAATTCCTGGATCGCCGATGGCCTGATGGCAGGTGATCGTGTGCACTATAGCCGTGATGGCTATGAGCGGCAGGGGCGACTTATCACCTCGGCGCTGGAGCGTGCACTCTCTATTCGCTAACCCTTTTACGACGAATGACCTTCTTCGATACAATCGACTGGGGGAGACTCCCCGATGTACTGCGCTTTGACCGCGAGAGTCCAATGATCTTCTCCTCGGGACTCTTCCTCTTCTGTGCGCTCTTTTTCCTGCCGATCTACATGCTCCTTCGGAAGACGACGACGCTACGCATTATCTACGTCGCTCTCTTCTCGCTTTTCTTCTACTACGAGAGTAGTGGGGAGTATGTCTTGATCCTCCTCTTTGCCGCCACGATGGACTACTTCATTGGGCGGGCTATGGGGCAGAGCGAAGATCCACGTCATCGCAAGCGCCTCTTGATCACGAGCGTTTGCGTGAACCTTGGGATGCTCTCATACTTCAAGTACTTCTATTTCCTCCTTGACCTGGGGCAGACATTGCTTGCAGCGATTGGCATCACGACACCTCCAGCAGTGCCATTGGAGGCTCGCGACTACTTCATCCCTGCGGGTATATCGTTCTATACCTTCCAGACGCTAAGCTACACGGTCGATATCTACCGAAAGGAGATCACCCCACTGCGTCGCTGGATTGATTACCTCTTTTATCTCTCCTTCTTCCCGCAGCTGGTCGCTGGACCTATCGTCCGTGCGAAGGACTTTATACCACAGATCTATCGTCGCCCGCAGCTGCTGAAGGCTGAATATGGGGAAGCCCTTACACTCATCATCAGTGGCTTGATCAAGAAGGCGATTATCGGAGACTTCATCGGGGCCAACCTTGTAGACCTCATCTTTGCTGAGCCAACTCGCTTCACAGGGATAGAGAATCTCTTTGCGGTCTACGGCTATGCGATGCAGATCTACTGTGACTTCTCGGGATACTCAGATATGGCTATTGGGATTGCTTTGCTACTTGGCTTCCGTTTCAATATCAACTTTGATTCGCCCTACCAGTCGGGGAATATTACCGAGTTCTGGCGACGCTGGCATATCTCCCTCTCAAGCTGGTTGCGTGACTATCTGTACATTCCGCTCGGCGGAAATCGAAAGGGACAGATCCGCACCTATATCAACCTCTTCCTGACGATGCTCCTTGGCGGGCTATGGCATGGAGCAGCTTTCCGCTTTGTCCTTTGGGGAGCCATCCATGGTGTGGCTCTTGCTCTGCACAAGCTGTATATGCAGATCTTTGATCACTTCGGATGGCGTCGCCGTAAGCCCCTTCGTTGGCAGCGCTTCGCAGGGCAGATCATTACCTTCCATCTTGTCTGCTTTGCTTGGATCTTCTTCCGTGCAGACTCGATGGAGACAGCTTGTGCGGTGATTACTCAGATCAAGGATCACTTCACCCCTGAGGTCTTCCTGCAGTTTGTCGTAGGCTATAAGAATGTCTTGCTGCTCTTGCTCATAGGTTACCTCCTACACTTCACCTCGCACAAGCAAGAACTGCACTTCCGTGAGTGGATCACAGAGCTTTCTTTCCTCAAGCAAGCATTGCTCTTTATTGGGGTGATCTTCCTGCTGATCCAGATCAGAAGCGCAGACGCTCAGCCCTTCATCTACTTCAACTTCTAAAGGCTTCCTCCACTCAACTATCATATGGCTTGCCCGCACCGCCTTCTTGAAGCGGTGCGGGCAAACTGTATATCACAGAGCTCTCTGTAGAGACCCTGTATCAACCACTATTGGTCAGCGAGCAAACCAATAGTGGTCGGTGCGTGGACCAATATTGCTTCGTTCGTCAACCAATATTGCTTCGCCCGTTGACCTATATAGGTTGCTACTCCTACTTTTATTGCTTTATTCTATCATCTCCTATTTATGATAGGTTACCGATTCACCTATGGGTAGGTTGAGCAGAAGTGCTTATCAACAAGTCTAGTCCTTAATCCTTTAGTTGAGGAGCAATAAAGCTTGTTGTGATATTATCTTGGGAAAGCTTTAAGAGAATAACTCCTATAGCCTTGGAGCATAGACGTGTGATTAGAGGCATATCGAAAAAGGCCTGAGGGATAACGTCAATGATTTAATTCACGCACCCCGGGAGGGGTGCGACAGGGTGCGAGTTTACCGAGGATAGCACAGAGTGGTTTCAATTCACACACCCCGGGAGGGGTGCGACTCTCAGGCTGCAATAAGCTCGAAGAGGTCTCAATGTTTCAATTCACGCACCCCGGGAGGGGTGCGACCCCCATTAACTCCTCTCACAGCCGAGGAGGTGGAGTTTCAATTCACGCACCCCGGGAGGGGTGCGACTACACCGAGCTACTCAGAGAGCTACGGGAGATAGCGTTTCAATTCACGCACCCCGGGAGGGGTGCGACGGTCACCAAGAACAAAGCGAGGAGGGACAAGGGTGTTTCAATTCACGCACCCCGGGAGGGGTGCGACATGGTTGCGCCTCCGTCTGACTTGGGCACATAATTGTTTCAATTCACGCACCCCGGGAGGGGTGCGACATGGTTGCGCCTCCGTCTGACTTGGGCACATAATTGTTTCAATTCACGCACCCCGGGAGGGGTGCGACTTAGGGCGCACTACGTTATTGCGCCAGAAGATGGGTTTCAATTCACGCACCCCGGGAGGGGTGCGACGCGTAAGCTTAGCCTGCACAGCTGGAGCAGAAGTTTCAATTCACGCACCCCGGGAGGGGTGCGACTCTTCCAGCGCGGGGATAGCGTCCTTTCGGAGCGTTTCAATTCACGCACCCCGGGAGGGGTGCGACGCAATCCCAGTAACGTAGTCCGCCAAGTAGCCAGGTTTCAATTCACGCACCCCGGGAGGGGTGCGACGCAGGCTCACCAGCGGGCTGGTAAGCCTTAGAGCGGTTTCAATTCACGCACCCCGGGAGGGGTGCGACTAACAAGTAGGGCAGTGCCGTTAGCGTTATATATGTTTCAATTCACGCACCCCGGGAGGGGTGCGACTTTATTAGGTTACTTAGTTCCGATAGTCTACGCCGTTTCAATTCACGCACCCCGGGAGGGGTGCGACTGGTGGCGAGCCACGTATTTGACTACGTTCCCCTGTTTCAATTCACGCACCCCGGGAGGGGTGCGACTATACTAATGCTGGTACAGAGAGTACTAAGACTAGTTTCAATTCACGCACCCCGGGAGGGGTGCGACCGGCGGGGCGCTTGTGTATATTAGTCCTCTTCGTCGTTTCAATTCACGCACCCCGGGAGGGGTGCGACTTAGTTTCCATACCTTTGTAATGATTTTAAGAAGTTTCAATTCACGCACCCCGGGAGGGGTGCGACGCCGACGCCACCGCTTGTCTATCCTGCATGGATGGTTTCAATTCACGCACCCCGGGAGGGGTGCGACCTCATCGCGGGGATGAGTACGCAAGTCCTCAGCGGTGTTTCAATTCACGCACCCCGGGAGGGGTGCGACACCTAGCTCCTCATTTACAAGACGCATACACTTGAGTTTCAATTCACGCACCCCGGGAGGGGTGCGACTCCGTAATTAACTTAGTAAGAGCGGGTTGAATAGTTTCAATTCACGCACCCCGGGAGGGGTGCGACAGCTCAAATGACGCTTACTGAAATTCAGAAAACAGTTTCAATTCACGCACCCCGGGAGGGGTGCGACGGTGTCGGTTGCTCACTAACTGCTATACCAAGAGCGTTTCAATTCACGCACCCCGGGAGGGGTGCGACTGGAGATAACAAATTGTCGTGGGGGACCTCGTGGTTTCAATTCACGCACCCCGGGAGGGGTGCGACTCATAATAGTCTAATTCTGAGGGTTTTACAAAACGTTTCAATTCACGCACCCCGGGAGGGGTGCGACGATATATCCGAGGTTATTACTACTGCACAGACCGAGTTTCAATTCACGCACCCCGGGAGGGGTGCGACGATCGCACAGCTTAAGTAACCATCAGCGCACTTATGTTTCAATTCACGCACCCCGGGAGGGGTGCGACGGCATCGCCACCGAGGCGCTGATCTACCTTATCGCGTTTCAATTCACGCACCCCGGGAGGGGTGCGACATGTTGTAGGTAAGCTCGTTGTCTGTTCGCTCATGTTTCAATTCACGCACCCCGGGAGGGGTGCGACGATGGGTGCGACCACCGCACCATGAGTTCTTCCAGTTTCAATTCACGCACCCCGGGAGGGGTGCGACGGGCAACGTCGGAAAGGCGATCAAGCTGCTCTTTGTTTCAATTCACGCACCCCGGGAGGGGTGCGACTTCTTCTTCTTCACACGGTCATCTGATAACTTAGTTTCAATTCACGCACCCCGGGAGGGGTGCGACTCGCCCTCGGCGTTCCAGCGTGGCGTGAGGTAGAGGTTTCAATTCACGCACCCCGGGAGGGGTGCGACTTATCATGGCTAACCTTAGTGGTCGTAGCTATAGTAGTTTCAATTCACGCACCCCGGGAGGGGTGCGACTTCTTGAGCTTCTTGTAGTCCACGCCTGCATCTTCGTTTCAATTCACGCACCCCGGGAGGGGTGCGACTTTGCCATTGTCTATCGTTAGTCCTTGCGTTTCAAGTTTCAATTCACGCACCCCGGGAGGGGTGCGACATAAACGTACCATCCTGGCGTTGCAAGCGATTAAGTTTCAATTCACGCACCCCGGGAGGGGTGCGACACCTCTCCCAAAGACTCGACAATGTAACCATTGAGTTTCAATTCACGCACCCCGGGAGGGGTGCGACGACGCAACGGCAGACGCTGGTATCTCCCTCATCGTTTCAATTCACGCACCCCGGGAGGGGTGCGACAATCCTCGTGTCAGGAGAAAAGAGCGGGCGACCAGTTTCAATTCACGCACCCCGGGAGGGGTGCGACTGCATCCGAGAGGAGGATGAGCCTAAGGAGTGCAAGTTTCAATTCACGCACCCCGGGAGGGGTGCGACCCTTTCGGGTATCTAATTCACCACAAGGAGATAGGTTTCAATTCACGCACCCCGGGAGGGGTGCGACAGTTCGGTCTTGGTCGCTCTATCCTGCTGGACAAGTTTCAATTCACGCACCCCGGGAGGGGTGCGACAGTTGAAGGCTGATGACTTTGGAAGACGTGATACAGTTTCAATTCACGCACCCCGGGAGGGGTGCGACGCTCGCTCGGAGGGATCGTCAAGGTCAAGGAGCTCACGTTTCAATTCACGCACCCCGGGAGGGGTGCGACTTTGGTGTCGTTATGGATGCCGTTTATGGTGGTATGTTTCAATTCACGCACCCCGGGAGGGGTGCGACCTTGTCCAGGGCACGCAGGAGCGTCCCATCGCCGTTTCAATTCACGCACCCCGGGAGGGGTGCGACTCAGCACGGCATCCTTGAGTGGCTTACGGAAGAGGTTTCAATTCACGCACCCCGGGAGGGGTGCGACTTATAGGGCGCGCTACGCTACTGCGCCGTTAGAATGGGTTTCAATTCACGCACCCCGGGAGGGGTGCGACTACGCTTCGCCACCGATAGCGCCCTCTAAGGGGTTGTTTCAATTCACGCACCCCGGGAGGGGTGCGACCAGCATCGGCATCAGCAAGGTTCTTCTGAACTTGAGTTTCAATTCACGCACCCCGGGAGGGGTGCGACACGACATTAGCACCAACTGCAGGCGCAGGAGTTGCAGTTTCAATTCACGCACCCCGGGAGGGGTGCGACTGGTCTGTTTTTTCAGAGCCGTCAAAATTAACGGAGTTTCAATTCACGCACCCCGGGAGGGGTGCGACCTTATGAGCGCTCTACGCTTTATCAGATATTGCGTTTCAATTCACGCACCCCGGGAGGGGTGCGACTAGGTATAACCGTATAAGCGGTATTGTCTACACCGAGTTTCAATTCACGCACCCCGGGAGGGGTGCGACTTGATAGTATCTTCTCTGTCCGCTTTGACGGTACTGTTTCAATTCACGCACCCCGGGAGGGGTGCGACGCGAGGGGCATAGCCAAGAAGGACAGATTTGCCGGTTTCAATTCACGCACCCCGGGAGGGGTGCGACGTAAGCGTAGCCATACACGTAAACGAGGCGCGCGTTTCAATTCACGCACCCCGGGAGGGGTGCGACCTCATGTGACATAATAGGCTGCAAGCCTAAATCCTGTTTCAATTCACGCACCCCGGGAGGGGTGCGACTATGCAGACCTGTAGAGCTATGAGACGAGTAAATGTTTCAATTCACGCACCCCGGGAGGGGTGCGACTAGCAGCATCGCCTACGGCATTGGCTGCACCAGAGTTTCAATTCACGCACCCCGGGAGGGGTGCGACCTGGGCAGACCCTGTGGGATGTCGCTGTGTCGATGTTTCAATTCACGCACCCCGGGAGGGGTGCGACTGGTTATAAGTCTCTCGGTAATATCAAGCCTAAGTTTCAATTCACGCACCCCGGGAGGGGTGCGACTGATAACGAAGCTATTCTAAGTAACTTCTTAGTAGTTTCAATTCACGCACCCCGGGAGGGGTGCGACGCAAGGAAGATGATTGTTATCATAAGTTAAAGTTAAGTTTCAATTCACGCACCCCGGGAGGGGTGCGACAGTGTGGTGCAAAGTTGCGTATTATGGGGCGGATAAACAAGCGTAATCTGCGACTGGCGGTGTTGCTCTGAAGGTCGGGGCTATGCTCATGCCTTTATTCTTGCTTATGTGCTTGATAACCAGCGCCTGCGGATGATGCTGGAAATAACTGTTCGCTTGGGGTTCGCTGGAGGCTTGCGTGGATGTGCTTGGGGACTTACGGAGAAGGTGAGTTGGGAGAGGTCAGTAGGATTTTTGGAAGAGGCTTGGGGTAGTGGAGGCTACACGATGAGTTCCCCTTCGATCTCGAAGGAGGTAACCTTGCCATAGACGTGGATCTGCCGTTGGTAGTGCTTGTCTAGCTGGTAGATCCGAAGACTATCCTCTTGATCATCGATCACGGAGAGGAGTTCATGGCGAAGGCTTACGAGCTGTGCTGGATCGACCAAGCATTCGAAGACTGAGGCTTGGACACGCTGCCCGTAGTTCTTGCAGATGCGGGCTACTTGGCGGAGGCGCTTAGCGCCCGAGGGTGTCGCTGTCGCGACATCGTAGGTGACGAGGATATACATCTTTTGCTCAGACCATTAGGAATACAGGGTACTCATCTAAGTCCCCTCGTAGGTGTCTGGCTAAGAGGAGTGCTTGGATATAAGGGAGTAAGCCTAGGGGCATCTTCTCCTTGAGGAATGGATGGGTGATCTCGTCCTTCTTACGTTTTTGCCAGAGACCGATGAGGCGCTTACGAGCATCCTCTTTGAGGAGAAAGCCCTTCTCTCCCTGAGGGATGAAGTCACTCCTTTCGACCTGTCTTTTGTTGATGATCGAAAGAACAAAGCGATCGACTAGGTAGGCACGCATCTCCTCCATGAGATCGAGGGCAAGGCCTGGCCTCCCTGGGCGATCCACGTGAAGGAACCCCACGTAGGCATCCAGCCCCACCGTCTCAAGGGCTGCACGCACATCATGCGCCAGCAGGGTGTAGAAGAACGAGAGTAGGGCATTCACTTCATCCTTGGGGGGATGTTTGCTTCGTCCTGAGAAGGTAAATTCTTTGTTGAGGATTAGGTGTTGGAATAGGCCGAAGTAGATATTCGCAGCATAGCCTTCCACTCCCATGACACCTAGGCGTGAGGTCTGTTCGGTGAGCTTGTGTTGCTGCTGTCTGAGCAGTGCCCGAGCCTCCTCGATCTCGCTCTCTACCTCATGCGGGGGATGGTGGTCTCGACAAAATCGGGCTAAGACACTCCGATGGTTCGCTATCTTCCCTGCGATGAAGATCGAAGCCAGATGCGACGAGAGCACGTCGTCATCTGCCAGACGATATTGCTCCCGTCTCAGGAGCACATTCCCCTTGATCGGCCCTTCGAGCGAACCGATATACTTCCCCGTCGGAGAGAGGAAGGAGAGCTTCACCCCATTGTGTACGCAGAGCGACATGGCTCCAGGTGAAGCTCCTAGGTACGAGAAGCAGAGGATGCTCTCGAGGTTGTGAATCGGTACACGTAGCGTCTCTTCGTCGTCGATGCGGACGACGATATTCTCTCCATCCTTGACTAGATAGGCATTTGGGGTAAGGATATAAAGGGTGTTTAGAAGGTGTCTCATCGCTTAGCAAGGGCTGGGAAATTGATTCGATACTCCTAGGGAAATAGGCTAGCCTTCCAAGTGCCTCATACATGCCTCCCTCAAGTGACCCATGCATGGGTCGGTCGAGGACCCCATTCATGGGTCGGAGGAGGGACCTATGTATGGGTGCCTAGTGAGGAGGATGATCTAATGGGAGAAGAACAGGAGGAGGTGTACGCCTTTGGTTGGCTGAAGTTATGCCCTCTAGAGGCTAATGGGCGCTTCGTGATGCGTGCTCATGAAGGCCTTAGCCTAAGGGCTAGTCAAGGAGATGATAGCGACCGAGGTAATCCGAAGCTCGCTCTCCTTGATTCATCTGAGGCATGCAGAGGTCTAGTAGGGAGCAGGAGCGACAGCATGCAGCGTAGCGTGGAGGGATGCTCGCTCCGTCTTTGTATAAACGGTGCATCTCGACAGCCATCTGTAGGGCCTCGGTGCGAAGCTCAGTGTCGAAGGCAACTTCCTCCCGATGCTTCGTCTCTCCATAGAAGAGGTATCCTCGAGGAATGTGTATGCCATAGGATTCCTCGAGGCAGATAGCTTCAGCGCAGAGCTGTAGCTTGTCGGCATTCGTTCGCTTGGGTTGTCCTCGCTTATACTCGATCGGTATAGCCTCCCAGTCTCCTGGGTACTTGGGATGATGGAAGTGAGCCCCTTGGGACTCCGATGCTGGGTGTAGCTCCACAGCATCGGAGTATCCATAGAGGCCAAGTGAGGGGGAGGCTAAGGGGACGGAGCGAAGGGTGATGACATCGCCTCGTCGACCACTCTCCTCGGGCTGATGCACCTTCTCATGGAGTAGATGCCCTTCGGCCGTTAGGTGATTTTCCTCCCAGAGTTGCTCCACATGGATGAGGTACCACTGTCTTGGGCAGAAAGCATAGTGCTGGATGCCCGAGAGGGGGAGCATCTCGTCCTCGGTGTACATGATGCGCTAGATGAGGTCGAGTAGCTGGACTCCCTTGGGAAGCTTGCTCTCATCGACAGTGATCTCGTAGTCGCTGAAGGAGCGGGCAGGACGGCTGGGATCCTTAGCCTCTACCTTCACCAGCTCAAAGAGCTTGTGGGCGGGAGCATTGCCCAGGTCATCATCGTGCTTGAAGACGATGAGTCGACGGGCAGCCATCAGTCCACGGGCGGCAGAGCGGTCGAGGTCGAACATGTTCTTCAGCGCCTCCCACAGCAGGTCTAGATCGTCTTCGCTGAATGTCGTCTCACGAGCCAGCGCCGCAGAGATGAACCCGTGAGCACGATACAGCCCGTAGGGTACGGTAGCCTTGCGACCCATGGTGCGCTCCTTTTCCTTATCCTTTTCATCGGTGACTGCCATGCGGGTGACCGTATGTTCGGAGGCGACAATCGGATCAATGGATCGGGCAAAGGTTAGCTGGACTGCTCCACGCACTTGGCCTGCATTCTTCCCCGTAGTCATCACTGCTCCGAAGGTGCGGATGTCGTAGTAGTGCTCGCACATATACTGACGTGCCTTGTCCTTATTATCGGCTTCCTTCCCTTTCTCTTTGGGTTTGAGGTCAAGAGCCTCATAAGCTTTGTCAATCTCGCTGTTGAGGACTGCAGCCTCCTTGACGAAGATCTGGCTGAGAGGATCACTGCCTACCTTGGTCTGCACGTAGTTGCGAACCTTGCGCTTGAGACAGACATCGGTAACGAGACCTTGTCCCGTCTCGAAGTCGATGCGTGGTAGGTTCCCTGCATCGGGATCCCCATTGGGGTTACCGTCCTGTACGTCGAATAGATAGATGAAGTCGTACCTGTTCTGGATAGGTTGCTTACTCATGATTGTATGGATATTTAGTTGGGTTAATTTTCTGTTTCTTGTTCTTCTTCGATTGCTGCACTCTCTGCCTTCTGATCACGGTAGGCCTTCTGATGATAGTAGCCCACGGCGAAGATGCTCTGCTGGTCAGGGGTGAAGAACTTATCGAACGTCGCCTGTCCTCCAGGGAGGAGCTCTAGTACCTCTTGTATCTGCCGGTCAAAGTAGAAGCCGAGACCTCCGTGCTCTTTCTTAATCTTCGATAGGTGGAAGGCAGAGAGCTGGAGGAGACGACCGAAGATAATCCCTGGTGTCGCTGAGGCTGTACGGAAGTAGCGATCGGTGATGTTCGCCTTGATGCCGGGTATAGCTTTCTCTTGGATGCGCTCCAGAAGCGCAAAGAGTCGCCCGGCTAAGTAGGCTGGGTTGGAGTTGGACTTGTCTAGTGCCATAGTTAGCTGTTTTATTTGAGGATTCTTTCTGTGTTTGCGGTTGATGTATGCCTTGAGTAGGGCTGCTCGGAGCTCTGTGACGGGATACTTGCTGGTGTGGTCATGATGGATCCGCTCGAGGCATGCCATCTGGAGGACTGGTGCATAGGGGAGCCCCTTGATGATGCTCTCAAGGAGCTCTTGCACCACCTGTCTCGGCCATTTAGTGCTATCTGTCGCTGTGTAGATAGCCTTCATGATCCTGTAGACGGGGCGAAGGGGAGGAGTATCTTCGTCTAGGAGACCATCGAAGCGGACGATATTCATATCATCGAGGTGTGCGAGGGTATTACCGACGATCTCGCTGATTGTACCTTCCATCCAGAGCTTGACACTGACACGCTTGGCATTTGGCGCAAGTGCTAAGATGTAGAAGCGATCGGAGTGATCCCGATCTATATTTGCATTCTTACCTCCTAGTGCTGACCGAAGAGCCTGGATCACCACCTTCGTCTCTTGCTCGGGGTTCTTCTTCTTGGCTACTTTCTTCTTGGATGTCGAAGTGGCTTCCTCCTCCTCATCAAAGTCGCTATCGAAGGGGAGCCCTGTGAAGGTGGCTTCTTGATAGTTCTTGAGCAGTTCGTCGTCCTGTAGGGTATTCCAGAATACGAATGTAGTCTCTCCTATGCGGTAGTTTGTGTTCTTATCCTTCTCAAGGAGCATGTTGAGCCCCGAGATGATGGCATCGGATGCTGGCTGAGAGATTGGGGCATTGAGCCCCTGCTCCTTACCATAGGAATCATAGCCTGAGAATTTTTGGAAGCTGATGAGCGTAGCATTGGCCTGAGCTCCGAAGAGACTGATCCCACCATGTAGTCTAGCTATGGTGCCCTTCTCTCCAGTGACCAAGCATCGTCCCATTTCTTTTCCTTCCTCCTCAGTACTCCCTGCTAAGTAAGACCGAATATCTCTGTGCGAGGAGATCAGCTTATTAGGATTACTCTCTGTACTCAGTAGGAATGAGATATTTGCCCCGACCTTTTTCTTGATCTCCAGCAAGATGTCTTCAGGGATGATGTTCGAAAGGTCTTTTACCTCCTCTGCAAATAGATCTGAAGGCTCTTCCTCCTTTTTCTCTTCATACTTCTTGTAGAAGAGTTCTATAGCCTTGAAGCCTTTGTTCTCTGGGAAGAGCTCTCGGAACTTAGCGAGCTCTTGCTTGAAGGCATCATGCTGTTTAGGAGCCATGACCTGCTTCTCTTCACTATCATCCGTGGGGATCCCCAGCACATAGCCAGAGTGATCCCAGAGGATTTGGGAGATTGCATAGCTCTTAGATCCCGAGCGACCTTTAGCTTTGGCTACGAGGTACTCACGGCCTTGCTTATTCTCTTTGTCTCGGGTATCAATCACCCGTCTGAATGTGCCGTCTTCATCAATGACGATGACGAAGGGAATGGCTTTCCATTCCATGCCAGAGGGAGCTACCTTCCCCAGCTTGGCCATCGCTTGGTAGTAGTCGTAGAGTGCTTTGAGTATCATCTGAGTATCTCCTTACTTGATTTGTGGGGAACTTCGATTACGCCATTTATCATCTGGGCATGGAAGAAGAGGGGAGGAGGACACTGGAGATTCTTCTCGAAGTCCATGTCGAAGAGCATGATCCCTAGGTCCCGAGATTCGTCGATGGGTAAGTCTTGCTCCTGACCTCGTGGAATGTACTCAAAGGAGCAGGTGAACTCACGACAACCTAGATAGGGCTGTGTGAAGCACTGCCCCTTGGTAGCTCGCTCTAAGAAGATCGCATCATACTTCTCTGGAGTCTCCGCCTTAGGATCTTTGCACTCCTCTTGCTGTTTCTTGGTACGCTTCTCCAAGGGAATGAATTCCATCTCGGCATAGATGCGGTAGGCTACATCACGGAGGATATAGGATGTACGCTGCTGACGATTCTCCTCGATGAAGAGAGGCTTTGTAGCCTTGTGGCTCATCGTAGATCCTACCTCATTGCGGCGGATGGAGGTGCGTCGGATGGGCTTGAGAACCTCGATCCTACGGACGTGCCATTGGATGGCTGGCTTCCAGAAGATGCACTGGAAGATGTTGCGTGCTGCCGAGGGAGTGATGACATCGTAGCTGACACGCTCGACCTTGAGTTCGGGCCTTGTGAAGCAGGCAAAGTCACCACGTATCTCTAAGCAATAGAGTTTAGGGTTTGTCTTATCCATAGTTGCTGATTGTATTTGTTGCTTGTTCGTTTAGCCGAAGAGAGGCTCGTCGAGGAGGGGATTCGTCGTGCAGACACCGAGAGCCTCATCGTAGCCTTGGGGCGCAAGTACTAGGATGCTCTTTCCCGTCTCTCTATCAACTACGATCTCGGAAAGAAGACGAGCCTCCTCGAGCTCCTCATATCTCCACTTAGAGATCGCTACATAGTACTGCTGGAGCTCCCTCATCGCCCTGTGGTTGAGGTAGAGGGTATGCTTCTGAAGCCCCTCTATGAGCTCCTTCCCCTTGCCATAAGGGACGAAGAGGTCACGATCTACATTATCTATGAGCTGGAAGTCTTTGGAGGCCTGCTCAAAGTCAAATCGCCAGCGCTTAGCCTCTTCTACATCATAAAGGCTCTCCGCAATAGCTTTGGTGTCAAAGCTCCCTATAGAGGAGTAGTAGCGCAGGTAGTACGCTTCGATGAGCTCCAGAGGTATGCTGGATCGGGTATGCTCCTTGTCGTTGTCTAGCAGGAAGCGTGTCGCATTCTGCCCTTGGGCTATAGCACCGAAGGCTTTACCACCGTCACTTAGGGAGAAGACGTAGACTTTCCCAGGAGCAGGTTGCTCCCCTTCTCTATTGCAGCGCCCGCCTGCCTGGACGATCGAGTCAAGACCACTTATAGCACGATAGACGATGGGGAGGTCAATGTCTACCCCGGCCTCTATCAGCTGGGTGCTGATGACGATCGTGGGGATCTTTGCCTTCAGGCGATGGCGTATCTCTGCGATGCGCTCCTTTAGATGAGCTGAGCACATATTGCGAGACAGATGGATGATATCTTGTGCCTCCTTCCCCTCCTCAAGCAAAGCTTGGTAGAGCTGTGAGGCATCTCGGCGGGAATTGACAATACAGAGGGCAGAGTCGTGCTGAGATAGCTCTTCGGCCAGCTCCTTCGTCGTGTACTCCTTCTCCTCAAGGTGGTAGATGACTCGGTCGAATACCTTGAAGAGCTCGGGATCTTCGGGGACGATTGGCTGAATAGCATCGCTGAGCTGGTGGAAGTCATTTACTTTCTTGAAGGAGCTAGTATGATCCTTGTCGAAGGGAGGAAGTGTAGCCGAGCAGAAGAGGAGCTGCGTCCCGTAGATCCGCCTTAGATCCTCAAGGAGGCGAAGCATAGGATGGAGGAATTCGGTCGGGAACATCTGTACCTCATCGAAGACCACAACAGAGTTCGCTATGCTGTGCACCTTTCTACTCCGTGATACCTTGTGAGAGAAGAGGCTCTCGAAGAACTGTACGTTTGTCGTCACGATGATAGGAGCGTCCCAGTTCTCGGCTAGTAGGCGAGTGCGCTCGTAGCGCTCTGCCTCTTGGGCGGCTTCATCTCTGGAGAAGGAGATATCGGAGTGATGCTCCAGTACATTCTCTTCCCCGAAGATCTCTCGGAAGATACCTGCGGTCTGGGTGATGATCGAGGTATAGGGGATGACGTAGATGATGCGCTGAGCCTTGTGATTAAGAGCTGTCTCCAGTGCCCAAGCCATTGAGGAAAGCGTCTTCCCGCCGCCTGTGGGGAGGAAGAGCGAATAATAGCCTTTCGGACAGGTGCGCCCATGTGCTCGGCATCGGTTGAGGAAGAGTCTACGAGCCTGGTTGATCTTACCCTCAGTTGAGAAGCCCTCTATGTGCTTCGTCAGCCGACCCCTCAAGATCTTAAGGGGGGCATATCCGCTGGTAGCCTTATGACGGCGCTCTTTTCGCTCTTCATCCATAAAGGCTTCGGTATCGAGGAAGTCAGCATCTACGAGGCAGGAGAAGAGCAGTCGGATCAAGGCTTGAGCTTGCTCTGTCGCACCTACTTGCTTAGCAAGTTCTTTAAGAAAAGTCTCAGTGGACTCAGCATACTCTGAGAACCAGGTTTGGACCTCGGATCTAAGACCAGAGAGGACTTTTGCAGTCTTCTCACAGCGGCCCTTGCAGTCTATTTCCTCAAGTTTATTCCGTAGCTCTGCATAGTCATATAATCCTCGGTGGTGTCCGCTGATGGCATAGGCTAGGAGCTGGGAGGTACGGGGTAGCTTCTTGAGCTGAAGCTTCTTAGAGAGCTCGTACATCAGACTGGTGGCTAGAAGTGCTCCCGCTGCACTATGTGGAGCTTTGGCTGTAGTCTCTCCACGGATGTAGCTCTGGAAGGCCGGCTGAGCCTTCCCCACATCGTGCAATCTGCCGAGGAGGTCACCTATAGGGATGAGTTGCTTCAGCCCAGCTTCAGTCAGATTACGGCGGATCTGAAGAGCAACACCTTCTACGTGATCATATAAAGATTGTTCTTCTCCCCCTTCTGTGCGGTGGGCTATGATGGTGGTGGTGTGTAGCATGGTTTTGCTGTGCCTATTAGAAGTTTTATAGGTGTAGGCTTGTTCTTTATGTCAAAGGTAACAATAAATAGCTTTAGATATTGTGCTTTCCCTCTCTTCCCGGTAACTTTCAAGGTGTGAGTGGTTAATGCTTAATATAGCTTCTTAATCATATTCTTCCTTTTGAGTATTATCAAAAGAGAACTGCTTAGCTACCTGGGGACTGAAGCTGTAGGCGGATAGTGTCAAAGTAATAGTCGTTGGCCCGCAAACTAGTAGCTATTCCGTGTATGAACGAATAGTTGTTCGTACGCGATACGAACAGTCATTTGAGTCCGAAACCTATAATTATTCGTGTGCAGATCTGTAGTTATTTACGAATTCATCAAAGAATTTTGTGTCGTGCTGGTAGATGTTGTCTCAGTATGCCCTTAGTTTTTTTGATGATGAGGTCCTACATCTCTATCATCCTATCTCTCCTTAGGAGTATGCCTCGTTTTACTTTCCAATAGATTTGCTCTCTATCTATACGGCTAGTGCTGACTGATGGCTGAGTGGCTCTTACTCAACACCACTCGCCGCTACCGCTTCCCCTTAGATCAGCAATGCTTACATATCCTTACGGGAAGGCTAAGTTGCGTGGAGAGTTTGGTATTATCCCCTGCCAGAAAAGATAGACAATAAGATGTTTAGTTATTTTAAAGTAATTTTGCCCGCATACTATATGTATTCATCAGGGGAGAGCTTGAGTGGTGTATACACAGGCCTCTCTCTGAAACCATATTGAGAGAAGGAATAAGATCAGTGGATTATCTGCACCGCACGCATAGTGCGCTACTAAGGCAAGGCAAGCCCACGCTACAGCGGGCTCTAATGAATGAGATCAATTGGGAGGATCGGATCATCGGTATCCGTGGCTCCCGTGGTGTGGGGAAGACAACCTTCCTCCTTGACTATGCCCGTCGTCACTATGCACCCGATAGTCCTGATTGCCTCTACATCAATCTCAATCAGTTCAGCTTCACTACCATCCGCCTGGTGGACTTTGTTGGTGACTTCATCAGACAAGGCGGTCGTCGGCTTTTACTTGATCAAGTCTTCAAGTATCCGAGCTGGATGGAGGAGTTCAAGGAATGCTATCATCGGTATCCCGAACTACATATTGTCTTCACAGCCTCTGCTGTAATGAACCTCGAGGAGGAAGATCCTGAGTTGGCTTCGATCGCTTCGATCTATCACCTCGCAGGATTCTCTCTGCGTGAATTCATTCAGCTGGATAACGGGATTAGTCTCCCCACACTGGAGCTGCAAGATATCATGGAGCATACGAGTGAGGTCGTAGGAGACATCTTCTCCTCGGTTAATCCCGGGCTATGGATGGATCGTTACCTTGAGTATGGCTATTATCCCTTCCACTTGGAGCCGCGACTGTACTCGGAGAACCTGCTGAAGACGCTGAATATGACGCTTGAGGTTGACCTCCTCTTCATTAAGCAACTCGAGCAGCGCCTCCTGCACAAGCTCCGTAAGCTGATCTATATCTTGGCGCAGCGTCCTCCCCTGCAGATGCTCAATATCTCCCAGCTGGCTCTCGAGATCGAGACCTCAAGAAGTACGATCGTGAACTACCTACGCTATCTCTCTGATGCACGTGTCGCACGACCGATCTACCGAGCAGAAGATACCGAGATGGGTAAGCCTGCCATCGTCTATCTGGGTAATCCTAACCTCTATCACGTCTTGGGTCAAGAGGCTTGCGATCGCTCAGAACTCCTGCGTACCTTTGTCTTCAATCAGCTGAGCAAGGGGCATCAGGCGCGTATCTCTTCACGCTCCTCACTAGCTCTCTTTGAGGTTGATGGGCACTATCCCCTCCAGATCGAGGAGGAGCTTGCGGGTCGCTATCGTAGTGACCGCTACTATGTCCTTGAGCGTGGTGACCTCTCCCGAGAGAAGGCGATCCCCGTCTGGCTCTTCGGCTTCCTCTACTAATAGTCTATAGAATATCCCAACTATAAATACAGACAACAATGAAACTCTTTAAGAATCTCCTCCTCGGCACAGGCCTCGCCCTCGCTGCCGGTACGGCTCTCTCTGCTCAGGAGCTCGGACAGCTCCACTATCGTGCTGAAGCAGGTCTTGCGATCTCGCGTATCTCAGCCCTCGGCGTCCACCACAATGGTGACACGGGTAAGCATCTCACCAGCTTCCGTGCTGGGGGGAGCCTCGTGATGCCTTTCGACAACACGATCTTCTCCTTCACTCCTGGGCTCTATGTCGTAGGTCGTGGTGAGAAGCAGGGGACGATCCTTGATGATGGTCTGAATCAGAAGAAGCTTTCTTCCATCCAGACCTATTCACTCCAGCTCCCGCTGGATCTCTCCTTCCGTCTGGCTACGATTGCAGAGAAGCACCGCATCTTCCTCAACGCAGGCCCTTACTTCGCTTACGGTCTGTCGGCTAAGCTTTCGGGAGAGAACATCGATAAGGATCTCTATAAGGAGAATGCCTTCAAGCGCTTTGAGTTCGGTGTAGGTGCTAACCTCATGTATCAGTACAACCGCGTCTACCTTCGTGGTGGCATCGATGCAAGCCTTACGGGCATTACGAAGAAGAGCCTGGGTGCACCTTACTACGTGAGCCTCAAGACCCCTCGCTATGTCACCAGCTACATTACCCTCGGGTACGAGTTCTAAGACTCACTGGAGATAACAAAAACTAAGTGACACGCCCCATGAGCAGAGCTGCTCATGGGGCGTGTCATTTTATCTAGTTGGGAAATGTAGGCGTGCTACTTATGCTCAGCGATACGCTTCTTGATGGCATCAATGAGGCTCTGCAGATCCATGCCACTACGCTCACTCATCATGCCGACCGTTGCCTTAGGGATCATGATGCGTGCCAAGGGGGAGGAGAGCATCTTGAAGGCTGGGTTGATCTCGGCAAGAGCACCCTTCAGCCAAGGGTGATGCTCGAGGAGGTCCTTGAGGCGGGTAGAGGCTGTGATCTCTACATCAGCACTATGACCCGAGCAGCCACAGCTCTCTGTCTTTTCCTCGGCAGCTGCTGAGGCTACTTCGGGTGCTGCAGGAGCGTGACTGCTTCCCTTCATGCAGGAGCAGGATACATATTCGCTCTCTTCCTCTACTGCAGGGGCGGGAGCCGTAGGAGTAGCTTCTGCGGGCTTGTCATCCCCATGCTTGGAGGCAGCCTTGTTGCTCTTGTCCCATGAGAGGAGCGTACGTGAGCCTTCGAGGCTACGGATACGTGTGCAGTCCTGCATCATCTCGAGGACGCCACGGAAGCGCCCTTCCTCATCGCGTACGGCGACGTAGTAGATATAGATGAAGAGGCCAGGCTTGTTGATCCAGAAGTCTACTTCATTCTGCTCTCCACGGCGGAACTTCTCGATGATCTCCTCGACGAGGTGTACGCTGGTGCGTGGGTGGCAGTTCTTTACATCACGACCGATGACGTTCTTACTACGGGGGAAGACGCGGTGATCGGTGTCGGTGTAGAAGCGCACGATCTCGTTCTCATCTACATAGGAGAAGTCTACAGGCATATGCTTATAGACGAGGTTGATCTGCTCAAGGGTCATCTGACCCGTAGCTACCTCGAGAAGCGCACCAGGTGTGCTCCCTCCGCCGAAGCCATATTTACCGAGTAGGCCGGCAAGTTCGTTGGCAAAGCCTGCAGCAGCTGTAGCGGGTACGGCTTCCTTCGGAGTATCAGCCTTAGGTGCTTCTTTGCCGACACGTATCCATGCGAAGCCAATCTCACGGTCACCTGACTTCATCTCCTCAAACTCTGCAGGGCGGATCATCGCCAGCGAAGTGGGGTAGAGTACTGTCTCTTCCTTCTGCATCAGGTCAAGTACGTCAGCTACGACTGTGGGCTGCATAGCGATGAACTCATCGTCCTTATCCTCCTCGAGGAGACGGCGGGCATCGCGGATCTCATCGCGGATGAAGTCGTCGAGGAGCCACATCGTCGTCGTGGGGCGGTCGAAGCCCTTGCGCTCAAGGATCGAATAGAGCTGATTCTGCTTGCGCGAGAGGTGAAGGCGGAACTTATGTAGCTCATCATATAGCTCGAGCCACTGATTTTTGATGACAGGGTACTGGGCAAGCTCTTCGACCTGCTTCAGCAGACGGCGCATCTCATCATTCTCACGCAGATAGCACATGATGGGATGGTCATCGGGCAGATCGGGGCGACTGCGGTCGAGTACATCTTGGAAGAGCTCCATCATCTGCTGGATATCTTCCTTGCGACATTCGTCTTCGTCGAAGGTCTTCAGCTCCTGCTCTGCCAAGGCGATCTCGTAGGGACGCAGTGTCTTGACGCGCTCACGGAGTATGGCTCGCGCTTCGTCGAGCGTGAGCTTACCATCGAGATATCGCTCCTTGGTATCGAGCACGATCTGGAGCTTCTCCATATCGATCTCGGGCAGGTTATTGCGCATATTCTCCATACGGCGAGGGAAGCTTAGAGGTTGATGAGGTAGACGAAGAATTCGCTGTCGACGAGGGCTTCGATGCCGATGAAGGCTTCACCGTCGAAGTGCAGCAGGGTGCCTGGGCTTAGCGTATGCTCTTCGCTATTGTTGAGGGTTGCCTTGACTTGGCCCTTAACGACGCTGAAGAAGATATCTTGCCCCTGGTGATCGTGTGGTGCGATCTTCTTGCCTTGGGGAAGGTTGACGTGTACGACCATGAGCTTGTCATTGTTGATGACTTGGCCAAACTCCTTGATTTCCGTTCCGATCATAATGCTACTATGTGGTGATATGTGTGATGATCTATCGGGCAGGATGAAGGGTAATCATCATTTTCACCCTGCTTCCATAGAGAAAGTATCCTGCTTTATCTTTCATTCGCAAAGAAAACAAATATATCTGGCTTTTCGTTCATCCATTGATAATTAGTCTGTACTCGGGCACCTAGATATAGCAAGGGCTACTCCATATACTGGTGATATGGGGTAGCCCTTGGCTATATAGGATGTTGTAGGCTATGCCTTAGAAGCTGTAGGCAAGACCGAGCCCGAGTACTTCACGGAACTGGACCTTGGCCCCGCGCTGGTTGCCAGCAGCATCGACCGTCTTGATATCGTCGTCGTAGACGAGGTTCGTGGTCAGTGTCGTGGTGAGGAACTTATTGATCTTGAAGGCGATCATCATATCCCAGTTCACGTCGATGTTACCGAAGTTCTCGTTGTAAGGCGTGAAGAGTGTGAGCTTCGTGACCAGGTTGATGTTCTCAGCGAGCTTACGCTTGTAGTTAGCTACAGCAAGAGCACCGACTTCTGCGAGCGTCTTCTTCCCGGGCTTAACTCCGAAGGCACCCGCTGCAGAGAGACGGTTGTCAAGGACGAAGGTCATCTTCCCCGTGATAGGAGAGAGCAGGAGGGAGAAGTCTTCGTTGGGCTTGTAGTCAGCACCGATAGCGAGCGTCAGATAGCCAGGGGCGAGGAGGGTAGAGATGTACTTATCCTTGTTCCCTGGGATATTGGGGTTCGTGTCAGAGTCGTACCCACGAGCGAACTGCGTGAGGAAGTCTCCGAGAGCAGAAATGCTCCAGTGCTTGGAGATGTTGTGACCGACCTTGGTGCTGAAGTTCAGCTTATCGACGCTCTTGAGCCACTTATTGGAGGTCGTGAAGGTCTTACCGAAGTCCGTGATCAGGGCATTGTCCCAGCTCCAGTTTCCCTTCTTGTAGTTAGCCGAAGCATTGAGGTAAAGGTTCCAAGCTACGGAGTTCTCACCACCTGCAGCCCAGTTGGTGAGTGATGTCTGAGCAAGGTTAAGACCCGATACACCAGAGAACTTCCAAGCTGGTGCTGGAGCTGGTACTTCGGGGGCTTCAGTGGGGATAGAGTCCGTCTGCGCTGCGACCTGCCCCACGGAGAGGGCGATGAGCGAGAAGGCGATAAAGAGTTTCTTCATTGTCTGTATTTATAACTATGCTTGTGTGGAATTACCTTAGTCTAAAGGCCTGCAAAATTACACATTTTTATATAAAGTGTGCTTGTGATCCAGAGAAGGTGCGGATCTACCCTGTCAAAATCAAGGGAAATATTGGAGCTATATTGAGGTCGTATCTACCAGTGCCAAGCGGATCCTTCGATAAAATTGCCCTGTGGAGACTATTGCCGAGACTCCTGTCCCCTATTTAGAGTGCTAAGGCATCGCAACGCCCTGCTCCCCGATATGCTCCTCCGAAGAGATACACAAGCCCTTCGCCTTATCGCGAGTATTCCTCTTATCCTGCAGAGGGAAAAGCATCGTTCTCGTGAAGAAAAAAGCGTCTTCACGTAGTGGTTTTCCTCTGTCTATGTACGTAGTCTTAAAGACCAGGCACGCAAATCCAAATATCCACGTACGTAGATATTAGAGCCACGTACGTAGCCCAAATTTACCTGCCACTCGTCCACAACTTTTATCCATACGCGGAGCAACAACCTAATAGAGGTCACTTCACAAAGCTATATAGGAATCAGTCCATAGCTATATAGCTTCCTTCGCCATCCTATATAGCTCTACCCACGCACCCATATACCTATATGTGGGACCATTGAGCAAGTCCATCTCTTCATTACTCGTACCTTCTTGAAGTTACTCTTGCTGTATGCCACTCTACTGCATAGCGGTTCTCAGATGATGTTATGGAAGCCTATTCGTAAACTACTATTGGTCTGAGGGCGAATGACTAGTGCTGTATCCTTGTCCCCCTCTCACTACTCTCCACCGCTTCTGGGGAAATGCTTTGTATCTCTTTGAGATGTTAGGGGAGAAGTGAGAGATCAATCACAGTTCCCTCGGCACTTTGTATTTGCTTTCTTCTCCTGCTGGAGCTCTTTCCTATCCTAATTGAGACGAGGAAGCTCACCTTAGTCTCTCGTTCCCGATGTGCCGAAAATTAGGTGCTTCATATCGCTACTACAAGCATTCGGTTACCCTGCTATTATACGGCTGGTTAACAGAGATAAAAAGTATCTGTGCGTTGGGGCTGTTTTTGAACCAGTACAGGTTGCTTTCCCCTCCTCTATCGGAAGGATTATCTTGCCTCAAGAGACTGTGCTACACTTTCAGTACCTTTACAAGAAGAGTGCCCCACACAAGCACCCTAATATCACCACCATGAGCGCAATGAATCCTCATGTCATAACCCCCTTTATAAGGAGTAGTGTAGCCCTGCTCCTCTTGGGGTTAAGTGCACTACTCAGCTCACTCCAAGCTCAGACGCCTACGGATAGCCTCCGCTCGGATGGGGGCTGGGAGGCTTTTATCGAGAGTCAGCTGCAGGTGGGCTTGCTTACCGAAGAAGAGGCGCACGAAGCGGCAGCTCTCTATGACGAGCTGAGGCGAGCCCCGCTGGACATTAATTCCGTCCGAGAGGAGGAGCTACGTCGGCTCCCGATGCTCTCGGACTATCAGATCTATCAGTTCGTCCGCTATCGTACCGATCATCAGGCTTTTCATGAACTCTCAGAGCTGAAGTTGGTGCCAGGCTGGAGTCTCTCGCTCATCGCCCTGCTACGCCCCGTCATGGTCTGTCGCCCCATAGCCGAGGAGCGCCCCTTGCTGGGAAATACGTTAGAAGCCACCCACGAGGCTCGTATCTTTTATGGTAAGCGTAGTAGCACTGACTTTGCTTCGAAGAAGCCACTTCTCGGTTCGGAGGATGCATTACGGCTAAGCTATAGCTATGCTACGCCCCATAGCCTGAGTCTCTTCATCGCGGGGGAGAAGGACTATGGCGAGCCTTGGCGACGGGGGGCGCACCGAGGATTTGATGCCTATAGCCTACATGCCCAGCTGGAGCATCGCGCGCTGATCCTTGTCTTGGGTGACTACCGCGTGGCACGTGGTAGTGGGTTGATCCTCTCGCAAGGAGCTTTCCCGCTGAGCTTCCTCTCACTGACCCCACGCCAGGGTACGGGTGTGCGTCCTGTGCGGAGTATGACTGAGAGCGACTTCTCCCGCGGGGCAGCTGGTATGCTTCGCGTGGGAAGCTACCGCTTGGGACTCTTCGCCTCTCATCGTCGTATAGACGCACACCGCTCTGACGAGGGCTTTCTTACTGCGCTCTCGGAGACGGGACTGCATACGACAGAGGTGGCTTGGGCGGCACGTCGGCAAGCCTTGACCCGTCTCTATGGAGGATGGATCGAATATCGTGTACCCGATCTTGAGCTATCACTACAGGGTGTGTATCAAGATTGGCAAGGAGATCGACTAAGACACCCACCAGGGAGCCAAGGTGATGCGACGCTGGAAGGCTTGCAGAGCTATGCTGCCTGGAGCTTCTCCTACCGCTATCTGGCACTCCGAGGGCACCTGCGCCTTAGTGGTGAGGCGGCCTATACCTCTCGCTCAGCGTGGGCTTTCATCCAGCATCTCTCTTATCTCCAAGGACGTTGGGCGGATCTTCGCCTCTCCCTCTGGCATATCGGGGCGCATTACTGGACCTATTATGGGCGGGCTGGCACGCATGCACTCCGTCCGCATAGTGAGGATGGAGGGCGCCTACAGATACAGCTTACTCCCTTCAGTAGCTTAGGATCTACCCTCCTTTATCTCGATGCCTACCGATCTGACTCGCAGAGGTCGGGAGATAATGTAGCACGTTCGACTGTGAGCTATGGCCTGATGACCAGTTTCCAGATAGAGCGTGAGGCAAGTCTAAGGCTACACTATCGGGGGCGAAAGGATAGCCATCGCTTCAAGCTCGAGGGGGCGTATGATCTTGGCGCTTGGCAACCTCGTCTTGCCCTCCTCTATGCCCGTGGAGCCGCATCTTCGGGCTGGGCTGTGCAGGGACGCTTACGATGGGCTCCTTCCGAACGGCTACAGCTGGATCTTTTAGCAGATGCCTTCAATGCTTCCAGCTGGGATAGCCGGCTCTATACGCTGACGCCGATGCTACGAGGTGAGTATGGTGCGACTTTATTATATGGTAAGGGGGCTGTGCTCGGAGGGCGGGTGCGCTATCGTCTGAGTTCGCATTGGCAGATTGAGGGGCGTGTACAGCATGAGCATCAGCAGCGTGATGTGCGCCCGACGAAGATACTCTTCGCCCTCTCCCTGCGCTATCGAGGATGGTAAAGGGCGCTGTAGATACGCGTCTCTTGGGTGGTTTGATTTGGCTAATAGGGCGATTATCTCTACCTTTGCAGGGCAAAAGTACATAGTACTCAGCCGAGTAAGATGAGAGTTTTCTCTCACTGGTCCTATAGCTCAGTCGGTTAGAGCACCTGACTCATAATCAGGGAGTCCTTGGTTCAAGCCCAAGTGGGACCACACGGTATAAGTTAGTAAAATACAGCGGGTTCGAAGCTCTTTCGTAGGGCAGATAGCCCGCTGATTTTCATTCTCTCCCTCCTTATTATGAAATCTAAGATAGGCTGCAATCCTGCTGTTGCCGAACGCTTCCAAGAACTTTTTAACTACCTGCGAAGTAAGGCTCTTGTGCATAAACAAAAAGATCTTGCGAAGCTCATTGGTGCTACTGAGGCTAATGTATCAAGGTTATTGAGTGGTGATGATAGATATACAACGAAATCTATGATTACTCGAATCAACCATGCTTCTGGGTATCCCTTCAATGAGGATTATCTACTTCGTGGTGAGGGGACATTGCTTCAAGGCGGAGTTTCCACCTCAAAGAACTTTAATGGTATGGATGATATAGGGCGAAGAATCTCCACTCTCATGGATTATATTGTTGGTGATGAACACGGTCGAAATAAGCGTTTCGCTGATAAAGTAGGTGTTACGGAATTTGTCGTGTCTAACTGGATTAGGCGTAATCCGGGGATTAACGTTATACGGAGAATTAAGGAAGCAATCCCAGAAGTTAGTATGCCGTGGCTTCTCTCGGGGGAGGGAGATATGTTGGTTGAAACCGGCTCGATATCTCCATTGCGTGAGGCGTATGAGTTTCTGCGGAGTATGGGGATTGTACGCACTCAAACGGATGTCGCTGTAAAGACGGGGTATAATAAATCGGCTGTTTCCCATGCTCTTCATGGGACAGAGGGCTATGTGACAAATCGCTTTGTCGCCACCTTCAATCAAGCTTTTGGTGGGCTATTTAATGAGGCATATCTACTCCGTGGTGAGGGGACTCTATTAAGTAATCCTGAGTCAAGTGTTTCTGAGAGGGAGTTGAGAGAAGCCTGTGAAGAGGAGCCGAGTGCCTTGGGATCACGCACTCTTCTACATCTTCCAGTTATCCCTACTACGCTGGAGGCTGGCATTGGGAGAGGTATTCTCTATGAGAGGGACGATACGCAGGATTTGGAGGATGTATATGCAGCTTATGCATCAATGCCCGTATCCCTTGATCGGGAGACCTCGCATCGCTATCAGCTATTCTGTGTACGTGACGATAGCATGATGGATGGTACACGCCACTCGCTCTGTATCGGTGATATCCTGCTTTGTCGTGAGGTCCTCCGCGAAGATTGGACGCACGGTCTGATTGGTCGCTATCCGAATGTGGTGGTAGTCACAGAGGAGGGGGTCCTACTTAGACGGCTTACTAAGCATGATCGGAAGCAGGAGACGATCTCTTTGCATTCCCTTAATCGCGGGGATGAAGATCGCATCATAGCACTTCAGGATGTCAAGGCTTTCTTCTATGTAGAGCGTCTTATTGAGCGGCACCTGTCGACGTGGTAGTTGTAACTCCCTGCCGACTTATAAGGATGGAGATACTATATATTATATCAGGTAGAGCGGGCTAAGTCGATGCATAATCGCTTGGCTCGCTTTGCCTATATGAGGACCCCTGCATCGGTGTGCGTGCGCTACGTCTGATATAATAATGCTAACTTTGTGGCTTCTTAATAAGCAAACCGTAGAGTTAAGTAACATCCGTCAATGAGAGAAATAGTACTCAAGGGGCTTACCTTCGTGCCCTATATTGATGCCAAGACCATAGGCCAGGCAGTCAAGAAGCTCGGGGAACGCCTGAAAGCTGACTTTAAAGATCGTGACCCGCTCTTTGTCTGCATCATGAATGGCTCATTTATGTTTGCCTCCGAGCTTATGTACGCTATCGACGAAGACTTCGAGGTTGCCTTTGCTCGCTATAGCAGCTACCAGGGGACCAAGAGTACCTTTGAGCTCAAGGAAGTGATGCCTGTGACGCAGTCCCTCGAGGGGCGTGTCGTCGTCATCGTCGAGGACCTCATCGACACGGTCTTCACTATGTACAATCTACAGAAGCACTTCTATAGCCTGGGCGCTAAGGAAGTCCACATCGCTGCGATGCTCTCCAAGCCCGAGGCCTTGAAGTGTGACGTCCACACGGACTACGTAGCGATGGAGATCGAGAATAAGTTCATCCTCGGTCATGGGCTCGACTACGATGACTACGGCCGCATGTTCAGAGATATTTATCAACTAAAAGACTAATCATACTTTAGAGACAACGATGCTTAATTTAGTGATCTTCGGAGCACCAGGCTCTGGCAAGGGAACACAGAGTGAAGTCCTTATCGAACAGTTCGGGTTCGATCACATTTCCACCGGCGACCTCCTGCGCGCAGAGATCAAGCAGGGTAGTGAGCTGGGGAAGTCTGCCAAGAGCTATATCGACGCCGGTCAGCTTGTCCCCGACAGCCTGATCATCGGCATGATCGAGAAGGTACTCCAGGAGCGCCAGCCCAAGAAGGGGCTTATCCTCGACGGGTTCCCCCGCACTGTAGCTCAGGCCGAAGCGCTGGATGCGCTCTACGCCAAGCACGGGACTGCTGTACATGCTGTCCTGGATCTTCAGGTCGCCGAAGACGAACTCATCCAGCGCCTGCTGAAGCGCGGTGAAGAGAGCGGCCGTAGCGATGACAACCTCGAGACCATCCAGAAGCGTCTCGGTGTCTATCATGCTCAGACGGCTCCTATCGCTGAGCACTACGCTAAGAAGGGAGTGCACCACGCCATCGAAGGTAGCGGCGCTATCGCTGATATCACGGCACGCATCGCTAAGGTCGTCAACGCCTTGAACTAAGGACAAGACCACCAGCATGTAGCCCAGCCTCATTGGTTGGAGGACAAGGCATAGTGCCTGGAGCGTGGCGCTTCTCACCCACGGGTGAATCGGCTGACCAGACTTCAGACACGTGCCTTTCCTTATTTTTGTACCACATTAATCCTAGAAGATGAGAGCCACTATGGCAGAATCAAACTTTGTAGACTACGTCAAGATCTACTGTCGCTCAGGTAAGGGCGGCCGAGGCTCTACGCACTTCCGTAGAGAGAAGTACATCCCCAAGGGCGGCCCTGACGGTGGGGATGGCGGTCGTGGTGGTGACATCTATATCCGCGCCAATGAGAACTATTGGACCCTCCTCCACCTACGCTATCAGCGCCACGTCATCGCAACAAGCGGGGGCGGTGGTGGTAGAAACCGCTCCACGGGCTGTGATGGTGAGGACCAGATCATCGAGGTACCCGTAGGTACCGCCGTCTACGATGCCCTCACAGGGGAATTCATCATGGACCTCAACCGCCACGGGCAGCAGGAGCTTCTCGTCAAGGGCGGTCGTGGCGGTAAGGGGAACACCTTCTTCAAGACACCGACCAACCAAGCTCCACGCTATGCCCAGCCTGGTGAGCCTGCTCAGGAGCGCACCGTCATCCTCCAGCTCAAGATGCTCGCCGATGTCGGCCTCGTTGGCCTTCCTAATGCAGGGAAGTCCACGCTCCTCTCCGTCATCACCGCTGCTAAGCCGAAGATCGCGAACTATCCCTTCACGACGCTGGAGCCTAACCTCGGTATGGTGCGCTATCGTGATGACCGCTCCTTCGTCATGGCGGATATCCCTGGTATCATCGAGGGTGCTGCAGAAGGGCGTGGCTTAGGCTTGCGCTTCCTTCGTCACATTGAGCGCAACGCTCTGCTTCTCTTCATGATCCCAGCCGATACGGAGAATATCGCCGCCGAGTATCGTCTCCTCCTCAGCGAGCTGGTCAAGTACAATGCTGAGCTCACGGAGAAGCGCAAGGTACTCTGCATCACCAAGTGCGACTTGATCGATGAAGAGATCCAAGGCTGGATCGTTGATGAGCTACACAAGGAGCTACCCGCAGAGCTTCCTATCTGCTTCATCTCTGCGGCTGCTCACCAAGGACTCACCGAGCTGAAGGACCTCCTATGGCAGGAGCTTAATCGTGAGACGAAGCACCGCACCGAGTCCATCATCCAGCAGTCTATCGACGTCACAAGCCTCACCTTCGATGATGATGACGATCTCCCCAGCTTCGATGAAGAAGACGAAGACTTCGATGAAGAATGGGATGACGAAGATGGCGACCTGGAGTTCGATTGGGACGATGTAGAGATCGAAGCTGACGATGCTACCGAGGAATAGATAGCCGTCGTCGACACCTAATTACATGCTATGATGGGCGTCTCTGGGGGCATTCCCAGAGGCGCCCTCTTGCATTTTCGGATATTTATACTACTTTTGCACTGGGTAAGTCCTATACGACCAGCTCCCTTTGACTCCCCCAGGGCTTGATCGCAGCAAGGGTATTAGGTTGTAGCGGTGCGATATAGATCGCTTACCCACCTGCCTCTTTAGCTCAGTTGGCCAGAGCACGTGATTTGTAATCTCGGGGTCGTTGGTTCGAATCCGACAAGAGGCTCAAAGAAAGAAAAGGGGATGTGCCAATCGACACATCCCCTTTTCTATTGCCTTTTAATATGAGATGATGATATCTCTATCTGCATAGAATTAATCCGCCTATGACAAGCAAGCATTACATACTATTATTAAGTGGCTGCCTACTCCTCAGTGCAAGTGCCGAGGCGTCGGTAGACAAGCTCCTTCCTCGCCCCCAGCACCTGGAGATGCACGCAGGGAAGTGCAATACGAGCCGTCTTAAGCCCGAGGGGCTGTATCAACAGGACGAGCTGAAGGAAATACTTCAGCGGAACGGCTGTACCATCGATTCGCGTAGCCCCATCGTGGTGCGCACCTCGATCGTGCCCTCGCTTCCCAAGGTTTATTTCAATAAGGAGGAAGCCTATCGCCTTCGCATCGGATCGGATGGTATCTACGTGGATGCACTCGAGCGTATCGGCTTGTATCGTGGCTTACAGACCTTAGAGCAGCTCCTCATTTCGGCAGAGAAGAAGGGCGAGCTGGAGGCGTGCGATATCATCGACTGGCCTTCCTTCCGCATGCGAGGCCTTATGCACGATCTCGGCCGCGCCTTTATCCCTATGGAAGAGCTGAAGAAGCAGGTACGTCTCTTGGCGCAATACAAGGTCAATACGCTGCACCTGCACCTCACCGAGCATCAAGCGTGGCGACTGCAGAGCAAGCGCTATCCTCAGCTGACGGAGGCACGCCACACGACACGTATGCCAGGGAAGTTCTACACCCTCTCGGAGCTACAGGATCTGGCACGCCTGTGCAAGGAGCTACGTATCACACTCATCCCCGAGATCGATATGCCGGGGCACAGCTCCGCTTTCTCGCGAGCCATGGGCTTTGATATGCAGACGCCCGAAGGTAAGCGCGCCCTCAAGGACATCCTTACGGAGCTGGCCGAGAGTCTTGATGTGCCTTACATTCACTTGGGTACGGATGAGACGGACTTCACGGATAAGCTCTTCGTCCCCGAGATGGTCGAGCACGTTCGTTCGCTTGGAAAGAAGGCTATCGCGTGGAATCCCGGCTGGTCCTTCAAGAGTAAGGAAGTCGACCTCCTCCACCTATGGAGCTCAAAGGGACGTATCGTGTACGGTACGCCTGCTATCGATAGTCGCTACCATTACCTCAATCACTACGATCTCTTCGCCGATATCCAAATGCTCTATAGCAGCAAGATCCTCGGCGTCACGGCGAGCAATACGAACGTGATGGGGGCGATACTCGCTGTATGGAATGACCGCTATGTGGAGTCTCCCCGCACTATCATGCTGGAGAGTGCCGTCTACCCCAATATGCTTGCTCTGGCTGAGCGCGCTTGGCTTGGGGGCGGTGCGGGCTACTTCAATGCTCCGACCGCAGCGCTTTCTCCCGAAGCGAGCCCCGAGACGCGAGAGGCGTTCGTAGACTTCGAGCGCAGACTCCTGTGGCATAAGGATCGCGTCTTCGCTAGCGAGCCCTTCCCCTACGTGGCGCAGAGCCATGCCCAGTGGTATATCAGCCCCGTCTATCCCAACGGTGGTGACCTGGCTGCCTCGTACCTACCCGAAGAGCAGTACCTCAAGCAGATGAAGGCGCACCAGTATGCACCGCCTACCGAGGTGGGTGGAGAAGCCTATCCCTACCAGCGTACCAGCGGTGGCTCGGGAGTCTATCTCCGTCACGTGTGGGGGGATATTTGCTACGGCCTCGTCCCCAATGCATCGGAGAATAGCACCGTCTACGCTACGGCTTGGGTGCACAGCGATGCCGCCACGACGGCAGGCCTGATCTTCGAGACGCAGAATTATAGCCGTTCGGAGGCGGACGTAGCTCCCCAGCAAGGCACGTGGGACTATAAGGGCAGCCGTCTGTGGGTCAATGGAGAAGCTATCGCGCCTCCCCGCTGGCAGAATGCTGTCGGGCAGCGCAACATTGATCTTCCCCTTGCCAACGAGAACGCGGCTTCGCGCCTGCCCCTACAGATCCAGCTGCAGAAGGGCTGGAATCAAATTCTGATTAAGCTACCGATTGGGCGCTTCACGCTCTCCGAGATTAGGCTGAATAAGTGGATGTTCGCCGCGGCGATCACCACGCCCGACGGCGGCAAGGCTTTGCCGAACCTACAATACGCCAAGCCCAGCCTCAAGTAGGCGCTTCGGCTTCGGCTCATTTAGCACAAGAGGGTGCAAGGGAAGGATACTTCCTTTGCACCCTCTTTTCTTTTGATAATCAAGGGGATGAGATCTCCGTATATATGGCTGGAAACTTCCGTATATACGCAGGAGAATTTTCGTATATACAAAAATAAATTTCCGCATATGCGAAAAAATATTTCTGCATATACGGAAATTTATCGCTGTGCGCACAGCGCTTTTTCGCCTTGTCTTCGGAGGAAAAGGGCGGGGGCTTGGGCGCCTTAGCGAGGGGGGAAGAGTGAGGGATGATCCTTCCTCCTCTTACCTCCCAGCGAGGCTATACGGGGAGCGTCCAGTGAGCGCGTAGGATGGGCAGCGCTTCGGAGAGCTCTTGCATCGAGTCGAAGACAAGGTGAGCGCCTTCGTCTGTAAGAGCGCTGTCAGGGAGCAAGCCGGTATTCACCGCGATGGTGAAGATGCCAGCAGCGACGGCCGCCCGCACCCCCATGGGGGCGTTCTCCACGACGAAGGCTTCGGCAGCGCTTACTCCAGCCTTCTCCAAGCCCATGAGGTAGGGTTCGGGGTCGGGCTTACCACGGCGCACGTCCTTGCCCGTGACCATAAGCTCTTCGGAGAAGACCTTGGGGAAGGCTTCATCCAGCCGCCCTAAGAGCGAGGCTTGCGAAGAGCCTGTGACGACAAGGCGCTCCACGTCGGAGAGCTGGGCGAGTACTAGCTCGACACCAGGGAGTGTCTTACCCGAATTGTACTCGTTGAAGAGCTGTGTCTTGCGCTCATACAGCCACTTCGTCTCCTCGGGGGAGGCGTCGCGGCCGAGAGTACGCTGGTAGAGTAGCTTGATCGTGTAGCCACCCGTCTGGCCTTCGAACCAATAGACATCCTCTTGGCTCATCTGCAGGCCTACCTCGTGAGCGGCTTGCACCCACGAACGGCAGTGCGCGGGCATCGAGTCGAAGAGCACGCCATCCATGTCGAAGAGCGCAGCGGAGAGAGTAGGGAAGGGCGCGCTGAGGCCTTGCTCGGTGCGGTAGGTGCGGAGTGCCTTGAGGACTCCTTCGGTGCATGTAGCCTTATCCTCTGTCACGTACTTCACCTCCTTCCTGAGCTGGTCTGGTCTTATGCCCTAAGAGCTTATCGACGACGAGGGCTATGGCGCCATCGCCGGTAACATTACATGCGGTGCCGAAGCTATCCATTGTGATATAAAGTGAGATCATCAGCGCCTGCTCCTCGACCGTGAAGCCTAAGATGGACTGGAGGATGGCCAGCGCCGCCATGATAGCGCCGCCAGGCACGCCAGGAGCTGCTACCATCGTCACCCCAAGCAGGAGGATGAAGTGTGTGAACATACCTAAGTCATACGTCCCGCCGCGCATCAGGATAAGGGCAAGAGCGCAGGAGACGATCTTCAGCGTACTGCCCGCGAGGTGGATCGTAGCGCAGAGAGGTATGGTGAAGGAAGCCACCCCGTCGCTGACGCCATTCTTCTTCGCTTGGGCAAGCGTCACGGGGATCGTCGCTGCCGACGAAGCCGTACCCAGTGCCGTGAAGTAAGCGGGAAGCATATTGATGAGCAGACGGATAGGGTTCTTCCCCTGCACCAGCCCTGTGATAGTGAACTGTAGGAGCAGTAGGAAGATGTGGAGCACGAAGATCACTCCGATGATCTTGATGAAGACCATGAGTACGCCGACGACCTTGCCACTGCTGGCCATCTCCATGAATATCCCGAGGATATAGAGTGGGAGGAGCGGGATGATGACCTTTTCGATGACGCCCGAGACGATATCCTTGACATCGATGATCACGTTCTTGAGCGCCGTAGACTCCAGATGTGCCACGCCAAGGCCAAGGACGAAGGCCAAGATAAGCGCCGTCATGACGCCCATTACGGGAGGCATTGCGATGGTGAAGTAGGGCGTAAGAGCTTCGGGACCCGCTTGTAGCTGGTCTACCTGCCCCGCATCGATGAGCTGCGGGAAGATGGCATTCCCCGTGAAGTAAGCCAGATAGCCCGAGAAGACCGTAGAGCCATAAGCGATCGCTACGGTCAGCAGGAGCATCTTCCCCGCGCTATGGCCGATGCTCCCGATCGCTTCGGCTACGAGAGCGACGATGATAAGCGGGATGGCGAAGTCGAGGAACTGCGAGAAGATCGCATTGAAGGTCAGGAAGAGTCGCGTCACCCCATCAGGCACGATGAGCCCGAGGCCGATACCGAGGGCGATCGCTATGATGATGCGAGGGAGCAAACTGAGGCGTAGAGCTTTCATTCGCTGAAAAGAGATAAGGGTTAGTGTAGTTAGTTAGCTTATAGTGAAAGACCCTACTAAGATAAGCGATAAAGCAATACGACTGGCATACATCCTCTCGCAGGGGAGGGGGTATACCAGTCGTCTTGTCTTAGGAGGTCATGATCACTCCGTGTGTAGTATTACTGTCTATTCTGTCGCTTGCGCTCGGTCTCATCAAGGATGATCTTACGCATACGCATCGAGACGGGCGTCACCTCGACATATTCGTCAGGGCGGATATACTCCAGCGCGTCCTCAAGGCTGAAGACTACGGGAGGAGCCAGCGATACCTTGTCGTCGCTACCCGAAGCACGCATATTCGTCAGCTTCTTGCTCTTGCAGACATTGACGGCGAGGTCACCTTCCTTCGTGTGCTCACCGACGACCTGCCCGGCGTAGACTTCTTCCTGTGGAGCGATGAAGAAGCGACCACGGCTCTGGAGGTTGTTGAGGGCATAGGCGTAGGCCGTCCCCGTCTCGAGGGCAATGATCGAGCCGTTGCTACGACGCTCGATATCGCCCTTCCATGGCTGATACTCGAGGAAGCGGTGGGCAAGGACAGCTTCACCAGCCGAAGCGGTGAGGACGTAGTTGTTGAGCCCGATGATACCGCGCGAGGGGATGTGGAATTCGAGGAATGTACGATCGCCCTTCGTCTCCATCATCGTCATCTCACCCTTGCGGCGCGTGACGACATCGATGATCTTGCTCGCAGACTCCTCGGGGAGGTTCACCGTGAGCAGCTCTATGGGCTCGTGGGGTACGCCGTCGATCTCGTGGATGATGACCTGAGGCTGACCTACCTGTAGCTCATAGCCTTCGCGGCGCATGGTCTCGATAAGTACGGAGAGATGGAGGACGCCACGGCCGTAGACGATCCAGCTGTCTGCGGTCTCCGCAGGCTCGATGCGCAGGGCGAGGTTCTTATCCAGCTCCTTCATCAGGCGGTCGTGGATGTGGCGGGAAGTGACGAACTTCCCTTCGCGCCCATAGAAGGGCGAGTTGTTGATGGTGAAGAGCATGCTCATCGTAGGCTCATCGACCGCGATGGTCTCAAGCGCTTCGGGCGTAGCTACATCCGTGAGCGTCTCACCGATCTCAAAGCCTTCGATACCGACCAGCGCGCAGATATCGCCTGAGGAGACGCTTTCGACCTTCGTGCGGCCAAGACCTTCGAAGATATTGACCTCCTTGATACGCATCTTTGCGATCGAGCCATCGCGCTTGCAGAGGGCTACTTCCTGCCCTTCTCTGAAGGTACCGCGGTGTACGCGACCTACAGCGATACGGCCGACATAGGAGGAGTAGTCCAGCGAGGTGATGAGCATCTGTGCTGGGCCTTCGATCTGCGTAGGAGCGGGGATTTGCTCGAGGATGGTATCCAGTAGAGTGGTGATATCTTCGGTAGGCTGCTTGTAGTCTTTGCTCATCCAGCCCTGCTTGGCCGAGCCATAGATGGTCTCGAAGTCAAGCTGCTCTTCGCTGGCGTTGAGGCTAAACATCAGGTCGAAGACCATATCCTGTACCTCTTCGGGGCGGCAGTTGGGCTTGTCGACCTTGTTGATGACTACGATGGGCTTCAGCCCCATCTCAATGGCCTTCTGCAGGACGAAGCGCGTCTGAGGCATAGGGCCTTCGAAGGCATCGACGAGAAGCAGGCAGCCGTCAGCGAGGTTGAGCACGCGCTCAACTTCGCCACCGAAGTCGGCATGGCCTGGGGTGTCGATGATGTTGATCTTGACGTCCTTATAGCGGATGCTGACATTCTTGGAGAGGATGGTGATCCCACGCTCACGCTCGAGGTCATTGTTATCGAGGTACGTATCTACTTCGGCAGCCTTATCATCTCTGAAGAGCTTACCGGCTAAAAGCATCTTATCTACCAGCGTCGTCTTACCATGGTCGACGTGAGCGATAATCGCTATGTTGCGAATGTCTTGCATCTGTTTCTTATAAGTTCATCTATTACGGGCACAAAGGTAGTCAATAATGCGCACTTATGGGGGGATTTTCGCTTCTCGGCACATAGTTTTTTGCGGGTGAAGCACTCATCTCTTCTTACGACAGACCATGCTTTCTCTCCTGGTAAATCGGCTATATACATTGCTCTGCAAAGTGACTTCGTGCTGTGGCTATGAGGCGATAGTATTGAGGGGGCTTTGCGACCAGTACTGCTCGGTGAATGGACCAGTACTGGTCACATATATAAACCAGTACTACTTTGCGCTTCAACCAGTACTGGTCACTTCGCTGACCAGTACTACTTTGATTTTCCTTTCCGAAAGGAGGCGACTAACACGCACTACTGTAGGTAGATAAAATGGTATAAGGCTGACTCCCCGAAATCGGGAGTCAGCCTTATAGCATGATGTAGGAGATGAAGGTCTCTATAGGAGGGGGGCAAAGAGGCGCATGAAAGATTCTGCAAAGCGGACCATTCGCCCACGTTGCTCCCACTCCTCGTAGGTTAGGAGATGGCAGGAGGTCTTGTCTTGGTCGAAGAGCGTACGCAGGCGCTTAGCTGTCCCCGAGTCGTAGATGATCCCCGAGATCTCAAAGTTATGCTCCAGGCTACGGAAGTCCATGTTGGCTGAGCCGATAGTCGCTATCTGATCGTCAACGAGAAGGAGCTTGGAGTGGAGGAAGCCGTCGGTGTATTGGTAGATCTTTACCCCTGCCTCGAGGAGCTGTGTGAGGTAAGAGTTAGCAGCAAAGGTCGTCAAGCGCGAGTCCGTCTTGAGAGGGAGCATCAGCTCGACCTTTACACCCGCAAGAGCTGCCGTGATAAGAGCGTTGTTGAGATTCTCCGTCGGGAGGAAGTAGGGCGTCTGGATGCAGATGCTATGGTTGGCTCGCGAGATCATATAGATGATCGCTTGCTCGATGGTGCGCCAGTGGCTAATTGGGCCACCCTGGACGAACTGTACCGAAGGAGAATACTCGTTCGGCTCAGTCGCGGGATCAAAGTAGCGGTCTACGTTGATGACCTTGCGTGAGACGGCGTACCAGTCGATGAGGAAGGAGCTTTGGAGACCAGCTACGGCTACCCCCGTGATGCGGAAGTGTGTATCACGCCAGCGACCAAGTTCAGAGCCCGTGAGGTAACGCTGGGCAAAGTTCATCCCGCCGACATAGCCGATGGAGCCGTCGATGACGACGATCTTGCGGTGGTTACGATAGTTCACCGTGGTAGAGAGGAGTGGGAAGGCCACACGCATGAAGGCGTAGACCTGGATCCCCGCACGTCGCAGGCGCTTCCAGTAGGAGGAAGGGACGTTGTATGAGCCGAGGTGGTCGTAGATGATGCGGATGGTGACGCCTTCTTCGGCCTTGCGAAGGAGGATGTCCGTCAGGCGGTTGAGTACGTCGTCTGCTCCGAAGATATAGGCTTGCAGGTGGATGTATTCCTCGGCTCGCTCCAGGTCTACGAAGAGAGCTTCGTACATATCCGCTCCCCAGGCATAGATATCGAGGGACTGGAGCTGGAGGAGGGGGCTGTCGGAGTTGCGCTCGACGAGCTCAATGAGTCGCTGGTGTTCTTCAGTGGCTTGCCGCTTCTTCAGCAGATGCTTAGGGAGAGAGAGTCGCTGCGGCTTGAGCATGAGCCTCCGGTAGAAGCGGCGGTTGATGCTATTCAGACGCTTCTGGTCTTGGCCGAAGACGATATATACCATGATCCCAAAGACGGGGATGAGCCCGACGATGAGGATCCATGCAGAGGCCTTGAGTGGATTGCGGTTCTCACTGAGTACCGTCCCGATGACCCCTAATACCGTCAGTGTATAGGCAATGATAAGCCAAGAGGAGAGCTCCATAGCGAGGTGTGGAGTTAGTTGGTGACGAGGAGTTTGTCCTGTCGAGAGAGCTGCTGTACGCGGTAGCTACGAAGAGGGCTTCTTGCTGGGCCTGAGAGTGGGCGACCCGTCCCTGAGAGCAGGTCAAAGTGACTCTCACACTTGGGACAGCGTAGCTCAAGCCCCGAGAGCTGGAGTTGAGTCCATGGTGCTGGCTCGACGGGACAGGCCAAGTCGAAGGCATAGAACTCTTCGCGGTCTATGGCATGGACGATGGCCAGGCCTGCAAGCCCAGCACGCATCGATGCGATGGTAGAGTGTGGGATGAGGGCTATTCCCCCAGGGGAGAGTAGCGTGCGATACTGCGAGAGTTGCAGTGGTACCTCATAGTATACCGAAGTCTTGGGGAGCGGTGTCTCGGTGGTGGAGGTACAGGAAAAAAAGAGTAGCCCCACACAGAGCGATAGCAGGTACTTGCTCATATCGGTGGGGCTACGAGGGAACTAATAGTTGTAAGGGATCATGGTGAGCATCTCCGCGAGCTTCTCTACCCCGTCATTGAGCTTGCTCCCAATCATCTTGCGCATAAAGAAATTGAGGTCAGCACGGAGGGTGAGGCGTAGACGTGTATCCCCTGGAGTAGGCTCGAGGAGCTGGATCCAGAGGGTCAGGTCGATGGGAGACTGCTCGGTCGCCAGCTTGATCGTACCCTCGGGCTCTCGCTCGATGATACGGAGTACGAGACGCGCAGCCCCAGGGACGACGAAGGCACAGCTATCACTATCGATAGGCTCGATGGTGATCTTCTCACGTGCTTCTTCAGGGAGACGGTCTTGGATATTAGCCAGGCCACTCAGATCTGAGAGACGCTGGTATACTCGGGTACGAGGTGCGGCGATAGCCTTGATAGAACTTACGTAGTCGGACATGAATTAGTCGGATGATGGGATAATGGTGCGGGGCTTACTTCTTTCCGGTCCAAGCGGCAGGATCCTTGCGCCACTCCTTGAGGAGCGCTTCGTCGTCAGCTGAGATGTAGCCCGTAGCGAGTGCTTGGCGGATGACGGCGTCATAGCAACTGAGGGTCACGAGGCGGACGTTAGCCTCAGCGAAGGCCTGCTCTGCCTGAGGGAAGCCATGCGTGTAGACTGCGACCATACCGAGGATAGAGCATCCTGCACGACGAATAGCATCCACAGCCTTTAGGCTACTACCACCAGTGGAGATGAGGTCTTCGACGACGAGTACACGGCTTCCTGCGGGTAGTTCACCTTCGATCTGATTACCCATACCGTGGTCCTTAGCTACGGGGCGGATGTAGACGAAGGGGAGACCCAGCAGGTCGGCAACGAGAGCACCCTGAGCGATAGCCCCAGTAGCAACCCCAGCGACGACGTCGGGAGCATCGAACTCTCGGCGGATAGCTTCGGCAAGCTCCGTCTTGATCAGCGTGCGTACCTCAGGATAGGAGAGGGTGACGCGGTTGTCACAGTAGATGGGAGACTTCCAGCCAGAGGCCCAGGTGAAGGGAGAGTCGGGCTGAAGCTTTACGGCCTTTACCTGAAGGAGAGCTTCGGCGATACGTTCTTGGGTGGTGATAGCGCTCATGGGGATTGTTCTTTTATAGGAGTGAGTTAGATCTGTAGGAGGAAGGGATCGGCATCAGCCCAGACGGGGAATTTCTGCCGAAGGTCCTGAAGGGGGCCGTAGTCGAGTGTCGCTGTGATGACAGTACCTGCTCCTTCTTCAGCCTCGACGAAAGCCTTGCCACGTGGGTCAATGATGACAGAGTCGCCCGAATAGACGAGGCGGTTAGGATCTTCGCCTACACGGTTGACGCCGATGACGTAGCTGAGATTCTCCATAGCACGGGCACGAAGGAGGGTCCGGAAGACCTCACGGCGTGGGCGTGGCCAGTTGGCTACAGCGATGATGAGGTCATATTCGTTCGACACATTGCGACACCACACGGGGAAGCGTAGGTCGTAGCAGATGATGGGGAGGATGTGCCAGCCCTTGAATGTGAAGATGGATCGGCTGGTAGCAGAGCTGACGAATCCCTTCTCTCCTCCAGGGGCGAAGAGGTGACGCTTTGCCTGAAGCTGTACCTTCCCATCGGGCTCAATGAGGAAGAAGAGATTATGTATGACTCCCTTGACCTCACTGAGGTAGCTCCCAGCGAGAGCGACATTGTACTCGTGAGAGAGTCGGAGGAGGGTCTGGTAGACTTTGCCTTGCTCTCGGTCTGCAAGCTTCGCTGCTTCGCTTGAGAAGCCCGTAGTAATCGTCTCGGGGAAGACGATGAGATCGCTCATCGCAGCATGATCTCGGACAAGGCTCTTGATGAGCTGGAGGTTAGCCGAGACATCATTCCAGTGGATACTGCACTGTACTGCGCTGACTCGTAGGGGAGCAGGGAAGCTACTTGCCATAAGACTTAGGGAGTGAATTGCTCGGGATACTTTGCCTGGGACTTATCGTATCGACTACGTATCGTCGCCAGATCTTGCTCTATATCGCCTGTGGGATAGAAGACCTCGAAGATACCGAGCTCCTTCTTGCCGTAGTCAATGACAGCGAGCTCGATGGGAAGGCCTGCTGCAACGGCAATATGGTAGAAGCCACTCTTCCACTTCTCTCCTCGAGAGCGTGTACCCTCGGGGGTGATAGCAAGGTGAATCTGCCCCTTCTGTCGGAGCTGCTCTTGCAGGCGCTCTACGGTCTGGGTGCGCTCCTTGCGATTGACGGGAATACCACCTAAGGCTCGGAAGATAGGGCCTAAGGGGAAGAAGAACCAGTCGCTCTTCATCAGGAAGCCGGAGTCGAAGCCAGCGGCCCAAGAGTAAAGAAGCCCGAGGGGAAAGTCGTAGTTGCTGGTATGTGGAGCGACACAGATGATGCTCCCTTCAGGCTGCTTGCCAGGGTGGGGGATAACCTTCCATCCAAAGAGACGAAGCAAGCTCTGAGCTATTTTCTTACGCAATTGTATAGGGATACTATGGGATGAAGTCGAGCGCTATAGACCTTCGACGAAGTCGTCCAGGCGCTCTGAGAAGCTCGTGAGGTTCGTGATGACGTAGTGACGAAGGTCTCTGTAGTAGGCCTTCACGAGCTGAGGATTATGCTTACCACTGGGGTGGGTGACGCGGCGGAGACTGTCGTCGGTGAAGACCATGATGTCGTCCATCAGGTCTTCGATCTCAGCCTGCATCGCTTCGCTCCCAGAGACGGCACGGATGATAAGAGCCTCGTCGAAGAGGCGCATGACCTCTGCGATGATCTCTTTCTTAAGGGTTCTTTGACTTGCCATAATGGTAGAGTATGTGAGGAGAGATACTCCTCATATAGGGCAAAGATATGGATTATGGGCTTAGCTTACTCCCTTCTCCTGCTCACTCTTCTCTGTGAGCTTAGGATTGAAGGTCGGCAGCTGAATATGCAGGACCACCGCAAGTACTCGGAAGATGAATACCGAGATGGCGGATATGAACTGCACCCACTCGATGGGTAGGCTTGAGTAGCGCCCCATGAGGACATAAATGATCGAGCCAAGGACGCAGGCCGAGGCATAGAAATCTGTGCGGAAGATCAGGGGCGTTTCGTTGATCAGTACGTCGCGCAGAAGCCCTCCGAAAGAGCCGGTGACTGTACCCATGATGACAGCAACCCACCAGGGGAAGCCTGCGGCATAGGACTTAGCGACACCTACGACTACGAAGAGCCCGAGGCCGATGGCGTCAAAGACGAAGAGGGAGTGATTGAGGCGGACGACTTGGCGTCGGAAGATGATCGTGAAGATAAGCCCGAGGGCCGTGATGATCAGATAGGATGGCTGGACTAGCCAGAACGGCTTGATGTCTAAGAGAATGTCACGTATCGTACCACCTCCGACAGCAGTCACGAAGCCCACAACGTAGGCTCCGAACCAGTCTAGCCCCTTCCCCGCTGCGAGACGGATACCACTGATGGCAAAGGCCAGTGTGCCGAGGTAATCACACCAATTGACAAAGTCATTGACATCAACAAGATGAGCAAACTTCATAGCCCGTGATCTCCTTGCTTGTTAGTAGGACTCTGCATCAGAGGGGAAGCTACGCTCCTTGACTGCGGTGATATAAGCCCCTGCTGCCTGCTTGATTTCCTCACCAAGTGCAGCGAAGCGACGGAGGAACTTCGGCGTGAAGCGGTCTTCCATACCGAGCATGTCCTGTGAGACGAGGACTTGCCCATCGACACCGCTACCAGCCCCGATACCGATGACGGGTATCTGCAGGGACTGAGCTACACGTGCCGCAACAGAGGCGGGGACCTTCTCAAGTACTACAGCGCAGCAACCAGCACGCTCCAGCCCGAGAGCTTCTTCGAAGAGCTTGTCTGCGGCTGCTCCTTCTTTGCCTTGAAGTCCATAGCCTCCGAGCTGATGTACAGATTGAGGCGTGAGACCAAGGTGACCAACGACGGGAATACCTGCCGCTGTGAACTGGCTGATTGTGCTGAAGAGGTGCGTACCTCCCTCAAGCTTGACTGCATCTGCACCCGTCTCCTTCATGATGCGGATAGCCGAAGCGAGAGCGGTCTCAGGACTGATCTGATAGCTCCCGAAGGGCATGTCTACGACGACAAAGGCACGCTGCACACCACGGACTACACAGGCACCGTGGTAGATCATCTGATCGAGAGTAATAGGTAGGGTCGTGGTATGGCCTGCCATCACATTGGCAGCAGAGTCTCCGACGAGGAGGATATCTATGCCAGCAGCGTCGAGGAGACGTGCCATCGTATAGTCGTATGCCGTGAGCATCGAGATGGGCTCACCCTGAGCCTTCATAGCTGCCAGACGGAGGGTCGTCACCTTCTTCGTCTCGGCTTGGTGTTGAGACACTTCTTTATTGATATAAATTGAGGGGTAAGCCACCACCCTAATCCCTGGGACGGGATAGGGTGGTGGCCTCTGTGATTATACTTCTGTGGATATAGAGAGTCCGAGAGTAGTGTGATGCTCTACTCCCATTCGATGGTGCTGGGTGGCTTGGAGGAGATGTCGTAGACGACACGGTTCACCCCACGTACCTTGTTGATGATCTCATTGGAGACCTTAGCCAGGAACTCATAGGGGAGGTGTGCCCAGTCTGCGCTCATCGCATCCGTGCTGGTCACAGCGCGTAGTGCGATGGTGTACTCATAGGTACGTTCATCACCCATGACACCGACAGAACGGATGGGGAGGAGGATCGCACCAGCCTGCCATACATTGTCGTACAGCCCCCACTCGCGCATCATCGACATATAGATGTCGTCAGCATTCTGGAGGATCTCGATCTTCTCAGCCGTGATCTCGCCGAGGATACGGATACCTAAGCCGGGGCCAGGGAAGGGCTGGCGCTTGATGAGGTGAGGCTGCATACCCATCTCAAGACCTACGCGACGCACCTCATCCTTGAAGAGGAGGCGAAGTGGCTCAACAAGACGGAGCTTCATGCGCTCGGGGAGCCCACCGACATTGTGATGGCTCTTGATGACCGTACCTGTGATGCTGAGGGACTCGATGACGTCGGGATAAATCGTCCCTTGACCAAGCCACTTAATGTCCTTGAGCTTGTGAGCTTCTTCGTCGAAGACCTCGATGAAGCCACGGCCGATGATCTTACGCTTCTCTTCGGGATCAGTGACACCTTGGAGAGCTGAGAGGAACTTATCTCGTGCGTTGACGCCGATGACATTGAGGCCTAAGTGCTCATAGTCACGCAGGACATTATCGTATTCGTTCTTACGTAGGAGCCCATGGTCGACGAAGATACACGTGAGGTTCTTACCGATAGCCTTGTGAAGGAGAACTGCCGTGACAGAGGAGTCAACCCCGCCAGAGAGAGCCAAGATGACCTTGTCATCACCCAGCTGAGCACGAAGCTCTGCCACAGTACTCTCGACGAAGGAGGCTGGAGACCAGTTGCCGCGGATACCCGTTACCTTGAGGAAGTTATCAAGGATCTTGAGACCTTCTTCAGAGTGGAATGCTTCGGGATGGAACTGAACCCCCCACGTACGCTCGCCATCAATACGGAAGGCTGCTGCCTCTACGTCCTCGGTGCTGGCGATGATACGGAAGCCCTTAGGGAGCGTGGTGATGGTGTCACCGTGGGACATCCAGACGATACCGCCAGGGGTGATACCCTCGAGGAGCTTATCATTCTCGTGACGTAGCGTGAGGTGCGCACGACCATACTCACGGCTATCGCAGGGCTCTACCTTACCACCAGCTTGGTGAACGAGGCTCTGTGCTCCATAGCAAATACCGAGTATGGGGAGACGCCCACGCAGGGCGGATAGGTCGGTGCGGAAGGCTGCTTCGTCGTAGACCGAGTAGGGACTTCCTGAGAGGATGATCCCTGCGATGCCCGTAAGATCTTCGGGTACCTTATTGTAGGGTACGATCTCGCAATAGGTGTTCAGTTCGCGGAGTCTACGGCCGATGAGCTGTGTTGTCTGCGAGCCAAAGTCGAGGATGAGTATCTTCTCCTGCATAGTTACTGATGGCTTTCTTATTTATAAGTGGTAAGACCAATTCAAGACAAAGATACGAATTGTGGGAGACTCTGCTGATAGCACTCGTATACTCGTTGTTTTATCTTATGAGACCATTGCACAAGGCCGTCTCTTCACAGCTTGCACTTTTCCCCTTCGAACTTCTTAGCCTAAAGACTCCGATTTTCGGGGGAAGAAGGTACGAGTAATGAAGAGGTGGTCTTGCACAATGGTTTCATAGCAGGTATATGGGTGCGTGGGTAGAGCTATATAGGATGGCAAAGAAAGCTATATAGCTTTGTGAAGCGACCTCTATTAGGTTGTTGCTCAGCGTAGGGATAAAAGTTGTGGACGAGTAGCAGATAAGTTTGGACTACGTACGTAGCTCTAATATCTACGTACGTGGATATTTGGATTTACGTGCCTGGCCTTTAAGACTACGTGCATAGACAGAGGAAAAGCACTATGTGAAGGCGCTTTTTCCTTCAAGAGAAGGACACTTTTCCCTCCGCTGGATAAGAAGAATACTCGCGATAAGGCGAAGGATTTTCCGATCTCTTCGGAGAGCTATATTGGGATGCTGGTCGTGCGATGCCTTAGCACTGAAAAGAGACATTCCCATAGGATGCCGAAGTCGGAATTCTATGGGAATGTCTTGTATGAAGGATAGGACTAAGGCTGTCTATCCAAGCGATAGCTACCATCAGCCTGCGGTACAGCGCGGACGAGCCACTTGTGTCGCTCACCTCTGCCATCGGAGTAGCTGACCTCGAAGACTCCAGAGGCGGAGCTGGGGCGTACGCTTAGGCTACTACACCAGCTGGGGTCAAAGTCTACATTATCAACGAGAGTGTCGAAGAATCCACTCTCGACCTCGCCCACCGAAGCCAAGCCCTCATAATATTGCTGTATGGTGGCCTTAGTGCAGTAGCGGTCACGCAGAGCCTTGAGTTCTGCTTCGAGCTCGGGCTTCATCGCAAGATACTGAGAGATGTAGCACTCGTAGAAGGAGCGAATGAAGTTGATCGGGCTCGTCATATCTACGCTTTTAGTCACTGCAAAGGGATTGCTGCGGAGCTTATCCCCGTACTCGGCGTGATGCCACTCGGGGGTGATGAAGTCAATGAGATACTTATCCCCAGACTTCTGCAGGTGGAGAGGAATGGCACGATAGCCCTCTCCACTGCCAAAGCTTACCTGATACCAGTCTTGCCCGAGAGCACGTACTTGCAGGCTTCCTTCGCTACCAGAAGCAAGGTCTTGAGCGCGGATAAATGGATCCGAGTCGGTGAGTGCTCTTACGCGCTCCAGCTTAGCCTTAGCCTCTGGTGTGGCATTAGCTAAGATGAGCGAATCCATCTGAGCAGGCTCATACATGCGGTCAAAGGAGCGAATGTACTCGGTGTAGAAGCGCTTGAGCATAGCTTCGGGGCTCTCGGTACGCTGCTTCTGGGCTGTGGTGGTTTGCTTTTGTTTGGTGCGCTTTTGTGCGCGGCTTGTGGTGGGAGTAGCGAGCCCTAAAAAGATGAGCAGGCTCCATGTGAGTAATGACTTAGACATAGTGATGTGGTGATATGGTTAGATGGAGGGGAGAAACAAAGCTCCTCTCATAGTGACAACGTATAGGCTGCTACGCGCGGTATGCTTTGTCCTTGCCTATGGATTGCCAGGGACAAAGTATGGCCTCGAGGAGGTCAATCAGAATGAAGAGCCCGACACCCATGAGACTCAGTAGCGCTATCCCAGCGTACATGTCGAGGTAGTCAATGCGCATCCAGGCATCGGATATATAGTAGCCAAGTCCCTCTGTCGTGCCATACGTCTCGGTGACGAAGAGCACGGAGATAGCTGTGCCGATAGCTATGCGTAGTGCTGATAGTGCTGCGGGGAGGACTGCGGGGAGGAGGAGGTGACGAAGGAGCCCCCAAGTGCTCGCACCGAGCGAGCGCGTTACAGCGAAGTGCTCCTCGGGAATCGCAAGCAGGGCATCTCGCATTGATACGGCTAGCTGGAAGAGTATGATTAGTACGATCATCACCACCTTCGTTGCTTCGCCAAGGCCACCAAGGAGCATGACTACGGGGAGGAGGGCCAGCTTAGGTATGGGGTAGGTAAAGTAGATGAAGGTCGATAGGATGCGCCCCACTCGAGGATAGAGGATCATCGAGAGGGAGAGGATGGCTGAGAGTATGGTTGCGATGAGGATACCCCAGCCGATGCGCTGCAGGCTCGTCAAGGTGTGAGCAAGAAGGTCCGACCCATTGAGGTGAGCCATGTGGGTATAGACCGCCCATGGCGCAGGTAAGACTTCGCTACGGATAAGTAGGTAGCCTGCCAGCCAGAGAGCATGCAAGATGGTGGCTCCAAGTAGGAGCTGCAGGAGGTGACGGCTAAAGGACTTCATCTAAGTGGCGTAGTTCGTCCTCCAGCATACTTGCAGTAGCTCCTCGGTGGTCAGCAAGGAGAGTTCCTGGCTTCCCTCCGATGAGTAGGGTGCGCTCCGATAAAGTCGTTGCCTCTACGGGGCTATGGGTGACGCAAAGGGTGGGGGTAGGATAGCGTTGCCACAGCTCGAGGAAGAGCTGACGAGAGCGACTTGCCGTCGCTACATCGAGGGCTGAAAATGCTTCGTCGAGAAGAAGCAAGTCCGGCTTCATGATGAAGGCACGAGCAAGGGCTACACGCTGGCACTGACCTCCACTTAGTTCGCTGGGATAGCGGTCTAAGAGATCGGTGAGCGATAGAGTCGTGAGAATCTCCTCCTGCAGGTCGGATGAGACGATACGCTTGCCGAGTGCAGCTGGCAGGTGGATGCTCTCTCTTACTGTCTTCCAGGGGAAGAGCCCGTATTGCTGGGGGACAAGTGCGATCTGATGGGTACGGGGGCTAAGTGGTACGCCCGAGAGTTGCAGCGTTCCCTTGCTCGGGCGGATAATCCCCGCTAAGGTGTGTAAGAGGCTGGATTTCCCGCTACCCGATGGCCCGATGATCGTCACGATCTCTTTCCCCAAACTGAAGCTCACATCCCTGAGCGCAATCGTCTCTTCACGGCGCTTGCTATAGCGTACGCTTAGGTCGGAGACGTATAGTAGAGGCTCGGACATAGGGGGGGGATGTGATAGAGGAGTGGTGAGCTACTCCGCGATGATTGGGCGAATCAGCCCCTCTGCCGTGTAGCTCTCAGGTACGAGCTTTTTAGCCTTCATCCAGCTAAGGATGGGCTGAAGGTCCTCTGACTTAGGTGCGGTGACCTCAGCATAGGTGGGGAGGGGAATCTGCGAGGCAAGGTCCTTGGACACACCGAGGAGTTGCTCCACGGCGGCAGACCAGTCCTTTCGGGGATGCTGGGCCATGTAGGCGACGGCCTTGTTGTACCCCTCGATGAAAGCCTTCACTGCGGCTGACTTCTTCGTGAGTGCTTCGTCTTGGAAGAGAAGCCCCGTGATGCCCACCGTGAGTCCGTTAGGTACGTCAATAGCTACCAGCCCCTTGGATGCTCCAATCGTAGCGAAGGGCTCTGGGAGAATAGCGGCATCCAACTCACCCGAGCTGAGCATCTCTAAGCGAATGGGGATCTTCTGCACCTCTACACGAGTGTAGGGTAGCGACTTGCCCTTAGCATCCACGAGGGCACGCTCGGTAGCATAGTCGATGAGGGTATTGGAGGATAGACCGATGTGCTTGTCACGCAGGTCGGCAATCTCGTCGAGCTCCTTATTGCGCCCGAAGACCAAGCGGAATCCTCCTTGGCAAGCGATGGGAAGAGATACCTTCAGCCCCTTAGAATGTAGGAGCATGGCTCCCATATAGTCCGTGACTGAGGCATCTACGGAGCCCGTTTGCAGTGCTGCATCACGCTCCATGGGGGAGGCGAAGCGCACGATCTCTATGGGATGAGTGAAGAAGCCCTGCTGCTCAGCTACTGCTATCGGTAGGTAGTCTATAGAGGGCATCACCCCGATACATAGGTGAGTGCTATCTGTGGGGTTGCTCTTCCCCTTTTGAGAACAAGCGCCAGAGAGGAACATAGCCCCTGTGATAAGCGCCATACCGAGCGCGAGGAAAAGCCCCGTGCGCAGTGATCGTTTCATATCTATTCCTTCGAATTGAGTTTCTTGCGCTCCAGTGCTGCGAAGTAGCGGCAGTAGGGAGCTAATCCACAGGTCGCACACTGAGGCTTGCGGGCTGTACATACATAGCGTCCATGCAAGATAAGCCAGTGGTGTGCCTTGGGGATGAGGTGCTCGGGGATATACTTGATGAGGGTGAGCTCTGTCTCGAGAGGTGTCTTGGAATTGGTCGTCAGCCCGATGCGGTTAGATACACGGAAGACGTGTGTATCGACTGCCATCGTAGGGCGGTTATAGATGACCGAAGCGATGACGTTGGCCGTCTTGCGCCCGACACCAGGGAGCTTCATCAGCTCCTCGCGCTCCTCAGGGACTTCGCCCTGATAGTCTGCGACGAGGCGCTGAGCCATAGCCACAAGATAACCCGCCTTAGCGCGGGGATAGCTAACGCTCCGCACGAGCTCAAAGATGTCGTCCACCTCAGCTCGTGCCATGATTTCGGCTGTCGGATACTGTCGGAAGAGGCGTGGAGTGATCATGTTCACTCGCTTGTCCGTGCACTGGGCTGAGAGAATCACGGCCACCAGCAGCTCAAAGGGAGTGGTGTAGTGTAGCTCAGTCTCAGCCACAGGCATATGCTCTTCAAACCATCCGATGACGGCTTCGTATCGCTCTTTACGCGTCACAGCTCGCAGTTACCCTTTGTGTAGCTCGTATTAATGAGCAGCCTTGAACTGCTCGAGGAAGCGCACGTCATTCTCTGAGAAGAGACGCAGGTCGCTGACTCGATACTTGAGGTTCGTGATACGCTCTACCCCCATACCGAGGGCATAGCCACTGTACTTACGGCTGTCGATGCCACAGTTCTCCAGTACGTTAGGGTCGACCATACCGCATCCTAGGATCTCAACCCAGCCTGTGTGCTTACAGAAGTTACAGCCCTTACCGCCACAGATGTTGCAGGAGATATCCATCTCTGCCGATGGCTCCGTGAAGGGGAAGTAAGAGGGGCGGAGGCGAATCTTCGTGTCGGTACCGAACATTTCCTGAGCGAAGTACAGCAGTACCTGCTTGAGGTCAGCGAACGATACGTTCTGGTCTACATAGAGAGCCTCCAGCTGATGGAAGAAGCAGTGTGCGCGGTAGGAGATAGCCTCATTGCGATACACGCGACCTGGGCAGATGACACGGATGGGAGGCTCTGACTCCAGCATCGTGCGAGTCTGTACCGAGGAGGTATGGGTACGTAGGAGCGTACCGGGGACATTGCGCACGAAGAAGGTGTCCTGCATATCACGTGCAGGATGGTCTTCGGCGAAGTTGAGGGCAGAGAATACATGCCAGTCATCTTCGATCTCAGGTCCTTCGGCAATAGAGAAGCCGAGGCGGGCGAAGATGGCGCAGATCTCCTGCTGGACGATCGTCAGCGGGTGGCGTGAGCCTAATGGAGTGGGGTAGGCTGTACGTGACCAGTCGATGCCCAGCCCTTCGTCGTCACCCCCAGCGCTCAGTGAGGCGCGTAGCTGGTTGATCTTGTCCGTCGCCAGCGTCTTGAGGGCGTTGAGGAGTTGTCCGACCTGTCGCTTTTCTTCGTTAGGGACGGTCTTGAATTCGTCGAAGAGCTGAGAGACGAGCCCCTTCTTACTGATATATTTGATGCGAAGGTCTTCGACTTCCTGCTCAGAGTGTGCCGTCAGTGCTTGTAGCTCGGCAGTGAGTTGTTGTATTCTTTCTTGCATGAACTAATACCCTTTATTTTGAGGTGTAAAGGTAGTGAATTCCACGGAGGTGGCTTGTGGGCTCAGAGCATCCGCATCAAAATCTCCTCCTCACCTGCAAGGCGTATTGAGGCTGGTCTGATTTACAGACGACTATTGCTCTGCAGGCGAATAACTATTGGTTTGGGGGGCAAACGACTACTCGTTTCATATCCGAGGGCAAACGACTATTGCTGTCGCTTTGACCCTCTACCGTTTCGCACATGCTCTCTGGTGGCTCTTCTTGCCCATAGCGTAGGTGATATTCTCCTATCCAGCGGAGGGAAAAGTGTCCTTATCGTGAAGAAAAAAGCGCCCTCCCGTAGTCGTTTTTCTCTATCTACGCACGTAGTCTTAAAGACCAGGCACGTCAGTCCAAATATCCACGTACATAGATATTAGAGCTACGTACGTAGTCCAAACTTATCTGCCACTCGTCCGCAACTTTTATCCCTACGCGGAGCAACAACCTAACTATAGGTCACTTCACAAAGCTATATAGCTTTCTTCGCCATCCTATATAGCTCTACCCACGTACCTATACCAATATATGAGACCATTGTGCAAGCCCACCTCTTCATTACTCACCTTCTTCCCTCGAAAATCGGAGTCTTTAGGTTGAGACGTTCGAAAGAGGAGAGTACAAGCTGTGAAGAGATGGCCTTGCGCAATGGTCTCAAGTAGATGCTTGCCTAAGATCTGGGGATAAAATTAACGGGGCAGGGAGGATGCGTCCTCTCTGCCCCGTTGGCTTATTGATTAGCTCTCCAGTAGACTATGGTGATGCTGGCGAGCTGGAGAAGTGATATCGGGTACCTCTCTTAGTGGGTGGGGTTCTGAGTCAGCTTACCTGGGTAGGCATCGATAGCATTCTGTGGGATGAAGTACACCACACGATAGTCTGTGGGGGCAATGTCCTCACGCTGGTGATGAGCTCCAGGGTAGCGACGTACGAGTGAGCCTCCGTTGCGGAATACATCATAGCTACGCTCAGCTTGGAAGGCGAGTTCCAATTGGCGCTCCTTGTCGATGCGCTCGGATGCGTTCGTAGCATCGAGGCTGGCATAGGCAGCACCAGGGATGGATCGTGTGCGTATGATATTGAGGTCGGTGAGTGCTGCGCTATAGTTCCCGAGCTTAGCTTCTGCTTCAGCTCGGTTGAGGTACACTTCGCCGAGACGAGAGATGACAGGCGAGTGCAGGTGGCTATTCTCACCCTCACGGGAGCACTTCGTGATGTAGAACATCGGGTAGGCTCTGTTGAGCTTGATATATAGGTCGATCACACCTCGGTAAGTCTTCCCCTTATAGGTGATGCTGTAGATCTCTTGATTTGCATCTATCGCAGTCAAGGTGTAAGACTCCGCTTGCCCCGAATCCTTAGCTTCCTTGGCTATGATCTGACCATTGGAGCGAGTGATGGGGAGCTGCACGTAGTTGAGGTCTCCTGACTCTTCGCTCTTGATGAAGCGGAATACCTCCGTCTTCTCAGGTGCGTACACAGGCTCAATGAAGGCGGCACGAGCATCTACGATACGAGTTCTGTTAGGGCGGAAGTCATTTCGCCCCGTCTCATCAAGTAGGGCAAGGTACTTAGCGCTGGCATACATCTCACCCCAGCCCATACCTCCGATATTGGCATACATGCCACCGACTCCATAGTAGTGGTCGTAACCAGAGTATTCAGAGGCCAGACGGCGGACGACGAAGATAGACTCCTTGTTGCTCTCTGGCAGAAGCTGATTGTACTTCATGAAGTCTTCTCGATTGAGGAGCGAATACTTCCCACTAGAGATGACCTTCGTGGCATACTCGGAGGCCAGCTGAGCATACTGCCTATTGGGCTGCTCATAGGTGCCACTCATATAGAGGTAGAGGCGGGAGAGTAAAGCCTGAGCTGCACCCTTGGCCGCATAGAAGGGCGTACCTGAGCGCTCGGGAAGGAGCGTCTCAGCCTGCTTGAGGTCCTCGATAGCCTGTGCGTAGGTCTCCGCTACGGTAGCACGGTCGGGGAGAGTGAACTTATCGAAGACGTCCTTTGGGGCACTCTTGATGATAGGTACACCGAGGTTCTTCTCTGGATCCTGGTAGTAGGGACGGCCGTAGGCTCTCACGAGGTAGAAGTAGAGGAAGCCACGCACGAAGTAGGCTTCTCCCACATGAGCCTTGACCTCTTCATCAGTGGAAGTGCCATAGAGCTCGATAATATTTGAGGCCTGGATGATAGCCTTGTAGCTATTATCCCAGAAGGCCTGTAGACGGTAGTTCTGTGGGGTGCGGTTGAAGGAGATGAACTCGAAGAAGGCATCTGTCGAGGCACCACGTATCATGATGTTGTCCCCCGCATACTCGCCGCAGCGGTGCATGACGTCGCTCCAGGTCTTGAGCTGGGCATACATCCCGTGGGTCATGCCATCGATAGCCTCTTCTGGATGCTCGAGGATACGCTGGCTGGACATGCTCCCTTTGGGCTCTCTGTCAATATTGCAGGCTACCAGTAGGCAGGAGGACACCAGTAGCATTAGTATCTTATTCATATCTGTATCGTGTAGCTATAGTGAGAGGTTGAGCCCGAGGACGAAGCGACGGACAGGTGGATAGACGCTGATACCCGTCGTCCCCATGACAGAGCCATCAGAGGCGGGAAGCTCGGGGTCTACTCCTGAGTACTTCGTCAGGGTAAAGAGGTTCTCAGCATTGAGGTAGATGCGGAGGTTCTGTACCTTCAGCTGAGGAAGGGAGAGGTTGTAGCCGAGGCTGAGAGTACGTAGCTTGAAGAAGGAGTTGTCCTCCAGGTAGCGAGAAGAGGCCTTGTTGCCGTTGTCCTTGTTGTTGTACAGGGCGCGTGGGTGAGTGGCGACGTCGCCCTTCTTCTGCCAGCGTGACCAACCCTTCTGCAGTGACATCTGATTGCGGTCGGTGTAGGTGAGGTCAGAGTCGAGCTCTTGGCGAGAGTAGTTGTAGATCTGTCCACCGAGAGCATAGCCGAACGTAGCCGAGAGGTCGAACTCCTTCCAGCGGAGGTTCGTCGTGATCCCCCCGAAGACCTTAGGAGCAGCAGAGCCCAGCTTGTAGTACTTGGCTTCGGCGTAGTTGCTGGTCGTGACGCGCTCTCCGTTAGTTCCTTCCTTATACCACATGGGGCGCCCGTCATCAGGATTTACTCCAGCCCACTCAGGCATGTAGTAGGTGTCGATAGGAGAGCCGATCTCGAGGATGCGGGAGGCAGAGCCTGCTATACCGCTACCGTCACCGATGATGACAGGCTTGGCGATGTACTGGCCTGAGGGATCATATTGGCGGAAGATGTCGGTGAGCTTATTGGTGTTGTGTCCGACGTTGAGGTCAAGGCTCCAGGTGAGGTCCTTGCTGCGGATGATATCACCACCGATAGCTACCTCGATACCCTTATTAGCCATCTTGCCGATGTTACGGTAGATGTGAGTCACACCTGTGAGGCTGGTGACGGGTACATTATAGAGGATGTTGTCGGTCTTCTTGGAGTAGAGATCAAGGGTGAAGTGCAGGCGGTTTGACCAGAGCGAAGCATCAAGCCCGATGCCTGCAGTATAGGTACGCTCCCAGGTAAGGTCATTGTTCCCGATCTGAGAGATGAGCATACCAGGCTGAGCGTTGTAGCTGGATGCTATCGAGTAGAGGTCATACTGGGGGTAGAGGGCGGATGGACGGTTACCAGCCGAGCCATAGGAGGCGCGGAGCTTCAGCTGGTCGAATGCCTTGATCCCAAACCATGATTCGCGGTGGATGCTCCACCCGCCACTGATGGAGAAGAGGGTACCATACTTGGCTCTTGAACCGAGGTTGGAGGCACCGTCACGGCGGATAGATCCTTCGAGGAGATAGCGGTTGTCGTAGCTATAGCGAGCATTAGCGAAGACGGACTGTACCGCCCATTCCGCGATCCCACCCTTAGCCTTCTCTGGCTTAGCCGTGATGTCCAGTACCTCAAAGCCTGGGACAAAGCCCGTCCCGTTGGCGCTGGTTGACTTACCCCAGTAGTCGTTGAACTCATAAGCAAGCAACCCATTGAGGTTATGCAGGCCCCAGCTATTATTCGTTAGGAGCTTCTGGTTCGAGTAGCGACGAGCTACTTGTCCGTGATACTCGGTGATACGTCCTTGGACGCTCTCTCCACCATTGGAGCGAGGATCTTCGTAGCCGTGACCCGTGCTGTGGACATACTTATAGTTATTGACCGAGGAGAAGGTGAGCCAAGGTGCGATGCGAATATCGAAGTCAAGGTTCCCCATGAATTCGTAGTAGCTCCCATCATAGTGGTTCCACTGCAGATCACGGAGGTAATTCGTGCTGTTGCTATTTACCCATCCCGAGTATTGGTGGGGGACGAGCTTCCCCTCAGCATCGTATGGGCTATCCCAAGGGAGCATCGAGTACATCGCAGAGATGGAGTACTGTCTGTCCTCGGAGGTTTGCATCGCCCCGCTGATCATAGGGCGAATAGTGAGCCAGCTGAGTGGCTTGTAGCTGGTCTTCAGGCGGAAGTTATAGCGCTTGTAGTCAAAGCCCTTGACAGCACCCTTCTCATCATAGTAGCCTAAGGAGAAGAGGGAGTTCATCGTTTCGCTCCCCCCTTGTAGGGTGAGGTTATAGTCCTGAGAGACGCCGGTGCGTGTAGCCAGCTTCCACCAGTCAAAGTTGTCATTGCGTAGGGTTGGCTTCCATCTAGGGAAGGGGATGGTGCTGGCATTGCCTGTGGAGGCAAAGTAGTCGTAGAGTTCGGCACCATTCATCATATGCAGGTTGCCATTGGTTAGCTGGCTGATACCTGTGCGCATAGAGACAGAGGTGCGGAGCTTGCCTGAGCGGCTACTCTTGGTCGTGACTACGACGACACCGTTTGCTCCAGCAGAGCCATAGATCGCGGTGGAGGCTGCGTCCTTGAGGATCGTGAGGCTCTCAATGTCCTGAGGGCTGAGCTGACCAGGGTCATCACCCACGATCACACCATCAATGACCCAGAGGGGGCGTGTGTTCCCGTTGAGGGTGGCTTGTCCACGTATCACCACGGCTGCGCTTGAGCCAGGGCGTCCTGATCCAGGTGCGACATATACGCCAGGAGCCTTGCCATTGAGGAGGTTAGAAACGGAGGGAGTAGTGATATCCTTGAGTTTGCTGGCTTTAAGGTTAATCATAGCCCCCGTGAGGCTCTCCTTGCGCTGTGTAGTATAGCCGACGACGACGAGCTCGCCGAGGGTCTTGGAGTTCTCTTTTAGCTGGATGACTTGATCCTTCTCTATCGCCTGGGTCTCTAAGGTTTCGTACCCGACGCAGGAGATGATCAGTGTCACCCCTGGGGAAGCAGACAAGGTATATCCACCTTGCTTGTCGGAGATGCTCCCGATACGTTTGTTGCCTTTGACGCGGATACTTGCCCCGACGATGGGCTCTCCAGTCGTAGCATCCACGATGTGCCCGCGTATCTTACCTGCTACTTGGGCGAGTGTGACAGGACTTGACGACGGCTCTTGCTCTATGGCTGCATTTGCCGCAAGGGGCATGGAGCAGAGGGTGAGCAGGGAGACAACGAGTGTACTCCGTAGCCGAGCCTGACGAGAAAGTGGTCTTTCGTTCTTCATTCTTCAGCGTTTTTATGGTTGGTGTAATGCTTTCTGGAGGGTAAATATAGGTCATTTCTATAGGATAGACGAGGTCTCTAAGGTGATTTGATTTAATAAAATAATGAAGGAAATCATTGGCTTATCTTCCAGCTTCTTACCTTGTATAGATGAAGCCATATATAGGGGTAGATTCTATCCATAAATGGACCTTCCTCTCTTCTTGAGCCTGCAAGAAGGAGGTATAATATTGTATTAGGAAGAGCTGACTACCACTGAGTGGTCGGAGGCTTTTTCTTCTGAGGTGGAGAGCACTATTTTAGAAGGGGAATATTGACCAGTACTGGTCACTGAGGTGACTACTACTGGTCGCGACGCTGAGCAGTACTGGTTGCTTAGGGTGACCAGTACTGGTTCGATCATCGACCAGTACTGCTTCAAAAAGGATCCCTCGGAAGGCCGCTTAGGAATAGGGGAGAAGCCCACCTTATTATTAGTACCTTTGCGACCTATAATAGATAAGCTTGATACTACTCTTGGACGAAAAGAATCTTACAACCCAAGGGCTTCGCTTCACCGTCGTAGGAATGAACGATGAGCAATGCCCCCTCTTCTCCCCCGAAGTACAGCAACTCATCGCTCAGCATCGAGTCTTCTCGGGGGGGCGTCGCCACCGCGAACTCGTCGCCGATATACTTCCCGCAGGTGCCGTATGGATCGATATTATTGTTCCCCTCAGTGCGGTCTATCAGGAGTATCGTGCCTTAGACGAGCCCGTGCTGGTCTTTGCTTCAGGTGATCCGCTTTTCTTTGGCTTCACTACGACACTCATGCGCGAGTTCCCTGGACAGGTCGCACAGACCTTCCCCTCCTTTAGCTCTCTGCAGATGCTCGCACATAGCTTGCGCTTGCCCTACCATGATATGCGTGTCGTATCACTGACGGGACGTCCTTGGCTGGAGCTGGATCGTGCTCTCATCGAGCGTGCCGCAAAGGTGGGAGTCTTGACGGATAAGAAGAATACCCCAGCACTCATCGCTCAGCGGATGATCGACTATGGCTATACGGGCTATCAGATGCATATCGGGGTGCGACTCGGAGGGAGCCGAGAGGAAGTCTATAGCTTCCCGCTACATGAAGTCGTCGGACGAGAGTTCGGTCACCCCAACTGCCTGATCATTGAAGACCCACAGCCCACGGCATACGATGCCCCGATTGGCCTGCAAGAGCTGGATTTCTTCCCCCTCAATGGTCGTGTGAATATGATCACGAAGATGCCGGTGCGTCTGGTGAGCCTAAGTCTGCTCGAGCTTGAGCGCCGTCGTAGCTTCTGGGATGTAGGCTTCTGTACAGGCTCGGTGTCTATTGAGGCTAAGCTCCGCTATCCTCATCTCTTGGTGACCTCCTTCGAGGTGCGTCCCGAGGGGAAGGAGCTCATGGAGGTCAATAGCCGTCGCTTCCATGCTCCAGGTATTGACTATCATATTGGAGACTTCCTTAGCCAAGATCTTGAGTCGCTTCCCCGCCCCGAGGCCGCCTTCATCGGTGGGCACGGGGGGAGGCTCATTGAGTTTGTTGAGCGCCTAACTGCACTCATGGGAGCTGATGGCGTGCTCGTCTTCAACTCGGTCTCAGAGGAGACACTGGCGCTCTTCCGCGAGGCCATTGAGCGAGTCGGTTGGCATATCTCCTATGAGACGCTCCTTACGGTCGATGCCCACAATCCTATCACTATCCTCCAGGCTAAGGGGAAATAGATATCAGCAGAGTAGATGCCGATACGTTGTAGCTATGGGCTCATAGGTCGCCCCCTTGGGCACTCATTCTCACCTCGATACTTCTCGGAGCTCTTTGATCGCCTTGGGATAGATGCTTCGTATGATAGCTACGAGCTTCAGCGGATAGAGGAGTTGCCCGAACTATTGGCTACTCATCCTTCGCTCCGAGGGCTGAACGTCACGCTCCCTTATAAGCGAGAGGTGCTTCACTATGTGGATGCTTACTCTCCCGAAGTGAAGTGTCTGCAGGCCGCCAACGTACTGCATATTGAGCATACTCCTTCAGGAAAGCTCCATATTACCGCACATAATACGGATGTCTGGGGCTTCTACCACTCACTGCTCCCTCTTCTTGGAGAGGAGCGACCTCATGCATGGGTCTTCGGTACGGGAGGAGCAGCCTCTGCCGTGCTCTATGCGCTCGAGCAACTTGGTATCAGCTATGAGCAGGTGAGCCGTACTCCTCAGAGCGGACAGCGCTCTTACGAAAGCTTGACAAGAGAAGAGGGGGAAGCGACCCCTCTATGGATTAATGCCACGCCCATAGGTCTTCGCGAAGGAGAGTGCCTCCCCTTGCCCTACGAGGCTCTTGGGGAGTCTCACCTTTGCTATGACCTCATCTATAATCCCTCACCGACGACCTTCCTCCGTCGAGCCCTGCAGAGCGGAGCACGAGCGAAGGATGGTCTCGAGATGCTACACCTCCAGGCCGATAAGGCTTGGCAGCTATGGACAGCGAATGAAGAAGAATAGATATGCCTTGGCCCTTGCGCTGGGGTTAGCCTTGGCCTCCTGCTCGACGACGAAGTACGTCGGGGACGAGAGCTACCTACTTACGAAGGTCACTATCCAAGTGGACTCTCTCGACCAGACAGAGCGGGAGCAGCTCGGTGACCTTGAGTCCTTCCTTCCACAACGCCCCAATACAAAGCTCTTGGGGCTCTTTGACTGGACACTTGGGCTCTATAGCTTGAGTAATCCGAAGAGTAATAGTTTCCTCAATCGTCAGCTGCGTAAGTGGGGAGATCCTCCTGTGCTCTATAGCGCAGAAGAAGCTGAGTTTGGTCGAGCCAATCTCACCGCAGCTATGTACAATATGGGCTACCTCAAGGCTCAGACGACTCTCCGTGTGGATACGACCAAGGCTAAGCGAGCTCGCCTGGCATACACCATCATACCTGGCCGTCGTCTACGTGTAGGTCGCTTCTCGGAGTCTATCCAAGATAGCAGTATTACTCAGCATCTTTACCCCCAAGATACACTCATCGAGAAGCGCCGCTTCCGTGGTGAGCGCTATCGCTCCTATCTGCACTCAGGGGCTATCCTCTCCCCTCAGAATATGCAGGCCGAGCAGGAGCGTATCACTCAGATTCTTCGTAATAGAGGCTACTATACTTTCTCTGGTGATAGTGTCCGCTTCGAGGTCGATACGCTGGTTGCCTCCGATGTATGGGTACGTAGCGTAGTTCACTCGCCCGAGAAGACCTATCGGATCGGACGCGTGCGGATGCGTCAGATCGCTCGATATGAGACGGGAGAGTCCCTGAAGCAGACGCGTGATGGTATTAGCTTCGACCTTGATCCGAAGCACTATATCCGCCCCTCAGAGCTCACTCGACGTATCTGGATCCGTCCAGGTGCACTCTACTCGATGCAGCATACCTCATCTACCTATACTGCACTGAGCGAACTGCCAACCTTGCAGAGCGTCTCGATCCAGTATCACCCCGACACGCTCGCTACGGACTCCGCTGTCTTGGACTGCGACATTACCGCTGCCTCCACCCAGACGAAGAGTATCGGTGGGGATATCGTCGGGACGAACTCCTCGGGGAACTTTGGGGTGAGCTCTTCGCTGAACTTCCAAAATAGCAATCTCTTCCATGGTGGGGAGCAGCTTCACCTCCAGCTGCGTGGTGGCTACGAGAGCCTCGGTGAGCGCCGTAATGACCACTTGAACTATGGGGCAGAGGCTTCACTTACCTTCCCTCGTCTGCTCGTGCCCTTCCGACATTCGAAGGGGCCATCAACGATCCTATCCTCGACGAGCTTACAGGTGAGCTATGACCACCACCGCCGTCCAGAGTTCAGCCGTGATATCTTCTCCTTCAAGTGGGGATATAGCTGGCACAGCCACTACACGCCCGCCTATCGCCATCAGCTGAAGGTCATCGACTTGGACTTCCTTCACTTCGGCTATATCAATGAGGAATTCCGCCGCTCGATGCCACTCATCACGCAGATCCTGAACTACCGAGATCAGTTTGTGCTCGGGGCTTCGTACCTCTTTCGCTACAACTCGCTCAATGACTACCGCCTCTCGACTTCGCCTTGGGTACATAACCTGCGTCTCTTCGTCCAGTCATCGGGGAGTCTGCTCTATGGGGTATCGGCACTGCTGAATAGGGAGCGTGATGCCTACGGGTCGTATCGCTTCTTCGAGACGAACTTTGCGCAGTTCGTCAAGGGGGAGATTGACTATAGTGGGCTTCGTAAGCTGAGCGAAGGCAATGCCTTCGCCTATCATTTGGGGCTGGCCGTAGCTTATCCCTATGGCAATAGTCAGTACGTGCCCGTTGACCTCCGCTACTTCGCTGGTGGCGCTAATAGCCTGCGTGGCTGGTCTGCGCGTAGCCTCGGCCCTGGTAGTATGCCTCGCTCAGCAAGCCAATCCATCTTCGATCAGGTCGGGGATATCAAGCTTGAGATGAATGCCGAGTACCGTATGAAGATCCTTGGCCCTCTCCAGCTCGCCCTCTTCGCTGACGCAGGGAATATCTGGACGATACGCGCCTATCAGAATCAGCCGCAGGGAGACTTCCAGTGGAACCGCTTCTACAAGGAGATCGCCCTGTCGAGTGGGCTGGGGCTACGCTGGGACTTTGACTACTTCGTCCTTCGCTTTGATGTGGGGGCTAAGCTCCATGATCCACAGGTGGAGAATGGCCGTCCTTGGGTCATTACCTACCAAGAGCCTAAGCAGCTACTTGCCTTTAATATTGCCATTGGCTACCCCTTCTAATTCGTAGCACCTTGTGCTACGTACGAGATAAAAGGAGAGCGTCGCATAGTCCACTGTGGTGGAGCTATGCGACGCTCTCTTATTTGGTACGGAGTAAGCTCCCTTGAGCTACTTCAGCGCAGCGAGTGCAGCTTCGTAGTTAGGCTCCTGCGTGATCTCGGGGACGAGCTCGGTGTAGAGGATCTTGCCTGCCTCATCGATGACGATGACGGCACGCGCCAAGAGACCAGCCAGAGGACCATCCTGCTGCTCGAGGCCATAGTGCTTCGTGAAGCAGTTGTGGCGGAAGACTGATACGGGTACTACCTTATCGAGGCCTTCAGCACCGCAGAAGCGAGACTGAGCGAAAGGCAGGTCCTTAGATACACAGAGGACGACGGTGTTGTCGAGCTTAGAAGCTTCGGCATTGAAGCGGCGTACGCTGGTAGCGCAGACGCCTGTGTCGACGCTGGGGAAGATGTTGAGCACGACACGCTGACCACGCAGATCTTCGAGGTGGATCTCGCTGAGGTTCGTCTTCGTAGCCCCGAAGTTAGGAGCGGTAGTGCCTACGGCAGGCATTTCACCAGAGAGGTGTACGGTGAGATCTTTTTTGAAAGTGACTGTTGCCATTGCTTGTTGTATTGTTTTTGTCTCCTAGCCAGAAAGGTAGGAGGGGGTTAGCTTATTCGCTCTTATAACTATAAGGCTGCCGTCTATGTTCACTCGAGCATGCGACTACAGCGTACGAAGCCAGCCATCTTCTAGACGTAGGACAAGGTTGAAGAGGCTTAGGCTCATGCAGTAGGTCACACAGTCTGCGAAGCCTGCTTGCTCTAGTCGTACGTAGTGGTCGCTACTCTTGATGTACTCTGTACGAGCATCGAGAGTCGCTGCATGGTCCTGCCATAGGTCGCATACCATACGGGTGGTATCGTCACCTGCGATTGCTCCCGCTTCTACGGTGAAGGCGCCTGCATAGAGCATATCCTCCATAGAGGCCTGTCCCTTCCAGCCTGCAGCGAGTACGACGACATCACGGTCGGAGCGCTGGCAGTAGTCGATGGTCGCACGTAGGTTGGTCAGTGCCCCGACGAGGACCTCCTCTGCACCATGCTCTCGAGCTATCGTGAGGGCTCGCGTACCATTGGTCGTCGTGAAGACGATCTCACGCCCGCTGACTAAGTCTGTCGTGTACTCTGCGGGATCATTGCCGAGCTGGGCGAAGTCACAACGTACGACATTGCGCTCGGCCGCGATGAGTGCACCCAGACGCTTACCCGTCTCCTCGGCCTCTTCGGTTGAAGCTACTGGGAGGATCCCCTTAGCACCATGGGCAAAGGCTGCGACCATCGTGGTCGAGGCTCGGAAGATATCCACGATGATGACGATACTATTAGGACGGAGGTAGAGTGGATAGAGCTCAGGGGAGGGACAGAGATAGACTTGCATAGAGGATGATAAATAGAGGATGATAAAATGAAGCTACCTCCCGCGGATGGTTTACCCACGGGAGGTAGCGATGTATATAGAAGGAGGAGAGGGGTTAGATACCGAGCTCCTGACGGATGACCTGGATCTTCTCGAGGCAGGCAGCTTCAGCGGCGGGGAGGTCTTCCTTAGAAGTCACCTTGCCACGTACGCCGATGTAGAACTTGATCTTGGGCTCCGTGCCAGAGGGACGGATAGATACCTTCGTCCCGTCAGCTGTCTTGTACTGGAGTACATTGCTGGTCGTAGGCATATCGAGCGTGAAGACCTCACCCTTGTCGAGCCAGAGACCCTGGAGCTTGGCGTAGTCGAGGACCTCGACGACGGGGCTTCCTGCCAGAGTCTTGAGAGGATTCTCACGGAAGTTCTTCATCATCGCTTCGATCTCCTCAGCACCGCTCTTACCCTTGCGGACGACGCTGACACCCTGTTCCTTGTAGAGGCCATACTCTACGAAGATCTGCTGGAGGAGCTGGTAGATAGACATGCCACGGTCGGCTGCCCATGCAGCGAGCTCGGCGAACATACAGCAGGCTGATACGGAGCTCTTATCGCGGATGAAGTCTTCACGGAGGAAGCCGTAGCTCTCTTCACCACCACCGATGTAGTTCAGCTTGCCTTCGTTCTTGCGGATGACGTCGGCGATCCACTTAAAGCCCGTGTAGCAGTCGAAGAGCGTGACGTTCGACTTCTCTGCGATAGCACGGATGAGCTCCGTGGTTACGATGGTCTTGACCACATAGTCGGTAGGCTGGAGGAGGCCAGCATCGCGACGATTGGCGATGGCGTAGTAGATCAGAAGGGCGCAAATCTCATTCCCGTTGATGAGTATGATCTTACCCTCCTCGTTGCGTACTGCTACCCCGATGCGGTCTGCATCAGGGTCAGAGGCTAAGACAATGTCAGCACCAGTCTCTTCAGCACGACGGATCGCGAGCTCGAGGGCTGCAGGCTCCTCGGGGTTGGGAGAGTGAACGGTAGGGAAGTTCCCGCTGACGACATCCTGCTCAGGGACGTTGATGATATTCGTGAAGCCAATAGCGCGCAGCGCTTCGGGGATGATACGTACGCCAGTACCATGGATAGGGGTGTAGACGATCTTCAGGTCGTGGTGACGTGCGATAGACTCCTTCTGGGGAGCCGAGAGTGAAGCGACACGCTCAATGAAGCGCTTGTCAAACTCTTCGCCGAGGAAGTGGATGAGCTCGGGGCGAGCTTCGAAGCGGATATCTTCAGCGCGCGTGATCTTATTGACCTCGATGATCGTGTTGCGGTCATGGGGAGCGAGCATCTGTGCCCCGTCAGACCAATAAGCCTTATAGCCGTTGTATTCCTTTGGGTTGTGCGAGGCGGTGATCATTACGCCGCTCTGGCAGCCAAGTTCACGAATAGCAAAGGATACCTCGGGCGTAGGACGAAGGCTCTCGAAGAGATAGACCTTGATGCCGTTAGCAGAGAAGACCTCAGCGGTGATACGTGCGAAGACGTCACTATTATTACGGCAGTCGTGGCCGATAGCTACCGAGATCTCGGGGAGGGAAGCGAAAGCCTGCTTGAGGTAGTTCGCCAGGCCCTGAGTAGCAGCCCCGACGGTGTAGCGGTTCATACGGTTGGAGCCTACGCCCATGATCCCGCGCAGACCACCCGTACCGAATTCTAAGTCCTTGTAAAAGGCTTCGATGAGTTCTGTGGTATCTTCTGCATCGAGGAGGCGCTGCACTTCGGCGCGCGTCTGTTCATCGTATCCAGGTGTCAGCCAGCCTTGGGCCTTGGCACGTACCTGGGCTAAGAAGGTGTCTTGTTCCATGTGTCCGTTGGATGTATGATGAGAGTTGTATTCTCTAATTGTGAATAACTACTAACAAAGATAAGACATTTCTAAGGGAAACACTACGCCCCCACCTGGCGGATAGTCATCCGTAGGTGGGGGCGTAGTGATATGGTGTTAGCCTCTTGGGCTATGGCTTAGAGGGCAGCACCCGTCCAGCCCTTAGCTGAGAGAGCAACATTGACAGCCGTGGTAAGCAGATCAGCCTTAACCTTGAGGGTGCCATTCGTTGCACCGAGGCCGGAGATGAGGTCAAGGATCTGAGCTTCCGTGAGCGACATGTTCTTCAGCGTGATGCTTTTGGTGGTCGTACCAGCCGTACGCTTGATGTAAGATATAGCCTGCGCTGGATCAATGTTATCAAGCTCTACGACTTCAGCTGGAGCGCTTGAGTCTTTCAGTAGATTTGCTGCTGTTGTGTTGCTTACAGCAAGCTTGGATAGGGTTGCATTATAGAGCGTGATATCCTGGAGCTTGGGCTTGTTCCCCAAGTCAACGTTGAGCTTTACTCCTCCTGAAGGTGCGTTTGCAAAGAGAATTTCAAGGTTTTGGCTCTTAGCAAACGTGAGGTTTGCAAAGGCAGGAGACTGCCAGAAGAACTTCTTCAGCCTGGGTAGGTTGTCGATATCAAACTTGCCATTCTGGAAAGGGGTACGACCGGCAACGTATTCGATGACGTTGTTTGCAGGTAGCTTCACCTCCTCGATATCGGTACTCATTTCATTGGGCGAGCCGAGGAACTTGGTCATCTCAACGAAATTGTAGTTCTTCCAGTTAAAACCACCAAGTGCGAGGTATCTAAGTTTTGTTTGCTTCGTAAGATCCAGAATATCTGTGGTGTAGCCTGAGATCAAGAGGCCTTCAAGTTCGGTAGCACCGGAGAGGTTGAATGTCGTCTTAGTTGCAGATGCGCTTCTTGATTTAGATAGAATACGGAGGCGCTTCAGCATAGGGGATGATTTTGTGAGGGCAATCTCGGTGGCATCATCACTTTGGACGGTGAGTATGTCTACATTTCCGTTGATGCCGAGAAGGCCATTAGAACCAACCGTGAACTTCGTACTATCGGATTTATCCATAGTAGCACCGAGGATGTTGAGTCCTTTCTTAGGCGAAATGTAAACGATTGAACCTGCTGGTACTGTGAAGACAGCCTGAGAGTTCTTGATGGTAGTGGCATCCGCAGTATTATCAGTCGTGTTAGGCAGAACGGGTACTACGGGCTTGGGTTCATCCTTCTTGCGGCAGGATGTCGTCCCGATGAAGAGGCTGGCAAGTGCCAGAAGTACAAGGGATTTCTTCATTTCTGTTAATGTTTACGTTTGTAAAGCGCTATGCGCTTGATGTTATCTTTTATCAAAGGCAAAGATAAATAAAATACTGACTTCGCAATAGCGTTATCGCAAATGTACCGCTCTATAGCCCCTGGGGGGCTCAATGAAGCGCCGACTTCGACTTGTGTAAGCTCCTACCTATACCTATATAAATTATGTGAGTACTTGTGTAGAGCTATAAGTCGGATGACGAAGAAAGCTATATAGCTTTGGATCGATTCCGTATAGCTTTGAGAAGTGACCTGTATTTAGGTTGTTACTTCGCCTAGGAATAAAAGTTGTGGACGAGTGGCAGATAAGTTTGGGCTACGTACGTGGATCTAATATCTACGTACGTGGATATTTGGATTTACGTGCCTGATCTTTAAGACTACGTACATAGATGCGGAAATACCACTACGTGAAGGCGCTTTTTCCTTCACGAGAACGATGCTTATCCCTCCGCTGAATAAGAGGAATACTCGTGATAAAGCAAAGGGCTTGCTTGGTCACTTCGGAGAGGTATATCGGGGAGCTGGGCGTGCGATACCTTAGTACTCTAAATAGAGGACAGGACTCTTGGCGACAGTCTCTTTAGAGTGATGAAGATGAAGCCTATAAGTCCCTACTATTTAGTACTTCTTAGAAGGAGGATTACCTGCCGGAGGGTGGCGCAAGTCGCTCCGTAAGGAAGAGGGAGAGGAGTCGTGGATGATACGATGCGTCTCCATCGGGTAATATCGCATTCTGCCAGCCTTTTGCACGTCTCGGGAAAACCTTTGGCGAGCCTAGGTCGTTTCACTGATTTACGTTACCTTTGCGGATATAAGTAATCAATTCACTAAATTGAACTATTATGGCAACTGACAAAGAACGGTTACTGAGCGAATTCCCTGCCATTAGCACACAGGAATGGAAGGACAAGATCGTGACCGACCTGAAGGGAGCTGACTTCGAGCGTAAGCTCGTCTGGCGTACCAACGAAGGATTCAACGTCAACCCCTTCTATCGTCGCGAAGACCTCGAAGGTCTCTCTACCCCCAAAGTGATGCCTGCAGAGTACCCCTATGTCCGCTCCACGCGCATGGACAATGAGTGGCTCATCCGTCAGGACATCAATGTAAATGACCCCAAGGAAGCCAATGAAAAGGCACTGGATATCCTCAATAAGGGGATTACCTCGCTGGGCTTCAAGCTTCGTCGCGATCAGGTCAATAAGGAAACTCTGGCCATCCTGCTCAAGGGCATTATGCCCGAGGCTATCGAGCTGAACTTCTCTTGCTGCATCTCTGTAGCAGCTCGGCTCGCAGGCGAACTGGCCGCTTATCTCACCGAAGTAGGAGCCGATGTAGCACAGTGCAAGGGCTCGATCAACTTCGACCCCTTCAAGAAGCAGCTCGTCAAGGGTATCTCTAACCCCCAGTGGGTGGCTATGTGCGCACAGCTCCTCGATGCTGTCCGCCCCCTGCCTCAGTACCGCGTCCTCACGGTCAACGCCCTCAATATCAATAACGCCGGTGCCTACATCTACCAGGAGCTGGGCTATGCACTCTCTTGGGGTGCTGAGCTCATCGACAAGCTCTCGGAAGCAGGCTACTCCATCGAAGAACTGACGAGCCGTATCAAGTTCGTCTTCGGCGTAGGGTCCAACTACTTCATGGAGCTGGCTAAGTTCCGTGCTGCACGCTGGCTCTGGGCTGAAATCATCGGTGCCTACGGCGACCAGTATAAGGGTGACGCAGCTAAGATCCATATGCACGCTGTTACCTCTACCTGGAACAAGACGATCTACGATGCTCACGTTAACCTCCTTCGTACACAGACCGAAGCGATGTCAGCGACCCTGGGCGGTGTAGACTCTCTGACGGTACAGCCCTTCGACGTTACCTACCAGGAATCAGACAACTTCTCCGAACGTATCGCACGCAACCAGCAGCTCCTCCTCAAGGAAGAGTCTCACTTCGACAAGGTCATCGACCCCGCTGCTGGCTCCTACTATATCGAGCATCTGACGAACGCCCTCGCAGAGCAGGCTTGGAAGCTCTTCCTCGCTGTAGAAGAAGAGGGTGGCTTCGCTGCTGCTGTCGAAGCTGGTAGCGTACAGAAGGCGGTCAACGCCAGCAACGCTAAGCGTCACGCTGCTGTCGCTGCTCGTAAGGAAATCTTCCTCGGTACGAACCAGTTCCCCAACTTCACCGAAACGGCTGCACAGAAGGTCGCTCAGGTAGAAGCAGGTGGTCACAGCTGTGGCTGCGGTGCTCCTTCGATCGAAGCTCTGAACTTCGACCGTGGTGCTTCCGAATTCGAAGCTCTTCGTCTGGCTACTGAGCGTAGTGGCAAGGAGGTCAAGGTCTTCATGCTTACGATCGGTAACCTCGCGATGCGTCTGGCTCGCTCTCAGTTCTCCAGTAACTTCTTCGCTTGCGCTGGCTACAAGGTCCTCGACAACCTTGGCTTCGCTACGGTGCAGGAAGGTGTTGACGCTGGTCTCGCAGCTGGTGCCTCGATCATCGTCCTCTGCTCGAGTGATGATGAGTATGCAGAGTTCGCTCCTGAAGCGTACAAGTATCTCGCAGGTCGCGCTGAGTTCGTCGTAGCAGGTGCTCCTGCTTGTACAGACGACCTCAAGGCTGTCGGCATCGAGAACTTCATCAACGTGAAGAGCAACGTCCTCGAAACGCTCCGCCAGTTCAACCAGAAGCTTGGTATTAACTAATCGGTAAGGAGACAGAAGAAATGAAACCACAATTCAAGAACATAGATATTAAGTCTGCAGGCTTTGCCCAGACTTGCCCCGTCGAATGGGCTTCGAAGCAGGATAACAGCTCCGTATGGCGTACCGCCGAGCAGATCCTCGTCAAGCCCGTCTACACGGCGCACGACCTCGAAGGGATGGAACACCTCGACTATGCTTCCGGTATTCCTCCTTACCTGCGCGGTCCTTATAGCGGTATGTACGCTATGCGTCCTTGGACGATCCGTCAGTATGCAGGCTTCTCTACGGCTGAAGAGTCTAACGCCTTCTATCGCCGTAACCTCGCCTCTGGTCAGAAGGGGCTTTCCGTAGCCTTCGACCTTGCTACCCACCGTGGGTACGACGCTGACCACCCTCGTGTAGTCGGTGACGTCGGTAAGGCTGGGGTATCGATCTGCTCGCTGGAGGATATGAAGGTGCTCTTCGATGGTATCCCCCTCAACAAGATGTCCGTCTCGATGACGATGAATGGTGCCGTACTTCCTGTCATGGCATTCTATATCAACGCAGGTCTCGAGCAGGGTGCTAAGCTTGATGAGATGGCTGGTACGATCCAGAACGACATCCTCAAGGAGTTCATGGTGCGTAACACCTATATCTACCCACCCGAATTCTCGATGCGTATCATCGCTGACATCTTCGAGTACACGTCGCAGAACATGCCTAAGTTTAACTCGATCTCTATCTCCGGCTACCACATGCAGGAAGCTGGTGCTACGGCAGACATCGAGATGGCTTACACGCTTGCTGACGGTCTCGAATACCTCAAGGCTGGTATCGCTGCTGGTATCCCCGTAGATAAGTTCGCTCCTCGTCTGTCCTTCTTCTGGGCTATCGGGATGAACCACTTCATGGAGATCGCTAAGATGCGTGCTGCACGCTGCCTCTGGGCTAAGATCGTCGGTCAGTTCAACCCTGAGAACCCCAAGAGCCTTGCGCTTCGTACGCACAGCCAGACGTCTGGTTGGTCGCTCACCGAGCAGGATCCCTTCAACAACGTAGGTCGTACCTGTATCGAAGCTATGGGTGCAGCACTCGGTCACACGCAGTCGCTCCACACCAACGCTCTTGACGAAGCTATCGCACTGCCTACGGACTTCTCAGCTCGTATCGCTCGTAATACGCAGATCTACATCCAGGAAGAGACCCTTATCTGTAAGGAGATCGACCCATGGGCAGGTTCGTACTACGTCGAAAGCCTTACGAACGAACTCATGCACAAGGCATGGGAGCACATCAAGGAAGTCGAAAGCATGGGCGGTATGGCTAAGGCTATCGAAACGGGTCTGCCAAAGATGCGTATCGAAGAAGCTGCAGCTCGTACGCAGGCTCGTATCGACTCTCGTCAGCAGGTCATCGTCGGTATCAACAAGTATCGCCTCGAGAAGGAAGATCCTATCGATATCCTCGAGATCGACAACACTGCTGTACGTGAGCAGCAGATCGCTCGTCTGAATGATCTGCGTAAGGGGCGTGACGAAGCTGCTGTCAAGGCTGCTCTCGAAGCTATCACCCGCTGCGTAGAGACGAAGGAAGGTAACCTCCTCGACCTCGCTGTGAAGGCTGCTGCTCTGCGTGCGTCTCTCGGTGAGATCTCCGACGCCTGCGAAAAGATCGTAGGTCGCTATAAGGCTATTATTCGTACTATCTCAGGCGTGTATTCTTCAGAATCCGGCGAAGATCAGGACTTCATCAAGGCGAAGGCTCTTGCTAAGAAGTTCGCTGAAAAGGAAGGTCGTCAGCCCCGTATCATGATCGCTAAGATGGGTCAGGACGGTCACGACCGCGGTGCAAAGGTTGTCGCTACGGGCTACGCTGACTGTGGCTTCGACGTGGATATGGGTCCTCTCTTCCAGACTCCAGAAGAGTCCGCTCGTCAGGCTGTCGAAAACGACGTCCACGTGATGGGTGTATCTTCACTGGCTGCAGGTCACAAGACGCTGATCCCTCAGGTCATCGAAGAGCTGAAGAAACTTGGCCGTCCCGATATCCTCGTCACGGCTGGTGGTGTCATCCCTGCGCAGGACTATGAGTTCCTCTACAACGCAGGTGTTGCCGCTATCTTCGGTCCTGGTACCCCAGTAGCTTACTCTGCTGCTAAGGTCCTCGAGATCCTCCTTGGTGAAGAAGCCTAAGCAACTCCAATAAGGTAGCCCCCGAGGCTACACTACTAAACGGCAGAGAGCCCCATCCACCGAAGTGGATGGGGCTCTCTTTTTGGCCTTTATCGAAGGAGGATCGCTTACTTCTTCAGTCGTGCGAGGATCTTACCTGCAGATTCTGAGAGGAGGACCACAGCGCCGGCGAGGATCGCAGTATCCTTGATGACGAGGCGACCAGCACCAGAAAGGAAGGGGAAGCCATTGGCCCATTCGCCAGCAGCTAAGGCTTCGGGCGAAGCGTGTACCCATGTTTCGGGCGTGGTGATGAGGAAGCTCAGCGTCCCAAGGGTCATGATGATGCAGAGGACCTCACCGATGATACCGAGATAGGGAGAGAAGAGCCCGAGGAAGACGAGGATACCGATCGTCATGATCAGGATACCGAGGCCGTGAGAGAAGAGGTAGGTACGGTTCTCTACATGCCAATCGTGCTTGGCCTGATTGTACTGACCTTCGGGCACCTTGTTGAGGGTGTATTCCTTTACGGTCTTGCCTTCGTCGTTGGTCACCTTGTTATTGGCGTCCTTGAGGAAGAAGCTCATCAGCGGGCTATTTGCCACGAAGGGGATGATCCCATTGGCTTCGTAGTTAGCGAACTTCAAGCCACCGATCCATACGAAGATGATGAGGATGGCCACACGGATCAGCTTGCGTCCGAGGCCCCCGAGGTTGCTCGCACACTCGAGGAAGGAAATGAATGCCTTTTGCATTTTGTTAGAGTTGTTTGTTAGGTTGAAACTAAACGGATTGTCTGACTTACAAACCTGATGCATCTTGGGAAAGTTCATACAGTGCAAGTTTATGACAGGGGAAGTGGAGTATATTAGGATAGGAAATACCTCCTATTTCAAGGGTAAGGTATATTCCTTTGCTTCCTATGGGGAGTCGCTTGGTTGGGGAGTGGGAGTCGATGAACTACTGCAGGGCGTAGGGTGTTCTAAGAGTGCATGATGAAGATTATTCGCACGATTTATCATAAGACACGGCGCCTCATCGCCAATACGCCTCCACTGCCGACGGAGCTATTCACCTTCCCTTTGGGCTTGACACTGGTCCTGCTCTTCCCGCCGGCTGTGGCGTGGATAGCAGTAGCCGCCTTGCTCACACTCTCTATGCTCCTCCTGTGGTGTATGGGGGCGCTGTGGGTCAATCGCTCTGTCGTCGGCCGTTCGCTCTTTGTGCTCCTCCTGTGGGGGGGGCTTTTCCTACTCTCTCCCGAGGACATCATGGAGCATCCCTTAGGTGCTCAGGCGCTCCTCTTGATCAGCTATCTCATCAGTAGTATCGTCGTCGCGGCCTATCGCTGGACAAAAGAGCACCGAATGGAAGGGCAAGGGCTCTGCATCCGTGGGCGAATCCTGCGTGTCGAGCGACTACGCTTCGAGCGCATCTTAGTCCTTTCGTCTCTGGCGGGACTGCTCTTCCAAGGGCTTTGTGCTCAGCTTTGCCCCGTAGAGCATCGTGATCTCCTGCATATCGCCTCTACCTTCATCGTCCTCTTCACGTGGGCGGTCTACACGATCGAGTGCATTCACCTCGTCTGGGTGCAACGTCGCCTCGAGAATGAAGAATGGATCCCCGTGCTCAGCGATGACCAGCGCCCCATCGGTCGGGTGTCTAAGACGACTCCTGAGTATGAAGGTGGCCGCCTGCCAGTAGTTCGCCTCATCGCCTTATCGCGAGATATGATCTATCTGGAGCAGTCTGAGGCGCCATCACTCCCCGCTGCCTCTGGCTACGACACGCCATTCATCTCGTGGCTCACTGAGGGTAGCCGCCCCGACCAAGTAGCTCAGCGCCTCATCGACCTGCGCTTCTGTGGCATCCGTCGTGTGCGTCCCCGCTTTCTGCTGCATTATCACGAAGAGATCAATGGTCAGGCGCTCAGCGTCTATCTCTTCGCAGTGGACATCGCAGAGCCAGGACAGCTGCTCATCGACTGTCTTCCGACGCGCGGTAGATGGTGGCCCATCGACCATCTGGCTCCAGAGATCGAGACGGGTGACTTCACTCGCTACCTGCGCTCCGAATACCCTTACTTAGAGCAGACGCTACTCTTGGCGCATCGTCTTCGCTCTTCATCTTCCCATTCCTAAGACTTCCATGGCTCACTCCAATCTTGGCAAGCTCTATCTGATCCCAGTGCCCATCGCCGAAGTAGATCATCGCACTTGCCTGCCCGAATATAATCGGGAGCTGCTGCCTACGATCCGCCACTACATCGTAGAGAATATCCGCTCGGCACGGCGCTTCCTCAAGGCCGCTGATCGGAATATTGACATCGATAGTATCACCTTCTACGAGCTGAATAAGCATACTCCCGAAGGTGCTATCGGGGAATATCTCCGCCCCGCACAAGCTGGTGAGCCCGTGGGCGTCATCTCAGAGGCGGGCTGTCCTGCTGTAGCTGACCCAGGAGCTGATGTCGTAGCGCTGGCACAGCGCCTCGGTATTGAGGTCATCCCGCTTGTAGGTCCCAGCTCGATCCTGATGGCTCTGATGGGCTCTGGCTTCAATGGTCAGGGCTTTGCCTTTGTAGGTTACCTGCCTATCGAAGATGCTCGCCGCGTGCAGACACTCAAGGAGCTGGAGCATCGTGTGCGTACCAAGGGTGAGACGCAAATCTTTATCGAGACGCCCTACCGCAATGTGCAGCTCGTCGAGCAACTCATTCGCCACTGCTCTCCAGATCTTAAGCTCTGTATCGCATCGGGTATTAGCTCTGAAGGGGCGATACTTCGTACGCGAAAGCTCTCTGCTTGGCGTGGCAACATCCCCCAGATCCATAAGGTCCCCACGATCTTCCTCATCGGTCAGTAAGCTTCTTTGCGATGGCACTTCAGACACCTATCCCCGCTTTATTCTCCGATCAGCTTCGGGAGTTACTTCCCACCGAGGCCGAAGCCCTGCTTGCTTCCTTAGACGAAGAAGCATCTGTCTCGGTGCGCCTCAATCGGCGTAAGACGGACACACCTCCTGCTTCTCTACCTATTGGAGAAGCTGTCCCTTGGGCTAAGCCTGTGGGCTTCTACCTGGATGGGCGTCCTGCCTTTGCTGCTGACCCACTTTGGCACGCAGGTGTCTACTATGTACAGGAGGCTTCATCGATGCTGCTGCGCCTTGTAGCTCCACTCTTGGGCGAAGAACCCTTGCGTGCGCTTGATCTCTGCGCTGCTCCTGGCGGGAAGAGTACGCTTCTCTTGGACCTTCTCCCCGAAGGTAGTACGCTGGTGAGCAATGAACTCGTTCGCTCACGTGCACAGATCCTCGCGGAGAACATTCAGAAGTGGGGTGGGGTACACTCTGTAGTGACCTCGACTGAACCGCAACGCCTGGGGCGTCTCAGAGAGCAATTCGACTTTATCTTAGTTGATGCGCCTTGCTCGGGCGAAGGGATGTTCCGCAAAGAAGAGGAAGCCCGCCGCCAATGGACCCCTGGCTTAGTCGAAAGTTGCGCTCGTCAGCAGCGGGAGATCCTTGACGATATCTGGCCAGCACTTGCACCTGGTGGGCTGATGGTCTATAGTACTTGCACCTTCAATCGTCAGGAGGACGAGGATATGCTCGCCTATCTCGTCGAGGAATTAGGTGCCGAGCCCGTGGCCTTGCCAGAGCTTCCCGAGCCAATCACTCCATCGCCCCTCAGCTCTTACCCCTGCTACCGCATGATGCCGCATCGCTTGCGTGGCGAAGGTCTATTTATGGCCGTTGTCCGTAAGCCAGATGTCGAGTTAGGTAGCGCTCGTACCAAGTCCGCTCGCTCAAAAATCAAGCCCAATCCGAAACTCCCTCAAGAGGTGCTTCGTTGGCTTCGTGAGGATCTTCGTCGAGATGTCACGCTACAGTCCTTGCCTGACGGCACACTCACGGCTATTCCCTCGGCATTGTATCCCATCGTCGAAGCCCTCCAAGGGGCGAAGATCCCCATTCTTACTTCGGGAATTCCTTTGGCTGAAGTTAAGGGGCGTGACTTCTTACCGCTTCCAGCTCTCGCTCTAAGCGTGGGGCTGGACGAAGAAGCCTTCCCCCGAGCCGAACTGACGCAAGAAGAGGCCATCCGTTACTTGGCTCGTGAAGCCATCACGCTTTCAGCCGATATGCCTCGTGGGCTTGTCCTTGTCACCTACGAAGGCTACCCCTTAGGCTTCGCGAAGCACTTGGGCAACCGAACAAACAATCTCTATCCGCAGGCATGGCGTATTCGCCATCCTGAGCTCCTGCTCTCAGGGCTGGACGCGAAGGAGTAATACCTTCGCTCATCTATGGATAAGCCCTTTTATCTAAAGCAATTCGCCCTCCATCAGGAGAATACGGTGCAGCGTGTGGGGACAGACGCCCTGCTCTTAGGAGCATGGCCCTTCGTCCACACATTGCCCGAGAAGGCGCATATCCTCGATGTTGGAGCTGGGACAGGCATTGTCTCGCTGATGATGGCACAGCGCTTCTCGGACGCAGTGGTCGCAGCGTGGGAAGTGGAAGACGGTGCTCTCAAGGACGCTGCGACGAACTTCGCCTCCTCTCCCTTCGCTGATCGTCTTCGTATTCATTCACAAGACTACCTGCATGCCAAGCTGGAGGACTGGCATCCCTTTGATCTAATTATCTCCAATCCTCCCTATTATACCGAGGGTATTCTGCCCGATGATGCGCGTCTGCGCTTAGCGCGGCACGTAGCCGAAGGCCTATCGCCTGAGAATCTCCTTCGCACGGCAGTGCGACTCTTAGCTCCTCGTGGTGCCTTAGCCTTCATCTCGCCTGCTGGCTCGCTTCCTTCTCTTCGCCGAATAGCCGTCGAGTCGGGCTGGCGACTTAGTGAGTTGGTTACGATCTATTCGAAGCCTGGAGAGGTCAAGCGTACGCTTACGCTTTGGTGTCGCCTCACCGATACTGCGGAATACACACCGACCTACAGTCTTGATCTCACGCTTCAAGATGCTACGGGAGCATCCTCAGCCGAATATAAAGCGTGGCTCAGGGACTTCCTTCTCTGATTCTCCTCATCTTTTCACATAGTATCCTTGGTAGTGGAGCTGAATAGACTTCACTATCTCTGCATATAGGTATGTGGTAGTGACCAGTACTGGTCAGCAGTCGAAGTAGTACTGGTCACTATATGTTACCAGTACTGGTTGCAAATTGGACCAGTACTGCTTCACTCGTCGACCAGTACTGGTTCATATTTCCCCTCTTTACTACTGGTTCGGAGTACTTCTTTGACGGCTTGGTATGGTCAGCTATATGTCTGGGCTTTGTTCGATAGAGATAGCTGATGTATCGTGCTTGACTTGAAAGGTGGCTCCCTCAAGCAGAAATCATGAATATATACTGCTGAAGAATTGGGGCAAAAGGAAAAAAATGTTTAGCTTTGTAGTGAGCAAGATTTTCAGTCCTTATTATACCTCTTCGAAGGCTTTTGCATACAGTCTCTCCAGGGGGTAGAGTAGGGATGGGATAGCACTACAATATAGAAGAGAATGACTATGGAACTCCAGACACCAGACCAAGCACAGCTTGACCACACTGCCCCCGCAGCACAAGACGCGGCTACACCACTCGATCAGACTCCCTCCTACCAGTCTATGAGCCCTCAGGAGCTCGTCGATCATTTGGCTGTACTCCTCCAACAAGAAGAACTTCCTGAGCGTAAGCTCGTCGAGAATATCCGTGGTCAATTCATTCGTCGTCGTGAACGCCTTGATCCTAATGACAAGGAGCAACGTGAATCCTTCGAAGTGCAGGAGCTCCGCCTCGAAGGCCTACTCTCGACCTTCCGTGAGCACGACAAGAAGCGTCAGGAGGCCTTAGAGCAGCTCTATGCTGAAAACAAGGTCAAGAAGGAAGCCCTCCTTCAGCGCTTCGAGGATCTCTTCAAGAGTAATGAGGAAGGCGCTGAATTTGGGAGCCTTTACTCGACTTTCACTGCTATCCGTGATGAGTGGAATGCCCTGGGGCAACTGGATCCCAAGGATGCCACTGTACTCAACCGCCGTTTCTATGAGCTACGTGATCAGTTCTATGATCTCAAGGCTATCAACGATGACCTGCGCCAGATCGACTTCAAGAAGAATCTGGAGGCAAAGCAGGCTATCCTTGCAGAGCTCCGTGAGCTCGATAGCGTGAAGGATACGATCGCGGCCTATCGCCGTCTGCAGGAGCTCACCGCGCAGTGGCACGAACTTGGCCCTGTATCAAAGGAGCATCGTCAGGAGATCAACACCGAATTCAAGCAGCTGGCTACGGCTCAGCATAAGCGTCATCAGGAGTTCCACGACCAGCGTAAGGCCACTGAGGAAGAGAACCTCCAAGGTAAGGAGCGCCTCTGTCTGCAGGTGGAAGAATTGCTTTCTTCCGCTCCGCTCTCCTCGCACTCTGCCTTCAACAAGGCTGTCGAGCAGATCAAGGCTATGCAGGAAGAGTGGCGTAAGATCGGCCGTGCTCCCCGTAAGGACAACGAATCCATCTACCAGCGCTTCCGTGCCGGTATCGATGCTTTCTTCCGCCGTCGCAATGACTTCTTCAAGGCTAATCACGAGCATACCGAAGAGATCCTGCAGAAGAAGCGTGCGCTCATCGAGCGTGCTGCTGCTCTGAAGGATAGCACCGCTTGGGAGGAAACGACCAACGCACTCAAGGCTCTCCAAAAGGAATGGCAGGAGCTCGGTGCCGTATCTCCTAAGTACAGCCAGAAGATCTGGGAAGAGTTCCGTGCCAGCTTCGACTATTTCTTCGATCGTAAGAAGAAGGAAGCTCCCCGCCGAGACAAGGCTTACAGCGAAGCTCGCAAGAGCCTGGCTGTAAAGCGTGAGATCATCAAGGAACTTACCGCTATCAACGAAGGCGAAGTATCTGAAAACCTCCGCGACCTGCTCAATAGCTACAACGAACGCTGGAAGCAGGCTGGCTTCGTCCCCAACAAGGATCGTGAGGCTATCAATGCAGCTTATCGTGAGCTGCTCGATGCTCTGCATGGCAAGCTACGCCGTCATCGTGAGGAGCGTCGTCTCTCGGGCTATAGCGCTTCGCTGAGTAATCTCGAGGGTAAAGGGGCCACGCTGCAGAGCGAGCACAGCCGTATGCAGCGTCATCTGGACCGTCTGCGTAGCGAGCTCCAGACCTATGAGAGTAACCTGACTCGCCTCAACATCAGTAGTAAGTCGGGCTCTTCGCTCCTCTCCGAGATAGAGCGTAAGCGCGATGCTCTCGTAGCAGACATCCATCTGACGGAGCAGAAGATTGCCCTCCTCGTAGAAAAGGAAAAGGCAGGCGAAGAGGCTTAGTCCCTTCCTCCTCTCGCTTCATAGCGACTCCCCAGGGACCCCATGATGGCGTGCCTGGGGAGTCTTTTATCTCCCACTCCTATGCTCGCTCGCACACTCGTGCACTATGGTCTGCACTTCGTCTTTCCGCTGGTGATAGCGCTGCTCTGGCCGCGTCGTCGCTGGACGGTGGTGTATCTCCTGCTTCTATCGACGATGCTGATCGACGTAGACCACCTCTTGGCACGCCCGATCTTTGACCCGAATCGCTGTAGTGTCGGGACACATCTCCTGCACTCCTATCCGATGGTAGGGCTCTATGTGGTGATGCTCTTCCTGCCCTATGAGCGCTGGGGATGGCCTTGGTGGCTACGTGTCCTGGCAGTCGGCTTGACCTTGCATATCCTCACTGACTGGCAGGACTTTTACCTGTGGTTGCACTGAGGTATTGATATAAAGAGAGCGCCCCGATAAGCCTATCGCTTATCGGGGCGCTCTGTCTTTAGGGGAAAGTATTCGAAGGACTACTTAGCGAAGTGCAGCTGAAGGCCCTTGATACGCTTCCAAGCTCCACGAGTGAAGTCGGGGAAGGCAACAGGTGCAGACTGGTGCTCCAGAGAGAGACGAGTCAGGTCACCGATGACAGACCATTCAGCGAGGTCATAGACGTCCATATCGAGGGGCAGACCATTGCGCATGCAGTAGATCAGACGATAGTCCATGATGAAGTCCATACCGCCGTGACCACCGACCTTCTTAGCCTTCTCAGCGATCTCCTTCTGGATGGGGTGCTGGTACTTCTTCATCAGCTCATCTCTGGTAGCATCGCTGACGTAGTCGTGGCTCTTGAGGTCTTCGTGGTTAGGTACAGCCTTGAGGTTCTGCTCCGTGGGACGGAGAGCATAGCCTTCGTTGGGGTACTTGTTAGCGAAGCCGTCGGTACCGATGACTTGATACATACGGTCGTATGGGCGGTAAGAAGCTACGTTGTGCTCGAGGTAGATCGTCTTGCCAAGAGCAGTCTTGATGAGCGTCTGAGTCATCTCACCATTCTTGACTACGGGATTCTCTACTCCGAGTTCCTTCTTCATGAAGCGGGGGATAGAGGTGGCAGGTACGTCCATAGAGGTTAGGTACTCCATGCGGTCGCCACGGTGGATATTGAGTACCCAGCAAGATGGGCCAAGGCCGTGTGTCGCATAGACATCACCGCGATTCTCCTGATTGAACTTCAGGCGCCAGTTGCCTTCGTAGTACTTCCAGAAGGGCTCGAGGTTGTGGATGTAGGCACCCTTGGTGCTGAGGACATCACCGAAGAGGCCCTGCTGAGCCATGTTGAGTGTGGTGAGCTCGAAGAAGTCATAGACGCAGTTCTCGAGCATCATGCAGTGACGCTGCGTGCGCTCAGCCGTGTTGATGACGTCCCAAGCTTCCTTGAGGGTCGTCACAGCTGGTACTTCACAAGCGACGTGCTTGCCCTTTTGCATGGCATAGATCATCATAGGGGCATGACGTGCCCAGTCGGTAGCGATGTAGACCAGGTCAATGTCGGGGCGGTCGCAGAGCTGCTTCCATGCGTCTTCGCTACCGCTGTAAGTAGCTGCTTCGGGGAAGCCTGCCTTCTTGAGGATGGCTTGGCTCTTCTCGACACGGTCGGGATGAAGGTCACAGAGCGCCTTGATCTCTACGCCCTCGATCTGGGTGAAGCGCTCGACGGCACCAGGGCCACGCATACCAAGCCCGATGAAGCCGACGCGAACGACGGGCATCGGAGCATGACGGAGTCCGAGTACATCTCGCTGCCCAGCGGGGCGCTTAGGGATAGCGGTCTCGAGTAGGTAGCTCTTGGCGGGCTGCTTACTCTTTGCCTTTCCCTGGGCGCTTGCGGCACCCACCGAGAGGATCGTAGCCAGGAGTAGGGAGGCTACTTGCTTGATTGCTTTCATGTAATTGTGTAGAATTAAAATATGGTATTATTTACCGAATTCGGAGGTGAAGTGGAAGCGTATCTTGGGAAAGTCCTGCTGCGCCATCGTCAGTACATAGCCCGAGTCGGCCAGATAGACATCACGTCCGACGAGATCCTTCGCCATGAACTGTGACTTACGCTTCTTGAAGTTCTCGAGCTCTGCGGAATCATCGCTTTCGATCCAGCATGCCTTGTAGAGGCTAATAGGCTCCCAGCGACAGGCTGCACCATACTCGTGGAGTAGGCGGTACTGGATGACTTCGAACTGAAGCTGGCCGACCGTGCCGATGATCTTACGACCGTTAAACTGATTGACGAAGAGCTGTGCTACACCCTCGCCCATGAGCTGGTCGATACCCTTGGCGAGCTGCTTGGTCTTCATCGGATCTTGGTTCTCGATGTACTTGAAGAGCTCAGGTGAGAAGCTGGGGAGGCCCTTGAAGTGAAGCTCCTCGCCAGCCGTGATGGTATCACCGATGCGGAAGTTTCCCGTGTCAGGTAGACCGATGATGTCGCCTGCGAAGGCCTCTTCTACCGTCTCCTTACGCTGGGCCATGAAGGCCGTTGGGCTGCTGAATTTCATACTCTTGCCGAGGCGCACGTGCTTGTAGCTCGCATTACGCTCGAAGCGACCGGAGCAGATCTTGATGAAGGCGATACAGCTACGGTGGTTGGGGTCCATGTTCGCGTGGATCTTGAAGACAAAGCCTGTGAAGGCGGGTTCGTAGGGCGATACCTCACGTTCCTCTGCCTTGACGGGACGGGGAGATGGCGCGATCTCTACGAAGCAGTTGAGGAGCTCTTGCACACCGAAGTTGTTGAGTGCCGAGCCGAAGAACACGGGGGCGATATCGCCTGACAGATATTCCTCACGGTCAAACTCGGGGTATACGCCGTCGACGAGCTCCAGATCCATACGGAGCTTCTCTGCCTGCTCGGGTGTGATGTGCTGCTCGAGCTCGGAGGAGTTGAGGTCTGTGATCGTGACGCTCTCGGTGATGCGCTGCTTGTCAGGCGTGAAGAGATTGAGTGCCCCCTCGTGGATGTTGTAGACGCCACGGAAGCGCTGACCCATGTCGATGGGCCAAGAGAGAGGGCGTACACGTATCTGCAGCTCCTTCTCGATCTCGTCAAGCAGGTCAAAAGGATCCTGCCCCTCACGGTCCATCTTATTGATGAAGACCATCACTGGGGTCTTGCGCATACGGCACACCTCCATGAGACGGCGGGTCTGGGTCTCTACGCCCTTAGCCCCGTCGATGACGATGATGACGCTATCGACAGCGGTGAGGGTACGGAAGGTATCTTCAGCGAAGTCCTGGTGACCAGGGGTATCCAAGATATTGATCTTGTAGCCAGCGTACTCGAATCCCATGACGGAGGTCGCCACGGAGATACCACGCTGCTTCTCGATCTCCATCCAGTCACTCGTCGCGGTCTTCTTGATCTTGTTGCTCTTGACGGCACCTGCTACGTGGATAGCCCCCCCGAAGAGGAGGAGCTTCTCTGTGAGGGTAGTCTTACCGGCGTCAGGGTGACTGATGATAGCGAAGGTACGTCGCTGGTCGATCTCTTTCTTATATTCGTTCATGTAGGGGGATCTAATTGTGGGTGTTGTCTTCGGCCTCGATGCCCTCTTGCTCCATCTTGTAGCGGTGGGCAAGCATAGCGAGGAAGGCGCTGATCTGCTTCATTGACTTCTTGGTCTCCTCGCTGACCTCCTTATGCTGGAGGCTGAGGGTGATATAGCCATAGAGGGCGTTGAAGCAAGTCTCAAGGTCGCTCTCCGTAGCTCCGTTATTCTTACCTCGGAGCTGGATGAGAGCTGGGAGTATCTGCAGGTGCAGTCCCGAGTAGACGATGTCATTGGGATTGCTGATGAGGCGGCGGTGAAGCTCCTCGAGCTGCATCAGTACGATGCGGTTGACATCAAGATGCCCCGACTGTACCTTGCCCTCGGTGCGCATCATCTCGATAAGCTCGAGATACCATGAGCGGATCTCGGCACGCTTCTCTTCGTCGACGTCGTAGCGGGGGAGGAGGAGCTGCTCGACACCCTCAGGGGAGACGCCTGCAGCACGGATGAGATCCTCTACCTGCCACATGTAGAGCAGGTATTCAGCGATATTCTCTTTGTGCTTCTTCTGTGCAATGATCATAGGAGCAGCGACTACTTCTTCTTGAGGAGTGAAGAGGCGAGAGCTTCGTCCGCATCATGTGCGCCAGGCTGGAGGCCGAGGATACGGCAGACGAGGGGGTAGAGGGTGATATTGGGGATGGGCTTAGAGACCTTGCGACCAGGCTGGAAGTCTGGACCGACAGCCTTGAAGATGGCGTACATCTCAGGATTCTTATTGTCGAAGCCATGTCCAGCATGGAGGAAGTCCTTGGGGATGCCTTGAGGACGGAAGAAGATCTGCGTGCCGAGGTCTGCAATGAGTACCAGCTCACCAATGCGGGGGCTGCTACCGAAGTGTAGGCGAGTGGGTAGCTCACTCTTACGGTATACCGATATGTGGGGCACCTTCTTCAGGATCTTATATGCCGTCTCGGTATAGCCCTTCTTAGGATAGAGGTGTGTGAAGGGCCCCGTAGCGACATGCTCAAAGCTATCGATAGGGAGGTACTCTGCGAGGTTGACCGCCTTGCTGCGGTCGAAGGACTGCATCCCATGGTCTGAGACGAGGATGAAGTCTACCTGCTGATGAATGGGGAGCTTGGCAAGTCCCTTGCGGAAGTAGCCGATGACTGAGTCCATCTTCTCTACCATGCGAAGGGTCTTAGGTGACTCAGGGCCGTTGTGGTGGCCTGTATGGTCGGGCTCTTCGATATACCACATGACCAGATGTGGACGCTCTGCCGCAGGGAGATTCAGCCAGCTAAGTACGGAGTCAGCACGATCCGTGTAGGGTACCTTATCGTTGAATTTCTTCCAGCGGTCGGGGTGGTGTCCCCCGACGGGAGTCTCACTACCGACCCAGAAGAAGCTGGCGGACTTCACGCCATGACGACGCGCTACATTCCACAGTGGCTCGCCCTTGTAGAAGGCGGGATCTGCTACAGCCTTGCGGTCACCGAGGCGATAGCGTTCTCCACGCTCGTCCCAGAACTCATTGCCGACGAGTCCGTGGTTGTTAGGATAAAGCCCCGTAGCCATCGAGTAGTGGTTGGGGAAGGTCAGTGTGGGATAGGAGGGGCGGAAGCGACCTGCAAGCCCTTCACGATCCATAGCATCGAGGTTGGGGGTAGCACAACGCCCCTGGTAGTCGGGGCGGAAGCCATCAAGCGAGAGGATGACCACATAGCGGTCTTGGCGTGGGGTGCGTTGACTAAGAGTAGCGGTATGTTGTCTGGTCGTACCGCAGCCAGTGATGGCAGTAGCGGTAAGGGCCGTAGCGCAGAGGAGCGCACAGAGACTCGACTTCATCGGAGTGGGTAGATCTATTTCGTAAGCGTGAAAAATGCTCCCTGTCGACCGAGGTGGAGGGCAAGGAGACCTATCGTTGTCTTTACTACAAAGTTAATGAAAAAGCCCCTTTGTGCGATGCCTCTTGTTACGTGAGTGTTGAGCTTAAATATCAGGAATAGTCTCTTCCTATTTCTCTTGGTGATAGGGTCGTGATCCCCTTGGGCGGAGCAGTCGCTTAGTGCGACTTTGGCGGGGCTGTATAGGGTCCTGGAATATAGTCTATTAGAGTGGGGGAATGTGAAGAAGTACTGGTTGATATTCCCCTTTCAGAGACTGTTGCCGCGAGTCCTGTCCTCTATTTAGAGTTTAGAGTGCTAAGGTATCGCACACCCAGCTCCCCGATATGCCTCTCCGAAGTGATACACAAGCCCTTCGCCTTATCGCGAGTATTCCTCTTATCCAACGGAGGGAAAAGTGCCCTTCTCGTGAAGGAAGAAGCGCCTTCAAATAGTGGTTTTTCCGCATCTACGCACGTAGTCTTAAAGCCCAGGCACGTCAATCCAAATATCCACGTACGTAGATATTAGAGCCACGTACGTAGTCTACACTTATCTGCCACTCGTCCACAACTTTTATCTCTACGCGGAGCAACAACTCTAATATAGGTCACTTCACAAAGCTATATAGCTTCGCACCGAAAGCTATATAGGAATCAGTCCAAAGCTATATAGTTTTCTTCGCCATCCTATATAGCTCTGCCCACGCACCCATATACCTCTTATGAGACCATTGCACAAGCCCATCTCTTCATTACTCGTACCTTCTTGCCTCGAAAATCAGAGTCTTTAGGCTGAGAAGTTCGAAGGAGGAAAGTGCAAGCTGTGAAGAGATGGTCTTGCACAATGGTCTCCTTTCAATCGTTTTTCTCTCAGTGTAGGTTAGGATCCATAAAGTATAGCCCCTTCCCCGAAGGCTGATGGCACTTCGGAGAAGGGGCTACACGTGTGGTAAAGAGACGGGTGTCGGACTATGGACGTGAGTAGAGGAGTGGAGCTACCGATGGGCGTACTTCGCTGAGTGCTCCTGCGCGATAGGCACAGTCCCCATTGATATAGGTAGCCTCGACACGGTGACCGAAGGTATGCCCTTCGAAGGGTGACCAACCGCAGAGGGAGATGATGCTCTCGGTCTTGACGGGTGTCTTGCCCTCGGGATCGATGAGGACGAGGTCGGCATAGTAGCCTTCGCGCAGGTAGCCGCGCTTCTCTACGGCAAAGAGATCGGCAGGGCGGTGGGCCATCTTCTCCACGACCAGTTCCTTTGTAAATACGCCTTCGCGGGCCATGTCAAGCATGGAGATGAGTGCATACTGCGTGAGCGGACCACCACTGGCTGCGGTGAGGCTGTTGCCTTCCTTCTCAGAGAGGAGGTGTGGGGCGTGGTCGGTGGCTACGATGTCAACGAGTCCCGAGCGAACGGCTGCACGAAGCGCCTCACGATCTCGGAGGGTCTTGACAGCTGGATTCCACTTGATGCGGTTGCCTAAGCGGTCGTAGTCGGCATCGGTGAAGATGAGGTGGTGCACACAGACCTCGGCTGTGATCTTCTTCTCAGCAAGTGGGATGTCATTGCGGAAGAGGGAGAGCTCACGCTCCGTCGAGACGTGGAGGATGTGCAGGCGGCTGTCAAGTCGTGTCGCCAGCTCGACGGCTTCACTCGAGGAGCGATAGCATGCCTCTTCGCTGCGGATGAGAGGGTGGTAGTGTACATCGAGCTTCTCTTCGCCTACGGTGGCGAGGTAGTGCTCGCGGTTAGCACGGATGATCTCTTCCTTCTCACAGTGAGTGGCGATGATGAGGTCGGTCTCAGAGAAGATACGCTCAAGGGTCTTCTTGTCATCGACAAGCATATTACCTGTCGATGAGCCGAGGAAAAGCTTGAGTCCAGGGGTACGACGGGCGTCGATTCGCTGGATCTCATCGGCATTGTCATTACTTCCCCCGAAGAAGAAGGAGTAGTTGGCCCACGAGGTCTCAGCGGCACGCTGCATCTTCCACTCCCAGGCCTCGAGGCTGGTCGTAGGGGGCTTGGTATTGGGCATCTCCATAAAGGAGGTCGTGCCACCAGCGACAGCGGCACGGCTCTCACTCTCTATCGTAGCCTTGTGTGTGAGCCCAGGCTCGCGGAAGTGTACCTGATCATCGATGCAGCCTGGTAGGAGCCAGAGGCCTTCTGCTGGGATTACTTCGTCGACTTCACTGAGGAGGGCTTCGGGGAAGCTGTTCTCTCCCTCGTATATGCGCTCAATGAGAGTACCCGAGGTCAAGAGAGAAGCGGTGAAGGAGCGGCCTTCGTTGATGAGAGTTGCGTTGCGGAAGAGTCGTTTCATTGTAGTATTCCGTGAGATTAAAGGATGGAGAGGAGAGCTAATGTATTGTTGAGAAAGTGGAGGAGTATCGGGAGACGAAGGTTGCGTGAGTCCACTGCGAGGTAGCCGAGCATCAGCCCTAAGAGCATGCGGCTGGGGAAGCCCACGATAGCTCCATGGAAGAGGGCGAAGATCCCTGCTGAGAGGATGATTGGGAGCCAACGCTTGTGCGGGAGGACACGCTGTAGTGTGCCCTGGAGAAGGCCTCGGAAGAAGAACTCTTCGGTGATAGCAGGCACAACTGCCATCGTGAGGAAGAGTAGGGGGCGAGATCCCTCTCCACTGCTGAGAAGTTGTAGTAGCCGAGCCTCGACAGCATCCTGTACAGGATAGCCAAGCTTCTGAGCAAGGACTATAATCCCCATATAGAGGAGCTGAGCAAGAAGAAGGACGAGGAGAGAGAGCCCGAGGATGGAGAAGCTATGCTTAGGCTTTCGGTACTTGGCTGGTAGCGGTTGGGAGATCCTGCTCCAACCAGCTTTCCCCGAGGGAAGGAAGAAGGTAGGAAGCAAAAAGATGCACAGCGAGATCACAGTATTCGTGATCAGTTGTGCATCTACTGATGGGGTCGGGAGGAGTGTCCCCCCGAGAAGCATGAGTCCAGGAGTGAAGAGACCTAATGAGATGAGTATCCATGCAGCGAGTGCTGCAAGCTCAGTCTGTGGCTTCATTCCTCGAGGTCTTCGGCTGTATCGTCTTGCTGTAAACCTTGCCCTCGGCGAATCTTCAGCGGGGAGAGGCCGAACATACGGCGGCAGAACGCTGATAGGTAGCCAGGTGAGGAGAAGTAATAGCGCTCAGAGATCTCCGTCAGTGATAGGTTGCTATCGACCAGATCCTTGTACACATGGCGGGCGCGCTGCTGGAGAAGCCACTTCAGTGGAGAGACACCGAATTCATCGTCGAACATACGCGTCAGCGTCGCTGGAGGTACGCCGAGCTTGCTGGCGAGATCCTCTACATTGCGACACGAGAGGTGATGCTTGAAGACCTGACAGCTGAAGCCTGAGCGCTTGCAGTGGAAGCCTCGAAGGAATTCCTCTTGGACGCGGCGAGCATAGTTCATGCGTAGCAGGAGGAAGAGTTCTTGAAGCTTTACGTCAAAGAGGCGCAGGTCAGAGAGGGAGTATTGTAAGTACTCTATGATGGCACATGTCCAGAGGTCAATACCATGGGACATAGGGAGCACCGTGAGATCCTTCCCCTTATGCAAATCTGGGAGCTGGAAGCTTTTCTTCTTTGGACGCTCTGGGCACTGACGAGCACAGAGATGTACGCTGGGGAGGAAGTGGAAGGTAATGCATGAAGTCTCTCCCTCGGCCACTATATTGAGGAGGGTACCCATCGGGACGAAGATTATGCTCTTCGCTGCGAAGTGCTGAGACTCTTGCTCTCCATTCATGTAGGTAGTGATCTTCCCTGAGAGGAGGAAGATAAGATAATAGTCACCCTGACTCTTTAGATAGAGGTGCTCTCCATCGGCTAATTGCTTGTGCTGCGGGATGGAGATGAGGGCTGCTGACTGGTGCTTGAAGACCGAGTTGCCAGTAAATAAAGGCTCTTCGTCAAACCGAGGAGAGGCTACTTTCGGACGCATAAAATAATGGGGTGCAAAGGGTGCAAGGTAATGGATGCAGGGCTGATATTATAGCTCAAGTAGTCCTGCGGGGATATGTAGGTAGAGGCGGTGCCCCTGGAGGTCAAGGCGCTCAATGAGCTCCTCGGAGATAGGGAGGATAAGCTCCTCGCCAGCAGTCGTCTCGACTCGCAGTAGAGTATTGATCGTCGATTCGTCGATCTCTACAGCACGCCCTACACAGCTTTGTGTAGAGGCATCGTAGAGGTCAAAGCCGACAAAGTGCTGGAGGTCAAAGAAGTCCTCGACATCTTCCTCACCAGAGAGGTAGTCACGATCCAGCCAAATGGGACGTCCTGTGAGGGCATCTGCTTCGTCCTTCGTCGTGATACCAGAGAAGGTGATGAGGTCGATGTCCTCCCCTTTGGTGCGACGCTTTAGCACATGGTAGGGGATGAGCAGACCTTGCTCCTCCAGCATTAAAAAGAGTGAGGTGTCAGCTCCCTCCCATAGACCTGAGAGGTCTACGGAGAGCTTGGCTGACACTTCACCTTGCGTACCATGGGCACGACCCAAGGTACCTACATGCTCGAAGTCTTCCTTACGCAGCATCGTTTAGAGGCGGGAGATACGGGCTCCAAGAGCATTCAGGCGGGCTGCGATGTCTTGATAGCCACGGTCGATCTGCTCGATGTTATTGATCGTGCTGGTACCCTCTGCACTCATCGCTGCGATGAGCAGGGCGATACCTGCGCGGATGTCGGGAGAGGTCATCTTCGTAGCGCGCAGCTGGTGCGACTGACCGAGACCGATGACGACGGCGCGGTGGGGGTCACAGAGCATAATCTGAGCGCCCATATCGATGAGCTTATCTACGAAGAAGAGGCGGCTCTCAAACATCTTCTGATGGATGAGTACGCTACCCTTGGCCTGGGTGGCTGTGACGAGGAAGACGCTCAGGAGGTCTGGCGTCAGCCCAGGCCATGGAGCATCTGCTATGGTCAGGATAGAGCCGTCCATGAAGGTGTCGATCTCGTAGCCGTTGGGGTGGCGGGGGACGAAGAGGTCATCGCCCTGCTCCTCGATCGTGATACCCAGACGGCGGAAGGACTGTGGGATAATGCCGAGGTCAGGGATGCTGACGTTGGTGATGCGCAGCTCCGAGTTCGTCATAGCTGCCATACCGATGAAGCTACCGATCTCGATCATGTCGGGGAGCATAGTATGCTCTGCGCCATGGAGCTCCTTCACGCCCTGGATGGTGAGGCGGTTGGAGCCGATACCTTCGATCTGTGCACCCATACGTACCAGGAGCTTGGAGAGCTGCTGGAGGTAAGGCTCGCAAGCTGCGTTGTAGATCGTCGTCGTCCCTTCGGCAAGAGCTGCTGCCATGAGGATGTTCGCCGTACCCGTGACGGAGGCTTCATCGAGGAGCATATACTTCCCCTGAAGCTTCTTAGCCTCGAGGATGTAGCTCTTCTTGTCGGAGTCATAGACACAGCTAGCACCGAGCTCCTGGAAGCCGATGAGATGCGTATCTAGACGGCGACGGCCGATCTTGTCGCCCCCAGGCTTGGGGAAGATAGCGTAGCCAAAGCGCCCAAGCAGAGCCCCAGCCATGAGGATGGATCCGCGCAGTGCTCGTGAGCGACTGAGGAACTCCTCACTGTGTAGATAGTCGATGTTGACTTCGTCAGCCTGGAAGGTATAGCTACCCTCGTCATTGAGGCGCGTCACCTTCACGCCGATGTGGCGCAGCAGGTCGATGAGGTTGTTTACATCGAGGATGTTGGGGGTGTTGTGGATCGTCACGACCTCAGGGGTGAGGAGGACAGCGGAGATGATCTGGAGCGCTTCGTTCTTTGCGCCTTGGGGACGGATGCTACCCTGCAGGGAATAGCCGCCTTCAATTACGTAGGATGCCATGTAGTAGTGAGTGGTATCGGAGCTTGAATTATTTCTTCTTGGCCTTCTTGCTGTTGAGAGGCTTCTGGAGCTTACCTGGTTTGTCTATTGTGTTGGGGTTGATGTTGAGCTTGCAGTTCTCTGGAGTGAGGAGGATCTGACCATCGGAGAGCTCGAAGAGGTCCTTGAAGATTTTGATATCCTCGACGTTCCCTTGGTTCCATGTCATGTAGTCGCGCTTCATCTGCAGTGCGATGAAGTACTCAGCTGCAGCACGCTCGGGACCCATCTCCATAGCGCATACGCGCTGGATCATTCCTTCGATGAAGTGACCATAGTAGCGGTACTTGATGAAGTGGCCCGGATACTCGGGCTTCTGAGCTTCGTGCTGGATCGCCTCCTTGGTGATGGTCCCCTCGGGGTAGTCGACGTCGAGCTCGAAGTCGGCCATGATAGCGAGGTGATCCCAGTAGATGGTCTCCTTATCGATGCCTGCACCCTTCTCGGGTACGATGGCCTCCATGGAGCGTATGATACTGCGGGCACAAGCATTCCGCTCCTCACGCTCCTTGATCGTCTTACAGTGGGCTACCATATTTTGGATATGGCGGCCGTATTCGGGCAGAATGATGGTGGGCAGTTGATTGTTATATTCCATGTAGTGTGGAGTGTTACTTCAGACGAGCCTTGATAGCCTCGGTCTCTGCCTCGAAGCCAGGCTTCTCAAGTAGAGCGAACATATTCTTCTTGTAGGCTTCGACACCGGGTTGGTTGAAGGGATTGACCTCAAGCATGTAGCCACTGATACCGACGGCCTTCTCGAAGAAGTAGAAGAGCTGCCCGATGTAGTAGGCATCCAGCTTGGGGAGTACGATGCGGATGTTGGGGACACCACCATCGATATGTGCTACGCGTACACCGAGCTCAGCCATCTTATTGACCTCATCGACACGCTTGCCGGCGAGGTAGTTCAGGCCATCAAGGTTGGCTTCGTCTGACTCGATGCGTAGGGTAGTGTTGGGCTCAGCGATGCTGACGATCGTCTCGAAGATAGAGCGCTCGCCCTCCTGGATCCACTGCCCCATGGAGTGCAGGTCAGCAGAGAAGTCTACCGAGGCATTGAATATACCCTTATGGTCCTTCCCTTCGCTCTCACCATAGAGCTGCTTCCACCATTCTCCGATGTAGTGAAGGCGGGGATGGAAGTTACCGAGGATCTCGATCTTCTTACCAGCCTGATAGAGGCTGTTGCGAGCTGCAGCGTAGAGTGCGGAGGGGTTCTCTGCAAAGGGGACGGACTCATCGACAAGTGCCTTCATCTCGCGAGCACCGCGGACGAGCTCACGGATATCGAAGCCAGCTACGGCGATGGGAAGCAGACCGACGGGGGTCAGTACAGAGAAGCGACCACCGATGTCGTCGGGGATGATGAAGGTCTTATAGCCCTCCTTGTCTGCGAGAGTGCGCAGGGCGCCACGCGCCTTATCGGTGACGGCGATGATGCGCTCGCGAGCTTCTTCGCGTCCTACCTGCTCTTCGAGAAGCGCCTTGAGGATGCGGAAGGCGATAGCGGGCTCGGTCGTCGTACCGCTCTTGGAGATATTGATCAGACCGAAGCGCTTGTCACGGAGGAAGGCCACGAGCTCACTGAGGTAGTCCTCACCGATGTTGTGCCCAGCGAAGATCACCTGAGGAGCGGTGTGCTTCGTCTGATAGGCTTCGAAGGATGGGGTGAGTGCTTCGATGACAGCGCGTGCACCGAGGTAGCTCCCACCAATGCCGATGCTCACGACATAGTCGCAGCGCTCTTGCAGTCCACGGGCGGCCTCTTCGATGGATGAGAGTTGCTCTTCACTGATCTCACAGGGGAGGTTGATCCACCCTAAGAAGTCATTACCCAGCCCTGTGCCAGCGTGGAGCTGCTGTTGGTACTGGTTACTCTTTTCTTCCCATGCTTGGATACTCTGGGGTGTGACAGCGGTGTAGATCCCTGAGAGATCTAATGTAAGCGTCTTCATTTTCTCTATGCTTAATTCTATGTATTCACAATTTTGTGTATCGCCGAGACCTACTTGACGTAAGCCCGCGATGTCTCCTTCTCGTTGTGCCCATGACCTAAGTGGCGGAGACAACATGGATTTATGCAAAGATATGAAAAAGCCACTAAATTATACAGTTGCGTGGTCTATTTCTTGCATAAAAGAAGCACCTCCCATGCTCAGTCCTTAGACCAAGTATGGGAGGTGCGATTATCTCGCCTCCGAGGCGGGAGAGATGGACGTCGCTCCTACTTATATAGGTAGCGGCGAATGCTCTGCTTGGGAGTCTTCTCGAAGGGCTCGGTACGCAGCTCGAAGCGCTGGATCTTCTCGTAGCTACCGACCTGCTCGTTGAGAGCAGCGCGCTGGCTCTGGATAGCCTCCCATGCTTCGTCCAGCGTGATGCCTGCCTGCTCGATGAGCTGCATGTTGGGGACGATGAGTGCCTCCAGCTTCCCCTCGCGCATCAGTACGAGACTTTCCTGCACGTAGGGGAGGATACCGATCTTAGCCTCCAGCTCTTCGGGATAGATGTTCTGCCCGTTGCTACCGAGGAGCATAGCCTTGGAGCGACCACGGATGTAGAGGAAGTGGTCGCTATCCATCGTCCCGAGGTCCCCCGTGCGCATCCAGCCGTCTTCTGTGAAGAGTGCTGCCGTCTGCTCGGGGTTCTTGTAGTAGCCCATGCAGACATTCTCCCCACGCACCTGGATCTCACCGATCTCGGAGGCGGTGGTAGAGGGTGTCTGCTCGTCATTGAGAGGGGCGATACGCGCCTCCATATAGGGCTCGAGCACACGACCGCAGGAGCGTAGACGCCATTCCTCTGCTTCGATGAAGGAGATGAGTGGTGCACACTCCGTCATACCATAGCCCACGGTGATGGGGAAGCCAATGCGCTTGAGGAATTCGCCGACCTCGGGGTTGAGGGCTGCACCCCCGACGATCACCTGGCGGAATGCTCCGCCAAGGCCTTCGGAGAGCTGCTCGCGGATCTTGCGATAGACCACATTGCGCAGGATGGGTAGGGAGAGCATGAAGCGTACCTTGCGGCTCTTGAGTATGGGCTGAAGCGTATTTTGATAGATCTTTTCCAGGACGAGCGGTACAGATATGATGACCGTGGGGCGCACCTTCTTGAAGGCTACACCGAGGATCTTGGGCGAAGGGATCTTACCCAGCACGACGACATGGGTACCCGAAGCCATCGCGAGGAAGAGGTTGATCATGCAGCTGTAGACGTGTGCTATCGGGAGGAAGCACAGCAGGGTCTCCTTAGCGCGGATGATATTTCGCTCGATGCAGAAGGCGAGGTTCCCTGCGAAGTTATTTCCCGAGAGCATGACCCCCTTGCTGAATCCCGTCGTACCGGAGGTGTAGTTCAGTACGAGAAGCTCTTCATTCGGGGTGTGGTAGTAGCTGACATCCTCGGGGCGCATACCTGTGGGGTACTGCGCCTTGTGGTTAGCCTTGGCATCGGCGAACTGCTGTATAGCTTCGGGCGTGCCGTGGAGGATATGCCCCTCTTGGAAGTCCAGGATCGTAGATACTAAGGGGATGCCCTCTGGGCGCATGTTGCTCCACAGATTGCTATTGATCGCTAAGAGCTTCGACTCGGAGTGGTCGATGATCTGCATCGCATCAGCAGGAGGGAAGTCCTGTAGGATGGGTACGATCACCGCTCCATAGGTGATGACGGCTATGAAGAAGATCGCCCATTCGGCAGAGTCCTTGCCCATGAGAGCGACCTTGTCGCCACGCTGTAGCCCTTGGAGTCGGAAGAATTGGTGCCACTCGTCTATGGCTTCGGTCATCTGTCCGTAGGTATAGGTCTGTCCTTCGTAGTTGGACATCGCGGGCAGATCCCAGTGTTTCTTAAAGCTATCTTCGAAGAAGGATACTAAGTTCTTTGCTATCATTTCTTGAGTGGGGTGAGTCCCCCTGTTCTGGTAAACCTTTGGGCAAAGGTACGGCTTTTTGCTTAGACCTGCACACTTCTTCTGATTGTGAGCATGTGTAAGAGAGTAGCTCTCCCCATCACTGCTAAGCAAGCTGATGGGGAGGGCTACTTGGTATGGTGTGGAGGACGTCTTGTGGAGGACTCCAGCTCAGAGACGGTAGTTGAAGCCGAAGCTCAGGAGCTCATTGTACTGGAGGTGCTTATTCCATCCTGATGCGGGACGCACGGCATCGTCGTATCGGAGGTTGAGATTGAGGCGCGTGGAGAAGAAGCGCGTCAGCGCCATATCAAGCGTGTTCTCCCACTCGGCTTCGACCTGTTGGTACGAGGTATTGAAGTAGAGTCGAGAGGTCCAGGTGAGGTTCATGTTCACACGCCACTGCCAGTTCGCACGGATCGTGGAGCCGATACGTTGGTACCAGAGCTTGTCGGGGCTAAGGCCGTGACGTCCTAAGTCGATGTGGCTATCCTTTGTCGCACGGAAGGTGTAGGAGAGTGGAGCGACGTTGATCGAGAGGTCGAAGGAGCGGCCATAGACTCTTGTGGACTTCATCGAGTAGTCATACTTCATCCCGAGCCCTACGTTGATCGTGTACGGAGCGAGGAAGTCGGACTGCAGGCTGCGCTTATTCTCCAGATAGGAGTGGAGGAGCTGCGTGCGGAGCTCAGCGTCGATGGTATAGTACATCTTGTTCCAAGCCTTCAGACCGTAGTTGGATCGCAGGCGCAAGAGGTCATCTGCGATGCGGTAGCGATGCACGCTATCCTTCTCGGCATTGTAGACGTTCAGCTTGCTCTCTATCTCGTTGGTCCACTGGACACGTTCGGTGACGTAGCGTAGCCCGAAGTACGTCCTCATAAAGAGGTTGAGGTTGGAGGCACCGCCCTTGTACCAGTTGTCCGAGACATGATTCTGTGAGAACTGTATGCTACTCTCCAGTGCGGGGATCCAGTGGCGCTGCTGTAGGACCGACAGGTTGCGATCCTGGGGCAGCTGCAGCCCCAGCGTGGGCGTTTCCTTGGTGTATTCGGAGAGGGCACGCTCAGCGGATTCGAAGCTGGGACGTGTCAGCACGAGGGTCTTGGGCTTGGAGCTGAACTCTCGGCCACCGATACCACCTCTCAAGGGCAGGATGTGTGCAAGCATACGCTGGCGGAGTCCGTAGCTGTAGCTATTGAGTCCCGAGAGGTCGATAGGAAGGTGGTCTAAGGTCGGACCAGATGTCGGGGGGAGGAAGCTCAGCTCGGGGGCGGAAAGCTCAAGGCCGGTGCCCGAAACGGGTGAGAAGTCGAGCAGGCTCTTTGTCTTCTTCTTCCTCAGAGCGGGGCTGATGAAGGGGAGGGTAGACTGGTAGGGATTGGTCCCTCCCGCCTGATAGTACTGCAGGAGCTGCTGAGAGAGACTGGGGGCTACGGCGAGAAGCTCCAGGAGGAGAGGCGAAGAGACGGGAGTAGGGGTATAGTAGTCCGTCCCTTGAGCCACGAGGCTATCTAGGGCGAAGGCTTGGAGGGCGACCTCGTCGGTCGTAGGCTGTACCTGCTGTGCTGCCAGTCGGGGAGCCGCGAGGCTCATACTACTGAGGGTGAGGAGGAGTACGTGTCGTCGTATAAGCATTGTCTTCGTAGCATTGGCGCTCTTCATCGAGCGCTACAAAGGTAGTATAATAAGATGGGGTTATATTGCAGTGAGGGCATATCTCCTATGAGGGCCTCGCTATTACCCTTGACGGAGCGTTACTTCTCTCCTTGTGTAAAGCTTTATCTCTTCTTGCGGGAAGTTCGCAAGCTATAGTTCAAGAGCTTTGTCTATGTACGAAGTCTTAAGAACTACGTGCATGGATAATAGGCATCTCGTGCGTAGACTTTAAGACTACGTACATGGATTGAAGTATTTCCTAGTACCTCCTATAGGATATCTCCCAGGGAGGGAGAGAGCACGCTGCGCAGTTGATACTCTCCCTTGCGGTGATAGTTAAAGGAATCCTGCTCTGTAATTACGTTGTGGCGGGTAGGGGATAGGGAGCCCTGTGTGAGCTTTGTGAGATCTATCCTTTGCCCCAGGGATTCATTATCTTTGCGTAGCTAAGCAATAAAATAAGCATCATGGCATTCATACAGACTGTACGAGGCATCGCGCCTCAGATCGGTGAGGACTGCTTCCTCGCTGTCAACGCTACCATCGTCGGAGATGTCGTCCTCGGGAAGGGCTGCAGCATCTGGTTCAACTCCGTCCTCCGCGGTGACGTCAATTCCATCCGCATCGGCAACAACGTCAATATCCAGGACGGCTCTGTCCTACATACCCTCTATCAGAAGTCGACCATCGAGATCGGCGACAATGTCTCCGTGGGGCACAATGTCACGCTTCATGGCTGCCATATCCGTGACTACGCCCTCATCGGCATGGGATCGGTGGTGATGGATGATGTCGTCGTCGGCGAAGGGGCTATCGTAGCCGCAGGCTCGGTCGTCTTGTCCAAGACCATCATCGAGCCTTATACCCTGTGGGCAGGCGTGCCAGCTAAGCTCGTCAAGAAGGTCTCCCCCGAGCAGGGGCGTGAGCTGAATGAGCGCATCGCCAATAATTACCAGATGTACGCCTCGTGGTTTGACAAGGAAGAGAACCCCTAACCTCGCATACTTCAATAATTATCATAAGACCTATGAAATCAGTCCTAACGACTTCATTAGCCCTTCTTCTCTGCCTCGGCAGCTCTGCGACGGCACTGCACGCCCAGGCTTCGAAGGATGGTGCTATCACCCCCAAGCTCCTGGAGGAGCTTCGTCAGAGTGAGCCTAAGTCCTCTACCGAGAAGGCACTCCACAATGCCATCGCCGTACAAGGGATGCAGGACTTCTTCATCAACAATCAGCGCCCACGCTCGATCGAAGATAAGTTCTCCATCGAGGTGCAGAGCTCTGGTATTGCTGACCAGAAGCAGAGTGGACGCTGCTGGCTCTTCACGGGACTCAATGTCCTGCGCGCTCAGCTGATGACTCGCGAGAAGTCCGGCACGTTCTTTTTCTCGCAGAACTACTCCTTCTTCTGGGACCAGCTGGAGAAGTCCAATCTCTTCCTCGAAGGTATCATCGAGACACGCAAGCTCCCTGTCAACGATGCTAAGGTAGAGTGGCTCTTCAAGAACCCCATCAATGACGGTGGTCAGTTCACAGGTATCTCCGACAACCTCTATAAGTATGGTGTCGTGCCTGCTGAGGTCATGCCCGAGACTGCCTCGAGTAACAATACCAAGCTGCTGGGTAAGATGCTCGCACGTACGCTCCGTCAGACGGGGATCCAGCTGCGTAAGGCTTCTGAGAAGGGCGAATCACTCGCTCAGCTTCGCAAGCGTAAGGAAGATGGTCTGAAGAAGGTTTACCGCCTCCTGAGTCTCAACCTCGGCGTGCCACCGACTTCCTTCTCTTACACGCTCAAGGATAAGGACGGCAAGGCAATTTCTACCGAGACCTATACGCCTCAGTCCTTCTATGAGCGCTTCGTCGGTGCTGACCTCCGTGGCCAATTCGTCATGCTGATGAATGACCCCTCTCGTCCTTACTACAAGGTCTACGAGATCGAGTACGACCGTCACGCTTACGATGGGAAGAACTGGACGTATGTCAACCTCCCCATGGACGAGATCAAGCAGATGGCTATCGCTTCGCTCAAGGACAATACGATGATGTACTACTCCTGCGACGTCAGCCGTGAGCTGGATCGCTCTCAGGGTATCGCTGCTCTTGATAACTACGATTACGCTTCGCTCCTCGGCTATCCCTTCGATATGGACAAGGCTGAGCGCATCCAGACCTTCGATAGTGGCTCGACGCACGCCATGACCCTCAAGGCTGTTGACCTCGATGCTTCGGGTAAGCCCGTGAAGTGGAAGGTCGAGAATAGCTGGGGTGAGAAGTCTGGTGTCAAGGGCCATATCATCATGACTGATGCGTGGTTCGATGCCTATACCTTCCGTCTCGTAGTGAACAAGAAGTACGCTACGCAGAAGGTGCTTGACCTCTTGAAGACGAGGCCCGTACAGCTCCCCGCTTGGGACCCCATGTTCGCTCCTGATGCTCCCTAAGCTCTCGCACGGACATAATGTATAAAGCAGCGCCCCCTTAGCCACGTGCTAAGGGGGCGCTGCTTTGTTTGTCCTTGCCTACCACCTCTATTCGGTCTGCTGTATGATGCAGGTGGCGACTTCCTGCCAAAAGCCTGGGAAGCTCTTGGCTACCACCTCGGGCTCTTGCATCCGAAGCTTGGGAACACGAAGCGCAAGTAGCGCGAGTGCCATGGCTATGCGATGGTCTCCATGTGGTGAGAGTGTCGGTGCTGAGCCGTGAGCGGTGAGCGGTGTCTTGCCGTCCCAGCTGAGGCTATCGGGGCCAAGGGTGAGCTTGACTCCGAGCTTCGCCAGCTCGTCAGCAAGCGCTTGGAGGCGGTCAGACTCCTTGATACGAAGATGAGCTACTCCCGAGAGCATGAATGATTCACCTCGACCGACGAATGCTGCGACGACAGCAGGGACGAGATCGGGGCAGTCACTCATGTGCGCTGTGAAGTGCACGTGCTTGGCTTCCTCTGAGGTATGGCTGATGCATATCCCTGCTTCGGTCTTCTCGGTATGAACACCCAGCTGCTCAAAGAGCTGCACAAGATAGGCCGCATCCCCTTGCAGGGAGGGGAGCGTGAGTCCCGAGAGCTCAATGGTAGAGCCTACGGGCAAGAGGCTGAGGAGTGCATAGGCATAGGATGCTGCACTCCAGTCCGCCTCGTAGCCTCGATCAAGAGGCGATGTACTGCGGCTATCCTCTTCCTTCTTCCCTCGATAGCGGAAGAGCCCGCTGGACGCTTCCTCCCAGATGAAGCCTTGCTCTCGGAGCTGGGCTATGGTCATCAGCACATAGGGGCGAGAGGCAAGGCCATAGCGCCGTGTGTCGACCTCAAAGCCTGTGGGAAGCATTGGCGCAAGAAGTAGGAGGGCACTCAGATACTGAGAGCTGGAAGAAGCATCCAGCTCACAGCCCTGCCAGGTGAAGGTGCTGGGCTCGATGAGTAGCGGGGGATAGCCTTCATAGTTTAGGTAGCTGATCTTCGCACCTTGGCTGCGTAGCGCCTCTACGAGCGGAGCGATCGGTCGCTCATGCTGGCGCCCCGTCCCGAAGAGCCTCACGGGGCGCTGGGTGGTGACAGCAAGGTAAGCGCAGACGAAGCGCATCGCCGTGCCTGACTCCGATACACAGACCTCCTCCGCTCCCTCTTGGCAAGCACGGAGCGCAGCGTGAAGAGCTAAGATATCTTGTGGAGTACCTTCGGCAAAGTCGAAGTGGGGGAGCTTGCCACGAAGCGCGTCAAGAAGGAGGGCTCTCGCCCAAAGGCTCTTCGATGGTGGTAGTGTCCAGCGAAGGTGTAGGGGAGCTGCTGGATCTTGGTAGGAGCGTGTGAGGGATGAAGTGGACTTCACTGCTTCACCTTGGGGAATAGTGGAGCGAGGAGCAGAGTGATCCGCTCAAGCGCAGGGCTATCTACTTCCTCCGAGAAGTCCGAGAGCTGATCACTATCGATATCCAAGACGCCCACGATCTCTCCTGCGGTATCTCTCAGTGGTACGACGATCTCGGAGCGTGATGCGGAGGAGCAGGCGATATGCCCAGGGAAGGCATCTACATCGGGGACGACAAGCGTCTTTCCCGTGAGCCAACTTGTGCCGCAGACGCCTCGACCTCGTGCGATACGTGTGCAAGCAATATCCCCTTGGAACGGCCCAAGCACCAGCTCATCTCCCTCCACCAAGTAGAAGCCTACCCAGAAGAAGCCAAAGGCCCAGCGCAGTGCAGCGGCTGTATTGGCAAGATTTGCGATGAGATTAGTCTCCCGACAAGTGAGGCTTTGTAGCTGGGGATAGAGCTCTCGGTAGCGCTCTTCTCGAGAGGTCGCTTGGAGGTGGAGTTGCTCTGCCATCGTTGCTTCGTAATAATGGTGTCAGGGGTAGTGGTTACTCCATCTCGCGACGGAGCTCGATACGGAAGGTCGTGCCTACTCCCAGCTCAGAGTGCTTGACATAGATGTGCCCGCGGTGATAATCCTCGACGATACGGCGTGCCAGAGAGAGACCGAGCCCCCACCCACGCTGACGAGTCGTCACCCCAGGGCGGAAGATATTGCGATGCATCCCTCTGGGGATACCTCTACCCGTGTCGGTGACATCAATGTAGACCCACTGATCTTTGAGGATGTACTGGAGCGTGATCTTCCCCTTACCCTCCATAGCATCGACGGCGTTCTTGATGAGATTCTCGAAGACCCATGCCATGAGCGGCTCACTAAGCTTCACAACGATAGCTTCGTCCTGTGATGTAGGAGGGATGAGCTCTACCTGAGGAGAGATACGTGGCTGCATGTAGTGGATGGCACGCAAGACGACCTCTTGTAGGTCAGCCGACTTGAGGTTGGGAGACGAACCGATCTTCTGAAAGCGGTCAGCGATGATACCGAGGCGCTCGATATCCTTCTCCATTTCGTTGGTGACCATCTCTTCGGTCCCCGTGCTCTCAAGGTACTGCTTCCATGCCATGAGCGACGAGGTAGGAGTACCCAGCTGATGCGCTGTCTCACGAGCCAGTCCCTCCCAGATGCGGTTCTGGTCTGACTTCTTCAAGCTAACGAGAGCCACGATAGCGACACCAAGGAAGAGGAAGAAGACAGCGAGCTGAATGTAGGGGAAGATGTGTAGCTGCTGGAGGACCTTACTATCGGAATAGTAGAGGTAGAGCGGATCGGTAAGGCCCTCCATAATGATGGGAGGGTAGCCTGTGCGGAAGGCTGCTAGCTTCTGATAGAGGAATTTCTCCGTATCCTCCTTCGGTAGCTCAATATTATTGTAGCTGATGATGCGCCCCTCCTTGTCCGTGATGATGGTCGGGATAGAAGGGTTGGACTGGAGGATACGCGAGAGGTAGATGAGGGTGGTGTTGATATCGTTCGTCGTGGTGGCCTGAGTTGCATTAGCCCAGATCTCCATATTCAGACGCTCAGCCTCTGCCATACGAGTGACCAAGCGGTCTGATGCCCAGAGGGAGACGATGATGAAGATGATCGATGCGATGATCATCCCCGTGCGGACGTTGCTGTGTCTATTGAGCCATGCGCCTCCGCCGTGGGCCCACTGCTCTCCTATCTTACTGATGCGCATAGGTAGGGCGTATCCTTGAGCTTAGTGCTTGATCTTATTGGCCTTCATCACCTCCTCTGCGTAGCGGGCAAAAGTCGCCAGCCAGTGGTCACCACCATAGTCAGAGCGGAAGATCTGATCCATCCCGTGGGCATACATCTGAGCTGATGTACGAGCGAAGCGTGCCTTGAGAGGATGCCCCTGGGGCAGGTAGCCAGAGATGCGAGCCATCGTCCAAGCACGAGTATATGCAAGACCCACCAGATGCACGATGGTGTAGTCGGTGAGGTCGCTGACGACGGGCTTCTCGCAGAGGCGGTTGATGCCCTGTGGCGTGAAGTAAGTCGAGAGCCAGCGTACATACTCTCGCTGGGGGAGTACACGCGTCATCAGGTCTGCTACCATCAGCGTAGGGGAGAAGAAGTCAGTAGCATTAGGCTCCCATTCGGCTGGTGCCTTCTTGTCGCCGAGGTGGAGCTGACGCGCTTTGCCGATGAGGGCCTGCTCGAACTCCTTGTCGCCACGAGCACGGGCAAAGTCAATAGCAAAGGCGAGTGCGAAGGCGGAGTTGGAGTGTGTGCCGATGCGGTTGGGGTAGGTCATCTTAGGCAGGTAGGCCTTCCACTTTGCGACGATCTTGTCCGAGAGGATATCGACATGAGTAGCCCAGCTCTTAGCCTTCTCTTGCAGAGCCTTATCTGCACTATGCTCAGCGAGGTGATGTAGCTGTTCGCTGAGCTTTATAAGCCATGCCCAGCCATAGGTACGCTCATAGTTGCCCGAGAGCTTACGGTCAAAGTAAGCCGCTTCTCCACGCATCTTCTCCTCAGAGAAGTGCTCATCAAAGGCTGCGATGATCTCGCCTCGCGCAGAGATATCGGGGTAAGTCGATAGGATCTCGGCGAGCATCCAATGGCTATGTACGGAGCTGTGCCAGTCGAAGGAGCCGTAGAAAGCTGGGTGCAGGTCACGTGGAGTGAGGCGAGCATCGAGGCTGTCGAGGATATTGTGACTCGTCTTATTGGGATACTCCACGAAGATATTCTTCAGGGGCATCTTTATGAGGCGGAGTAGCTGATCCTCGGGAGCCTGCTGTGCCATGCTGAGGTCGGGAAGGACACAAGCCGTCAGGAGTACAAGCAGAGATCGCTTGCAAGCCTTGTGGAGCTGCATAGTGTATGGGGGGTTAGGCGTTGGTGCTGTGAGTATTCTTGTTGGGGAAGCCCTTGAAGCAGTGCCAGTAGCGGAGCTTGAAGACCCCGAGGAAAGCCTCCTTGAAGATCGAGGTATTCATCTTCGAAGTCCCCAGCACGCGATCCTCGAAGGTAATGGGTACCTCCTTGATCTTGAAGCCAAGACAGTAGGCGGTGTACTTCATCTCGATCTGGAAGGCATAGCCCTTGAAGTGTACTTCGGGAAGGACCATCGTCTCGAGTACTCGGCGACGATAGCAGACGAAGCCAGCCGTCGAGTCCTTGACAGGCATGAAGGTGATGAGGCGCACGTAGAGCGAAGCCCCATAGCTCATGAGGATGCGATCCAGCGGCCAGTTCTTCACGCGACCACCACGGGTATAGCGTGAACCAACGGCTACATCTGCTCCACCTTCGGCACATGCCTTATAGAGCTCTAGTAGCTTCATCGGGGGATGACTGAAGTCACAGTCCATCTCGAAGATATACTCGTAGTCGTGCTGTAGAGACCACTGGAATCCGGCGATGTAGGCTGTGCCGAGTCCGAGCTTGCCCGAGCGCTCCAGGAGATGTACCCGCCCAGGATATTCTGCTTGCTTCTCTCGTACGATGGCTGCGGTGCCGTCGGGTGATCCATCATCGACGATGAGCAGGTGGAAGGGCTGGGGGAGTGCTAGTACGGTGTCGATCATCTGGGCGATGTTCTCCCGCTCGTTGTAGGTGGGTATAATGACTATGCTATCGCTATTCATATTAGTATATGGGGATCGACTTCCTGCTGAGGTGGAGTCCAATTCCAAGCCTTTTTGGTCGATGTCCAAGGCAAAGATACCAAGATTTGGTTAGTCTTGGACTGAAAAAGTACGATGGACTTGGGGTGATCCTGTGATGAAGGCCGCTGTATTTGCTGAGGTCGTTTGATGCGTCGCTATTGAGTGGTGCTTCAAACCAATAGTGGTCTACGATCAAAGCAGTATTGGTGCAAGGGGCAAACCAATAGTGGTATGAGGGGTAAACCCGTATGAGACTGTTGCCGAGAGTACTGCCCTCTATTGTGTGTGCTACGACATCGCACGCCCAGCTCCCCGACATATCTCTCTGAAGTGCTACACAAGCCCTTCGCCTTATCGCGCGTATTCCTCTTATTCAGCGGAGGGAAAAGTGTCCTTCTCGTGAAGGAAAAAGCGCCATCACGTAGTGGTTTTCCTCTGTCTATGTACGTAGCCTTAAAGACCAGGCACGTAAATCTAAATATCCACGTACGTAGATATTAGAGCCACGTACGTAGCCCAAACTTATCTGCCACTCGTCCGCAATTTTTTATCCCTACGCAGAGCAACAACCTAATATAGCTCTACCCACGTACTCATATAGGTTCGCCCGCTGACCACTATTGGTTAGAAACAGCCCCCAGTAATAGGGGAGGGTATCCCTTATGAATTGGGGCTTAGAGCCTGAAGGAAGGAGGGGCTTAATGAGCCAATGTATAATGAGCTGTCGCTAATTTAATGATCTCTTTTCCTCACTTACAGTCCCTGCTTTAAGGTGTTTAAGAACTATTGGAGGCTGCTCTCTAATAGGGATACCCGAAGCTCTCTGCTGGCTAGTCAGTCTGTAGCTGCTATCGCCTTGTGAAGGAGGGGATGCATCTCCTATGCTTATGAAAGTAATTAATTAAGTAGGGGTTTGGTGGGGTGTACTTTATTCGTTAGCTTTGCTTTGCATTTGCAGAACAAAATAAGCAATGGTAGCGCGGCATGTCCTCTATCACTAACGGTACTATTCCTCACCAGAAGACACAACCTCCCATGGGTGGCTTTGGCCGTGCTAACATACGTATTATATAATTTGTAGTAGTAAAGCTATGGACGAACAGAAAGCGGTCAAAACCCTTAAAGACATCGTGATCCGCTTCTCCGGTGACTCGGGGGACGGTATGCAGCTCACAGGGACGATCTTCTCTGACCTCTCCGCCATGACGGGGAACACCATCTCGACACTCCCCGACTTCCCCGCTGAGATCCGCGCCCCACAGGGTACCCTGAGTGGTGTATCTGGATATCAAGTCCAGATCGGCTCTCGCTCGGTACGTACTCCAGGTGAGAATGCGGATATTCTTGTGGCGATGAATCCTGCCGCTCTTAAGGTTAGTGTTAAATACCTTAAGAAGGACTCGATCATCATCATCGACACAGACTCCTTCTCCGCCAACGACCTGCGTAAGGCTGAGTTCCTGACTGAAGATCCCTTCGAAGAACTCGGACTGAAGACTCAGCAGGTCATCCCTGCTCCGATCTCTTCGATCGTGAAGGAAGGTCTTAAGGACTTTGGCCTCGACGCTAAGTCTGCCCTCCGATGCAAGAACATGTTTGCTCTTGGGCTCATCTGCTGGATCTGTGATCGTCCTCTTGGCCCCGCAGAGCAGTTCCTTGACCGTAAGTTCGGTAAGAAGCCTCAGCTCCGTGATGCTAACATCGCATCGCTGAACCACGGCTTTGACTTCGGTGCTAATACCCACGCTTCTGCCAGCATCTTCCGCATCGAAACGCAGAAGCCTGTACCAGGCCGCTACCTTGATATCAATGGTAACAAGGCTACAGCTTACGGGCTTATCGCTGCTTCTGAGCAAGCTGGTCTCGAACTCTTCCTCGGTAGCTATCCTATCACTCCTGCTACGGATATCCTCCATGAGCTCGCTAAGCACAAGGCTCTTGGTGTGAAGACCGTCCAGGCAGAAGACGAAATCGCTGGTATCTGTACTGCTATCGGTGCTTCGTTTGCTGGTGACCTCGCTGTGACGACTACCTCTGGTCCTGGTCTTGCCCTGAAGAGTGAAGCTATTGGTCTCGCTGTGATGGCTGAGCTTCCTCTGGTCATCATTGACGTACAGCGTGGTGGTCCTTCGACAGGTCTTCCTACGAAGAGTGAGCAGACCGACTTAATGCAGGCACTCTATGGCCGCAACGGTGAAGCTCCTATCCCCGTCCTCGCTGCGACGACACCTGATACTTGCTTCCTCTATGCCTACTGGGCTGCTAAGATCGCCGTTGAGCATATGACCCCAGTTATCCTACTTACGGATACCTTCGTCGCTAACGGCTCTTCTGCTTGGCGAATCCCCGACCTCCACGAGTTGCCTACTATCGAGCCTAACTACGTATCTAAGCTCCCCGAAGGTGCTGCTGAAGGCTGGCGTCCTTACTTCCGCAACCCCGAAACAAAGGTTCGCTACTGGGCTGTACCTGGTACCCCAGGCTTTGAGCACCGTCTCGGTGGTCTTGAAAAGAACTTCACAACTAGTGCTATCAGCACGGACGCTGCTAACCATGCCCTCATGGTCAAGACTCGTCAGGAGAAGATTGACTACATCTCTAATGAGCTCCCTCTCCTTGAGGTCGAAGGCGATCAGGATGCCGATACACTGATTGTCGGTTGGGGAGGTACCTACGGGCACCTCTACGAAGCTTCCCATAAGGTACGTGAGCAGGGCTACAAGATCGCTCATGCCCACTTCGCTTTCATCAACCCTCTGCCTAAGAATACGGAGGAGGTACTGCGCCGTTACAAGAAGGTCATCGTCGCTGAACAGAATACGGGTATGTTCGCTCGTCACCTGCGCGGTCTGATTGACAACTTCGTGCCACGTCAGTACAACGAGGTGACCGGCCAGCCCTTTAGCCTCTCTCACTTAGTCGAAGAATTCATCAAACTTATCGAAGAATAGCCCTATGGAAACGAATGCAAACCCAGTGAAGTTAGACGCTAAGAGCTTCAAGAGCGACCAGTACGTACGCTGGTGTCCTGGCTGTGGTGACCATGGTGTCTTGGCTACTCTCCAGAAGTCTATGGCCGAGGTGGGTATCTCGACCGAGCAGACAGCAGTCATCTCGGGTATCGGGTGCTCCTCACGTCTGCCCTACTATGTGAACGCCTACGGCTTCCACACGATCCACGGGCGTGCTGCTGCTATCGCTACTGGTCTTAAGACCGCTCGCCCCGACCTCTGTGTATGGATTGCTACCGGTGACGGTGATAGCCTCGCTATCGGTGGTAACCACTTCATCCACGCTATCCGTCGTAATGTAGACCTCAACTTCATCCTCTTCAACAACCGTATCTATGGTCTGACGAAGGGGCAGTATTCACCTACCTCTGAGCGTGGCTTCGTATCAAAGAGCTCGCCCTTCGGTACGGTCGAGGATCCCTTCATCCCGGCGGAGCTTTGCTTCGGTGCACGCGGTCGCTTCTTCGCTCGCTCATTGGATATCGATATGAAGCTCCTCGGGCAGTGTATGGTAGCAAGTGCTCAGCACAAGGGTGCCGCTGTCGTCGAAGTCCTGGTGAACTGTGTGATCTTCAATGACGGTGTACATAAGGGCGTAGCTCAGCGTGATACGCGTGAAGACCGCTCCATCGTACTCCGCCATGGCGAGAAGATGATCTTCGGTAAGGAGAAGAATAAGGGTCTCGTCCTTGATGGCCTTCGCCTGAAGGCCGTGACCATCGGCGAAGATGGCTACACGCTGGATGATGTCCTGACGCACGATGCTCACGAAGTCGATCCTACCCTCCACACGATGCTGGCGATGATGGGTACGAGCGATGATATGCCTGTAGCCTTCGGTGTCATCCGTGACGTCGAGGATATTTGCTATGATCAGGCTGTCACGCAGCAGATCGAGGAGGTCCGTGCTCAGAAGCCCGGTATCCGTAAGCTTGAAGATGTCCTGATGAAGGATGCCTATTGGGAAGTAAAGGAATAAGCTACTAAGGCTTATCCTCCGCTATAAGACAGCGCCCCCTCTCCACGATGGAGAGGGGGCGCTGTCGCTTTTTGTGTGGGGTCGGCTTAGTAGCCTCTACCTCGCGCTGAGCGAGTGATAGGTGTCGAGGATGACTTACTGGTAGAGCTGGCACTGCTATCTGAGGTAGGCTGGCTCTTGGACTTAGGCTTGTTTCCCTTCTTGGGAGACTGCTTCGGCTGATGTAGCGTGCTGTCGGGGAGATAGAGCTGCTCCTGGAAGTCTGATAGCTCTCGCTCGATATGCTCTTGCGCTTTCTTCTGGGCTTCAGAGCTCTGGTACTCTTGGGATAGCGTACGTCCACGTAGGTTCTCCGTCTTGACTATCTCCCCCTTGTAGAGTCCCAAGCGGAAGAAATCAAATAGCGTACCTCGATAGGCGCTGTTTCCCTCACTTAGTGGGATGAGTCCACTCTGTAGGTAAGGAGCCAGGTCACTGTACTTAACCCAGAAGAGAGGGAGGCGTAGCTCCCCATAGTCGCCTATACCAGAGAGGATGGGGCATAGGGCTTCTACTTGCGTCGAGTAGGTAGAGGTCCCTTCATCGAAGATATGTGCTTCCTTGATGTAGTATCCCTTGATTTCGCTGGATGGGATGCTTTGAGGATCTCCTTCGATATAGCTGATGTGGAAGCGCTCTACAAAATCGTTGAAGCTTAGGTGATGGGCCTCATCGAAGCGCTCGGGACCATCAAGGTATTCATATACGGGGAGTCTACCAGCTGCATAGAGCTGGAAGACCTGTGCGAAGAGGTTTGCCTCTCGCTCAGTAGCTATTTCGGGGCTATAAAGCGGAGCATTAGCAGGCTGCATAAGGTCGAGAGCTCGGTAGATCCCTCGGCGCCAAGCGACCTGATCTGTCGTGATGGTGTCGGAGGATAGGAAGGCCTTAGCGCGCTCAGTGAGTCCTTGATTAGTGGCTTGCTCTACTGCTTTCTTTTTCTCTCGTCGCTCCGTCTGCTGAGTGCCCTTGCGTACGATAGGGGTACGAGGTGTATCTTGAGCAGAGAGCCCAAGTGAGGAGAGAAGAAGGGATGAGAGGAATATAGTGGTTGTTCGCTTCATTGCTTTCGTAGGATAGGTGGGCTTGTCTATGCGATGATAAGCTCAAGAGAGGGAAGACGACGCTCGACGCCATCAGGGCCTCGAGCGATGATGTCTGTGATGAAGAGGCGACGTCCGTGGGGGGTATTTTGGATGAGGCGTATCTGCCGGTCGGAGAAGTTTGCCCCTTGAGAGGATTCGGGGAGCGCATTGCCCAGAGCATCGAAGGCTAAGAGCTGGAAGCGCAGTACGCTGTAGTTGATATCAAGGAAGGAGTCATCAAGGGCTGCGCGGACACCACCTGAGGCAAGTAGAGAGTTCTTTGCTATGCGCCCTCCCTTGAATCGGGTGCTTCCGCTCCCCATGCTGATACTGAGATAGGGCATCGGGTCGGGGAGGCTACGTACTCGGAGCTTCGTCTGAGCTACGGGCTGGCTCTTTCCTCCGACGTTGGCTGTCACGGATATGATGACTTCGCTCCCCGCCTTTGTCGGATGAGCGATCCATAGATCTCCCTTTCGGATGAGCCTGCCTGAGGAGCTGGTCGCTGTGATATCCTGGAGTGGAATGCCTGGGACGGCTATTTGAATGGGGTTGTCAATCCCTGCATAGAGTACATTCATCATCGTGGGAGCGATGGTGGCTGTTGGCTCGATCACCGTGTAGCTACTCTCAAAGGGGCTGCGTACGATCGTCCCATCATTCAGCTCAGCCTCTATATGTCCTTTGATCGGGAAGGTGCCGGTCGATGGTGTCGCTAAGCTAACCCTTCCAGCCGAAGAGGAGGGCAAGGCATTCCCTTGGAGGTAGATTTTGGGGTGCTTCGTCGTGTCAATGCTGCTGAGTACGATGGCGGCTTGGTAAGGGACTCCGCGTAGGATAATACGGCTGTCTGGGATGACTTGGGCAGTGAGTTTATTGGAGCGATAGTCCGAGGCTCCTATGCTGCGTAGCAGTTTGCTGAGTGTCTCGCCCTCGACATAGCGTAGACTATTCTGCAGCTGGGTGAGCTGAGTGATAGCGGCTATGGCTGGCATGCTCTCAAAGCACTCTTCTTCCCAAGTCTTCCCTTCTCGCCCCTCAGGAGTGCTAAGGCGAGAGAGTATCTTGCCCTCAGAGTTGGCTGATTTCAGTAGGCTCCCTACCCAGGAGGTATAGCTATTGAGATGCTTGCGTAGCTCCTTCCCCTTGGGGTGAATGGGGGCAAGTAATACGACAGAGGCTGCTGATAGATTGTCTCGATGCTGTAGAGAATCGGGGGATGCACCGCGCCCATCAGCTTCGGTGGCAATGGCTTCCTTCAGCTGCTGGAGGTACTGATAGAGTGAGTCCGTGCGTCGCTGTAGCTCTTGGCTCTGCTTGTAGTACATGCTTGCCTTCGCAGGATTGGTGCTGAAGGCAGCTTGCATGTCCGAGGCTAAGCGCCCATTCTGAGCCTCACTGGCCGCTGTCGCTTGGCGCAGCTCTCCCTCCACTTTGCTGAAGCCATCGAGTACCTCAGGTGATACATTGAGTGCCATCATTGCGATGAAGACAATGTACATGAGGTTGATCATGCGCTGTCTATTGGGATTGCTACCAGTACCTACTGCCATGCTGAGGTGGATTACTTCGTGTGAGTCGGTTCGTCAGCCCCTGAGGAGAGTGAGCTGTTGGGGGTATTCATATTCACCGTCAGGGCCTGTAGCATGCGCGCATAGGCTGCATTGAGCTGCTCCAGCTGGCTGATGAGACGCTCATTCTGCTGGCGAAAGGTCGAGCTATCCTTAGCACCAGCCTCGTACATGGTATGCATGTGCTGTAGGTCTGCGCTGATGCGTTCGATGTTCTCCAGCTGAGCTTTGAGCTCCTTGACTTGGCGCGCATAGATGGCATTGAGCTCCGTGATATTGCTTGTCAAGGTATCGGTATCTCCCTGCCCTCGCTGTGAAAGGTCTGTGGACGTGACTAGCAGTTGGTGCTGCTGATATGGGATAGCTGAAGGTGGATATGCTTTTTCTGAGTACTCCGATCCCTTGCTACCTATCTCAGGGCGTTCAAAGCCCGAGATGAAGAAGACGGCAAACTCAGTGAGCATGCTCACAAGGAGGATCTCATCGCCATAGCGTATGTGAAGGAGCTTGAAGAGTGCGCCTAAGATGACGAAGGCTGCTCCCCAAGAGTAGAAATAGTTGAGTATACGCTTCCCTCGCTGGCTGGCGAGGAAGTGCTCGAGACGACGTATAGGGCTAAGGCGCTTGGACATAGGTGGGTGACTTAACACAAGATAGGAGCTAACTACTTACTGAACTCGACAGCCGAGCGTACACAGCGGAAGCCTATGTAGGAGTGTGCTGAATTTTGTGGAGCCTTCGTGCGATTGTTGGCGCGTATATAGCGGGCTATATCCTTCCAAGATCCGCCCTTGATGACCTTGAGCGTGCGGTCGATACTGTCCTTATAGTCTGCCTGATAGGATAGCTCGGGGTTTACATCATTGATGAGCTTGAAGCCAGCAGGAGTCCAAGTCGTGCTGGTCCATTCAGCCACATTACCAGCCATGTCAAAGAGCCCAAAGTCATTGGGTGGGTAGGAGGATACGCGTGCCGTGATCAGATGCTTGTCAGCTGTATAGTCACCGTCGCCAGGCTTGAAGTTGCCCACGAAGCATCCGTCACATGAGCGCACCTCGGCATTGCCCCAGGGGTAGCTGATGCTTGAGTTACCCATTCGTGCAGCATATTCCCATTCGGCTTCGGTCGGGAGGCGGAATTCCTCTACGATCTGACCCTCGGGGAGCTTGAGGCCCTTCTTGTAGGAGATGGTGCGCCAAGCGCAGTAGGCCTGCGCTTGCTCCCAAGTGACTCCCACGACAGGGTAGTCATTATATCCAGGATGGTTGAAGTACTTGGTGGTATAAATGGCATTAGTTGACTGAGGAAAATCATTGACCCAGACGGTCTCGTCGGGAAGGACGGGTACGATATAGGTACTGAGGAAGTCATACTCGCTACGCAGCGGACGGGTGAGCGTCTCGCGGACGATCTTGCCAGAGGTGTCTATGTAAGCCGTGTCCTTGGATATGAGGACGGTCTCGGGTCGCTTCTTCTCCCATTGTGGATTGCCCTGTGCTTGGCGTAGCTGGTTGCGCCATAGGGCCGCCGCACGATGGTCATAGCGCTCGTAGCGGTAGTAGAGCTGCGTAGGATCCAGCTTCTTCTCTCCTGTGACAGGATTGGTGTAGTAGATACTTTGCAGGGCGCGTAGCTCTTCCTCTGTAGCTCGCTTCTCCGAGGGAATGGGGCGGCTCCAGTCCAGATGAGGTGTGGTGGGCTCTCCATCTTTGTCTTCTGTGATCTTGTAGCTCTCGTCACCACCATAGGCGGGGTCTGCTAAGCGCTCACGTAGTATCGAGTCTCGTACGTAATATACGAATTGGCGATACTGCGCATTCGTCACCTCGGTACGATCCATCCAAAAGGCTTCGACTGATATGCCTCGGCTCACGGCAGGCGTTCCCCAGAGACTGTCAGCCTTAGCTTCTCCAAGAAGTACATGCCCGCGGGGAATGTGCACCATCCCATGCGGAGCTGGCTCATTCCACGATGCTAAGCGAGCGGTAGCTACTCCTCCCATGGATGTGGGATGTGAGGAGCCACAGGAGCAGACTGCAGAGCATAGGATGAAGGCGGTACTAAATTGGGTAAGTCGAAGTAGTAAGGGTTGGGTCATGAGCATTGTATCATTTCTCAGAGCAGCCGAATACTCTTGTATCGGGGCTCTGTGTGCTTAGTTCTCCCATGAGGGAGTGTATAGCCGAGGAGTAGCTCGTGGTAAAAGCTACTTGATCGGGTGGAGCGCTCGACTTGATAGCCGAGGGATAGCTCTCCGAGGCGAAGGCGGGTGTGAAGACCAAGAGCTTCGCCTTGGCGATAGGAGCTACCGAGGGCAATGCGAGCGTGGTACCATAGCGTACCTCGTACCTCCGATCGCCACTTCTCATCTTGGCTATAAGAGCCCCAGATGGCAGGGACAAAGGCCCAGGCTACAGCCGAGCCTATGTGGTAGCTAAGTGTGGCACTGTAGCGCGGAGGCAGCTGCGCTATATAGCGCTCACCGATGCGAGTGTGCACTCCGAAGAGGTCAGTCACAGCAATACCCGCAGAGAGGCGCTCTCCATAATACTGTAGGCCTAAGCTAAGACCGAGTGCCTTACCCTCGCTCTTTGTCGTAGGGAGCTCACTATTGGTGATACCTTCTTCAAGGGCTTTCTTCCCATCGAAGGTAAGACGGTGCAGCGCACCTTCCACACCTAATTGTAGGCGCTTCCCCTCGGATAAGGGTAGGCAAGCGCTCCCTCGTAGGGAGAAGGTCGAATGCTCCCACAGGTCTTGCTGGTGGTGTAGGAGCTGAGCTCCCACTACATGGCGCCCACCGAGGAGCTCCAGAGGTAGGTCTGTAAGGAGTAGGTAGTAGCTGTGTCGATGGTCTTCTCTTCCCCACAGGCCTGCGATTTGTCCTGTACCCAGAGGGGCTAAGGCTGCAGGATTGTAGTAGCCTAAAGCTTCATCCCACTGGCGAACTAAAGGGCGTGACTGGGATGCGACTGGCTGCGCTGAGAATAAAAGAAGGGCAAGACAACCCACGAGACCGAGGTCTCTACGCCTACGACCATAGGTGAAGGTTGTCTTGCCCATCGGATTTATAGCCTCCGAAGTGAGGCTGACTAATATTCTTCTTCGTCGAAGAAGAAGTCTTCCTTACTTGGGTAGTCGGGCCAGATATCTTCGATGGATTCGTATAGCTCGCCCTCATCCTCCATTTCCTGGAGGTTCTCAATGACTTCGATGGGGGCGCCAGAGCGCTGGGCGTAGTCGATGAGTTCGTCACGGCTTGCGGGCCATGGTGCATCTTCGAGCTTGGATGCCAGTTCTAATGTCCAGTACATAGCTGATTGGTTTGTGTATAAGTCGTTATGTGCTTAGCGAATATCAGCCGCAAAAATACGAATTATTCATTAGGTAGCCTATGGATTAGGCTACGATACCAAAATACTAACTATTCCGCTGCTTCCCACCGTGATTTTACTCTTCCTCCCCTCACATTATCAGGTGTTTCGACGTCAGAGAGCACACGCTTGGGGATCCCTCTATTTGTGGTAAGTGAAGCTCGTCGGGAGTGGCCCTATGAAGGGGGAAATCAACCAGTACTGGTCAGCGAGCGAACCAGTACTGGTCACCTATGCCTACCAGTACTGGTCGAAGTCGTGACCAGTACTGCTCCGCGCAGTGATCAGTACTACTTCGTTTTTATAGGTATAGAGCTTCGGAGTAGCTCTCTCTCTATGAGACTACTCTGATGGCTTGAGAGGAATGGCGGTAAAAGTTCGTGAGGGTGGAGGAGGTGCTGGAGCTACCGCTGCCCCCAAGAGGCGCGGTCAAGACTGCGGTAGTGAATGGCCTCGGCGATGTGCTCCTTGCGGATCTCTTCGGAGCCAGCAAGGTCAGCGATAGTACGAGCTACCTTGAGGATGCGGTCGTAGGCACGTGCCGACAGATCCAATCGCTCCATAGCGAGACGGAGCTTCTCCAGCCCTTCGGCATCGGGGCGAGCAAAGAGCTGCATAAGCCGTGGCGTCATCTGCGCATTGCAGTGTACCTCGGGATAGGGGGCGAAGCGGCGAGTCTGTATCTCACGTGCGGCTAAGACACGCTCTCGGATGCACTCACTACTCTCTGAGGGGCGGGCATCGGAGAGCTTCTCAAAGTCCACGGGGACGATCTCTACCTGCAGGTCGATACGGTCAAGCAGAGGGCCTGATACCTTCCCCAGATAGCGTTGCACTTGCTGTGGGGTGCATTCGCAGGCGTGGGTCGGGTGGTTGTAGTAGCCGCAAGGGCACGGATTCATCGCTGCTACCAGCATGAAGCTGGCGGGGTAGTCTACGGTATAGCGAGCTCGAGCTACTGTCACGACACGCTCCTCCAGTGGCTGACGCATGACCTCTAAGACATTGCGACTGAACTCAGGAAGCTCGTCTAAGAAAAGCACCCCATTGTGTGCCAAGCTAATCTCTCCAGGCTGGGGATTACTTCCACCACCGACCAGTGCAACAGGCGAAATGGAGTGGTGTGGGGCACGGAAGGGGCGTGTCGTCATCAAGGTGACGTCCTTGCCCAGCTTCCCAGCTACCGAATAAATCTTCGTTGTCTCAAGGCTTTCACCGAGCGTGAAGGGCGGGAGAATGCTCGGTAGTCGCTTCGCCATCATAGACTTCCCACTCCCTGGGGCACCGATCATTAAGAGGTTGTGCCCTCCAGCTGCTGCCACTTCGAGCGCTCGCTTCACGGTCTCTTGTCCCTTGACCTCAGAGAAGTCAAAGGTCTCGCTCTCTATCCCTCGATAGAATTCTCCACGTGTGTCGACCTCGACGATGGGTAGAGGTGCCTCTCCTGTCAGCATACCGATGACTTCGCGCAGGGTGCGGGCAGCATGCACCTCAAGCTTATTGACGACGGCAGCTTCCCGAGCATTGGCTTCGGGAAGAATGAAGCCTCGGTAGCCTTCACTACGGGCTTGGATGGCTATGGGTAGGGCTCCATGGATAGGGCGAACCGCTCCATCGAGGGAGAGTTCGCCCATGATCATATAGTGCTCAAGTAGGTCGGAGGGGATCTGTCCGTCAGCAGCTAAGAGTCCGATCGCAAGAGGTAGGTCATAGGCTGCCCCCTCTTTGCGTAGGTCAGCAGGGCTCATATTGATGACAATGCGCTTCCCAGGGAACTTGTATCCGCTACTCTCGATGGCCGAGATGATGCGGTCTTGACTCTCCTTGATAGCCGTGTCGGGGAGGCCGACAAGCTGGAAGTAAGAGCCACGAGTACAGCTTACCTCTATCGTCACCGTACGAGCTTGGATGCTCTGTAGGGCTGCAGCGTAGGTCTTGACAAGCATGGTGGTATAGATGTTGGGTCGGTGGATGGTGTTTGTGTTGTGGTCTGGTCAGCGCTGCTTGACTCGCCCTAAGGTATCGATCTGGAAGCGCACGGGCTGGACATTTCCTTGTACGCCGTACTCCCTTCGCAGTCGAGAGACTAGGCCTAAGCTATCAGAGAAAGCGATACCTCGTAGACTGTCACGGCGGAACTGACCTCGGGCTGCGCTATCAGACGGCGTAGGGTAGAGGATGACGAACTGTAGGCTGTCGGGGCGAGCCTTGGCTTGCAGCCCCTCCTGCTCTCGGCGGGTGAGGCTTTGCAACCCCTCAGGTGAAGCAAATACAAGCTCAACGCTGTGATGCGCATAGAGCTCGGAGATTGTGTGGGACTTTCCCTGCAGGTCAACCCCTTCAAAGGGAAGAGCGCTCGTGAGCTTCGTCGTGTCAGCCGGCATCGTCGTCACTTCCTTCCATTCCTTCCCCTGGAGCATATAGTAATGTACGCGCGCAGCACCATCATGTGAGAAGATGACCGAGTGGAAGCGTGCGGTGTCGGGCGAGAGGTGGATCGTCGGCTCGAAGTGAAGTAGAGTGTCGGTCTGCTGTCCCTCCAGCCCTAAGTAGGTTACCCAAGCGATGGTGTCGCTGGGGGCTAACTTATCCAGCTTGATTGTGAGCTCAGGATTGGACGAAGAGCAGGAGTATAGACCTGCTAAGAGGCTGGTAGCCGTGAGGGCAAGTAGAGAGCGTAGCTTATTGAGCGTCATGAGCATTGGTCTTGAGGTCAATGGTGAAGGTGCTTACGGGGAGGCCCGTAGCGCCCGTGAGGTTAGCATCCGTGTAAGGACGCCATGCGTAGCGTAGACGCCAGAGGTCTTTCCCTCGGAGTGTAGGTGGAAGCTGGAGCGTGACTGTCGCACCCCGCATAGAGCCCGTGAGTGGATGAGTCTTCCCATCGTAGGTGAGGACTTCGAAGCCTCTCAGCTCTTTCGCATCGGATGTGCGTAGCTCTGAGGTGCCTGCAAACGTGAGTTCGAGTACTTGTGCCTGTTGCCAGCTTACACTGAGTAGCTCGGGGCTACGTGCTTCGAGGGAGCGGTAGCCGTATTGTCCAGAGAGAGCGAGGAGTGCTAAGCGATGCCCGATAGGATACTTAATGGTAGGGTGGACATCCGCCTTGTCTCCGTGGTCCATTGAGACAACCATATCTATTCCTTGGCTTGGCCGAGCAAGGCGTCGCTGGCTATCGCGGAAGGCGGGCCAAGAAGGGCGGTTGATCGAGGAGAGCTGGACATAATAGAAGGGGAGGGTAGCACCGAAGGTCTTACGCCAACTCTTGACAAGCAGAGGGAAGAGTTGCTGATGTGCCTCGATGTTATGGGCGTTGGACTCTCCTTGATACCAGATAGCCCCTCGGAATGTGTAGCTGGAGAGTGGACGGATCCCCGTATCGTAGAGATAAGTCGGAGCGTAGGGGTGGCGAGCAAGAGGTGTGTCTTGAGCTTGGAGGTTCTGCCCAGCGCGCTCACGTACCCATGGCATGATGAAGTCATTCTTCCTCCATTGGCGCAGGATCGCAGGGAACTCCTGCTCAAGCGTGGCGCGGTCAATCCACGCCTCCGTGGGAGAGCCACCGATGGCATTGATTACGATACCGACGGGGATCTGGAGGCTATCTCTCAGCTCACGGGCGAAGTGATAGGCGATCGCTGAGATGTTGGTCTTAGAGGGACGAGCTCCTTCCCAGGTAGCAGGGCGGTAGTAGCGGAGCTGATCCAGTGAGTCTAAGAAGCTCACCGGCCAAGCTGAGGCAGTCGTCTCGTGGGCGGGCTGCATATTGTAGATGCGCAGCATGCTGTCAGGCTGTATGGGACGATGCTCCTGATCCGTGCTTTGGCTGAGCATGAAAGCCATATTGGACTGCCCAGAGCATAGCCATACTTCCCCGACATAGACATTATTAAGCTTGATCTTACGCTTGCTCTGCGGTGTACTTACCTCAAGGCTATAGGGACCGCCAGCTGACTGTGCTGGGAGGGTGATCGCCCATTCCCCGAGGCGATTAGTCTTAGTATTACCACTCCAGCCGTGGAAGGAGAGTGTGACAAGTTCCCCTGCATTGGCTTTCCCTCGGATGGTCAGTGGACGCTGGCGCTGCAGGACCATCCCATCAGAATAGATGGCTGGGAGCTGTAGTCCTCCGAAGTCGCCCGAGATAGCTTGGTAGGCAGTCTCTGCGAGGAAGTGCATACCAGCTGCTATGGGGTGCACTGCATCGGGAAAGTAATGGGGGTAGGGATAGAGTGGGGTGTGGAAGTCAATAAGCTCAACATCTGCACTCTTAGCCACCTGCTCAATGGCCTGCTGTATCTGCAGCTGCCAGTCTCGCGTACCCGACTCAAAGCGAGGATGCTCCACCCCAATAGGCGTCGTACGAGCGATGAGGATGCGTACCTGAGGATTGACAGCGCGTAAGGTATCGATGAGGTGATGATAATCGGGAATGAACTCATCCTGATAGTTCGGCCAATTGCGGGGATCCGTATCATTGACGCCGAGATGAATCACGGCGATATCTGGGCGGAAAGCTAGAGCCTTCTTGTACTCCTCCTGCTGGAAGTAGGGACGATGCCCCCGAGAGAGCAGTGTAGCTCCAGACTTCCCGAAGTTCTCTACTTGGTACTTCGCTCCCAGCTTCTGCTGCAGGAGGACGGGGTAGGCTTCGTGCTCACGGTCTGCGAGTCCATAGCCGTAGGTGATGCTATTGCCGATGCATGCTACGCGAATAGGGCCTTTGGACTTCGCAGAAGTGGTGAAGCTGAGGCCTAAGAAGAGGGATAGGTAAAGGCCGTATTTAATTCTCATGGTGAATTGCTTGTCGTCAGAGTATGCGCTGATCATAGAGGCGGACGATACGCTCGGTGAGTGCATCGTCGGGATCCGTCTGGGGACGGTAAGTAGCCTTCAGGCTGGCACCTGTGATACGGGCAAAGACCTGCCAAGTCCAAGCCTTGAAGCCCCCGAGGAAGGCTTGGACGAGCTCATAGCCCGTCATGCCGCACTGTCGGTTGATCAGCTTGATGAGGAGCTTCCCTTGGTTGAGGGTCAGGTCTTTCATCTTAGGTTCCATATCTTCCTTGAGTTCCTTCTCGACTCGCTTGAGGTGGGGCTCTTGCTCCTTCTCGGGGAGGGTCTGCATATATTCGTAGGTCTCGATGATCGTGGCCGCTACGTATTTGGCGTAGGGATAGACCTTCTTGACGTCACGTATGCGCCGCCAGAGCTGTCGTCGCTCCTCGATAGTGAGGGGACGGACAGTACGATTGGCGGAGATATATACCTCGGCAAACTGGATCACCAGAAGGCTGTCATTGACAGCCCGACTCACAGAGTCTGTGCGAGGAGCTTGCGCATAAAGCTCCATACTCACTCCACTGAGAGCGAGGAGAAGTGAGGTCGAGAGACTGAGGATGACAGAGTGAGGCGACATAGTGAACTCTTTAGGTAGTGGTTATTACCAAGGGCGAGGAGGCTTCTTGGCAGAATACTCGGTAGCGAGACCGCCTGCAGAAGTCTCTCTGTAGAGGCTGGGAAGGTCATGCCCCGTCTTGCGCATCACCTCGACGACCTGGTCGAAGCTCACGCGATGACGCCCATCGCTGAAGGTCCCATAGGTGTTGGCATCTAAGGCACGAGCAGCAGCGAAGGCATTACGCTCAATGCAGGGGATCTGGACGAGTCCGCAGACCGGGTCACAGGTGAGGCCTAAGTGATGCTCCAGCGCCATCTCTGCAGAGTACTCGATCTGGAGGTTGGAGCCACCGAAGAGCTGGCTGGCGGCAGCGGCTCCCATAGCACAGGCTACGCCGATCTCACCCTGGCATCCGACTTCTGCGCCCGAGATGGAGGCATTGGTGCGTACTACATTTGCGAAGAGGCCTGCGGTAGCTAAGGCACGCAGGATACTTTGCTCGGGGAAGTTGCGGCTCGTCTTGAGGTGATAGAGTACCGCGGGGACTACACCACAGCTCCCACAAGTCGGCGCCGTAGCGACACGTCCGCCCGAAGCATTATGCTCACTGACAGCGAGCGCATAGGCATAGACGAGGCCTCTATTCTTGATACTGGCAGAGCCGTAGCCCTCAGCCTTGACCTTGTAGAGAGCAGCTTTGCGTCGTAGACCCAAGCCTCCAGGGAGGACACCTTCTGCATTTAGTCCCGAATGGATGGCTTGCTGCATGACGTCCCAAATCTTTGCCAGATAGTCCCAGATCTCAGGGCCCTCATAGTGCTCTACATACTCCCAGTAGGTCGTATCCTCCTCATGCAGGCGGTGCATGATATCTACGATACGGCTATCAGGATAGATGGTCGCAGAGCGCTGCTCGTTGAAGTCTTCGTTGGCGAGCGTCCCACCACCGATGCTGAAGACCGTATAGGTGTCAAGGAGCTTGCCTGCATCATCAAAGCCTTCGAACTTCATCCCATTAGGGTGGAAGGGGAGGATGATATCAGGTTTCCACAGAATCTCCGTGGGGGCTACAGGCGTCAGTGTCTCGAGGATAGCAGCATCAGTCATGTGCCCCTTGCCTGTAGCCGCCAGGCTCCCATAGAGCGTGACGTCATAGCGCTTGGCTTGAGGACAACGGTCTCTGAACTGCTCGGCGGCACGTCGTGGCCCCATGGTGTGGCTACTGCTGGGGCCACTCCCGATACGGAATATCTGCTTGATTGTCTCCATTAAAATTATAATCGGGCTCCACTGTGGAGCAGGGAGCTGGTGACGAGTGCTTAGTACGCACGCTATCCCAAAGATACAAAATCTTATACCTCGGACGGCTTCACTCACCAGCCTCTTAGCATAACGCTCTAAATCGTCTGCAGAGTCTACCCTGATTTGCTCCTAAGAGTAGGCTCCTTCCTAACCAACTTATAGTGGACTTCTCTAAGTTTTGAGATGTGTGTAAGTGCTTGTTAACAAGTAATGTATGTGGATACTGGGTGTGAAGCACTATTGGTTTGTACTCAAACGAATATTGGTTCGGCATACAAACCAATACTGCTTTGCACTTATTCCTATACTGGAGACTGTTGCCGAGAGTCCTATCCTCTATTTATTCTGCAAAGACAACGCACGCCAAGCTCACCGACATACCTCTCCGAAGAGATATACAAGCCCTTCGACTTATCGCGAGAATTCCTCTTATCCAGCGGAGAGAAAAGTGTCCTTCTTGTGAAGAAAAAAGCGCCTTCACGTAGTGGTTTATCTCTGTCTACACACGTAGTCTTAAAGACCAGGCACGTCAATTCAAATATCCACGTACGTAGATATTAGATCCACGTACGTAGTCCACACTTTTCTGCCACTTGTCCATAACTTTTATTCCCTACGTGGAGCAACAACCTAATAGAGGTCACTTCACGAAGCTATACGGAATCAGTCCAAAGCTATATAGCTTTCTTCGCCATCCTAATATAGCTATACCCACGTACCCATATTGGATCATGCTATGCGCATATCACAGAATGACCCTTACACATGATTTGCATACCAATTCATTTGTGAGGGAGAGCCTGCCATATTGGCGTAGAGTAGAGGCGTGGCATTCTCTTTGAATAAGGAAAGGCGATAACACGTATATCCATCATACAAGATAAACTATAGACTCTATGAGTAAACAAGGTAAGATAGGGGTGACGAGTGAAAACATCTTCCCCGTCATCAAGAAGTTCCTCTACAGTGAACATGATATTTTCCTTCGTGAGCTGGTATCCAATGCTGTAGATGCTTCGCAGAAGCTGCGTGCACTGGCCTCGGCAGGCGAGTTCAAGGGTGAGCTGGGTGACCTGAAGGTCTCCATTAGCTTCGACGCTGATGCTAAGACGATCACGGTCAGTGACCGTGGTATCGGTATGACTGCTGAGGAGGTCGAGAAGTACATCAATCAGATAGCCTTCTCTGGAGCAGAGGAGTTCCTCGATAAGTATAAGGACGACAAGGTGGCTATCATTGGTCACTTCGGTCTGGGCTTCTACTCGTCCTTCATGGTGTCTTCGCGCGTCGAGATACAGTCGCTCTCTTATCGTGAGGGTGCAGAGCCCATCCACTGGAGCTGCGATGGTAACCCAGAGTACATCCTGGAGAAGGGGAGTCGTACGGAGCGAGGAACGGATATCATCCTGCATATTGACAGCGAGAGTGAAGAATTCCTCAGCAAGGATCGCCTCTCAGCGCTCCTCAATAAGTACTGCAAATTCCTCCCTGTGCCCATCGTCTTTGGGAAGAAGCAGGAGTGGAAGGATGGTGCCTATGTCGATACCGACGAGGATAACCAGATCAATGATGTGCATCCCGCTTGGACCAAGAAGCCATCGGAGCTGAAGGATGAGGACTACATTGCCTTCTACCACCAGCTCTATCCTCAGACCTTTGAGGAGCCTCTTTTCTGGATCCACCTCAATGTAGACTATCCCTTCAATCTTACGGGGATCCTCTACTTCCCCAAGGTGAAGAATCAGATGGAGCTGCAGCGCAATAAGATCCAGCTCTATGCCAACCAGGTCTTCGTCACAGAAGACGTCGAAGGGATCGTCCCAGAGTACTTGACTCTGCTACATGGGGTCATTGACTCTCCAGATATCCCGCTGAACGTCTCTCGCTCTTATCTGCAGAGTGACGCTCAGGTCAAGAAGATCTCCAATCATATCTCCAAGAAAGTCGCTGACCGACTTGATGAACTCTTCCGTAATGAGCGTAGCCTCTTCGAGGAGAAGTGGGAGAGCCTGAAGGTCTTCGTACAGTATGGGATGCTCTCTGATGAGAAGTTCTATGATCGAGCTGTGAAGTTTGACCTCGTCACTGATATTGAGGGGAAGCACTTCACCCTTGACGAATACCGCACCCTTACCGAAGGCGAGCAAACCGATAAGGAAGGCCAACTCGTATGGCTCTATACGAATGACCGCAACAGCCAATATACAGCTATCGAGCGTGCTAAGGCTAAGGGCTACTCTGTCCTCCTCTTAGATGGCCCTCTGGATGTCCATGCGGTGTCTCAGCTGGAGCAGAAGCTCGAGAAGACCCGCTTCGTACGCGTCGACTCTGACTCTATCGATAAGCTTATCGCTAAGGATGAGCAGCGTGCTGTCAGTCTCTCCGATGTAGAGCAGAAGGCCTTGAAGGCCCTCTTTGAAGGGCGCCTGCCTCGTGAGGAGAAGCGCAACTATAGCGTAAGCCTCGAAGCACTTGGCGCTGATGCTGATGCCGTGCTGATCACGCAAGGGGAGTTTATGCGCCGTATGCAGGAGATGGCTCGTCTGCAGCCTGGTATGAACTTCTATGGTGAGCTTCCCGAAGGCTACAACGTGGTACTCAATACAGAGCATCCATTGATCCTGCGTCTCCTTGCTTCGGAGAAGGAGGTTGTAGAGCCTAAGCTTTCGACTCTGCGCGCTGAGCTTCAGGAGCAAAGTGAGCTTGTCGAAGCTGCTCGCACAGTGCAGTCAGCTAAGAAGCCCGAAGAGGTGAGTGTGGCCGAACGTGAGGAGCTTGATGCTCAGACGAGTAAGCAAGCCGAACTCGAAGGGAAGATTTCTGAGGAGATCAAGAAGTTTGGTTCAGAAGAGCTCCTCGTTGGGCAGCTCGTTGATCTCGCACTCCTTGGTAATGGCCTACTCTCAGGGGAGGCACTTGCTGCCTTCATCCGCCGTAGTCAGCAGCTCCTGTAGTAGACGAAGGTATATCACAAGGTAATTAAGAGGCTGTGCCTCCGGTATTCAGACCACATTGAGGTCGGATGCTGGAGGCACAGCCTTCTTCATTATAGTAGTCGTATCTTTGCGCTCACACATTACTATTTACATAATATGCGCTACCTCTATACATCACTCCGCCGCTGGAGTCTCTCTTTATTGACTTGCTCACTGCTGGCCAGCTCTCTCTCGGCACAGACGGATAATGACGTGCAACCCGACCGTCCTGACCATAGTGAAGGAACAAGTGTACTACGCCCACGAAGCTTGCAGATAGAGTGGGGGATAGGGGCTTCTTCTGGGCATCATAATATGGGGCTAATGCTTCGCTATGGACTTGTGCCTGATCTTGAACTTCGCTTAGAAGGTCTATTACAGCGGCCCCATCGCGGGGCAGTGCAGGTCTCTGATCTCACGCTCAGCTCAAAGCTCGCTCTCTTCTCTGGTGATGGCTGGATCCCAGCCATGACGCTTGTCGGCTATCTGAACTACGCACCGCATGAGGAGACCCGTAGAGTAACGGGAGATCTAACACTCGCTCTTGAGCAAGAACTGATATCAGGCCTTTCCCTTACCTGTAATATCGGCTCAGCTGAGGGGATGCGTCGCCTCTCTCTGACCGTAGAGTTAGGCTATAACTTCACAGATCGCCTAAGCTCCTTCGTGGAGTACTATGGAGTCTTTGGCCCTACAGAGCATGGCTGTGACTTAGGGCTAAGCTATGCCGTGACGAAGGATTTCCTTGTAGACCTCTCTTGTGGTAGGACTTTTTTCGCCAGCGGAGCGGTGAACTATGCTTCCCTCGGAGCCACCTACAGACTATAGTTTGGAGCTGGTGAAAATGGGGTGAGTGAAAACTTTTCGGCACGTTTCGTAAGCTCCGATATGTTGATTATCTTTGCTCCATAAAGCAAATAAGCTATTTCGTATCAACTAACTTTATAACCCCCAAGAAAGAACATGAACATTCCACAGGAACTGCGGTACACCAAGGACCACGAATGGGCACGCCTCGAAGGTGATGTTGTCTACGTAGGTATCACGGACTACGCTCAGGGTGAGCTCGGCGAAATCGTCTATGTAGACGTCACGACCGAAGGTGAAAGCCTCAGCGCAGAAGAAGTCTTTGGCTCTATCGAAGCTGTAAAGACGGTATCTGACCTCCTCCTCCCTATCGAAGGGGAAATCCTCGAAGTCAACAGCGAGCTCGAAGACAGCCCTGAGCTGGTCAACAGCGATCCCTATGGTAAGGGGTGGCTCGTCAAGATCAAGCCCGCTAACGCTGACGACGTAGAAGGTCTGCTCAGCGCTGACGACTATAAGGCTCTCATCGCAGGATAAAGATGCAAGCATCTCCACTGGTCAGCATCATCATGGGCAGTACCTCCGATCTGCCCATCATGGAGAAAGCTGCCGCTCGTCTCGATGCCCTCGGCATTCCCTTTGAGATGCTCGCACTCTCTGCTCACCGTACACCTCGTGAGGTAGAGGAGTTCGCCACTACGGCTAAGGAGCGTGGCATCAAGGTAATCATCGGTGCTGCTGGTATGGCTGCCCATCTCTGTGGTGTCATCGCTTCGATGACTTCCATTCCAGTGATCGGTGTGCCTATCAAGGCTTCCCTGGAGGGCGTCGATGCTCTCTACTCTATGGTGCAGATGCCTCCAGGTATCCCCGTAGCGACCGTGGGAATTAATGCAGCAGAGAATGCTGCACTCCTGGCCGTCCAGATGATGGCTACCTCTGATGAAGAGCTCTATCGTAGACTCGAAGCCTACAAGGAGTCTCTCAAGGAGAAGGTCGTCAAGGCTAATCGAGAGCTTGCAGAGGTCAAGTTCGTGCACAAGACGAACTAACCCCCGCATATATATGTTGTAAACCCAGGAGGTGGAAGCACTTCCTGGGTTTACTTTTGCACTATTGTAAGACTTATTCATGGCAGAGAATCATCCCTCTCATCCTACATCCGCTGAGCCTTGTCTCTATCACAGACGCCGTGCGGCGTTGGTTCATATTGGCGATACGCCTCTTGGCGGTGACTATCCTTTACGCGTCCAGTCAATGGCGACGGCTTCGACTCTGGATACAGAGGCTGCAGTCGCTCAGGCAGAGCGCATCATCTCCGCTGGTGCGGAGTATCTGCGCTATACAGCACAGGACAAGCGTGTAGCTACTAACCTCGGTGTGATCCATAAAGAGCTCCGTGCTCGTGGTATCACGACTCCCTTGGTAGCTGATATTCACTTCAACCCAACGGCAGCTGATACGGCACTGGAGTATGTAGAGAAGGTGCGTGTCAATCCTGGTAACTACGTCGATAGTAAGGGTACGACCGAGTGGAATGATGAGGTCTATCGTGCCATGCATGAGAAGGTACGCGAGCGATTCGGCGCTTTTGTTGAGCGCGCCAAGACGCTGAAGCGTGCGATACGTATTGGTGTCAATCATGGCTCGCTCTCAGAGCGCATGGTGATGCTCTATGGCGATACGCCCGAGGGAATGGTGCAGAGTTGCTTGGAATATCTGGATGTCTGCCGCGAGCATGACTTCCATGATATCGTCATCTCGATGAAGTCCTCCAATACCGTAGTGATGACTGCGGCAGTTCGCCTGCTTGTCGCTCGTCTTGATGAATTAGGTTACCCCGCCTATCCCCTGCACCTCGGCGTGACAGAGGCTGGTGAAGGTGAAGACGGTCGTATCAAAAGTGCTGTCGGTATCGGTTCGCTCCTGGCTGATGGTATTGGTGATACGATCCGTGTCTCCCTCAGCGAAGAGCCCGAGTGTGAGATCCCCGTGGCGCGTGCTCTTGTGGACTACATCACACCTCGTGAGCATGTCGTGCTTTCGGTAGACAGATCGCTTCTTCCCTCATGGAAGGAATACCGCGAGTTAGCTCAATATGCTCGCAAGAATACGACTTCTCTCGGAGCCCTCGCAGGTGGGAGCAACCTTCCCTTGGTACTCTATCCGACGAAGAGGGCTTTAGATCTCTCCTCATTTACTCAGCGTCCCGATGCCATTCTCTCACCCGAAGGACAGCTTCAGCTCGCTGGTGGTACGCCTATCGTAGGAGTCTCCGTGAAGAGCATTGCTACGGACGAGCTTACGGCTGAGTGTCTTGCTGAGCTTGCTGCCGCGCCTCAGACACTGCTTCTTCTTGAGAGCCGTGGTGATAATCCCGTCGCTGACTGGCGCTGGGGCTTCACGCAGCTTCGCCGTGCAGGTGTCAATTGCCCCATTCTACTTCGTCGTCGCTACGAGACCACCGATCTGGAGCTCTTCCGCCTCTATGCAGCTGCCGACTGCGGTAGCATCTTCCTCGATGGCTGGGGTAATGGCCTTTGCCTCGAAGCTCCTCACCTCCCTGCCGAAGAGATCATCAAGACCGAGCTGGGCATCCTACAGGCAGCTCGACTTCGTATGAGCAAGACGGAGTTCATTAGCTGTCCTGGCTGTGGCCGCACGCTCTACAATCTGCAGAATACCATCGCTGAGATCAAGGCCGCTACCTCACATCTCAAGGGACTCAAGGTCGGCATTATGGGCTGTATCGTCAATGGCCCTGGCGAAATGGCTGATGCGGACTACGGCTATGTAGGTGCTGCGCCTGGCAAGATAGATCTCTACAAGGGACAAGAATGTATCAAGAAGGGCGTACCTCAAGCTCAAGCCGTCGAGCATCTCATCGACCTCATCAAGGAAGGTGGCGACTGGAAGGACCCCGAATAAGCTTGTCTCCTTCGCCTTCGTCTCTCATCCCCATCATTTATATCTCTCCTATGCGTGTCAAGCTGATCAATAAGTCTAAGCATCCTGCTCCTCACTACGCCACATCTGGGGCTGCTGGTATGGACATCCGTGCTAATCTCTCGGAGCCAATGATATTGGAGCCTCTCGGGCGCTGCCTTATTCCCACGGGCCTCTTCCTTGAGATCCCCGAAGGCTACGAAGCGCAGATCCGCCCTCGTAGTGGACTTGCTCTGAAGCATGGTATTACCCTGCCCAATAGCCCTGGGACTATCGACTCGGATTATCGAGGGGAGCTGAAGATCCTTATGATCAATCTCTCCAAGGAGCCCTTTACGTTCAACGACGGCGAGCGCATTGCTCAGATGGTCATAGCCCGCCATGAGGTCGTGGAGTGGGAGTTGGTCACGGAGCTTAATGAGAATACCGATCGCGGCACTGGTGGTTTTGGCCACACGGGCCGCGATTAGTTTGCCCATCCTCATACTAAAGATCAAGCCCCGGCTTCCTAATGGAGGTCGGGGCTTTCTCGTACCAATTCAAAGAGGGTGGAGCTTATTGCTTCCACCACAAGCGTCTCGAAGCTGCGGAATGTGGGTCTGTCGTCTCCACAGCTTGCTCAATGTCATCCGGCAGGTGATAGAAGAAGTCCAGGCCAGTGAACTGCTCCAGCTCGCGGATTGAGAGCGTCAGCTCGTCGATGTGCTCACCCTTGCCGTAGTTTCTGTGTTCGGTGAGGAAGGCAATGCCTTCGTACGTCTTGCCCTTCTTCATCAGAAGCGCCATCCAGTAGTAGCGGGGGACGACCATCTTACCCTTGATACGCTCGGCCTCGACTTGATCATCGCGGATCGTCCCACCCTTGGCGACGTAGAGCCGATCGCAGAAGGCGCGGTCGCGTGCCCATTCTTGGACGCGATTCTCCAGGCGGTGCCAGATGCCAGCATTATGAGTCTGGAGCTGTGGGCTCATATTCGTGTAGTAGAAGGTCTGTTCGTTGGCGGCCTGCGAGAAGGTGCGGTCTTCCGAGGCTACCAGATGTCCACGGCTGTAGCCACTTCGGCGGAAGAAGTTGGATGTGTCATACGCCGCAGGGATCTTAGGGTCCCAGCTCCATGCGTCACTGCGGCGCACGTTGTCTTCTGCTGTCGCAGCGTCGAAAGAGAATGCAACCCAGCGCGAATGGAGCTTTGTGATGTCGTACTCGAGCGAGTAGTTTACCTTCCCCGAAGCTCGGTGCGTGACGAAGTAGTTATTGTTGCCCCCAGCCAATCTTGGTAGCTCAAGCAAGGTCGTATCCCCATTGATGATCTCGTCCTCAATAGCGCCCTGAGGCGAATAGCTTGGGAGGGCTTGGGCTGAAGCCTGCTCTGCGGGCGCCGCTTCCTTGGCCATCTGCTTGTAGACCAAGATGCCTAAGGCGGCGACAGCGATGAGTAGGGTTAGTTTCTTCATTGAAGGGAGAGGTCTTGCTTTAAATCCGCTGCAAAGGTAGTGACTTCGTTCCTTTCCTCCCAAGCTTTCCCTGCTTCGGATCGGGGAGAAAGTCGTGGAGCGCCCGAGGGGAGAAATAAAAGAAGCCTAACCGCAAGGGACTGTCGTCCACTTGATGTTAGGCTTCGACCGTTTAAGAGCTCGTCTGCTTCGCAGCTTCGTGTCCCGTTAGCCTTCTCTCGAAGGTGCTCAGGCTATAGCCTGCGATGTGGACGAGAAATAGTACTCTCTCTCCGAAGGTGGAGAGGTTGTTTGTCTGTAATGCAAAGGTACAAAAACGGCCTATATATACTATATACCTAATAGAGGGGAGAATTCCGTTGCTTTAGCTACCTACTTATTCCGATGCGGGAGCCTTATTGGGTAGAATTGCTGGCGAAGTAGAGGAAGATACCGTCTTGAGGAATATACCTCACTGCCGCGAGGAATATACCTTTCTGCCGTGAGGAATATACCTTTCTGTCTTGAGGAATATACCTCATCGTCGTAAGGTATATACCTTTTGCTCGAAAGGTATATACTATTCGTCCGAAGGGTATATACTATTTGCTCGAAGGGTATATACCCTTCTGCAGGATGGTATATTCCTTTTTCGCGGAGACTTCCTCCAAGCCTAGATCAAGAGAGGGGAGAAGACGCAGAAAGGGCTCTCCCTTTCCTTTCGGAGGAGGGAGAGCCCTTGGTGTAAAGTGTAGTGAATGTGTGGCAGAAGCCTATTCGATGGCAGCTTGAGCTGCGGAGAGACGGGCGATGGGGACACGGAAGGGCGAACAGCTGACGTAGTTGAGGCCGATGTGATGACAGAACTTCACCGAGTGAGGATCGCCACCATGTTCGCCGCAGATACCGCAGGGCAGGCCGGGGCGTGTGCTACGTCCACGTTCGACGGCCATACGGATGAGCTGGCCCACACCTTCTTGGTCGAGCTCCTGGAAGGGGTCTACGCTCAGGATCTTCTTATCGAGGTAGACGGGCAGGAAGCTGGCGATGTCGTCGCGGCTATAGCCGAAGGTCATCTGCGTGAGGTCATTCGTCCCGAAGCTGAAGTACTCGGCGTGGCGAGCGATCTGGTCTGCCGTGAGCGCTGCACGAGGGATCTCGATCATCGTACCGACGCGGAAGTGGAGTTCGACTCCTTCTTCGGCGAAGAGCTGAAGAGCCGTATCGCGGATGACCTTCTCCTGCTCATCGAATTCATTGACGATCCCGATCAGAGGGATCATAATCTCGGGCTGTGGGTCATAGCCTTCCTTCTTGAGCTGAATAGCGGCCGAGAGGATGGCACGAGTCTGCATCACCGTGATCTCAGGGTAGGTGTTGCCGAGACGACAGCCACGATGGCCGAGCATAGGGTTGTGTTCGCTCAGCGAATTGACGCGGCGCTGGATCTCTTGTACCGAGATGCCCATCTCATCGGCCATGATCTGCTGACCAGCCAAATCGTGGGGGACGAACTCGTGAAGTGGTGGGTCGAGGAGACGCACGTTCACAGGGCAACCGTCCATTGACTTGAGGATGCCGTAGAAGTCTTGCTTCTGGTAGGGGAGGAGCTTAGCCAAGGCCTTTTCACGGCCTTCCTTCGTGTCAGCCAGGATCATTTCGCGCATGGCCTTGATCTTCTCATTCTCGAAGAACATGTGCTCTGTGCGGCAAAGGCCAATACCCACGGCACCGAAGCTACGGGCAATAGCGGCATCGTGTGGAGTATCTGCGTTCGTGCGGACGACGAGCTTTGTGTACTTTTCACAGAGGGTCATCAGCTCAGCAAAGTCACCTGTGAGCTCTGCGGGCTGTGTCTTGACCAGACCCTGATAGACTTCACCGGTGCTACCATTGAGCGAGAGGTAGTCGCCTTCCTTGAGTACGACGCCGTCGATCTCTACCGTGCGGTGCTTGTAGTCAATGTTGATAGCGCCTGCACCAGATACACAGCACTTACCCATACCACGGGCTACGACGGCAGCATGCGAGGTCATCCCGCCACGTGCGGTGAGAATCCCTTCTGCAGCTGACATCCCTGCGAGGTCTTCGGGGGAAGTCTCGATGCGAACCATGATCACACGGCGGCCATCGTCATGCCAGCGAGTAGCATCATCAGCGAAGAATACGATCTGACCCGAAGCTGCACCGGGCGAAGCGGGAAGTCCGTGCGTGAGGACCTTAGCTTGGCTCTTGGCGATGGGATCAAATACGGGGTGGAGGAGCTCATCGAGCTTGTGGGGCTCACAGCGCAGGAGGGCGGTCTTCTCATCAATGACTCCGTCGCGAAGGAGGTCCATAGCGATCTTGACCATCGCAGTACCGGTGCGCTTCCCATTACGAGTCTGCAGGAACCACAGCTTGCCGTCCTGTACGGTGAACTCCATATCCTGCATGTCCTTGTAGTGGGCTTCGAGGCGCTGCTGAAGCATATCGAGCTCGGCATAGATCTCGGGCATGGCTTCTTCCATCGAGGGATAGAGGCTGACACGTACCTCTTCGCTGATGCCCTGCTGGTGTGCCCAGTCGAGAGAGCCAGCCTTCGTGATCTGCTGAGGAGTACGGATACCGGCTACTACGTCTTCGCCCTGAGCGTTGACGAGGTATTCGCCGTTGAAGACATTTTCACCCGTACCAGCATTTCGACTAAAGCAAACACCCGTAGCAGAGGTGTCGCCCATGTTGCCGAATACCATAGCTTGGACGTTGACAGCTGTCCCCCATTCTGCAGGGATACCTTCCATCTTGCGATAGAGGATAGCGCGCTCGTTCATCCAGCTATCGAAGACGGCGCAGATAGCACCCCAGAGCTGCTCCATAGGATCAGTGGGGAAGTCCTTGCCTGTGCGGCGCTTGATCTCTTGCTTGAAGAGTACGACCAGGCTCTTGAGTTCGTCGACATTCAGCTCGTTATCCAGGCGGACGCCACGCTGAGCTTTGACGCGATCAATGATTTCTTCGAAGGGTGCGATATCTTCCTTTGTCTCGGGCTTCATACCGAGGACGACGTCACCATACATCTGCACGAAGCGGCGGTAGCTATCGTAGGCGAAGCGGGGATTGCCTGTCTTCTTCGCAAGGCCTTCGACGACGGTGTCATTGAGCCCAAGGTTGAGGATGGTGTCCATCATACCAGGCATAGAGGCGCGAGCACCAGAGCGGACAGATACAAGGAGTGGGTTGGTGGGATCGCCAAAGGTAGCTCCCATGAGGCCTTCGATATGATGCACTGCGCGCATCACTTCGTCTGAGAGAAGGGAGATAAGTGTGTCCTTTCCACGGGCGAAATACTCATTACAGGTCTCGGTCGTGATCGTGAAGCCAGGAGGTACTGGTACCCCGATACGATTCATTTCGGCGAGGTTGGCGCCTTTGCCTCCGAGGAGGTTTCTCATGTCTGCAGCACCTTCGGCGAGGCCGTTCCCGAAGGTATAGACTCTTTTGTTGTCTCTCATTGTTAGCAAGTGTTATGCGTTGGTTATGCTAATCCATAGGCAAATGTATCGATTATTATGGATAATCCCAGCGGTATAACCGAATTTCTTAAATGTAGGTGCCGCGTTGATTGCTCTTTTATTAAATGCGGGCTTGTGGTAGATGCTGTGATTGCTGGGTTTTGGTCGGATATATGCTGTCTTTCATAAATAATATGATGTGATGTAAAAGGAAGCGCCCTCATCTTCTACCCAAAGAGGATAGAGGATGAGGGTGCTTATGGGATATCTTATAGCTCGCGCGGGGGAGCTATTGAGTGCTTATAGAGCGTATTCGTTCATCTTGCAGAGGTACTTCCCGACGATGTCGAACTCTAAGTTCACCACCGTGCCGACTTGTATGTGCTTGAAGTTCGTGTGCTCGTGGGTGTAGGGGATGATAGCGACGCCGAAGGAGGTCTTCTCTGAGTTGCACACGGTGAGGCTCACGCCATTGACCGTTATTGAACCCTTCTCGACCGTGATATAGCCCTTGCGAGCAAGCTCTGCATCCGTCTGGTGCTCGAAGCGATAGAGCCAGCTGCCATCAGCTTCTTCGACTGAGGTGCAGATGGCGGTCATATCGACGTGGCCCTGGACGATGTGCCCATCTAGGCGACCTCCGAGGAGCATACTTCGCTCAAGGTTCACAAGGTCTCCGACAGAGAGCTTACCGAGGTTAGAGCGGTCCAGTGTCTCTTGGATGGCGGTCACGGTGTAGGTGTGCTCGTCATGAGCCACGACTGTGAGGCATACCCCGTTGTGAGCGACGCTTTGGTCGATCTTAAGTTCGCTGGCGAAAGGGCAGGAGAGTGTGAGATGAAGGTTTTCGCCTTCGCGTCGGAGGGCGACGACCTCGCCGCAAGCTTCTACGATACCTGAAAACATAGTCTGTATATGATGAGTGTTAGCTGTCGTGAGAATTGACGCTACAAAGATAAGACAACTCCCTTAGCCAGCCTCTCTATTGAGGTGATGATCTCTATATGTATATGTATAGGGGAGTGGTGTGAACCTATATTGGTCGTTAGGTGAACCTATAGTGGTCGCCATGACGACCTATATTGGTCACGACGCTGACCAATATAGATTCACCTCGCGACCAATACTGCTTTTACGGGGCATCCTACGAAAGCACTTGAATCCTTACCGTCAAGAGGCTGAGGAAGCCAATAGAGAGGAAACAATAAAGGCAGTAGTCACTACTGACCACTGCCTTTATCTTGATCTTCTTGGTCGGGATGAGAAGACTCGAACTTCCGACCTCCACGTCCCGAACGTGGCGCGCTACCAACTGTGCTACATCCCGAATGCACTCAGCGACTTCTCGCTGAGGCGCTGCAAAGTTAGATAAATAATCAGTACGATGAATCGTGGAAAGACTCTATACAAGCGCTCCCTCCTCGATACGACCAGAGAGCTTCTGGTGCATTGCCGTAGCTGCTCGACGACCGTCTCCCATCGCGAGGATGACAGTGGCGGCACCGCGGACGATATCACCACCTGCATAGACATCGGGCATAGAGGTCTTCTTACTCTCGTCTACGACGATATTGCCCCACTTGTTGACTTCCAGCTCAGGCATGGACTTCGTGACTAAAGTACTTGCGGAGTAGCCGATAGAGATGATGACCTCATCGACGGGGACTGTGATGATCTCCCCAGTGGCGACAGGGCGACGTCGGCCACTCTCGTCCGGTGCTCCCAGTTCCATGCGCTCCAGGCGCATCGCAGTGACGTGACCTGACTCATCTCCAAGATACTCTACGGGATTATGCAGGTTGAAGAACTCTGTACCTTCCTCACGTGCATGCTTGATCTCTTCTGCACGGGCGGGCATCTCTTCTTCGCTACGACGATAGACGATGGTAGCCTGCTTGGCATCGAGACGAATGGCAGTACGTACGGCATCAATAGCGGTATTCCCACCGCCGATGACAGCCACACGCTTCCCACGTAGGGAGGGGAGTGCTTCGGCAAGCTCCTCGGGGGACATGAGATTGTACTTAGCCAGATACTCGCTGGCGGTATAGACCCCCTTGAGGTCTTCACCTGGGATACCCATGTAGTTGGCGACACCGACGCCAGTTGCGATGAAGATACCATCCATGCCTTGGGCCTTGAGGTCCTCATAGGTAATAGTCTTCCCTACGATCGTATCCGTCTGGAAGGTGACACCGAGGTCGCGCATCTTGTCCAGCTCATCCTCGATGATGCTATTGGGCAAGCAGAACTCTGGGATCCCGTAGCGTAGGACGCCCCCGAGCTGGCTCTCGGCCTCGTAGACGGTCACATCATAGCCCCACTTAGCCATGTCGGTAGCGAAAGATAGACCAGCTGGGCCGCTACCAACGACAGCGATACGTCCCAGCTTGAGCTTATCTGAGTGCTTGGGCTTGATAGAGTGATCTCGATGGATGCGCTCGTAGTCGGCGACATAGCGCTCCAGGTTGCCGATGGAGACAGCTTCTTTCTTGAGGCTGAGGGTGTAGATACACTGGCTCTCGCACTGCTTCTCCTGCGGACAGACGCGACCACAGACAGCAGGGAGTGAGCTGGTCTCACGGATGATACCAACGGCCTCAAGCATCTCACCTTTCTCGATGAGCTTGATGAAGGAGGGGATATGAATACCGACAGGGCAACCCTCGACACAGCCAGGATTGGGGCAGTCTAAGCAACGGCGAGCCTCAGCCATCGCTTCTTCGCGTGTGTAGCCGAGGCTTACTTCTTCATGGAATGAGGTGATACGCTCCGCTATAGGGAGCTCGGACATCTTCGTACGTTCGTAGGCGATACGCTCTTTATTGGGATGGGCTTTGCGTAGCTCTGTGCGCCAGTCCTGACTACGCCGCTCCTTGATTAGCTCTTGCTTGGTCATTGTATCGGGTGATCTTGTACAGTGTTACCTCGCTATAAGTGATAAAATGTTGGAGCAAAGATAAGCAAAGATGAAGAGGAGGGAAAGAGCCTATCTATACAGAACAAGTGAGGCCAAGATCTCAGTCAGAGCATAGCTCCTCGAGATCTTGGCCTCATGATGTATGCGATCGGGTGGGGTAAAGCACCCGATGAAGGGTGTACTCTACTTATTGAGGATATCGTAGGTATCGCGAGCGATCATGTACTCTTCGTCGGTAGCGACGACGACGACCTTGACACGGCTGTCTGCAGCACTGATGACCTGGCTCTTGCCACCATAGGTGACTTCGTTGATAGACTCATCAAGCTTGATGCCGAGGAATTCCAGTCCTTGGCAGACCTCGGTACGCATAGCAGCGCGGTTCTCACCGACACCAGCGGTGAAGACGAGGAGGTCGATGCCACCCAGAGCAGCAGCATAAGCCCCTACATACTTCTTGATGCGATAGGCATGCATAGAGAGAGCCAGGCGGTCACGCTCAGAGCCTTCTTCTGCAGCCTTGGCGACGTCACGCATGTCTGAGCCCTGCGTGCTGATACCAGCGACACCGCTCTTCTTCGTCAGCAGGAAGGTCAGGTCTTCCAGATCAAGGTGGGTCTTACCTGGGGTAGCCTTCTTGAGGAAGGGTGCGAGGAACTCAGGATCGTAGTCCTTCTTATTCATCAAGTACTCGATGACACCGCTGTCGATGTCACCAGCACGAGTACCCATCATAAGGCCTTCGCTGGGGGTCAAGCCCATCGAGGTATCTATACTCTTCCCGTTGAGTACAGCTGCCATAGAAGCCCCACTGCCGATGTGAGCCGTGACGATCTTGCATGAAGCACGATCCAGCCCTGCGATCTCAGCACCCTTGGCGCTGACATAGTCGTGGCTCGTACCATGGAAGCCATAGCGACGGATGCGGTACTTGTCATAGAACTCGTAGGGGAGCCCATACATATAGGCATGCTCGGGCATCGTCTGGTGGAAGGCTGTGTCAAATACCCCTACCTGAGGCGTATTGGGGAGTACCTTCGTCACAGCTTCGATACCGAGGATGTTGGCTGGGTTGTGAAGCGGAGCAAGCTGTGCGCACTCATGGAGCATATCTACTACCTCTGGGGTGATACGTACGCTCTGAGCAAAGCGCTCTGCACCGTGTACGAGGCGGTGACCGATGGCGTCGATCTCATCGAAGGACTCTACGAAGTGCTCTTCTTTGAGAATGTCGAGGATAATCTCTACGCCGCGTGTGTGGTTAGGAATGTCAAGGTGGCGCTCAATCTTCTTTCCTTCGGGGTTACGGAAGGTGATGAAGGAGTCGTTGATCCCTACGCGCTCTTCGTTCCCCGAGGTCAAGACCTTGTAGTTGGGGAGCTCAATGAGGGCGAACTTCAGGGAGGAGCTGCCACAGTTGAGGACCAGGATTTTCATAAGGTGTTGTATTATATGGTAAGGTGTGAGCTTATCCTTTCTTCGCCTTGAGGGCGATTGACTGGTTGGCTGTGATAGCTGCCATCTTATAGATATCATCTACCGAAGCTCCACGACTGAGGTCGTTGACTGGGGCAGCCATCCCCTGAAGGACAGGACCGACAGCTTCGGCACCAGCGAGGCGCTGGACGAGTTTGTAGCCAATGTTCCCAGCTTCGAGGGTGGGGAAGATGAGTACGTTAGCCTTACCTGCAACGGGGCTGTCTGGAGCCTTGAGCGAAGCCACCTTCGAGACGAGAGCAGCGTCAAGCTGGAGCTCACCATCAAGCTGGAGCTCAGGGGCCATCTCCTTGGCGATGCGCGTAGCTTCGACGACCTTGTCTACCAGCTCGTGCTTAGCGCTCCCCTTCGTCGAGAAGCTGAGCATAGCGATGCGAGGCTCTACGTTAGCGATAGCGCGAGCAGACTCAGCTGAGGATACAGCGATCTGAGCCAGCTCCTCAGCCGTAGGATTGGGCATGACGGCGCAGTCAGCAAAGAGCAGAAGGCCGTTTTCGCCATAGGTGTTGTTGGGGAGGAACATCATGAAGATACCGCTGACACAGCTGATGCCTGGGGTCGTCTTGACGATCTGCAGTGCTGGACGAAGCACGTCGCCAGTCGCATTGATAGCCCCTGCGAGTTCACCATCAGCATCCCCAGCCTTGATCATCAGACAGCCGAGGTAGAGAGGATCTTCGACGAGGACGGCAGCCTGCTCTTCGGTAAGGCCCTTCTTGCGGCGGAGGTCCAGCAGAAGGTCGATGTAGGCCTGCTTCTTTTCGTGGTTCTTAGGATCGAGGAGGTTTGCCTTATCGATGTTGTGCAGACCCAATTCCTGGGCGTGCGAACGGATGGCGCTGGGATCCCCGATGAGGGTTAGGCGGACAACACCTTCTGCGAGGAGGCGGTCAGCAGCCTTGAGTGTTCTTTCTTCAGTTCCTTCAGGGAAGACAATGTGTTGAGGATTAGCCTTAGCCCTGCTGATAATGTCTTGGATCAAGTCCATAGTGGTGGTAGATTTGATATTTGAGTATTCTGTATATCCCCAAAGTTACGGATTATCTCGCTTTATTGTGCAAGGCGCTCGGAGTCACGGCTCCACGCTTTGCTTTACCAACTCTCAAGACACTCTTTTCCGCAGGATAGGTTGCTCTATCCTGAATGCTAATACCGTCACCGCAATGTGTTGTGTCTTAGTTTGAAAAGTAGGTTTTAGAGCCTCTCGCTGGGGAGCCTGCTTTTGTGACCAGTACTGGTCCACATTCCGAGCAGTACTGGTACACGCCTTCTGCTTGTACTGGTTCGCGTTCTGACCAGTACTGCTTCGCTTGGTGACCAGTACTGGTTCTTTTTATGCTTCTCAAAGCTTTCGTACGACTACCATCTAAAGAAAAAGAACTCCCCCGATAGATCGCTGGACCTATCGGGGGAGTTCCTTGTGGTAATGAGAGTGGGGCCGGATTTTACTCGCGCTCCTTGATCAGGCCATGACGATAGGCGTGGAGGAGCTTCTTGAGCTCTTCGATCTGATCTTCAAGGATGAGCCCCTGGTCAGTGTCTCGGACAAGGATGCGGTCTGTGGAGTAGGCCTTGACGACAGAGGTGCTGGAGATATCCTCCATGTGCTCAATGGCTTCGCGGGTTGAGCTGAAGGGCTCGTGCTTGACCAGATGAAGGCCCTGTGAATTGAAGATCAAGGTATAGCCTGCGATACCCGTGCTGGACTGGTAAGCTCGGCTGAAGCCGCCATCGATGAGCATAATCTTGCCACCAGCCTGTACAGGATGCTCGCCCTTGACCTCACGGACGGGGACATGACCATTGATGATGTGAGACTCGGTACTCTTTAGGTCGAACTCTTCGAGGATCATATCACAGACCTGCTCCTCAGTGCGGTAGACATAGTAGTAGCCCTTCTCTTCGTGGTGTGTAGCCTTGTCGGCGATGAAGTAGCGCTCAAAAGTCGTCATCGCAGACTTGTCAAAGAGAGGTGAGTCGGGACCGCACCATAGGTACCACATATAGTCGACTGCCTCCTTGTGCTCGGGGTGATCGGCCGATGACCAGTGTGACTGGCGTACGAACTCATCAATGCGGTCGAGGAGGGCACGACCAGAGAAGGCCCGACCACGAATCTTGACCTTACGGAAGGTACGGTCCTCATTGAGGGGGACGGAGGCATGGAAGAGGAGGTTATGGTTGCACGTGAGGTACATGCTCCCCTTCTTGAAGAGGAAGTTGATGTGGCGGAGAAGCTTCTCGCTGTGACGGAAGGAGTGCAGGAGCTTGGCTACGACATCAGCCTCAGCCTCGGTGAGCTTGTAGGGGTCGTTGGGGTCAATGGTGGGGAAGAAGGTATCCTTGAGGGGATAGGTCTCTCCATTGGGGAGGGTAATCGTTCCTTCTGCCTGGTTGATGCGGTGCAGAAGGTCACGATCCTCCATCCCATACTCGGGGTGACGCGCAATGATCTGATGCTCGAGCTTGAACTGTATGATGGCGATCGCCTTGTGCATCTGACCCATGAGGAGGATGCTCTTCTCATCATAGGTCTCATCAGCATCGCCAAGCTTAGGAGTGAAGGGCGTACAGGGATCCTTGCCATAGACCTCCATAGCGAAGCGCGCCAGAGGGAGCATGTTGATCCCGTAGCCATTTTCCAGAGTGGAGAGGTTGGCATAGCGCAGGGCGATACGTATAGCGTTGGCCATGCTGGCGGTGTTCCCGACAGCAGCACCCATCCAGAGCATATCGTGGTTACCCCACTGGATGTCTACATTGTGGTAGGTCAGGAGCTTGTCCATGATGAACTGGGCGCCTGGGCCTCGGTCGAAGACGTCACCGACGATGTGTAGGCGGTCGATGGCCAGACGCTGGATCGTCTCGCAGATCGCGATGATGAAGTCGTCAGCCTGCCCCGTGTCGATGATCGTGTCAAGGATAGCTCCCACATAAGCCGACTTCTTGGGATTCATACTATCCTCGTGGGTGAGCTCCTGAGTGATGTAGCTGTACTGTGCGGGAAGAGCCTTACGGACCTTGGAGCGCGTGTACTTCTCGCTGACGCACTGCAGGACCTTGATGAGCTGATTGAGCGTGACCTTGTACCAATCCTTGCGGAGATAATGCTGCTGGCTGAGTCGCTCAAGACTTTCCTTGGGGTAGTAGATGAGCGTACAGAGCTGACGGAGCTCCTGTTCGCGGATTTGTCCGAGGAAGAGGTTCTCTACCTTGATGCGAATCGTACCCGAAGCGTTCTTCAGTACGTGGATGAAGGCTTCATATTCGCCGTGGATGTCGGCGAGGAAGTGCTCGGTACCCTTAGGTAGGTTGAGGATAGCACTTAGGTTGATGATCTCAGCGGCGGCAGAGGCTGCACTGGGGTATTGCTTGGAGAGCAACCCGAGGTACTTGAGTTCACGTTCTGTGATATTCATAGTGATGATAAGTGTTGGGGGTGATTATTATAGGCGGAAGGCGAGCTCGGCATGCTTGACACCGGAGGCACTGCGTACCTTCTTAATGAGTCCGGTCAGGGCTTCGCGACGCTCGACATAGAGTACAAAGGAGCCGTGGAAGAGGCCGTCCTTCGACTGGATCGAGTAGCTGCGGAGCTTGACTCCCGATTCTTTACGAATGAGAGATGTGATGTTGGTGGCGATGGAGAGCTCGTCTCGCCCGACGACTTCGATGGAGGCGACCTGCGAGCTACCGCTTTCACCATTCCACTTAGCGCAGATGATCTTGTGTGGAGAGTGGGCGAACATATCTGGTGCATTGGGGCAGTTCATGCGGTGTACCTTGATGCCGCGGGTCGTCACAAGCCCGAAGATCTCGTCTCCATAGAGGGGACGGCAGCACTGGGCTAGACTATAAGCAACACCTGTGAGCCCTCTGTCGAGGATCAGCACCTCGGAGGTATTGATCTGATTGGATTCGCTCTCGCTCTCCTGATAGGTGAAGTCCTCGGCAGAGCGAGCGGAGCCAATGGAGGGCTGCGCCTCAATGAGCGAAACAGCAGCCAGCTCCTGCTCATAGAGGTTGAGGAACTCCTGCACATCGACCTTGCTGTGCGTCAGGTCGCGGTAGAAGTCGGAGAGCGTCTTGTAGCCCTTGCGTAGGGTGATGCGTATGAAGGCGGCTTCGTCGAAGGGGAGCTTGCGGTTCTTGATGCGACGCTGGATCATCTCCTTGGCGACACCGATACCAGCCTCTTCCTCTGCGCGGAGCAGCTGACGAATCTTAGCTTTTGCCTTGGGGCTTACGACGATGGAGAGCCACCCGGGCTTTGGGGACTGCTGCGGAGAGGTGAGGATCTCTACATTATCTCCATTCTTGAGCTGATAGCGCAGGGGGACGTTCTTCCCGTTGACCTTTCCCGATATCGCACGAGCTCCTACTCGGCTATGGATGGTGAAGGCGAAGTCAAGTAGGGTAGCACCTTGGGGGAGCTTCATGATCTCACCCTTGGGGGTGAAGACATAGATCTCCTGTGCTTTGAGTGTAAGGAGGGAAGACTCCAGAGTTTGGCGCTTCTCCTCTTCACCCGTAGCATCGTCACGTACGGTCTCCAGTGCTTCGCGTACGGAGGCGAGGAAGTCATCCAGACCACCTTCACTGCGGATGCCCTTGTAGCGCCAGTGGGCAGCGACGCCTTGCTCGGCGATGGCATCCATGCGCTTGGAGCGTATCTGTACCTCTACCCAGCGGTTCTCCGGTCCGAGTACGGTCGTATGCAGGCTCTCGTACCCATTGCTCTTGGGGATGGAGATCCAGTCCTTGAGTCGCTCGGGGTTCGGGCGATACATGTCGGTGACGATCGAGTAGATCTGCCAGCATACCTGACGCTCGCGCTCGGGTGGGACGTCCACGATGATGCGGATAGCAAAGACATCATAGATATCCTCGAAGGGGAGCTTCTTCAGCTTGTTGCTGATTGAGCTGACACTCTTCACGCGTCCCTTCATCTCAAATGAGACATCCTGGAGGTCTCTTAGCAAGGTCTCCCGTACGATGCGGATGAATTCGGCGATATAGGCATCACGTGCATCCTTCGTCTCACGTAGCTTGCGGGTGATGAAGCCGTAGATCTTCGGCTGCAGGTACATGAGGCAGAGGTCCTCCATCTCGCCCTTGATCTTATACAGCCCGAGGCGGTGGGCGATAGGGGCATAGAGGAAGGACACTTCGGATGCCAGCTCCTTACGATCCTCAGCGCGACGGATCATCGAGGCATGACGTAGGAGGTAGAGGCGGTAGGCGATGATGATGAGCACCACGCGCATATCCTCTGCCATCGAGATCAGCAGGTTGTGGAAGTTCTCCGAGCTGATGGTCTCCTTGCGCATATAGAGCTCGGAGGTGCGGACGAGTAGCTGCAATAAGCGCAGTACCTCTTCGCCGCAGACGCTCTTGATCTCATTGGGTGAGATGCGCCCAGCGGAGAAGGGTATATATAGGAGTACAGCGAGGATCGAATGGACATTGAGCCCGAGCTCTCTGTGGATGAGGCAGGCGACCTCCAGCTGTACGATGAAGTTGGGGATGGTGTGTATCTCCTCAGCCTCTGAGACAAAGGCTCCCTGCTCGAGGGCCTCGGCCAGCCACGTCCGTACCTGCAGGCGGCATGCTCTGTCCAGACGAGGCTGGAGGAGGCCGAGAAGGTAGCGGCTGGTACGGTAAATCTGTTGCTCTTGGGCGGGACTAAACATACGTTACTCTGCTGCGGAGTGTGATAAAACTTCGTTTGGCGAAAGGTACGAAATAAACCTATACGAGTGGAGGCTACCCTGCTATGGCAAGATAGCCTCCATCAATGGTGAGACCCTTAGACGTGGATATGAGGCTACATGCGCTCGGGCATCTCGATACCCAGGAGAGAGAAGCCAGCAGCGATCGTACGAGCGACGACCTCGGAGAGTGCGAGGCGGAAGGCACGCAGCTCTTCATTCTCCTCCTTGAGGATGGAGAATTCGTGGTAGAACTGATTGTACTCCTTCACAAGGTCATAGACATAGTTCGCGATGACAGCAGGGCTATACGTGCGAGCTGCTTCCTCTACGACATCTGCATATTCGGCGACCTTAGCGATGAGCTCCTGCTCCTTGGTGGAGATGGTAAACCCAGCGAAGGTAGCGGGGAGAGTGATACCCAGCTCCTCTGCTTTACGAAGGAGGCTGCGAATACGAGCGTAGGTGTACTGGATAAAGGAGCCTGTGTTCCCGTTGAAGTCAATACTCTCCTTGGGGTTGAAGGTCATGTTCTTGCGAGGGTCAACCTTGAGGATGAAGTACTTCAGTGAGCCTAGGCCTACGCGGCGAGCGACTTCGGCAGCTTCTTCAGCGGGCATATCCTTGCCCTTACCTTGCTCTTCTGCGATGGCACGGGCCGTAGCGACCATCTCGTCCATGAGGTCATCGGCATCGACGACCGTACCTTCACGGCTCTTCATCTTGCCGTCGGGGAGCTCGACCATACCATAGCTGAAGTGCACGAGCCCCTTACCGAAGGCATAGCCCAGGCGATCTAGTAGGAGAGAGAGCACCTTGAAGTGATACTCCTGTTCATTGCCTACGACATAGACCATCTTATCAATGGGGTGCTTGTCGAAGCGCATCTTCGCCGTACCGATATCCTGCGTGATGTATACCGAAGTACCGTCAGAGCGGAGGAGGATCTTGCGGTCAAGGCCTTCGTCTGTGAAGTCAGCCCAAACGGAGCCGTCAGGGTCCTGGACGAACTTGCCTTCCTTCAGCCCACGCAAGACTTCTTCCTTACCGAGGAGGTAAGTCTCCGACTCGTAGTAGATCTCGTCGAAGCTAACGCCCATGCGCTTGTAGGTCTCGTCGAAGCCAGCATAGACCCAGGAGTTCATCGTGCTCCATAGGCTGCGGATCTCTTCATCGCCATCCTCCCAGCGGCGGAGCATAGCGCGAGCGTCAGCCATCAGAGGAGAAGCTGCTTCAGCTTCTTCTTTGGTCTTGCCTTCGTTCATGAGAGCCGTAAGCTCGGCCTTGTAGTGCTTGTCAAAGAGGACGTAGAAGTCGCCGATCAGGTGGTCGCCCTTCTTCCCCGTGCTCTCGGGCGTCGCACCATTACCCCAGCGCTGCCAAGCGAGCATCGACTTACAGATGTGGATCCCGCGGTCGTTGACGATATTGGTCTTGAAGACGCGGTTGCCTGAAGCTTCGAGGATACGTGCGATGCTATACCCGAGGAGGTTGTTGCGCACGTGCCCGAGGTGTAGAGGCTTATTCGTGTTGGGCGAGGAATACTCGACCATGACGAAGGGGGCATCTGCCGTAGCTTGCTTATGCCCAAAGGTCTTATCACTGCGGATCGCATTGAAGTCCTCGACCCAGGCTGTAGGTGCGATGCTTAGATTGAGGAAGCCCTTGACGATCTGAATGCCCTCAACGAGGCTGCAATGCTCCTGGAGATAGGCACCGATCTCTTGTGCCGTAGCTTCGGGGTTCTTGCGGGAAATCTTGAGGAGAGGGAAGGCTACTAAAGTCCACTGACCCTCAAATTCACTGCGGGTCTTTTGGAATTGGAGTTGCTCGGGCGTAGGCATCTGCCCGTATAGAGCCTGCACAGCTCCAGCCGTCGCCTGCTGCAGGGACTGTATGATCGACATAAGCGGTAGATATATTTGTAATAAGTGGTGGGGATAGTCGCGAGAGGTGCGCCGGTAGATCCCCGCTTTATAGAGGTACAAAGGTAGTATTAATTAAGTGTTTGCTGATGAATAAAGCTTCTCCTTATTCAAAATCGAAGTAGCAGCTAAGGCTGGTGTGTATAGAGGAAGATATCTCCATTGCACTCCCCTCAGTGGGATCTTATCCTCGATTGATGGGGGTGGGGAGGTCATAGACATCCAGTCTACATTCTCTCTTTGTGCGTGCTAAAAGAATGCTAACGGAGGCTCAGGTAGGCTTGATAAACGAAGATCTTAGAGGGATGGGGTAATCGTGTGAAAAACGAATGCTTTATAATGAAGTGTGTTCAGAAGCCTTGCCATCTTTCTTAAGAGGATAGTATGAGCCTATATAGGTCCGCTCTGTGACCTATATGGGTGCGTGGGTAGAGCTATATAGTATGGTGAGGAAAGCTATATAGCTTTGTGAAGTGACCTATATTGGGTTGTTGCTCTGCGTAGGGATAAAAGTTGCGGACGAGTGGCAGATAAGTTTGGACTACGTACGTGGCTCTAATATCTACGTACGTGGATATTTGGACTGACGTACCTGGTCTTTAAGACTACGTACGTAGATAGAGAAAAACCACTACGTGAAGGCGCTTTTTTCTTCACGGAAACAGCACTTTTCCCTCCGCTGGATAAGAAGAATACGCGCGATAAAGCGAAGGGCTTGTGTATCTCTTCGGAGAGGTATATCGGGGAGCTGGGCGTGCGATACCTTATTGGTTTGTGCACGGAATAACTACTACTCTGATGGCAAACGAATACGACTGTATATCTGACCTCTATAGCATCACTCCGCGACTATTAGAGAAGGAGGTTATGTGCTGTGGTTTTTCTTTACCTTTGGATATGTGATGAACCCTCTATCATTTTGATTTTATGAGGGCTGACTTATCCTTAAAGCATCCTCTATGAACCGAACTTATATCGCGCTGCTCTTTATAATCTTCTTCTCGGTCACGGCACTCTGCGCTCAGTCCCATCGCTTGACGCTCGATGTCGTGGGTATGAAGGAGAAGAAAGGTAACCTCCTTATCTCCGTATATGACTCTGCGGAGGACTACCTCAAGAAGCCTGTCAAGACGCTGACCACTCCTGCCGATGCCTTGACGAAGCGTGTTGTCCTTGAGCTGGAGTCTGGTACCTATGCTGTCGTCATCTATCAGGATCTGAATAGCAATGGGAAGGTGGATCGCAACTTCTTCCGCCTGCCCACCGAGCCCTGTGGCTTCAGTCGTGATGCTCGTCCCAAGATGGGACCTCCCCGCTACAAGCCTGCTTCCTTCAGCCTCAATGAGGATACCGAGATACGGATCAAGATCAAGTAACACCAGCGGGCAGAAGCTCGTAACACCTTCGCAGACATGCCTCGTTCCCTTATTCTAAGTATCTTGTTCCTCCTCTTGGGGAGTACCTCGGCCCTACAAGCTCAGGATGCACGTGAGCTCCGAGGGCGAATAACCAACAGCTCCGATGATCCACTCTCGAAGGTGCAGATCCTCGACCAAGCTACAAGACGACAGCTTACTGAGACGGGGAAGGGTGGGGAATTTCATCTCAGCTTCCCCGATAGTGTAGAGCGTGTCTCGCTGCTCTTCCTCGCCGAAGGCTATCAGTCGAAGGTGATGCTCCTTCGCCCTTCATCCCAGATCTATCGGATCATCCTCTTTGAGGCGCAGCGGTCGATCGAGGGAGTTACCGTCTCTCGCCGAAGGCTTCTGCCGATCTCGGGCTATGCTCCACTTACCTCCCGCTTCACGACCTTGGATATACTCATGACGCCACGAGCCCTCGGTGATATCCTCGGTGGGCTGATGGAGGATCCCGATGCTCAGAGCTCCGATACTGATGGGCGACTCAGTCTGCAGGGCGGTGCTCCCCATGAGAGCCAGGTCTATATCGATGGCTTGCGTCTACCTAACCCCTATAGCCTTAGCTCCAAGAATTCATCGGTGCGAAGCCTCCTCTCACCAAGCGAATGCAAGGAGATAAACCTACTCTCGGGTGGCTACTCTGCTTCGATGGGACAGGCGCTCTCAGGGGTGATCCAGATCCTCTCTCGAGATACGAAGGATGTCAAGCCTGGGAGCCTCATAAGTCTTAGTAATATAGGACCCAGCTTCACATGGGCTCTGGGAGCACCTTCCTCCTCTACGAAGGTGGAGCTCTCAGCCAGCTATACCGACCTCTCCCTCTATGATCGGATCATGCCGAGCGCCTATCCTTATACTCGGAGCTTCTATAGTCCTTCCCTCACCGCTTCCCTCTGGCATGATCTTCCTCAAGCGATGCTCAAGGCCCAGCTGAGCTATACAGGGATGGGCATCGACTATAGGCCTAATGCCTCTATGCCTACATTCAATAGCCGCCTTCGCGAAGATCGCTACTATGGGCGTCTGACCTATGTGCGAAGCCTAAGCACAGCGTGCCAGCTGGAGGTAGGTGCCCATACTCAGTACTCCGACTTCTCGGGCTCATCCCTGGTATCGCCACAGGACCAAGTCCTTGATCATGATCTCTATGCCGAAGCCCGCCTTGCTCTGAAGTACAGCGGTGAACCCTTCTCCATCCTCGGCGGACTTGACTACAGCTGGAGAGATTTCCGTGAGACCTACGAACTCACAGGAGATCGCCACCAGCTGAACTTCACCAATCATCTACCCGTGTCCTTCCTTGAGGTTAGCTACCTCCACCGTGGCCTAAGCGTCAGCGCAGGGCTTCGCGGTGAGTATGCGAGCGTCCTCAATGTATGGAGTCTCTCCCCTCGCCTCTATGCAGGCTACAGACTTGGCAAACACGTCTTCTCCGCTTCGTGGGGGCGCTACACCCAGCTTCCCGAGAAGGAGATCCTCCGCTTTATGCCAGCGCTCAAGAGTAGCCGATCGGAGGTCTCCCAGCTCTCTTATAGCTATGGTGATAAGACGCCCCTTCTACAGTTCTCCCTCTTCTATAAGAGCTACCAACACCTCACCCGCACTCTGTCAGTGGGCTATCCCAAGCACTTCGATGACCAAGGGGGAGGGGAGAGCTATGGGCTTACCCTCTTTCATAAGGGGAGCCTTGGAGCTATCGCTTATTCGACCTCCTACTCCTATACCCAGGCTCGGATTAGCTATGATCGCTACCTCCATCCACTGGCCCCCAGCTACGTAAGTCCTCATACCTTCCGCCTCACGACTAAGTACTGGTCGGGGGCGCTGAGGAGTCTCTTTGGTTGTAGCTACTATATAGATGCGGGGACGAAGGGATATAGCTATGATCTCACACCTATTCAGCTCCCGAGGCGCTCTCGACTCGACCTCTCTTGGAGCTACCTCCCCTCCCAGAAAGTGCTTCTTCACATGGGCTGTACTAATGTCCTTGGGACGACAAACTACTGGGGTATCGAGCCTGATCCACTTACCCCTACAGAGGGGACACGTATCTCGACACCCTCCTCACGCTTCTTCTACATCGGTTGCTTCATCACCCTCTCGGGGAAGCAGAAGAAAACCCCTTAATGATCACCCTATCCACCTCACTTTAATTCTCTTATGATCATGCGACACCTTAGACACCTCCTGCCCCTCCTAACTCTTGCTCTGGGGCTCCTCTCTCCTTCGCTCAAGGCTCAAGACACAGCAGAGAAGAAGACTCCACCTACTCACCCTCTGACACTCACTGTCGACGGGATCACCGAGCCCAAGGGAGAGCTCCTCATCGCTATCTATAGTTCTGCGGAGAGCTATCCCCAGAATCCCTACAAGACGGCTATGGCAAAGGTCGACTCTCTCACTAAGACGGTCCTCATTGACCTCCCCGAGGGCTCCTATGGTATCAGTCTTTTCCAAGACGTCAATGGGAATAAGACCCTTGACTTCAATGGCTATATCCCCTCTGAGAAGTATGGCTTCAGCAATAATGCACCTGCTGACTATGGTCTCCCGAGCTTCAAGGATATTCTCTTCACCTTCAAGGTTGGAGATATCCAGTATATAACTCTGAGATAGCTTGAGCCTACACAAAAGAGCCCCCTTTGCCCGTGTGGTGAAGGGGGCTCTTTTCGTTTCAGCATACCAAGAGGGGTGTGCTTTATCGTGAATCCTTTGAGCTTGTAGAATAGATGCTCCATATTTGTCTGGATATAAGGCCTATATAGGGAGGGAAAACGAACCAGTACTGGTCACCAAAGCGAGCAGTACTGGTTGGCGCGCTGACCAGTACTCATTACATTGTGCGACCAGTACTGGTCCGATCGGTGACCAGTACTGGTTGATTTGAGGTGTCGCTATAAGTCCCAGCTATCCTCTATGGTAACTTCCTTGTGTGTAGTGCGATAAGTGATGAGCATCTCCTGCTGCGCTATCCGTGATATTTGCGAGAGAGCGATGGATGGATGCTTATGTATGGTGAAGGTGCTGGCTGGGCGGTCGGGAAACGCCTCGGAATACGTATATTTGTTCCTCAAAGGACTGGCCGCTCAGAGGCTGGTCACAGTATCTTGCTTCGCTTAGTACTACCATATCATATATGCAGTATCCTCTTCCTCGCTTCGAGCATCTTGCAGCCCTGCGTCATGCTTGGCAGCTCCTCAAGCAGCATAAGGCTCTCTATCGCTATCCCCTTATCATCACCATTCTCACGCTGGGATCGCTGGGATATATGTTCTTCTCGGGTCGCGCTTCATCCTCTTCTCTGGCGTCCTATCTTCCGCTGGTCGTTGGGACACTGAATGGGATCTTGACTTACCTCTTCCTTATGCAGGTGGTGAAGTTCTTCGCTGGCGAAGCTTATCCTGCGCGTACTCGTGTAGCCCGTCTCAAGCACTTTGCAGGCTTTGTCCTTCTGGCAGTACTCTTTGGCTTGGGGGCTGGTATGGGCTTAGTGCTCTTCTTCGTGCCAGGCTTTTACTTCCTGAACCGCTGCTTCTTAGCACCTATGCTTTACCTCGATGGTAAGGCGGGCGTCTTTGCTTCCTTCCGAGAGTCATGGACGCGCACGAAGGGACACTTCTACACACTCCTCGGTGCACTTGGTATCGTGCTTCTGTTCGCGATAGTGAATGCCCTGACACTGCAGCTGGCCTCGGTCATCATCCTGCCCATCGCGACTCTCTACCTCTTCATCCTCTACCGCTACCTGCAGGAGATCCCTCAGGATCAGATACCTGCTCTCTAAGCTGAGATGAAGTCTCCTATCACGCTTCGTGGGGTCGTCCGACGCCTACAATACTCCAAGCGTCTACTCATCAACCGCCGTGGGGATGGCGTTCATTCCCCTTTTGCCTTCCACTTCATCACTCGGGTCGTACGAAATCGTCGTCCGTACTACTGCTTCGAAGAGCTTCATGGCGAGGTGAAGCGCCGGAGAAAGGATGCGAAGACTTGCCCTCCTATCCATCGCGTGCGTACACTGGAGCTACTCTTCCGTACGGCTCACGAGCTGGAGGTAAAGAACATCCTCGTCGTGACTTCTCAGCCTACGACGAGCCTATTACCCGATTATCTCCGCCATACGGGCTATACCGAAGCCGTACACGTACTCTCTGTGGGCGAACTGCAAGGCGTGAGCCTTCCCTACTGTGATCTTCTGATCTGCGAATACCTTCCCGAGCGGGAAGTATTGGAGCAGCTTCTCAGCCAATGTATCTCCACTTCCCCGACACTTGCAGTTGCTCTCTATACGCCCAGCCCTCGCTGGCGTCGCTTTGTCAGTGGCCTCGATAAGCAAGTCGCTCCACGCCTCGCGCTCGACCTGATGGATCTCTGCCTATACTTCTATGACAAGCGCCTGACGCCATCTCGATACAAGGGGGTGTACTAAGCGCCTCTCTACTCACTCAACTATTACCTATCCTATTCATTTCGATGAAACGACTGACTTACTTCCTTTGCTTCGCTCTGGGGACGCTCTCCAGCTGTGGCGCTTCTGTAGCTCGTATGATCCCCGAGCCCGAGAAGGCTCAATCCTCCGATACTCCACGTACTCCCACTGTACGCGCCAGCGATGAGGCTGTGCAGAAGTACTTCGCCTCGACGCTCTCTGGTCGGGAGGAAGCTTTGCCCGCATCTTCCCTCTCACTTGAGGATATCAAGAAGGCGCGTACTCAGGTATGGCGCCTCTGGGCTGAAGCGAATAAGTCTCTATCTGAGGATAAGCTACCAGCACTCACGCCCCTCTCTAAGCAGAGTGTAGCTCATAGCTGGTTACTAACTCCAGAGATGTATAATGGGGAAAGCTTTAAGGCCGTGATGCCTTTCTACTACGGCTCGAAGGGAGATAAGCCCGAAGCTGGCTATCCGCTCTATCTCTATCTACACGGATCGGGGGAGAAGAAGGGGGAATGGTCTACGGGTTTGGCGTTGGCTCTTTCTTTTCAGGACAGCCCCTCCGCCTACTTCATCCCACAGATACCTAATGGCGAAGGCGTAGCAGATGGTCAACTCTATCGCTGGTGGCAGAAGTCGAAGCTCGAAGCATGGGAGAAACTCCTGCGTCAAGCCTTCCTTTCTGATCAGATTGATCCGAAGCGCGTCTACTTCTTTGGGATATCTGAGGGGGGATATGGCTCACAGCGCTTAGCTTCATATTATCCCGATTACCTCGCTGCTGCTGGACCTATGGCCGGTGGTGAACCTCTTATCAATGCGCCGGTAGAGAACCTCCAGCACGTAGCTTTCTCACTTCGCACGGGATACAATGATACTCAGTTCCACCGCAGCGAATTGACGGGCTACACGCGTGATGCACTTCAAAGCTTAGCTGCACAATATCCTGGCTACTACAAGCACTTCATCGACATCATCCCGAAGTATGGTCACGCTATACCTTATCAGTATACGACGCCCTACCTCTCGCAGCACGTGCGCACTCCTCAGCCAAAGCAAGTGAACTGGGAAGACTATCCCATCGACGGGCTCTACCGTAAGGGATGCTATAATCTTGCACCACTCAAGCGCCCTAAAGATAAGGAGCGCATTTACTATCAGGAGACTATCATGGGGAATACCGTAGATCTGAAGATCAACACGGTGAAGTACGTAGAGAAGAAGGTCAGTGACTGGTATACAAGCTTCCATCTCGTCCTGCTTTATGATAAGGTCTATGAGCCAGCTAAGGGAGGGAAGCTTCGCATCTACCTCAGCCCCGAGCTTCTTGATCTTAGCAAGCCTGTCCGAGTCTTAGTCAATGGGCAGCAGGTCTATTCGGGGATGGTGAAGGCAGACTGGTCACATCTCGTGGAGAGCTGCTCACGCTTCTTCGATCCCGAGCGTCTCTTCCCTGCAGCTATCGACATAGCTTACTAAGGCGCACGCCGTAGCGCGCTACGTATATATACAGTGATCCCCCTTGGCTTATCTGCGGATGGCCAAGGGGGATCAGTTTATTTCTCCAGCTCGATATAGGCGGAGAAGTGGGCTTCACTACTTGTCAGTAGGAGCGGTATAATGCTTTGGCTCGGCTGCTGGCGTGGTCCTCGCTCGAGACGGAAGACACCTTTGCGACCATCTGGTACGTATTGCTCGTAGGCGAAGTGCGCGAGTACGCCCATAGTTGTTCGGAGGTTGATCTCCACACAAGGATGAAGGCGCAGGCTCTCCCCATCGCGGTAGAAGAAGAGGTCAATACCGATATAGCCTGTGTACTGAGAGTCGGAGAGCTCTTCCTCGAGCCACGTGCACTGGGCATTGATGAGGGCGAGCAGAGCTTCTTCACTCATGAGCGAAGTTAGTCGCTCCCAGAGGTCTTCTGGCGATGTGAGTATGTTGCCAAGATAGGCACGTCCCGAGGGAAGTGTATCGAAGTGGGATAGGGCGAAGAAGCTTACCTCGCCGCTTTCACTTCGTATGTACTCAAGCGCCCAATTATCTATGACCTCAAGGTAGGGCTCGATGCTGACACTTCCACTTCGCGTACAGCTCCCGACAAGCGCTTCAAGGTGCTTCTCCTGCAGAGGAAGAGGGAGCGGAAATACTCCACGACCCGAGGAACTGTAAGGACGCTTGATGAGGACTCGAGTAGGATCGCCCAAGGGACGGGATTTGACGCCCTCGATAGCGGCACGCAGTCGCAGCTCAGTATCTGATTTGTCTACTCCCGCTTCGATCCAACGGGGTAGGAGGTCACTGGGATAGCCGAGCTGATCCGTCAGATATGCCAGCAGATCATAGCTGGCACGTCGGTGACTTAGCCGTAGATAGCTCGGTGTGATGGGCGGAAAGAGTAGGGTAGTAGAGAGGAAGAGTGGGCATTCTCTCAGCTCTCTCACGATATGATCATCCAGTCCCCAGAGGACGACACTCAGCTCGGCGGGGAGATCGCATCCAGCTGGTAGGTCATCGCCCTCAGCATTCAGCAGGCGTGCTGGTATTCCTTCGGGCGAAGCAGGTGCATAGATGAGGTCTTCTCCAGAAGCTAAGAGGCGCAAGAGCGGTGAGAGCTCGTGGCGCATCCATCGGATTTCCTTGGAGAGTGTGTAGCGCTTCTCCCGAGAGAAGCTTAGGGCTTCTTCGTGACCAGGGTTAAAGACCCACAGATGTGGGGTAGATGCGGTAGGATAAGCGTTCATATCAGGAGCAAAGATATGCAAAGTGCTCCGTCTTCCTGCACTTACATCCCTCAGAGGTTATAGGTGAGCGAGGAGAAGAATGTGCGACCTGGTGAGAGACTCCCGGTGATATTGACCTGCGTCGGGTGGTAGTCGAAGAGATTATCTGCTCCGACAGTGATCGTGAGTCGATGCTTATAGCGTGCCGAGACACTCATGCGGGAGAGGAGATAGCCTTCGTGCTCGAAGTAGGAATACTTACCCGTCGTCTCGTCCAGCTCGCTGAGCGTCACACTTCCTGCTCCACGCAGGGCGTAGGTCGCAGTGAGATCACAGTCGCTCCCCGTCTTGGTCTCGTAGGAAAGGGCTGCAGTGTAGTTGTGCGGACGAAGAGGAGCGAAGGGCTGACCATTGGCGCGGCTCTCAGCTCTGGAGAAGTCGTAGATGTAGCTGTAGTCACCATTGAACGTCAGTCCAAGAGGAAGGCGCAGGCGAAGGCTTGTCTGCAGGTTCAGCAGTCGGCTACGTTCACTCACATTCGTATAATGATAGGTGTTCGTACTCTTGGTCATCAGCGTGCCTATCTGGTTGGAGATGACATTGTACGAAGCGATACCCGTCAGACTCAAGTGCGAGGTCTGCCACTCGGGGGAGAAACTCAGCATCCGACTTACCTCGGGACGCAGGTGATCAGAGCCCTTGATGAAGAACATACCGAAGTGATCCCAGTCCATGAACTGCTCCTTGATCGACGGTGCACGGAAGCCTTCTGCATAGGAAGTGCGGAGCCTTACGCGACCAAGCTGATAGAGTACCGATGCACGTGGCGAGAAGTGTGCGCCGAAGCTGGAGTGTCTATCGAGGCGAAATCCCGTGACAAACGAGAGCTTCGGCACCAGATGCCATTCGGCCTGCCCGTAGAGTGTGCCGGCTGTAGCTTGGTGCCGTGTGGCGGCTGTAGTGAATCGCTCGCTTCTCAGACGCTCGTGGTAGAGCTCGATACCTGCATTGACGAGGACGGGAGTCTTCTCTTCGGCGCCGAAGTTGTACTGCAGGCGCACGGTATTGCCCGTGAAGTGGAAGATAGGTGTTCGCTCCTTGCTTACGGAGAGGAAATTATCACGATTGTAGAGCTCGTGATTGTAGTCGAGGCGCAAGTTGTGCAGCTCGCCAAATGCCTGATAAGCCTGCCCGCCCAGCGAATTACTGAGGTACTTATTACGTCTAAGTCCGTCGCCATCTTGGTCACGATAGCCGTAGCGAATATAGCCCGTCAGCTCGCGTCGTAAGTCTGATGTGCGGTAGCGTAGACGCTGAGAGAGATTGAGGCTCTTGCTGCCCATGACGGGAGTGGTCTCAGGTTGTGTGCCTTGTGTGGCTACGCTGTAGGCCGCTTGGTCGATGTAGCTAATGGAGGTCATCGAGCTGAAGGCGCCACGTACGATTTGTCCCGATGCGCTGTATCTCGTGACGCCCTCGCTACTGTGGTCGAAGGTCGCCGAGAGCTCCTCCTTGTGGCGAGCACGACGCGTGATGAAGTTGATGACGCCACCTATAGCATTCGACCCATACAGAGCCGAAGCCGCGCCACTAATCAGCTCAATACGCTCGACATTAGCCATGTCGATGCGGTTAAGATCCACCACTCCGTTGCCCTCCGAGGTCAGTCGCTCGCCGTCGACAAGGAAGAGGACGTGATCTCCTGAGAAGCCTTGGACCGAGACACGATACTGAGCGCCGTGTGCCGTGACGTTGATCCCAGGCAAACTCATTTGCAGGGCGTCGGCAGCAGAGCGTGGTGCGAGACGATCCAGCTCAGTACGTGAGATGATACGGGTGATGATGGGGAGCTTCTTCAGTGTGCGGGGCGTCTGAGTACCTGTGACGACGACGTCTTCGACCCGATGATCTTGGGTAAGGCTATCGCTCACGCTTTGGGCAAAGCCTTGAGTGAAGCTACCCGCTAACAGCGAAGGGAGGAGGAAGATATAGGTGTGCTTACAGCGCATACGTGGATCTATAACTGAATGGGCTACAAAGATAGACCGATTGCGAAGGCCTATCCATCCCCCTAAGTAGTGATATTTCCCGCCATCTATACCCGAAAGTGATTAGGAAATAAGGGGCTTCGGGAGGGCTTCTCTTTCCCTTTCGTAGTGCGGTATCTGGAGGGGCTGGCAAATGTTATATAACATTCGGTCAAATGTTATATTACTTTCAGTCAAATGTTATATTACTTTCGGTCAGAAGTTATATTACTTCCTAAAGCAGGGTATATTCCTCACGGCAGAAAGGTATATACCCTTCGCTCAAATAGTATATACCCTTCGGTCGAATAGTATATACCCTTCTACCCGGAGTAAAGGTAGGAGCGCACGCAAAAGCCTTGCAGTGGGTGCGCCTAAACCTTCACTCTCGGGCCGTTGTTTTAGAGATACATCCATCGCCCCAAGTAAGACCTGCGCGAGGCAGGCTCATGGGGCCTTCCCAACACAAAGCAAATGAAACAGAAATCAGATATCGGCCTCATCGGCCTTGCAGTCATGGGCGAGAACCTCGCTCTCAACATGGAGCGCAATGGCTCTCAAGTCTCCGTCTACAACCGTGCAGAAGGCGCCGAAGCCACCGTCGTGGAGCGCTTCCTTCAAGGTCGAGGCGCGGGGAAGAACTTCCTTGGCTTCACCGAGATCAAGCCCTTCGTCGAGAGCATTGAGCGTCCACGTAAGATCATGATGATGATCAGAGCTGGCAAGCCCGTCGACTACGTCATCGAGTCACTCCTGCCACATCTCGAGCCAGGTGATATCGTCATCGACGGAGGAAACTCAAATTGGGAGGACTCTGAGCGTCGAGAAGCTGAGCTACGTAATCACGGGATCTACTTCGTCGGCTGTGGTATCTCGGGCGGTGAAGAGGGTGCTCTGAACGGTCCTGCTATCATGCCTGGCGGCGCAGAAGAAGCTTGGTCCAGCATCGAGCCGATCTTCTCCCGCATTGCAGCTAAGGCCGAGGACGGTACTCCTTGCTGCGCCTGGGTAGGTAAAGGTGGTGCCGGTCACTTCGTCAAGATGGTGCACAACGGTATCGAGTATGGCGACATGCAGCTCATAGCTGATGCCTACGCTTATCTCCGCCACATCGGAAGCAAGACCAACGATGAGATGAGCGAAATCTTCGCTCGCTGGAACGAAGGGAAGCTCCGTAGCTACCTCGTAGAGATCACAGCCGAGATCCTTCGTCATCGTGATGCCTCGGGCGAATATCTTATCGACAAGATCCTCGATGCTGCAGGGCAGAAGGGGACTGGCAAGTGGTCGGTCATCAACTCCCTCGAGTACGGCCAGCCTCTCGGGCTTATCGCGACGGCAGTCTATGAGAGAAGCCTCTCCTCCACAGTAGACCTGCGTCACGAAGCTGCTGCACTCTACGCCCCCTCGCAAGCAACGAGCCGCCCCGCCTTCGGTGAGAGCGATGTCGATGCTCTTGAGCAAAGCCTCTACGCATCCAAGATCGTCTCCTACGCACAAGGCTTCTCCCTCCTCTCCGAAGCATCAAAGGCACGCGGATGGGAGCTGAATCTGGCATCCATCGCACGTATTTGGCGCAACGGCTGTATCATCCGTTCGGCCTTCCTCAATGATATTGCCTCGGCATACCAAGCTGATCCCAGCCTGAAGAACCTGCTCTTAGCTCCGTACTTCCAGCAGGAGATTACGGCCGCTCGCCCTTCTTGGCGCGAGACCATCGCTAAGGCGCTACTCTCGGACTGCCCAGTTCCTGCCTTCTCTTCAGCTCTTAGCTACTTCACATCACTGACGACACGTCGCCTTCCTGCTTCGCTTGTGCAGGCACAGCGAGACTATTTCGGCGCACATACCTTTGAGCGCACCGACCGTCCACGTGGAGAATTCTTCCACGAAAATTGGACGGGCCACGGAAGTGATACCTCTTCGACCACGTATAATGTATAGTCCCCCCGAGAATATGCCACAGACCATGCAGCATCATCTGCCCGAGAGCCTCGTCCTTGTGATATTCGGCGGGTCAGGTGACTTGACAAAGCGTAAGCTCATCCCCTCGCTCTATCAGCTTTTCAAGCAAGATAAGCTCCCCATTCGCTTCAGTGTCCTCGGACTTGGGCGCACGGAGTACTCGGATGTAGCTTATCGCGAGCACCTCGATGAAGCTCTTCAGCGCTACCTCAGCGATGGAGAGTACGACGCTTCTCTTGCCGAGCAGTTCCTCTCTGGAGTGTATTACCTCCCGATGGACCCTGCTTCTGCCGAGGACTATCCTAAGCTCCGTGAGCAACTGAAGACACTTGACGAGCGAATCAATAATCCTGGGCACTACATCTATTATCTCTCTACGCCACCTTCTCTCTATGGCGTGGTCCCACAGCACTTGGCTTCTGTCGGGCTCAACGAAGAGGGCGAAGAGGATGCTAATGGTGAGCCTTCGGCGATCCGACGTATCGTCATCGAGAAGCCCTTCGGCTATGACCTCCAGTCAGCGAGAGAGCTGAACGAGATCTACCGCAAGTCCTTCCACGAACATCAGCTCTATCGTATCGATCACTTCCTCGGAAAGGAGACGGTACAGGATATCATGGCGCTGCGTTTTGCGAATGGTATCTTCGAGCCTCTCTGGAATCGCAACTACATCGAGCGCGTGGAGATCACGGCAGTAGAGAATATGGGCATCGAGAGTCGAGGTGGATTCTACGACCAGACTGGTGCTCTGCGCGACATGGTGCAGAATCATCTGGCACAGCTCGTAGCTCTTACCGCTATGGAACCGCCTGTGCAGTTCAACGCTGATCTATTTCGCAACGAGGTCGTGAAGGTATATCAGTCCTTCCGCCCAATGACTCCTGAGGAGATTCGTCGCCGTGTCGTCCGCGGACAATATACAGAGAGCGAGTGGAAAGGAGAGCATCAGCGTGCCTATCGTGAGGAAGATAAGATCGCTTCTGATAGCCGAACGGAGACCTTCGTCGCCATGAAGCTCTACATCGACAATTGGCGCTGGCAGGGAGTACCTTTTTATATCCGCACAGGTAAGATGATGCCGACCAAGGTCACCGAGATCGTCATACACTTTAAGCCTACACCTCACCGCGTATTTGCTACGGCTGATGGTAGCACCGTCCCCAATCAGCTGGTGATTCGCATTCAGCCGAACGAAGGGATCTCCTTGAAGTTTGCTGCAAAAGTCCCAGGCTCTGGCTTCGAAGTCAAGAAGGTCTCCATGGACTTTACCTATGACCAGCAGATGGGTGGCTTAGCTTCGGGCGATGCTTACTCACGTTTGCTCGAGGACTGTATGCTGGGTGACCCGACTCTCTTCACACGTAGTGACGCTGTTGAGATGAGTTGGCGCTTCTTTGATCCGATCCTCGACCTCTGGAAGGAGGAAGACTTTCCGCTTTATGGTTATCCTGCTGGCACGTGGGGACCAAAGCAGAGCGACTTAATCATCGAGCGTGAGCACAGCTGGACGAATCCCTGCCGCAATCTTACTCACTCGGAGCTCTACTGCGAACTATGATCTACCATCATTATCCTTCCCCCGAGGCTGTCGCACGAGCTGTCGCTGAGACGGCCTTCGTGAAGCCTTCGCAGGCTGGCTGGGTACATATCGCGCTCTCTGGAGGCTCTACGCCCCGATTACTCTTTGAGTTGCTCGCCGAAGAGCCTTTACGTAGCGCCGTAGATTGGTCACGTGTCCATCTCTACTGGGTAGATGAGCGCTGCGTACCACCTACAGATCCCGATAGCAACTATGGTATGACCGAGGCGACACTCCTACGCCATGTACCCATTCCACAGGATCAGGTACATCGCATCGCAGGAGAGAAGCTCCCAGAACGCGAAGCAAAGGATTACTGCTGGCTTGTGGGCTCGGAGCTTCCATTTGATGGTGCTTTCCCCGTCTTTGATATTGTGCTCTTAGGCTTGGGAGAAGACGGTCATACGTCCTCTATCTTCCCGCACCAGATGGAGCTCCTCACGGAGGAAGCACCTTATGCTGTCGGGATAAGCCCAAAGGGACAGCCACGCATCGCAATGACTGGACCGACGATTCTTGCTGCAAAGCGCATCCTCTTCCATACGACTGGCGAGAAGAAAGCTCCTATCTTGCAGCATATCGTAGAGCAAGCTCCCGAGGCAGAAGCTTATCCTGCCGCCTACATCTTCCGTCAGCGAGCCGACGTCGAGCTCTATACCGACGTAGCTCTTCCTATTAAGTAGTAGCGATCCAGCCTTACTAAGGCTGACAAGACAAAGTAAATCGCCCCGTCTGTAGCATCATACTTGCTACGGACGGGGCGATTACTTTGAGGCATCCTCAAGGAGCTAATCCATGCGCATACTCTCTGCGGGATGGATTCGACTGACCAAGCTTGCAGGAACTAATACCATCAGGAGAATCACGATGAGTGTCCCGACATTGATAGCGACCCAGAGTGGGAGGTCAAAGTGGATGGGTACGGAGTCGGTGAAGTAGTTCGCTGGGTTAAGCTTGATGATCTTGAAGTGACGCTGTGCGAGACTCAGCACGAGAGCAATTGCATTCCCCCAGAAGATCCCACGTAGGATGAGACGAGCTGCTATCTGAAGGAAAGTCTGTCTGAGCTGTCTATTCGTCGCTCCAAGGGCCTTTAGGATACCGATCTGTTTACTCTTATCGAGCACGATGATGATGAGCCCCGTAATCATGGCAAAGCCTCCGACGAGGACCATCAGCGAGAGGAGCGCATAGACATTCGTGTCGAGGAAGGCAAGCCAATTGAAGAGCTCAGGCTGTAGCTCTTGACCGAGGTTGAGACCATAGTTCTCTTCGCCGATAAGATCTGGACGTGCCTGAAGAGTGGAGATGAGATGATCTAGCGTCGGATAGGCATCATCGGGATCCTGCAGCATGATGATCAGGCGACTGTAGGTATTCTCATCCCAGTGATTGAGACGCTGCAGCGAGGAAATTGGGCAAAGGGCGGGGGAAAGCTCTAAGCCCGTCGACTCATATATTGCCTGAAGCTCAAAGACGCGTACTCGCATCTTTTCTCCGAAGAAGTAGATACGCACGGCATCACCTACCTTATAGTTCATGCGTCGTGCCACATGTGAGGGTAGGACGATGGGTGGGCGGCTGTATTCGCTCTCAGAGAAAGAGGGGAGTGTCCCGGACTTTACTTGCTCAGTGAAGTAGCGACTACGGAAGGTAGAGTCAATCCCATAAAGAAGAATGCCCGAGAAGTCTCCCTCTGTCTTGAGAAGCCCTGCCTGCTGGATGAGAGGCGAGACGGAAGATACCCCCTTCTCTTCCCTTAGGAAGGAGAGTAGCTCTGGAGATACATAGACAGGAGTCGTGGAGGTCTTCCAGTTGCTCCCATAGCCATTGAGGCTGATATGCCCTGTCTGACTAAAGGCGAACTCATGGATCTGTCGATGGAAGCCTAAGATGATGGTGACTGATAGGAGCATCACTGAGAGGCTTAGTGCCACTCCAATCGTCGTCAAACGGAGTAGGGCAGAGACACGTCGTGTCCCTGCCTTATCACCTCGAGAGAGTCCACGAGAGAGGAAGGTAGTAGCTGAAGAGAAGAGAGCCATCTACTTGTCTGACGTAGTTGATTCGCTTTCTATCGCTCCACGCTTTTTGCGGCGGCTTTGTTTAGCCTTACGCTTTTCTTCCTGGAGGCGCATTTGCTCGATGTACTCCTCATCTTGGAGGACGTAGCGCATGTACAGCGAGTAGATGAACATAGTAATGGGCAGCGCAATGAGCATCCCGAAGAACCCCAGGAGGTAGCCCCAGATAGACAGGACCAAGAGAATGAGTGAGGGGCGCATACCCATCGTCTGCCCCATGATGCGTGGGACGATGATCATATCCTGGATGATCTGTACGACCATCAGGACTCCATAGGCAAGGAGCATACAGACGAAGGCATTCTCACCCGTCTGTGCAGCCATCAGCAGGCTAGCCAATCCGAGTGGGATGATACCCAGTGCCTGCATATAGGGGATGAAGTTGAGGATCCCAATGAAGATCCCCATAGCTGTGGCTAAAGGAAGGCCAATGATGTTGAACCCTATCGAGAGGAGAATACCTACACTCATGGCGACGAGAGCCTGACCACGGAAGTAGTTATTCATGTAGCGATCCAGATCCATGCTGATCGTACGAATCGTAGGGCGGAGTGTCTTTGGGAAGAGGCTGATGAAGCCACGACCAAGATTCTCGAAGTCCAGTAGGATGAATACGAAGTAGACAAAGCCGATGAGGAAGACAAGCCCCCAAGAGAATATGGAGAGGGTGCTATTGATGATCCCACCGACCTGATCGAGGAGAAGCTTAACGTTCTCCAAGATCTTCTCGAGAGACAGCTGCTGTGGGAAGTTCCCCCAGCGGAGTCCCCCATTGAGGTAGTTGCGGATATTGCGTGGTAGGATCATCGTCAGGATATCCTGTCCACTGCTATAGCCAGAGATCACTTGGAGGGTCTTCTCTATCTCCGCATTGATTGACGGTATGATAAAGATTATGGCAAGGTAAACGACTGCGCCCAAGAGGAGCAATGTCAGGATGACTGACAGCCCTCTTGAGCGCAGGCGCAGTGTATACTGGAAGAATCGTACCAGCGGCATCATCACATAGGCGAAGATACCAGCCAGTAGGAAGGGCAGGATAACACTCCAGATCGCTTGCACCGCCACATAAATCAAGAGTATAAGGATAGAGAGCACGAGCATTCGTGCTATACGGTCGAATGTGAACTCTCTACGGAAGAAATGTGACATAGGTAGTGGGAGCGATATACTGGAGAGATATACTGAAAAGGGATAAGATGACTAATGCTTGATGGGGATCTTGGCTACACGTGCTTCGTGGCGACCGCCCTCAAAGGGCGTATCAAGGAAAGCTGCGAGGATAGCCTTGACCTGCTCTTCGGTGACGAAGCGCGCGGGGATGGAGAGGACGTTCGCATCGTTATGCTCACGTGCGAGCTTTGCCAGCTCGACATCCCAGCAGAGGGCAGCACGTACCTTAGAGTACTTGTTCATGACCATTGAGATGCCATTGCCTGATCCGCAAACGGATATGCCACGGGGAAGCTCTCCTGACTCAATAGCCTGCCCCATGGGGTGGGCATAGTCAGGATAGTCGCAGCGCTCGGGTGAAGGACATCCAAAGTCCTTCACCTCGAGGCCACGTGCGATGAGCAATGACTTGACCAGCTCCTTGACCTCATAGCCTGCGTGGTCGGAGCAGATACCGATCTTATTCATTGTCGTTGTACTGTAGTCGTTGGATAGTGATTACTTGCTAAGTAGTGTCTTGACCTCCTTGTAGACATGGTCTGGAGTAAAGCCGAGCTTTTCGTCCAGCACCTTGTAGGGAGCCGAGAATCCGAATGAGTTGAGCCCCCAGATGGCACCATTGTCTCCGACGAGCCCCTGAAGGGTTACGGGGAGACCTGCAGTGAGACCGAAGCGACGAATACCGCGAGGAAGGACTTCATCCTGATACTCTTGGCTCTGGCGACGGAAGAGACCTTCGCTGGGTACAGCTACGATCTGCAGACGAATACCATCCTTGCGAAGGAGGGCGGCACCCTCGACGAGCGTAGATACTTCACTACCGTTCGCGATGAGTACGACTTCAGGGTTCTCGTCACGAAGTACGATGTAGCCGCCGCGTGTAGCTGCTTCGGCAGCCTCCTTACGGCTTTTCCCTTCGGGAGCGGGCAGGTCATTGATGTTCTGGCGAGAGAGGATGAGTGCTGTGGGAGTGTGCGTGTTCTCCATAGCCATACGCCATGCGATGGTCGTTTCCTCGACGTCGCTGGGGCGGAGTACACGTACGCTATCGGCACCGCTGTGGTTCTGGAGCTTCTCCATCAGGCGGATCTGTGCTTCTTGTTCTACGGGTTCGTGCGTAGGACCGTCTTCGCCGACGCGGAAGGCATCATGCGACCAGACGAATTTCACGGGGAGCTCCATAAGGGCTGCCATACGGATAGCGGGCTTCATATAGTCGGAGAAGACAAAGAAGGTACCGCAGGCAGCGATGACACCACCATGAAGAGCCATACCGATACAGAGGCAAGCCATCGTCAGCTCGGCTACACCTGGCTGAAGGAAGGCACCTCCGAAATCACCACGGGTCAGTGCTCGGGTCTTCTTGAGGAAGCCATCAGTCTTGTCGGAGTTCGACAGGTCTGCTGAAGCTACGATCATATTCTCTACCTGCTCAGCCAGTGCACTGAGGACGGTGGCAGAGGCAGCACGTGTGGCCTGATTAGGCTTCTGCTCGATGCTCTTCCAGTCTACTTCAGGGGCTTCGCCTGCAAACCAGCGGTCAAGCTTGCTCGCACGAACGGGGTTCTCTTCCCGCCAAGTCTTCTCTTCCTGCTTGCGAGCCTTGGCCAGCTCACGAAGCTCCTGAAGACGTGCTGCGTAGAGCTCCTGTACGTCGGGGAAGATCTGGAAGGGAGCTTCGGGATCGCCACCGAGATTCTTGATCGTGGCTTCGATAGAGGCACCTGCAGCCGAGAGGGGCTGACCGTGCGTATTCACACGATTTTCATAGTTCTCCCCATTAGGGCCTACAGCACCACGACCCATGATGGTCTTGCCGATGATGAGGGTAGGCTGGCCTACCGTAGCCTTGGCTTCGCGAAGAGCCTTACGGATCGATTCGGGACAGCAACCATCGATCTCGATGACGTGCCAGCCCCAAGCCTTGTACTTAGCAGCTACATCTTCGCTGTCGACCTCCTCGACGGTGGTAGAGAGCTGGATATTATTGGCGTCATAGTACATGATGAGGTTGTCAAGCCCGAGGTGTCCAGCGATACGACCAGCCCCCTGAGAGATCTCTTCCTGTATCCCCCCGTCGGAGATATAGGCGTAGATCGTCTGACTCATGACCCAGCCAAGACGGTGGGCGAGGAACTTAGCTGCAATGGCTGCCCCTACGGCGAAGGTATGACCTTGGCCGAGAGGACCCGAGGTATTCTCTACACCACGAAGGACATCGACCTCAGGGTGCCCAGGCGTAGGGCTACCCCACTGGCGGAACTGCTGCAGCTCCTCCATCGAATAGCGACCGAGGAGGGCCAGCTGGGCGTAGAGCATGGGAGACATGTGCCCAGGGTCCATGAAGAAACGGTCACGGCCAGACCACGTAGGTGCATCGGGATCGAAGATGAGGAACTCCGAGAAGAGGACGTTGACGAAGTCTGCGCCGCCCATGGCTCCACCTGGGTGACCGCTCTTAGCTCGCTCGACCATGCTGGCTGCCAAGATGCGGATGTTGTCAGCAGCACGGGTCATTAGTTGGTTGTTGTTCATTGGGGATGATGTGATTTGTAGCTTACAGCTTAGTTGTATGTTGTGTAGATGTATCTGCTTTTAGACAGCTCAAAGATACAACAAATTAAGGGGGAGATAGCAGTGTCATGCACCTAATTTTAGACTTGTATGCTCTACTCATCGGAGCAGTCCCTCAAGTAGGAGTATAGACGCATTGTTAGTACTCTGATAGTGTGGACTAAAGAGGGTATAGTGGATGGCCTTGCGGACCTTACTAAAGAGAGCAGTGCTGGTCACGAGCCGAAGTCGTTATAGGTGTATGGGTGCGTAGGTAGAGCTATATAGGATGGCGAAGAAAGCTACATAGCTTTGTGAAGCGACCTATATTAGGATGTTACTCCGTGTAGGGATAAAAGTTGCGGACGAGTGGCAGATAAGTTTGGGCTACGTACGTGGCTCTAATATCTACGTACGTGGATATTAGGATTTACGTGCCTGGTCTTTAAGACTATGTACATAGATACGGAAAAACCACTACGTGAAGGTGCTTTTCCCTTCACGAGAAGGACACTTTTCCCTCCGCTGGATAAGAGGAATACTCGCGATAAGGCGAAGGGTTTGCTTGGCCACTTTGGAGAGGCATATCGGGGAGCTGGGCGCGCGATGCCTTATACTCTAACTAATAGAGGGCAGGACTCGCGGCAATAGTCTCCTATTAGAGATAATGACACGAAAGCTTCCTCCCTTTCATATAAGTATAAATAAGTATAAAGCCCCACTTAGTACGAGACTGAGTGGGGCTACTATGTGGAAGGTGAGGCTTCACTTTAGTTGAAGAAGTTGGCAACCATTGGCTCCGTGAGGCGCGTGATGATGGGTTTGCCAGAGGGCGTGAAGTAGGGGTCACTACTCTGGAAGAGGTCACGGATCAGCTGCTCGAGCCCTTCGTCATCCTGTGGTAGGGGACGTTGGAGAGCTTCAGATTCGGCCGCAGCTTCGGCTAAGAACGTCTGCACGTAGTCAGCCCCTTCACGATGCGTATCTAAGCTATCAGCTACGATCAGGCGGACGAAGCCTGTGGCATCGCGTGAGATGAAGGAGGGGGCTTCTACTATGGAGAAGTGTCCATCGCCTAAGTCCCCGAAGTCAAAGCCCGCATGACGTAGCTCCTCCATCAGAGTAAGTGCCGTCGGGAGCTCCTGGGGAGCGAACTCCAGCACCTCGGGGAAGAGGGGCTGCTCGACATGGTAGCTGTGCGCACGGAGGTCTGCTCGATACTGCTCGAACGTGACACGAAGTAGAGCACGTGTCAGGTCAATGAAAGCGAGTGCATCGCCCAGCGTCGTGATGACATAGCGACTTTGATAGAGCAGCAGTGAAGAGGGTAGCGTGGGGCGCGTACGCAGTGATCCAGCCTGTGAGAGTCGTATGCCATGGCTCTGTGGCTCCTCGGGCTCTTCCTCAAAGAGAGGTGTCTGCATCGTCGAGGGTGTCATACTGTCGAAGTGCTCTCCGAGGTCATCCCAACTAATCTCGGGTTCCTTGGGGAGTGCACTTGTACGAGTGGCACCGAGTCGTATCCCTCCAAGTCGTGTCCCGCCCGAGGGTAGGGAGGCTCCACCTTCGGCTTGAAGGACGGCATCTGCTCCCAGTGCCGTATCGAGGTCGGGGAGAATATCCTTGCGGCCAGAGTAGGCGGGGATCTCGATAGGCGAGGCGTTCTCAAAGTCAATGATGGGCGTCAGAGCGTGGGAGCTGAAGGCATCACGGATGAGACTCTGCAAGACTTGGAAGATCGTTGATTCATCGAGGAAGCGAACATCCGTCTTCTGTGGATGGATGTTAACGTCGATATTCTCGGCTGGGATGGTGAAGTAGAGGAAGTACTGTGGCTGATTGCCTGCAGGGATGAAGTTCTCGTAAGCCAGACTAATCGCCTTATGGAAGTAAGGGTGGCGGATGAAGCGGTCATTGACGAAGAGATACTGCTGCGCTCCCTGCTTGAGTGAGGTCGTGGGGGTACCGATGAAGCCACGTATCGTGCAGAAAGCGCTCTCGTAGCTCACAGGAATGAGGGCACGGGAAAGCTTCGCTCCACCGATGTCGATGATGCGCTCCTTGAGAGAGCTTGCTGGGAGTATCTTGTCGTACTTCCCTGCGCCTCGCAGCGTGAATGAGATCTGCGGGTTGGCTAAAGCAACCTTAGCGAACTCGCGCCAGATCTCCATGAGCTCAGTGGACTCCTTACGAGCCTCGAGGTGCTTGCGACGCCCAGGGGTGTTGTAGAAGATATTCATTGCCTTGATGCTCGTGCCTGGAGAACAAGCCACCGGCATCTGCGAGCGCACCTTTGCCCCTTCGATGATGAGCTCAGTACCGACCTCTTGGTCAGCCGTACGTGTGCGAAGCTCTACCTGACAGACTGCGGCAATAGCAGCGAGAGCCTCGCCACGAAATCCCATCGTAGAGAGGCGCTGTAGGTCATCAATCGTCTGAAGCTTAGAGGTGGCATGACGCTCAAAAGCCATACGCGCATCGGTGGGAGACATCCCCTTGCCATCATCTGTAACGGAGATGGACTGGCGCCCTGCACCGACGACCTCAATCTGTATCTGCTTGGCTCCAGCGTCGATCGAGTTCTCGACGAGTTCCTTGACGAGATAGGCAGGTGCAGGTACGACCTCACCAGCAGCTATCTGATTCGCAATGGACTCGGGGAGTAGGCGAATGATATCGCTCATCGCAGGAAGAAGAACCAGAAGACTAACCCCAAGACCATGAGTGCCAGCATGAGCTTGATGATACGCTGGTCTCTATCAGAAGACGTGATACCACGCTTGTGCTGTCGGCTCAGATGGCGAGCCGAGTGAATGAAGGCACCACGGATCTGCTCGCTATTGTCATAGCTCGAACTACTACCAGCCCCCTCTTCCTTTGTCAAGGCTTCGGGAAGCTCTGCATCGGGATCGAGTTCACCGGCCTCGATCATCTCCTGACGGATACGTGCGACGCGCTTAGCTAGTTCTTCCTTTCGGGGATCCCAGTAGATGAGCTTGTGCTCGAATTGTCGAGGTCTTCTTTGCTTGAAAAAGGTTTGTATACCCATGAGTAGTCTAAATACGATTGAGGTGTGGAGGTAGCCCCGCTATCACTGGAGGGGCGAAGGACGCACTGGTATACCTGGCGGTACTCCTCGGGGCGAAGAGCACGATACTGGGTCAGCAGTGAGTCGGTGCGAAGTGCTTCTTCGCGAGCTACTCGCTCGAATGGCTCATAAGCAGCCAGTGCAGCCTTGGCTCCGCTGAAGCGCTTGAGGTCTGAGAGGGGACGTGAGCGCTGCTCGCTGGGGGGGAGGGAGTCTCCGACAGTCGTGATATCCTCCTTGCGCATGGGGCGACGATCCGCAGCCCACTGGAAGAGGGGGAGTCGATTGACTTCGGGACCCGAAGCCATCTCCAGAGGGTAAGCCTTTCCCTCAACGGGGCCTCGCCAAATAGACTTCTTGACCTTACCAGAGTCCAGGAGGACGTGCATCGTGGAGCTCGTCATGCGGTTCAGCCCATTGTAGTCATTGGTGCCCTCCTCCTTCATGTAGTAGATCGATTCGACCTTGCCGCTGACCAAGATCTCGCGCACCGTACTATCCTGGACGTAGGCACGTAAGCTGTCGCCACTCATCTGGTTGTAGTAGTCAACGCTGTCAATATGCTCGACGACCAGAGCCTTACCGAGGACGTCTACGTAGTCAAGCTTCTTGCTTCGGAAGTAGAAGTGAGTAGTATCACCTGAGAGCTGGCGCTCCTCACTCCAAAGGATCGGTTTCCCATAGAGCGATAGGGTAGAGTCCATGGAGACGTAGCTGAGCGAGTCGGCTACAGCTTGAGCATCTCGGCGGAAGACTCGTACGTTTCGATAACCACGTAGGTAACGCTGCATCGTATCGGGCTTAGCCTTACCTTCTTGAGCTGCCACGGCACGAAGGCTATCAAGGCGGAGGCGATCAGGGATAGGGAGGCTGATGAGCTCCAGTGTATCAGCCGACACATAGAGCGTATCCTTCTGCGAGTACTCTTCGGCGTGAGCACGCGAAGTCGCGAAGGCATAGTTGCGCTTGTCATCGAAGTACCCGTAGTCCCCGTAGAGAATAGCCTTCTGTGCGGTGTCGGAGAGTTCCATGCGCCCGAAGGCTTCACCGAACTTACTCATGCCATCGTAATAGATGGAGTCTCCGATGAGAGTCTTGGCGCCCGAGGTTACTTCGGAGCGATCAAGGAGAATCCCCACATCTCGACCGACATCATAGATGCCGCGCTGCGAGACGATCTGCCCAGAGTCAGACTGGATAAGAGTCTGCCCCTCGTAGCTACTGATACGTGTATGCGTATTGTAGAAGAGATGCTCCGTCGTCATCGTCGTCTTGTCGTTGACGAGCTTGACATTGTAGCGGAACTCCGCATCATTCGTAGCTGGGATGAACTGCCCGTAGTCTGAGGTCAGTGTATTCTGCGCATCGGTGATCGTACCTCCCTCGAAATAGTAGGCTATATCCGCGATACGGTCATAGTCTAAGCTATCGGTATAGAGGTCTGTCGTCTTATTTGCCAGGTGTACATTATGGCGGAGACGCGCGAGCTTCGAGACGCCATCATAGTACAGATAGCGCGAATACATGTGTACGGTGTCTCCCTGTACCATGTGCACCTCACCAAAGGCCTCGAAGATCTGGTCATCCTCATTGAGATAGGCGCTATCACAAGTCATGGTCGCATTGCCATGACGCAGGATGACACCTCCCTTGAGGCGCTGTACCCCTGGCTGTAGAGCCGCATCGTACGTCAGCAGATCAGCATGCTCAAGGATAATCCTCGTACCGGCCTTTGCTGGACGAGGTGACTGCATCGTCGGTGACACTCCTCGGTAGGAGGCACGAGAAGTTAGGTAGCTCCCACCCATCACAATGAGGGCAAGAGCTACACATAGACTTAGACGTTGATTCTTCTCCTGAGGCATTTACTTCTTGTCCTCGTGGATCCAGTCTGGGTATTGGAAGTGGCAGTTGCGATAGCGCTCGTTGATCTCGATGTGGGTCTGCTTCTGACGAGCACGGATCCACTCATCGATGACTCGGGCACGCTTCTTCCCCAGTGCCATCTCCTTGATACGACGGAAGTCGCTGTTCATATTGGCGATATGCTCTGGATGAATCTCCTTGATGCGTATGATCGCTACCTGCTCCAGTCCCTTATCGGTGTGCATGACGAAGGGCTTAGAGATTTCCCCAGGCTTGAGCTCATAGGCGATCTTCGCAATATCCTGTGGGAGATCCTCATAGCGGAAGTTTGGAGATCCAGAGAACTCGCTCTCGTTAGAGGTATTGGTCATCAGACCACCATTGTTGAGCGTATTCTTATCATCCGAATAGAGCTGAGCGGCTACATCGAAGGTGATCTTCTCATCGCGGATAGCTGTAGCGATTGAGTCGATACGAGCAGTGGCTGCCTTGATAGCACTCTCCTCGACCGTTGGACGGAGGAGGATGTGGCGGAAGTTCACGAGTTCACCGCGCTTCTCGATCAGCTGAGCGATATGATACCCTTCGTCCGTCTTGATGATAGGGGATACACGGGTCTTATCCATTAGATTGAATACCGCCGTAGCGAAGGCTGGATCGAGATAAGCACGTCCCACGAAGCCATATTCACCACCTCGTGAAGCCGTACGCTTGTCCTCAGAGTACAGACGCGCGATCGTAGAGAACTCGCGCTTACCTGAGTTCACGTCTTCGGCATATCCACGCAGGATACCCTTGACACGGTCCAGCTCAGAGAGGGGAACTTGAGGCTCCAGAGCGATGATCTGCAGCTCTACAGTCTTGGGGATGAAGGGAAGGCTATCCTTAGGAAGTTGCTTGTAGAAGGTGCTGATCTCGGAAGGGGTGACCTGCACGCCCTGAGAGATCTTAGACTTCATCATCTCTACGATAGCTTCATTGCGAGCCTGAACAGTGCGCTCCTCGCGGATCTGAGAGAGCTTCTTATTGAAGTATTCCTCAAGCTTCTCCTTAGAGCCCAGTTCTGAGATCACATTCTGTACCCACATGTCCACCATACGAGTGACCTGCGTGTCGTTGGCCTGGATGCTATCGATCTTCGCTTGGTTGAGGAAGAGCTTCTGTACAGCTATCTGCTCGGGTATGATGCAGTCAGGATCTCCCTCGAAGGTGAGTCCCTGACTCCGTGCAAAGAGCTTTTGATACTCAATATCAGAGAGGAGGATCGGTTCATCACCAACCATCCATACGACCTCATCCACGATGGTCTTCTTCTGAGGTTCGTCTCGCTTGGTCTGTGCAAGACTCAGAGAGCCAAGGGCAAGGAGGCTCAGGAGTACTATGGTTGTCTTTCTTTTCATCAAGGGAAAGGATCTGTTTAATACGTAGGGGAAGGCTTAGTTAGCAAGCTCCGAGAGGAACTTGATGCGTACTAAGCGGACTTCATCTTCGGAGTAATCGCTACCGAGCTCGGTGAGCGCTTCATTGATATCATCAGTTGTCGACTCCTTGAAGTATTCGTAGATATCTTCAATACGATCTTCGTCGATGACCTCTTCGATGAAGTAGTTGATATTAATACGGGTACCCGAGTAGACAATAGCTTCGACCTCACTGATGAGTACATCGAAGTCAAGACCAAGAGCAATCGCGATATCGTCCAGAGCCACCTTGCGGTCGATCTGCTGGATGATATTGATCTTGAGCTTGGACTTGTCGGGGCGAGTACGTACACGGATGTCAGCGGGGCGCTCAATGTCATTCTCCTCAACATGGCGGCGAATGACCTCTAGGAATTTCTGACCATAGCGCGCAGCCTTGCCGGCACCGACACCAGGGATGTTCTGAAGCTCATCCATAGTGATGGGGTAGAAGGTTGCCATCGCTTCGAGTGAGGTGTCCTGGAAGATGACGTAGGGAGGGACATTATTCTGCTGCCCCATCTTCTTCCGAAGATCCTTCATTATAGCGAAGAGAACGGGGTCCGTTGACTCTCCAGAACCACCAGTCCCTCCACTAGCTGGCTGATCCTCAGTCTCCTCATCGGAGTCAGTGATCTTGAAGCTCGTTGGCTTCTTGAGGAACTTTTTCCCTGCGGGAGTGAGCTTCAGGAGTCCGTAGTTCTCTACATCCTTCTTCAGGTAGCCTGCGATGAGTGCCTGACGAATGACTGTCGTCCACGTGGATTCCTCATGATCTTGACCTGATCCGAAGCACTCGAGTTCCTCATGATGGAAGGACTCAATGTCGGAGTTGGTATCTCCACGGAGTACTGCGATGACGTAGTCAGCATTGAACTTCTCCTTGAGGCTGCTGACGACCTCAAGAAGGTTTACAAGCAATTCTTTAGCTTCCACTTTAGTTTTAGGTACTAAACAATTATCACAGCTACCGCAGTTCTCTGCCTCATAGCGCTCGCCGAAGTAGTTGAGGAGGAAGGACCGACGACAGATGCTGGTCTCAGCATAGTCGGCAGTCTCGCGGAGAAGAGCTCGGGCGATCTCCTGATCAGCGACGGACTTGCCTTTGGTGAAGCGCTCAAGCTTCTCCAAATCATCGTGATCATAATAGGCGATACATACACCCTCACCTCCATCACGTCCGGCGCGCCCTGTCTCTTGGTAGTATCCCTCAAGACTCTTGGGCATGTCGAAGTGTATGACGTAGCGTACGTCTGGCTTATCTATCCCCATACCAAAAGCGATCGTGGCTACTATGACCTCTGCTCGCTCTTCGATAAAGGCATCTTGATTCTCTGCTCGCTCCTTGGCATCCAATCCTGCATGATAGGGAAGTGCCTTGATCCCATTGGCCTGAAGGACCTCAGTGAGATTCATCACCTGGGTACGGCGCATGCAATAAACGATCCCGCTTTTCTTCGGATTGGACAATATGTAGCGTACGATATCCCGCTCTGATTCCGCCGTCTTCGGGTGGATACGATAGAGTAGGTTAGGGCGATTGAAGGAGCTTTGGAAGACCGCTGCTGACTCCATCCCCAAGTTCTTCATGATGTCATGCTGTACCTTGGGGGTAGCTGTGGCTGTGAGGGCCATAATGGGGCGGTCAGCGATCTCGGTGACGATGGCGCGTATCCGACGATATTCGGGTCGGAAGTCATGTCCCCACTCAGATATACAGTGGGCTTCGTCTACGGCGTAGAACGAGATCGGGATCTCCTGCAGAAGCTTGATGTTCTCCTTCTTATGTAGAGACTCGGGAGCTACATAGAGTAGCTTGGTCCGGCCCTGACGTACATCCTCCTTCACCTCCTCCAGTCGAGTACGAGAGAGAGAAGAGTTGAGGAAGTGAGCGACGGTATCCTCTTCACAGAAGCCTCGCACGGCATCGACCTGATTCTTCATCAAGGCGATCAGTGGGGAGATAATCACTGCTGTCCCAGGCATGAGAAGGGCTGGGAGTTGATAACAGAGGCTCTTCCCGCCACCTGTAGGCATCAGGACAAAGGTATCTTGACCAGCAAGAATACTCTCGATGATCTCCTGCTGATTCCCTTTAAACTGGTCGAAGCCAAAGTGCTTCTTTAGTCCTTCCTTGAGGTTGATCCCGTCCATGGCCATACGCTTCGTGATTACTTGGAGTCTACTTGAGGGTAGAGATTAAGCTGCGACTGCGATATTCTATAACACGGAATGATATATCTTCTTAGTGTGCTCTCACGCTTTGGGGTCAGTATACCTCCTTAGTGGGAGAGCCATCCTTGGCGAGCTGTTGCTCGACGAAGGTAGCATCGACGACGAACTCTGTCACACCCTGTGAGGGGAGCTCATACATCGGCTCGACCATTACCTGCTCCATGATGGCACGAAGCCCACGGGCGCCGAGCTTCTGCTCCATGGTCTTTGATACCACCAGGTCAAGAGCTTCGTCGGTGAAGGTAAGGCGAATCCCATCAAGCTCGAAGATCTTGGTGTACTGGCGTACCAGTGCATTCTTCGGCTCGGTGAGGATCATACGTAGTGTGTCACGATGCAGAGGGTGCAGATAGGTGATGATCGGCAGTCGTCCGATGATCTCTGGGATGAGACCGAAGCTCTTGAGGTCACGAGCGTCTACATAGCGCAGAAGCTCCTCTTCTTCACGCTTAGAGAGCTTAGCACCAGGGCTGTTATACCCGACGACGCGTGTATTGAGACGATGAGCGATCTTACGCTCAATACCGTCAAAGGCTCCGGCACAGATGAAGAGAATCTGCTTGGTATCTACCTGAATCATCTTCTGGTCTGGATGCTTACGACCACCTTGAGGGGGGACGTTCACGATAGATCCCTCGAGAAGCTTCAGAAGCCCCTGCTGGACTCCTTCGCCACTGACATCACGAGTGATGGAGGGATTGTCTCCCTTACGAGCGATCTTATCGATCTCATCGATGAAGACGATCCCACGCTCTGCGGCTGTGACATCATAGTCGGCGACCTGGAGGAGGCGAGTGAGAAGGCTCTCAATATCCTCACCTACGTAACCAGCCTGTGTCAATACCGTAGCATCAACGATAGTGAAAGGTACGTGAAGGAGGCGAGCTATGGTCTTTGCCAAAAGTGTCTTACCCGTCCCTGTGGGGCCGAGCATGAGGATGTTGCTCTTCTCGATCTCTACGCCATCCGTCTCGGCACTTGGCTGAGCGAGGCGCTTGTAGTGGTTGTATACGGCGACCGAGAGATAGCGCTTGGCCTCATCTTGGCCGACGACATAGCCGTCAAGGAACTCTTTTATCTCACGTGGTTTGGGGAGATCCTTGAGCTCCTTCTGAGCAGCTTCTTCATATGCCTTTGCTTCGGCACCAGAGAGCTCTTCGAGGAGCTGGTGTCCTCGGTAGATGCACTCTGGACAGATATGAGAGTTGATCCCCTCAAGGAGGCCTCCAGTCTCTTCTTCTGTCCTACCGCAGAAGCTGCATTGTTTCTGTTGCTTCTTTGCCATCTACTTCTCTGTACGGGTGAGAACACGGTCGACCATCCCATAAGCCTGAGCTTCAGTGGCGGTCATCCAATAGTCGCGGTCGCTATCGCGCTGTATCGTTTCGAAGGGCTGTCCCGAGTGCTCAGAGAGGATCGTGTAGAGTTCCTCCTTGACCTTGAGGATCTCACGAGCTGCGATCTCAAGGTCGCTGGCCTGCCCTTGCATGCCTCCGAGGGGCTGATGGATCATCACGCGAGAGTGGGGAAGGGCAAAGCGCTTCCCCTTGGTCCCTGCGACGAGTAGCACAGAGGCCATTGAGGCAGCCATACCAGTGCAAATCGTAGAGACGTCACAGCCGATGTACTGCATCGTGTCGTATATCCCGTAGCCCGCATATACTGAGCCACCAGGGGAGTTGATATAGATGGATATATCCTTGCCTGGCTCGCTGCTATCGAGGAAGAGGAGCTGGGCTTGTATGACATTAGCCGTATAGTCGTTGATCTGCGTCCCGAGGAAGATGATGCGGTCCATCATCAGTCGAGAGAAGACGTCCATCTGTGCGACGTTCATAGGGCGTTCCTCAATGATCGTCGGAGAGATGTAGCTACTCTGCACTTGCATATAGCTATCAAGTGCAAGGGAATTCATCCCCAAGTGACCTACGGCAAACTTCTTGAATTCGTTCATTTCTATTCTAGTAGTAATAGGGCCTTCTATCCATATTACGGCTCTATATAACAAAGGTATAAATAATTCTGAAATAGCCTAAGGAAATATAAAGCTCTACTTAGCGATAGAATAGGCTGATCTTGCAGCTGAAAGTACACTCTACTGATAGCTCCAAGAAAGTCGATACCTAATAGGAGAGTGCCATCGCTATATAGCGGATATCCTGATAGAAGAGGGAGCGATGTGCAGACTCACTTTCATCAAGACCTATTTCAATAGTGGTTGGTGCTATGAACCACTATTGGTCCTTATGCTGACCTCTATTGGTTGCTACTCCTCTCCTCTATAAGAGACCATATATAGGTACATGAGTGCGTGGGGTAGAGCTATATAGGATGGCGAAGAAAGCTATATAGCTTTGTGAAGTGACCTATATTAGGCTATTGCTCCGCGTAGGGATAAAAAGCTGTGGACGAGTGGCAGATAAGTTTGGACTACGTACGTAGCTCTAATATCTACGTACGTGGATATTTGGATTGACCTGCCTGGTCTTTAAGACTACGTACATAGACAGAGGAAACCCACTACATGAAGGCGCTTTTTTCTTCACGAGAAGGGTACTTTTTCCTCCACTGGACAAGAGGAATACTCGCGATGGGGCGAAGGGCTTGCGTACCACTTCGGAGAGGCATGTCGGGGAGCTGGGCGTGCGATGCCTTAGCTCAATGAATAGAGACTCCTATAAGTCTACTTATGACTCGACGTAAGTACTATTATTTCAGTGATTTATTATACAGGGAGAATGGACACGTTTGTTGCGGCCTGTACACTAATAGTCCCTCTCAAAACGACACCGTCCCGAGAGCAATGACTCTCGGGACGGTGATATAGGTAGCTGAAGAAGCGGGTTCTTCTAAGTGCTATCGCTTCCAGAAGTGTGGGGTAAGGATGCCTATTACGGTAAAGACTTCAAGACGACCCGCCAGCATAAGGAAGCATAATACCCCTTTAGAAAAAGCCCCTGCGCCTGCGACACTATTAGCATATTCACCAATCCCTGGACCAGAGTTACTCACAGCTGAGCAGGCAATACTGATGCTCGAGACGAAGCCATTATTATCAAGCATCAGAAGCATGGATCCGACAAAGATTAAGCCTACATAGAGGACACAGAAGGCGAGAATCTGGTGTACCACGCTTACGCTAAGCTGACGACCATTCATCAAGACAGGGGTGAGCAGGTGGGGGTGTATTTGCTTCTTGAACTCATTATAGAGGTTCTTGATCAATACCAAGAAGCGTGAGGCCTTCAACCCACCCGAAGTAGATCCTGCACAGCCGTTGACGAACATCAAGAGTAGGGCAATCATCCAGAAGAAGGGCCCCCACAGTGTAATCTCCGCTGTGGAATATCCTGTACTTGATCCCAAGGTAAGTACCTCAAAGAGCGCATGACGGATATTTCCCTCCATGGTAGGATACTCTCCTTGTAGACTAATCCAAATGGTGGTAATGACTGTAGCGCCAAGAATGAAAATCGTGAAGAAGCGCATCTCCTCATCCTTGAATAAGCGCATTGGTTTGCCTGTCACAGCGAAGTAGACCAGAGTAAGATTGAGGCTACCTATGTACATGAAGAGGGAGAGGACATACTCCGTATAGGAGGAGTCAAAGGCTGCGACACTTTCATCGCGGGTCGAATAGCCCCCTGTCGAAATGCAAGTGAGCGCATGACAAACAGCATCAAAGAGATTCATCGGACCCACCCAAAGTAGGAGGATTAGCACAACGGTCTCTGCCAGATAGATAGCCCAAAGACGCTTAGCGACATCCGAGATACGTGGTAGGAAGCGGTCGTGTGTGATCCCTGTAGTCTCGGCATTGTAAATCTGACTTGCCCCACCGCCGAAGATGGGTAAGAGTGCGACTGTGAAGACCACAATACCGACACCTCCCTGCCACTGTGTGAGGCTACGCCAGAGGTGGACTGAGTGCGGTAATCCTTCCACCTTCGCAAAGACCGTGGCTCCCGTAGTTGTAAAGCCCGAGATCGTTTCAAAGAAGGCGTCCAAAGGAGAGGCCAATGCTCCCGTCAGCAAGAAGGGAAGCATCCCAATAGCAGAGAGGAGAAGCCACACCGATGTCACGGCAAGCATACCTTCACGGCGTGAGGCTCGCTTCTTATGTAACTTACGGCCTTGGTGCAGAAGGAGTGCACCGACGAAGAAGAATACTCCGATAGCGATGATCCATGGGGTGGGAGACTCTTGATAGAGCAGTGCTGCCATGAGGACAATGAGCATCACTGCCCCTTCGACGAAGCACATCATCCCGAGGATACGGCTAATGAATCGGAAGTTTATCGAGTGCATGGGATGGTCGGCTGGGGGCTACTAAAAGAGCTCCTTGAGCGTATTGATCGTGAGGTCGTGATAGAAGATCACGACATGGTCATAGGGCTCGAAGACGGTATTCCCATCGATCATACAGGGACGGCCATTGCGCATCATCCCCCCGAAGGTCATGTTTGTGGGGAGCTTCAGGTCGCTAATGCGGCGCCCCACGATATGGGAGTCACGACGAGCGACGAGCTCAATAACTTCTGCATTATTGACCAAGGAGAGACAGGTCACTTGTCCCGTATCCTGCCCAAGGAGTGTACGGTAGATATAGCCTGCAGCAAGGAGCTTCTTGTTGATCAGTGTACCGACATCGAGACGATAGGCAAGCGGGATATAATCAATATTCTCCTCCTTTGCCACCGTCTTATAGACGTTGTAGCGCTTGGCTGCGAGACAAGCCAAGACGTTCGTCTCGGAGTTTTCTGTCAGAGCAATGAAGACTTGGGATTCTTCCAGATTTACTTCATCGACAATCTCTGGGTCACGACCATCGCCGTGGTAGATCTCGACGTTGTGAGGAAGCTCCTGCGAGAGACGTAGGCACTTATCCTTATCAATATCGATGAGTGCCACCTGAATGTCTTCCGAAATTTTCGAGATGGTACGTAGTGCTACGGGGCTGGCTCCCATGATGACAACACGCTCGATCTTCGGCGCTTTCTTACCCGAGAGCTTGCGAACGAGATCAATATGATCTACGTCACAGGTGAAGAAGACGAGGTCATTGTGCTCAATGCGGGTATTCCCGCGTGGGATAAGCGTATCAAAATCGCGCTTTATAGCTACGACGTGGAAGTACTTCCCATCGTCACCCGGGAGAAGCGTCTTTAAGTCTTTCAGATAGTGCCCTACGATGGGGGCACCATTGCGAACCTTCACACCGACGAGCGCCAGTGCACCATTGAAGAGCGTGACGTACTGACGTGCCCAGGGGTACTCGATGATCGAACCAATCTCGCGAGCAGCGAGCTCCTCGGGATAGATCATAGAGTCTACACCAAGCTCCTCCATGAGGATGTTGTATTCACTCTCGAGGTACTCTGGGTTGTTGATGCGAGCAATGGTATGACGAGCTCCTACTCGCTTAGCAAGCATACATGCCATGACGTTGGTCGCTTCGTCGGGAGTAACCCCGACGAAGAGGTCTGCTCCAGCTACATGAGCACGCTCGAGATCAGAGAGTAGGGTAGGACTCCCCTCGATAGGTAGGACCTCTAGATGGTGACTGGCTCGCTCAAGCTTCTTGCCATCTTGATCCATCAAGACGATGTTTTGCTCCTCGTTGGAGAGCATCTTGGCCAAGTGCGTGCCGACTTCTCCGGCTCCTGCGATGACTATTCTCATGGTGTCGTTATCCTTCTACCTTAGTGCCAAGGAGTGCCTTTGCGGCATCATAAATAGAGTCTTCATCTAAGCCACAATAGCGCTTCTGCTCGGCTGGTGTACCATGAGAGATGAACTCATCGGGCAAACCAAGCGTCTTGATACGCCCCTTGTAGCCCGCTTCCATAGCCAGCTGCAGTATAGCTGAGCCGACGCCACCACTGAGGCAGCCTTCTTCTATGACAAGGAGGTCAGGTACGGAGGCAAAGAGCTTACGCAGACACTCTTCGTCGAGAGGCTTGGCAAAGACCAAGTCAACATGTGCTACACTGTGACCCTCTGCTTGTAGGCGCTCTACAACTCTCGCTACTGAGACACCTATGGGCCCCAGTGATAGGACGGCCAATGATGAGCCTTCTCGTAGTATGCGAGCCTTTGCAAAAGGATAGTGCTCCATAGGCTGCTTCCAGTCTACGACAGAGCCGGCACCACGAGGATAACGGATAGCAATAGGCCCCGACCAGTCGAAGCAAGCCGAGTACATCAGGTGACGGAGCTGTATCTCATCATATGGGGAGCAGACAGCCATTCCTGGGATTGTACGTAGGTATGCTATGTCGAATGCTCCCTGATGCGTAGCGCCATCTTCTCCCACCAAGCCAGCACGATCCAAGCAGAAGACCACATGGCTCTCCGTCAAAGCAACGTCATGAATGAGCTGGTCATAAGCTCGCTGCATGAAGGTCGAGTAGATGTTACACACGGGGATGAAGCCCTCAGCAGCCATACCCGAGGAGAAGGTCACGGCGTGCTCCTCGGCAATCCCTACGTCAAAGGAGCGCTTGGGATACTTCTCCATCATGTAGGTCATGGAGCAGCCCGTAGGCATAGCAGGCGTTACTGATACGATACGCTCATCCATATCTGCCAGCTCAACTAAGGTCTCACCAAAGACATCTTGGAACTTTGGTGGCTGAGGCGTCGCTGAAGTCGAGCTGATGCGTTCGCCCGTCTTCGGGTCAAACTTCCCAGGAGCGTGCCAGATCGTGGGTTCTTTCTCTGCTGGAGCATAGCCCTTGCCTTTCATCGTGCTGATATGCAGTAGGCGAGGCCCCTTCATATCACGGATATCCTGGAGGATCTGTACAAGATGGACGACATCGTGCCCATCCGTTGGCCCCAGATAGCGAATACTGAAGCTATCAAAGAAGTTCGTCTGCCCTGAGAGTAGCGCCTTGATGCGGTTGTTAAAGCGCTGCAGGTCCTTATACTGATCCTCATGAACGATATTGAGCTTGCGCAGCATGCGGTACATATCATAGCGCATGCTATTGTACGTGGGATTGGTCAGCAAGTTGACCATATGACGATTGAGCCCACCGACATTCTTGTCGATAGACATGTTGTTATCGTTCAGTATGATCAGCAGGTTGTTTGGGAAGGAAGAGGCATTGTTCAGCCCTTCGAATGCCATGCCACCGCTCATAGCGCCGTCTCCAATGAAGGCGACGACACGTCGACTCTCATCCTTGAGAGCTGCTGCTACAGCCATACCCAGAGCTGCTGATATGGAGTTGGACGCATGCCCTGCAGCAAAGGTGTCGTACTCGCTCTCCGAGGGGATGGGGAAGCCAGCTAGACCTCCCCAAGTACGGAGCGTGTGGAAGTCACGACGACGTCCTGTGAGGATCTTGTGTACGTAGGCTTGGTGCCCGACGTCCCAGACGATGCGGTCTTCGGGAGTATCAAAGACGTAATGCATCGCCACGGTGATCTCTACGGCACCGAGGTTGGCGCCGAGATGCCCTGGTATCACGGAGAGAGTAGAGAGCATGAAGCGACGGATCTCCGCACAGAGCTCTGGGAGCTGATCGGGTCGGAGCCGTCTTAGATCATGCGGAGTCTCTATCCCATCCAGAAGGGGGTAGATCTGCTCTTGCGTAGTGCTATCTGGCATGATGATCGATGGGTTAGTGCTGAGCTGAGAGGTGGCTGATCAGCGCATTGAGCGTAAGCTTCTCTTGCTGTCCGCTCTGCATATCCTTGAGGGTAAAGGTACTCGTAGTACGTTCTTCCTCACCCACCAGTACGACGAAGGGGATCTTGAGGCTATCAGCATAGCTCATCTGCTTCTTCATCTTCACGGGCTCTGGATAGATCTCAGAGCGGATCCCTTCTCGGCGTAGGCGTGCTACGATAGGCATCAGGTAGGCAGCATCCTCTTCGCTGAAGTTCGCAAAGAGGACTTGGGTACCGACCTCTGCTTCGCTTGGGAAGAGTCCCAGTTCCAAGAGGACATCATAGATACGGTCGGCGCCGAAGGAGATACCGACACCACTAAGGCCGTCAAGCCCGAAGATACCGGTAAGGTTGTCGTAGCGACCACCTCCCGAGATACTGCCCATGGCAGCATCGAGTGCCTTTACTTCAAGGATGGCTCCTGTATAGTAGGACAGGCCGCGGGCTAAGCTCAAGTCCACCACAAGCTCAGCCTTGAGGTCAAGACGATCGATATGGTCAAGGATGTACTCCAGCTCTTCGATACCCTTCTGCCCCTCTTCGGAGGTGGCTAAGAGTTCCTTAAGCTGTGTGAGCTTCTCACGATTGCTCCCTGAGAGAGCCAGGAAGGGGCGAAGCTTGGATAGCTCATCCTCCGTGAAGCCCTTACTACACAGCTCATCAAAGACCTTTTTTTCGCCGATCTTCTCAAGCTTATCGATAGCCGTCGTGATGTCAATTAGGCGATCACCTCGGCCCGTAGCCTCTGCGATCCCTGCGAGGATCTTACGATTATTAAGTAGGATGCGTACACGCAAGCCGAAGCGACGGAAGACCTCGTCGATGATCTCCAGGAGCTCGACTTCGTTAATCAGTGAGGTTGATCCGATGACGTCAGCATCACACTGATAGAACTCTCTATAGCGACCCTTCTGCGGGCGATCAGCACGCCATACCGGCTGTATCTGGTAGCGACGGAAGGGGAGTGTAAGCTCGGAGCGGTGCATGACGACATAGCGTGCGAAGGGTACGGTAAGATCATAGCGAAGGCCCTTCTCACAAGCCTTATTGGCAAAGTGAATAGCATTGCGCTCCAAGAGTTCCTCATCAGAGAGATCACGGAGAGCATCACCCGAATTGAGCACCTTGAAGAGGAGACGGTCACCCTCTTCTCCATACTTACCGAGGAGGGTAGAGAGCTGCTCCATCGTAGGAGTCTCTATTTGGCGGTAGCCGTAGAGCGCATACACCTGGCGGATGGTGTCAAAGATATAATTGCGACGAGCCATCTCTACGGGGCCAAAGTCTCGCATGCCCTTCGGTATCGTTGGTTTCTGCATCTTCTTATGTAGATATTCTGTGATATTTCTTTACTGTGGCCTCACCCTCTGCGCTGTAGGAGGTGAAGCGTTGTGTCATATTCATTCTTCTCATCCCGTGGGAAAGTCTCGCTTGCTGTCTCGCTCCATTCTGAAGGATCAAGCTCGGGGAAGAAGACCTCGGCATCGGGGAAGGTAGCTTGGACACGAGTCAGGTAGATCCGATCGGTATGAGGTAGGAGCTGGCGGTAGATCTCTCCGCCTCCGATGATGAAGACCTCTTCATCTGATTCACAAGCCTTCAATGCCTCCTTTATCGTAGGATAAACCTCTACCCCCTCGCGAGCGGTTAGACTACGACTGACGACGATGTTACGTCGGTTGGGTAGGGGACCACGAGGCAGTGAGTCGAAGGTCTTACGCCCCATGAGAATAGTGTGCCCAGTCGTGAGCTCTTTGAAGCGCTTGAGGTCGGCAGGTAGATGCCAAAGGAGGTCATTCCCACGGCCGATAGCTCCGTCTAATGCAATGGCGACGACGATAGAGAGTATCATACTACGATGAATTATACCGAGACCTTACCTGCGATGTGGGGATGAGGATCGTAGTCAAGGAGCTCGAAGTCCTCGTAGCGGAAGTCCTCCAGTCGTGTGATCTCAGGATTGAGACGAAGTCGGGGAAGAGGGCGTGGCTCACGAGTGAGCTGAAGCTCCACCTGCTCCATGTGATCTCGGTAGATATGGACGTCACCGAAGCTATGGACGAAATCACCCACCTCAAGCCCTGTAACCTGAGCGATCATGTGGAGGAGGAGAGCATACGAAGCAATGTTGAATGGGACCCCGAGGAAGACGTCAGCACTACGCTGATAGAGCTGGAGGCTCAGGCGTCCATCAGCCACATAGAACTGCATCAAGCAGTGGCAAGGCGCCAACGCCATCTCATCAATCTGCGCCACATTCCACGCAGAGACGATCATGCGACGGCTTGTCGGATCACGGCGGAGCTGGTCGATGATCTGCTGGATCTGGTCAATATGCCCTCCTTGATAGTCTGGCCAGGAGCGCCACTGATAGCCGTAGATCGGCCCAAGAGAGCCATCTTCACGTGCCCACTCATTCCATATACGCACGCCATGCTCCTGCAGGTACTGAACATTAGTATCCCCACGTAGGAACCATAAGAGCTCGTATATGATGCTCTTCAGGTGTAGCTTTTTCGTCGTCAAAAGCGGGAAGCCCTGACTTAGATCAAAGCGCATCTGATAGCCGAAGGTGCTGAGCGTCCCCGTACCTGTACGGTCGCCCTTGAGATGTCCCTCGGAGAGGATATGACGGAGCAGATCCTGATATTGCTTCATATTCTATAATGATATAGGTGCACAAAGATACACAATAGACCTCAGTTAGCCTGCTTTCGAGCTGAGGGTTATAGAGCTTCCTTATCAAAATCACCTCCTATTTACGACCATTGCGCGAGGCCATCTCTTCACAGCTTACACTTTCCTCCTTCGAACTTCTCAGCCTACGACTCCGATTGTCGAGGAAAGAAGGTACGAGCAACGAAGAGGTGGCTTGCGCAATGGTCTCTATAGGTATATGAGTGCGTGGGTAGAGCTATATAGCTTTGTGAAGTGACCGCTATTAGGTTGTTACTCCGCGTAGGGATAAAAGTTATGGACGAGTGATAGGAAAGTTTGGGCTACGTATGTAGCTCTAATATCCACATACGTGGATATTTGGATTTACGTGCTTGGTCTTTAAGACTACGTGCATAGACTGAGGAAAACCACTACGTGAAGGCGCTTTTTTCTTCCCGAGAAGGACACTTTTCCCTCCGCTGGATAAGAGGAATACGCGCGATAAGGCGAAGGGCTTGCCTGACCACTTCGGAGAGGCATATCGGGGAGCTGGGCGTGCGATGCCTTAACGCTTTAAATAGAGGACTGGACTCGCGGCAACAGTCTCTATTTGCAAGTCGTATTGAAGTAGAGTCGACCAGCAAACGGCTATTGCTCTGTCGTTGAACAGCTATTGCTTTTCGGGTAAGCGACCATTGTTGCAGCTTTGTACTCACGACTGTTTCGCATACACGCACGCTCTGGTGGCAATGCTGTACTCAGTAGGGGAGAGTGCGATCAAGATACGTACACTTTGATGCGGTTGCCCTGGAAGAGTTTCCTCATCGATCAGTACTGGTAGCTTTTAGGAGCAATAGCTGGGAGATAAAAATCAGCATACAAGTGCGTAACGAGCTCTCCGCCAAATATTATACGTTTTTCAGGTAATACTTTTTGCCTACCTTTGCCGACACCCCCTCGATATCACACTTGTGGGGGAATGCATAAATACTATTGAAAATGAAGAAGATTCTGATGACTGTAGCTCTCGCAGCTACCGCGCTTGTCTCCGCACAGGCTCAGTCGGAGTTCAAGCCCCTCGCAGGGAGCGTGACGACCGACTTCTCTCTCTTTGCTAATGGGATTTTCAACCAGACTGAATCACCCGTAGCTCTCGGCTCACACGCTGGTATCAACGCTGGTCTCATCAAGGGCCGCTACTTCCTCCAGGACAACATCGCTCTGCGCCTTTCTCTGGGTCTGAACAACAGCTCCAGCACGCAGAAGACGACTGACCCCGTGACCGAAGCTACCACGAAGAGCAACGTCTTCACCTTCGGCCTTGGTCTCGAACACCACTTCGGTGGCACGGATCGCCTCTCTCCCTATATCGGTGCTGAGCTCTTCCTCGGTTCTGCTACGGGCTCTATGAAGAGCGTCAACAGCGCAGCAACTACCATCTCAAAGAATGCTCCTCGCTTCGTCTTCGGTGGTGACCTCCTCCTCGGTGCAGACTACTACGTCGCTCCTCACGTCTACCTCGGTGTAGAAGCTGGTCTGGAACTTCTCCATGCTTCTACCGGTAAGACCTCTACGACGGTAACGCCTGCAGGTGGTACAGCTACGACGAACGAATCTAAGTCAACGGCCTCTACTGGTGGCTTCGCTACCGATGTCAAGGCTGGCTTCAAGGTAGGTTTCGTCTTCTAAGCGAACTCCCATACAAGCTCTTAGGGTAACTCTTAAGAGTAAAAGAAAATCCCCCTAAGGTCTCACCGACCTTAGGGGGATTTCTATTTAGCGCTCTTCTTTAGAGAGGGAGCGTCTTGGAGCGAAGCCAAGCTGCTTCGTCGCTGCTAAGTAGGGGAGCGATCGTCTGATAGACTCGTTCCTGATAAGCATCGTACCAAGCGATTTCCTCTGCTGTGAGGAGATCCTTACGGACAAGCTGATTGTCAAGGTAGCACAGAGTCACCGTCTCGAAGCCGAAGAAGCGACCAAACTCAGTCTCTTCACGTAGCTCCGTGATGACGAGGTTCTCAATACGAATACCATACTTACCCGAGCGGTAGAGCCCTGGCTCATTGCTGGTGATCATACCGAGTTCGAGAGGTGTGGGATTGACTTCCATGCGGATGTTCTGCGGCCCTTCGTGGACGTTGAGGAAGAAGCCTACACCGTGCCCCGTACCGTGTCCATAGTTCAGGCCCTGCTGCCAGAGTGCATGGCGAGCAAGGATATCAAGCTGGCTACCACGCGTCCCTTCGAGGTACTGCACCAGAGCGAGCTGAATGTGGCCCTTCAAGACGAGCGTGTAGTCCGTACGGAGCTCTTCCGAAGGAGCGCTGAGCGCTACCGTGCGCGTGATATCCGTAGTCCCATCGATATACTGGCCGCCACTATCAAGAAGGAGCACACCCTCTGGACGTACTGTAGCAGCCGTGTCTTTCTGCGCGCTGTAGTGGACGATAGCCCCATTGCCGAGGTAGCCACAGATCGTGCCGAAGCTGTCACCGTAGAACTTATCATCCTTAGCGCGGAACTCATTGAGACGGATACCCAGCTCGTACTCTGTATAAGTTTCACCACGTCCCAGAGCTTCCTCCAGCCACTTGAAGAAGCGGGTCAGAGAAGCGCCATCGCGTGCCATGACCTTACGGAGGCAAGCGATCTCAGTCCCGTTCTTGATAGCCTTGAGCTGAGTCAGAGCTGAGACTCCCTCGATCTTACGGCAGTGCGCTGGGATCAGAGAATAGATGTGATAGGTGATACGCTTGGTATCGACCAAGAGGCGGACTTCAGCAGGGAGTGCTGCGATGAAGCTATCCAGCTCCGTGTAGCCCTTAAGGGTGACACCATTGGCCGTGAGGTAAGAGCGAACTTCCTCTGGCACCTTAGCAGGGTCTACGAAGATGACAGCTTCCTTCTCGCCGATGTAGCCAAAGCCTACGGCTACGGGATTGAAGGAAACATCATTGCCTCGTACATTGAAGACCCACGCTAGCTCATCGATCATCGTGATGATCGTAGCATTGGCGCCCTGAGCACGGAGTTTAGCACGAACTGCCTCGATGCGTTCCTTGGCACTAGCGCCTGAGTATTCCTCGGGGTGAAGGAAGAGCGGCTGGTCGGGGAGAGCGGGACGGTCTGCCCAAACATGCTCGATAAGATCTTGCGTGAGACGATACTCGATACCGTAGACAGCAAGCTTACGCTCAGTATCATCAGCTTCAGCGAAGGAGAGGCAAGCGCCATCAGCTCCGACGACTGCCCCAGCAGGGAGCTCAGAGGCGAGGAAGCCTTCTATAGTGGGGACGCCAGGGACGCCCATCTTGAAGAGCTCGATAGAAGAGTCCTTCAGCTGCTCGCCTGCCTGCAGGAAGTAGCGGGAGTCGGTCCATAGACCGGCCTTATCTAAGGTCACAACGACGGTGCCAGCAGAGCCATTGAAGCCGCTGATCCATGCACGACTCTTGAAGCGATCAGGCGTGTATTCGCTGAGATGTGCGTCTGAAGAAGGGATGATGTAGGCCGAGAGACCTGCTGCCTTCATCTCCTTGCGGAGTAGCGCTAAGCGCTCGATGATTGTAGACATACGCTTATAGGTTTATGTGAGAAACAGGGTAGGGTTAGGCGGGATTCTGATGCTCCGTACGGAGGAGGTCATTGACTTCCTTCACGGGATTGAAGGTATCGAGAGGTACTTCGACAAAGGCGGTATTCCAGTCATGCATAGCTCCATTCCATAGTCCAGGGAGCTCAAGAGCCAGGAGCTCACGACCGCTGAGGCTCTTATGTGAGATGAAGGCGGTCTTGGGATTGACAAACTTCGTCAAGTCAAAGGGCTGGCCCTTATAGTCACGTATGGAGCAGACAAGGTCTACGGGATTGAAGTATCCTCCAGCCTCGAAGAAGGCACGTTGTCCAGCATCCTCCATATCGATCTGCGAGCTCTCAAGGATCTGCAGAGAACTGCTGCCGTCATGCTCACGGACGATGAAGGGGCCACCACCGGGCTCACCTTGGTTGCGCACCATACCGCAGACGCGTATGGGGCGATTGAGGCGACCTTGGATCCATTTGATGGTACTACTATCCTCCTTATCCAAATCTTCAGGCACCGTAATGGATAATTGCCCCTCGAGGAAGCCGAGGATTTCCTCGATCTGTGCGTGTGAAGGCTTACCTTTTTCTAAGAGGGTGAGGTAGCTGAAGATCTGCCGTCTCAGTGCGATGAGTACGCCTCCGAGGAACTTCTTATACATGATCGTCGTGCCCTTATAGGGATCGGGAACCACGTTGTCAATGTTCTTGATGAAGACCACATCGGTAGGGAGCTTCCCAAGGTTATGGATCAAGGCACCATGCCCACCTGGGCGGAAGAGTAGGTGACCTGTATCCGTACGGAAGAGCTCTCCATCAGGTGTCAATGCCAACGTGTCTGTAGAAGGGAGCTGTTCGCTGAAGCTGATGTCATAGCGCACGCCATAGAGGTCCTCATAGATAGGCTGGAGCGAATGAATAAGAGCTTCAAAGTCTTTGCGGTGTTCGGGAGAAACAGTGAAGTGCAGGCGTACCATCCCCTCACGATCACGGGCATAGAGTGCCCCCTCGACAAGGTGTTCCTCTGCCGAAGTACGCGGGGCTTCCTTATAGTTATGGAAGAGAAGTAGTGCCTTAGGTTTGCTACCATAACCCAGCCCCTTAGGAAGTAGAAGGTTCTCTACAATAGCCTTATACTCCCCAGCTGCGATGAGCTTAGGGATGCTCTTCCAGTTATTACGGAGACAAGCTTCGTTGAGGCGCTCATAGAAAGCAAACTGATTGATGTGGCTAAAGAAGCGCTCTTCCTCAGGCTTCTCAGGAGCTGTATAAGGAGCTTCGAGAAAGTTGTAGAGCATCTTGAACATGCGTGAAGCAGCTCCTGATGCTGGCACCATCTTGTAGACCGAAGCCTTACCTGAGAGAAGATACTCTTCCCAGAGGTCCATATAGCGTGCTTCTTCACTGGCCTCTACGCGCAGGATACCCTGCTCAAGGGAAGCTGATGCCAAGATCTCCAAATAAGGGAATCCCTTGCGGATCTCCTCTACTTGATGAGCTGCCGCCTCAGGAGTAATGCCACGAGCTGAGAGTTCTTCGAGGTCTTGTGGGGTGAATAGTCCGTTGTCCATAGGTAGTAGTATGTGTAGTGTGTTAGTTACTTCGTCTTTGTATAGCCCAGAGAAGGGAGGATCGTGAGGAGCTTCTGGCGCTGATCTCCCTGTATGATGATCTCACCATCCTTGGCCGATCCACCGACACCACAACGCTGACGTAGTGTCTTGCCCAAGGCCTCAAGATCAACTGAGCTACCGATAAAGCCTGTAATGAGCGTCACCTCCTTACCTCCACGCTGCTTCTTTGAGAGCGAGAGACGGAGGCGCTGCTCAGCGGCTGGTAGCGTCTCTGGTTCAGCTACCTCGGCTGTTGTGTATTCAAAGTCTGGGTTGGTGCTGTAGAGCACCCCCAAGCGATTCTTCCAGTCCGACATAGTTGCTATACCATGGGTGAGACATCAAGTGAGAAGCCTACGGGCAGGAAGGCTGACACATCCCCTCCATAGTGTAGGAGCTCACGTACAACTGTTGAGCTGATGTGTGTGAAGCGCTGGGAGGCTGGGAGAAGTACCGTCTCCATATCGGCGATGTGACGATTGAGGTCTGCCAGCGTACGCTCGTATTCCATATCCGTACTACTACGGACACCTCTAAGTAGGGCTCCGACCTGAAGCTCCTGAGCCAGAGATACAGTTAGTCCTGTGTAAGTCAAGACGCGCACACGAGGCTCATCTGCATAGTAACGAGAGATCTGCTGCAGGCGCTCCTCTGCAGAGAAGAGGTTGCGCTTCGCATCGTTAGTCCCGATCCCCACGATGACTTCATCAAAGAGACATAGGCCACGTGCCACGATGTCGGCGTGACCACGGGTAAAGGGATCAAAGGATCCTGCGTAGAGGGCAGTGCGTTTCATGTGCGTCATCGGGGAGGTCTATCGCTGTGTCAAATCAATGATTTCCTCAGGAGCAGGTGTGAGGTTCTCTATACCCGTCTCTGTAACAAGATAGGTATTCTCTATGCCAACAGCTCCAATATGGGGGAGGACAAACTTGGGCTCAAAGGCGATGATCATACCTGGCTGCAAGGTATCCTTACTGCGCCCCATCAGTACGGGGAGCTCATTGATCTGTAGGCCCAAGCCATGACCAACGAACTGCGCTTGTAGCTCTGTCCCCATAAAGTAGGGCCCCGCACCAGCTTCCTCTACTATGCGCAGACTCTCATTGTAGAGATCGGCACACGACGTCCCAGGGGCTGCTTTCTGCATCACCTGACGATGAATTTCAAGGCTGAGTTCGTGCAGGCGATAGGCCTCATCTGATAGGCGGCCAATAGAATAGGTACGCGTCATATCGGTGCAGTAGACCCCATAGTTCCCCGCCATGTCGATCATCACAGCTTGTCCCTCACGAAGAGGAGTCCCATTAGATCCTAAGGGGAGTGCCTGACTACCTGCTCCACCGAGAGCGAAGTCATAGGGGGAAGGAGCGCCTGCATTATCACCTGTAAGCAGGCTCCCCATATAGATCTCCATCGCTGAGCCGAAGCAGCGAAAGATACCAATAGATCCTCTACGACGCATCTCCCGCTCGATCTCGATCTGTAGATCTCGATCGGTCATCCCATCTCGGTAGAGAGAAGGGATCGTAGCATAGGTAGCGATATGATGACGCGCTCCCTCACGGATCTGCTCCAGCTCCAGAGGTGTCTTTACCATACGTGCTTCACGTAGGAGAGCTGTCGCATTATGTAGATCCGCCTTAGGGAAAAGCTTACGCTGTCGCTGGATATCAGAGTAGCTCTGCTCATCGAGTTCTAAAGCCACCGAACGGAGGGCAGCAGTGTCTATATGCTCTGCGATCTGTTCGATCTTTCGCACATAGTGTACCGTGGCACTCTCGGGATGAAGCTGTGGACGGCGGATAAAGAACTGTGCTTCTCCCTCACGAGGGATGAAAGCAAGACCAGCGAATACCTCTCCGCAGACGTAGAGGAGGTTGACATTAGAGACCACAACGAGAGCCTCAATACCCTGACGCTGAAGAAGCGACTGGAGCTTAGCTACACGAAGACGATAGTCTGGCTGGAGAAATTCCATTGTGTATCGGAGAATAGAGGGCTAATTAAAATGGGGTTTCATTGGATGGGAGTGGTCCGCTCATAGGGTCAAAGCCTGCATCAAATCCAGAGCCTGAGGGTGCAAGGGGATCAGCTGAAGCATCGGCTCCACGGGTACCTCTACCGAGGCGTCCACCACGAGCACGCTTCTCATCAGCACCCAGCTGGGAGAGTTCGCCCTTCGGAGCAAAGCGAGCATAGTCCGCCTTGAAGGCTAGACGCACATCACCGACAGGACCATTACGGTGCTTGGCGATGATAAACTCACCTACCCCACGCAGGTCCTCCCCTGTCTCTGGATCGCTGTAGATCTTGTAGTACTCAGGGCGATGAATGAAGCATACGATGTCGGCATCCTGCTCGATAGCACCTGACTCACGAAGGTCTGAGAGCTGTGGACGCTTGCTATTGGCATCACCTCCCTGCAGACGATTCTCTACGCCACGGTTGAGCTGCGAAAGGGCGATGATGGGGATGTTCAGTTCCTTGGCCAGCATCTTCAGCGAACGTGAGATGGTACTGACCTCCTGCTCACGGTTGCCGAAGCTCATACCACTGGCATTCATCAGCTGGAGGTAGTCAATGATGATGATCTTGACCTGATGCTCACGGACAAGGCGACGCGCCTTGGTACGTAGCTCAAAGACCGAGAGTGATGGGGTATCATTGATGTAGAGTGGGGCGCCCTCAAGCGTACCGATACGGTTGTTGAGGCGTGTCCACTCTTCTTCATTGAGGCGACCACTCTTGATCTTCTGCCCATCGATCTCACAGACGTTGGAGAGGAAACGCTTGACGAGCTGTACGGCACTCATTTCGAGGTTGAAGAGCGCGACAGGTATCTTGTTATCAACTGCCATATACTTTGCCATAGATACGACGAAGGCCGTCTTACCCATAGCTGGACGGGCAGCGATAATGATAAGGTCAGAGTTCTGCCAGCCTGAAGTCATCTGGTCAATGTCTCCAAAACCAGTCGTCAACCCGCTGATCCCTTCCTCTCGGTTTGCCGCTATCTGCATTTCGTTGATAGCACCCTTGACGAGGGGATTGATAGGTACGAAGTCGCGAGTCGAATTCTGCTGAGCGATCTCGAAGAGCGAGCCTTCCGCCTGCTGGATCTGCTCCTGCACATCGATAACATCCTCATAGGCACCTTTAAGCGTAGAGGTTGCCATACCGATGAGGCGGCGACTGAGCGCCTTGTTGTAGAGCACCTCAGCGTGAGCCTCCAGGCTACCTGTAGACATCACCTTGGTTGTCAGACCTGCGATGTAGGCTGCATCACCGATCTCCTCGAGGACGCCCATACGACGTAGTTCCTCGGTTACGGTGAGCATATCGATGGGCTGCTGAGCCATAGCCAGCGTCACCATCGCAGTATAGATCAGCTCGTGAGCCTTGACGTAGAAGGTCTCAGGGCGGAGCTTCTCACTGACACGCGCATAGGCATCCTTCTCAAGGAGGATTGCTCCGAGGACAGCCTCTTCGAAGTCTGGAGCCTGAGGTGGGATGCGCCCATCCAGCTCCATCGGTACGACGAGGCTGGGCTTCTTGCTGCTACGCTTCTTTGCCGTTTCTGTGGCCATGGTTGTCTGTGATTGGCTTAGTCAAGCTTGAGGACTGCGAGGAAGGCCTTCTGAGGCACCTCGACCGTACCGATCTGCTTCATGCGCTTCTTACCCTCCTTCTGCTTCTCTAGGAGCTTACGCTTACGAGAGACGTCACCACCATAGCACTTAGCAGTCACGTCCTTACGCACAGCCTTGATGGTCTCACGAGCGATGACCTTAGCGCCGATAGCAGCCTGGATAGCGATGTCGAACTGCTGACGTGGGATGAGCTCCTTGAGCTTCTCACACATGCGGCGTCCGAAAGCTACGCTGTTATCGACGTGAGTCAGTGTCGAGAGAGCGTCCACAGGGTCTCCATTGAGTAGGATATCAAGCTTGGCGAGCTTCGAGGGACGGAAGTCGCTGATGTGGTAGTCGAAGGAAGCATAGCCCTTCGATACGCTCTTCAGCTTGTCGTAGAAGTCGATGACGATCTCACCCAAGGGCAGGTCAAAGAAGATCTCGATACGGTCGCCCGAGATGTACTCCTGCTTGATGAGCTGCCCACGCTTACCGAGGCAGAGCGTCATGATAGGCCCGATGTAGGCGGTATTTGTGATGACCGATGCACGGATATAGGGCTCCTCGATGTGGTCAATCGTCGTGATGTCTGGAAGCCCCGAGGGGTTATGTACCTCCTTGCAGACTCCCTTCTTGTCGTAGACCTTGTAGGATACGTTGGGGACGGTCGTGATGACGTTCATACCGAACTCTCGGTCGAGTCGCTCCTGAATGATCTCCATATGCAGGAGCCCAAGGAAGCCGCAACGGAAGCCGAAGCCAAGAGCGATGGAGCTCTCTGGCTGGAAGGTCAGCGAAGCATCATTCAGCTGGAGCTTCTCCAGCGAAGCACGGAGGTTCTCAAAGTCTTCGCTCTCGATAGGGTAGAGCCCTGCGAAGACCATGGGCTTCACTTCCTCAAAGCCAGCGATAGCTTCCGAAGCGCCGCCATTGACATGCGTGATGGTATCCCCGACCTTAACCTCACGGCTCGTCTTGATACCCGAGATGATATAGCCGACGTCCCCCGTAGAGACCTCCTTGCGTGGCTCCATGTCGAGGCGCAGTACGCCGACTTCATCAGCGTCATACTCCTTGCCCGTAGCGATGAACTTCACGTGGTCTCCCTTACGGATCTTACCATTCACCACCTTGAAGTAAGCGATGATACCGCGGAAGGGGTTGAAGACCGAGTCAAAGATCAAGCACTGCAGCGGTCCTTCGGGATCGCCCTTAGGAGCAGGGATACGCTCGACGATCGCACGGAGGATGTCATCGACCCCCAAGCCCGTCTTACCGCTGGCCCGGATGATCTCCTCACGCTTGCAGCCAAGGAGCTCGATGATCTGATCCTCGACCTCTTCGGGCATAGCGCTTGGCAGGTCGACCTTATTGATGATAGGTATGATCTCGAGGTCATGCTCGAGAGCCATATAGAGATTGGAAATCGTCTGTGCCTGAATACCCTGAGCTGCGTCGACGATAAGCAGTGCGCCTTCGCAGGCAGCGATGGAGCGGGAGACTTCGTAGGAGAAGTCCACGTGTCCTGGGGTATCAATCAGATTGAGTACGTAGTCCTCGCCATCGAGCTCGTAGTTCATCTGGATGGCGTGGCTCTTAATGGTGATCCCGCGCTCGCGCTCGAGATCCATATTATCGAGTACCTGCTCCTGAAGATCCTTCCCAGAGACGGTCTGTGTCGTCTCCAGCAGGCGGTCAGCCAGGGTACTCTTCCCATGGTCAATATGGGCTATAATGCAAAAGTTACGTATATGCTTCATCTTGATTACAAAGATACTACTAAGACGGGGAAATAGCCCTATACTTAGGCACATCCACAGAGCTTTCACGGCAAAATACCCAAGTGACCTCCTACGGGCCTCCTGAGAACTCTTACCGAAAGGGGAATTTTTCCACAAATCGCAGCTCACAGCACAAGGCTCAGAGGAGCTAACTCTCAAACGAGACTGTTGCCGCGAGTCCTGCCCGCTATTTAGAGTGCTAAGGCATCGCACGCCCAGTCCCCCGATATGCCTCTCCGAAGAGGTACGCAAGCCCTTCGCCTTATCGCGAGTATTCCTCTTATCCAGCGGAGGGAAAAGTGTCCATCTCGTGAAGAAAAAAGCGCCTTCACGTAGTGGTTTTCCTCTGTCTACGCACGTAGTCTTAAAGACTAGGTATGCAAATCCAAATATCCACGTACGTAGATATTAGAGCCACGTACGTAGTCCAAACTTATCTGCCACTCGTCGCAGCTTTTATCCCTACGCGGAGCAACAACCTAATCGTTCCGAGCAGCAAACGTATACGTATTATGACAAGACCGAATACCAGCCATTTCAGCCAGCATTCGGTCTTGCACAAAAGGGGAAGGGTAGGTGGCCGAACTATTCCATTTCTACGACCGTGATCCCTGCTCCTCCGAAGCGAACATCCTCATCGTGGAAGTGCTGGACGCCTCGTACACCGCTCAGATACGTGCGAATAGACTCACGAAGAGCACCCGTACCCGTCCCGTGTAGGATGCGTACACTGCTCACACCGAGCTGGAGTGCTTCGTCGACGAAGTAAGCCACAGCATCGACAGCCTCATTGGCACGGAACCCTCTGACGTCGATCTCTTGGCGGAAGGTGAGGCGCTTCTGATGGATCTGATCAATGATCCCCGAGGAGCGAACGGCCTGAGTGGGCGAAATCTTCTTGCGATGGCGCTCCGCTTCGGCAGGGGAGACCGCATGAAGGCGCTTAACGGGAATGGTGGTCTTCAGCTCTCCAAGAGCCACCGTTGCCTCACGTCCCGAGAGGGAGATGATCGTACCAAGAGCTTTCTGTCCCTCGATACGCACGACACTGCCTTCGGTGAGTGGTGCGGTGGGTAGGGGAGTGGCGGAAGAAGGAGCTTCCTCAGAGGGCTGATGGGGCTTAGGTAGGGGTTCCTTCCCCTTGGCCTTGCGATCGGCATGACGCTGACGGCGTGCAAGGAGACGCTCTACCTCACGCTGCGTCTTCTTAGCCCGTGCCAGAGCCTCGGCTTCCTCTTCTGCCGAGAGTCCTTCCTTATAGTCAGCAAGGCGCTGACGGATAATACGCGTCTCATCCTTAGCAGCTTCGGCCTCACGGATCTCACGGATCGTGCGCTCGATCTGTCCGCCCGCCTCTTGTATAAGGCGCTGGGCTTCCTTCTTCGCTTCGGCGATGATACGCTTACGCTCCTCAGCGATGCGCGTCATCTCCTCGGTGTACTTGCTCGAAGCCTCTTGGAGGAGCTTCTCTTCCTGGCGGATGCTCTGGCGCTTGCTTTCCCAGTAGCGCTTGTCACGTATGACGTCTTGCAGGTATTTGTCCATGTCGATGTAGTCAGCACCGACCGTCTCGCGGACTTCACTGATGACCTCCTCGGGCAGACCGATCTTGCGGGCGATCTCAATGGCGAAGGAGCTACCAGGACGACCAATAGAGAGGCGGAAGAGTGGGCGCATCTCGTGACGGTCATAGAGCATCGCCCCGTTGATAAGGCCAGCATGCTCCTCGGCGTAAGTCTTGAGGTTCTGATAGTGCGTGGTGATGACACCGAAGGCACCAGCATCATTGAAGCGATGCAGGAGAGCTTGTGCAATAGCCCCACCGATCGTGGGCTCCGTACCGCCACCAAATTCGTCGATGAGCAGCAGGCTTCGTGCTCCGCCCTCACGGACGAAGTGCTTCATGTTGCGCAGGTGCGAACTGTAGGTGCTCAAGTCATCTTCTATGGACTGCTCATCCCCAATGTCGATGTAGAGACGGTCGAAGATACCGACCGAAGAGTGATCAGCCATGGGGACAGGTACGCCGCATTGTATGAGGTACTGCAGAAGACCTACCGTCTTGAGGCAAACGGACTTCCCCCCAGCATTAGGCCCTGATATCAGGAGGATACGAGCTTCGGGTGCTACCAATCGGATATCCAAGGGCACGACACTGCGCCCTTGAGCACGTAGCGAACGTAGGAGAAGCGGGTGCTTTGCTCCCCACCATTCGACGATAGGGCTATCCGAGATGCGGGGACAGATACCGCCTATATCAGCCGCCCAACGAGCCTTAGCACGGACAAAGTCGTAGTGCGCGAGGAGGCTATAGGCGGTGAGTAGGTGAGGGATGTTGGGACGAAGACGGCTGGCCACTTCGGTGAGGATACGGATAACCTCACGGCGCTCCTCACTCTCTAGCTCACGGATATGGTTGTTAGCCTCTACCAACTCGACGGGCTCGACATAGACCGTCTTCCCCGTCGCTGACTCGTCGTGGATGATACCACGGAGCTTGCGCTTGTGCATGGGGCTCATAGGGATGACCAAGCGACCATCGCGCAGGGCGGGCTGTACATCTTGCTCCACCCAGCCCTCACGACGTGCCGTCGAGAGGATGCGCTGTAGCATACCCGAGAGGCTACGCTCCGTCTCACGAATAGTCTGACGGATGCGCAGAAGATCACGCGAAGCATTGTCTCGAAGCTTACCTTCCTCGGTGAGCAGGGAGCGAAGGTGAGTCTCAATCTTAGGGAAGGAAGGCGTATCCTCAAGCAGCGAGGCAAGGCGGGGATAGGTATAGGTGAAGGTCTCCGCCACACGCTCGCCCGTCGTATGCTCCTCGAGGAAGAAGCGCTGGAGGCTATGTAGCGTCTCCAGCATGCGCAGTAGGTCAAGGAGTTCCTCCTCTTCGATGAATGTACCCTGAGGACGGATGCGACGCAGTACGTCACGGCAGTCCACAAGTGCCAAGGAGGGTAGAGGGGATTCACCCGCCATGATGGTGATCATCTCACGAGTCTCATCCAGCGCCCTTACTATATCTTCTTTATCTGCAGAGGCTTCAAGTGCCTGCATCTCTTCTCTTCCCAGAGAGGATGCACAGTATTCCTCCAGCAGGTGTCTGACCTCACTATAGCCGATCTTCTCAGAGAAGTTATGCGGGTAGACGTCTAATCTATTTATCTCCATGTAGTGTCCCAAAGATAGGGGACAGGTCGGCAGTGCGATCTACCCCCATAGTTGGTTGTATTGCTCTATTATTTAGTGGGGAGGCCTTAGCGGCGCTTGGTCTTCTTCTTACGTACGGACCAGCCGAAGTGGCCTATATACTCGCCCAAGCCAAAGTACTCGCCGTGGGCATAGACCAAGAGACCTGCGCGCTTCATATCAAAGGCTCCCGTCTCAGGATCAATGTACTGCTCGTCAGCTCGTACCCCGACGATATCGGCGAGGAAGAGATCATGACTCCCGAGAGAGGTAATCTCACGCACACGGCACTCTAGGCTAATGGGTGACTCTTCGATAAGTGGCACTCCCAGCACTGTGCCTGCTTCCTTCGTGAAGCCACAGGCAGCGAACTTATCCTCGCGCCTTCCTGATACGACACCACACCAGTCCGTCTCTCGGGCCATCGACACCGTAGAGAGGTTGATACCAAAGGCACCTTGCTCCTTGATGATGCTGTGTGAGTGACGCTCTGGGCGTATCCCGACGACACACATCGGGGGATTAGTACATGCCGTACTCACCCATGAGGCGGTCAGGATATTAGCTCCGCCATCCTCCATCGTGCCACAGCTGATGAGGACAGCGGGTAGGGGATAGATAAGTGTTCCGGGCTTCCAGTCTACTCTCATAGTAGCTCGACCTCCTCTGCACGCGTCTTTCGTCCACAGTAGTGACACTCTAAGAGGCACTTCTGATCTGAGTCCTCCTCGGTAGACACATGGAAGCGCGTCTGCATGGGCTCAGCGTTGGTGATACACTTGGGGTTGGGGCAACGCACTAAACCCTTGACTTCGCTGGGAAGAGCTACCTGACGCTTCTCCGTAACCTTGTAGTCACGGATGACATTCAGATGAACCTCGGGGGCGAGTAGGGCGATCTTGTCGATCTCTTGGGAGGAGACGAAGTGGTCAGCCATCTTGATGATCCCCTTACGCTTGTGACGAGCACTCATGAGGTTGTTACCAATCGTCACAGGAGTCGTCAGCGTGTCAAGACGGAGAAGTGCCACGATCTTGAAGAGTTTCTCTGCGGGTATATGGTCTAAGACAATCCCATCACGGATCGCCTCGACGAGCATCTTGTCTTTGTTCATAGCTTATCTAATAGGAGGCGTGGGAAGGTTAGTCATTGACCTCAAGGCCGAGGACTTCGCAGAGGATGGACTGACGAACATATAGCCCGCCTTGAGCTTGCTCTACATAATAAGCGTATGGCGTGTCGTCCACATCTTGAGCGATCTCGCCGACACGAGGTAGGGGATGGAGGATGCGCAGGTGTTCTCGACAACCCTCCAGCATAGAGGCGGTAAGGACATACACGTTCTTCACGCGCTCATATTCCTCAAGGTCGATGAAGCGCTCTCGCTGTACACGCGTCATATAGAGGACGTCAATGCTACGGATAACCTCAGGCGTGAAGTCCGTCGTCTCCGTAAACGGAATACCTGCACGGCGACAGAAGTCCTTGCACTCCTCGGGCATCATAAGCTCAGGAGGAGAGACAAAGATGAAGTGAGGGCGGAAGGGAGCCATACCTACAATGAGAGAATGCACGGTACGGCCATACTTCAGGTCACCAACCAATGCAATGGTCTTATCGTAGAGAGTGCCCTGCGTCTTGCGTATCGCATAGAGGTCCAGCAGAGTCTGTGAGGGATGCTGGTTGGCTCCATCTCCAGCATTGACGATGGGTGCACGTCCAAGCTCTGAGGCATAGAGTGCAGCTCCTTCAAGGTAGTGACGCATCACGATGGCATCAGCATAGTTGCCGACCATAGAGATGGTATCCTTGAGGGATTCGCCCTTAGCGGAGCTGGAAGTCGCTGCATCAGAGAAGCCGATGACACGGCCTCCAAGGCGATTTACAGCGGTCTCGAAGCTTAGTCTGGTACGGGTAGAGGGCTCAAAAAAAAGGGTTGCGATGACACGCCCCTCAAGAAGCTTGCGATTGGGATTCTGCTCAAAGAGAGCTGCTCGATCAAGGAGCCGAAGGATATCCTCTGTGGAGAGTTGGTTGATCGATACTAAGTGCTTCATAACTCTGTCGTATAGTCCATGGTGCTAATCCTGATATGTCTTAGCACCATACAAAGATACTCAGATTATGAAGAAGCCTGCTCATGCTATGCTTGGAAGAGAGTAGAGACCTCCTTCATGGAGCTTTCCTCACAGAATAACCTCCCGTCCCAAACAAACTAAACATAACACATGGACTGGTGGTCGCGAGGAAATTCTACGGAGTAGCTTGAAACTTGGCCCGGGCTTAACTGATATACTATACCTTATATATAGAGGGAAATCCCTCTAAGTTGGCCGTATCCAAAAAGCGAGCTTATGACTTCTTGGGGATCTGCAAGGCACCGATAAGATCCTGAATATCCGTGAAGCCATGACGGTGCATGTAGTCCTCGATGCCATCGACGATCTGAGTGGTCACGGAAGGATCCACAAAGTTGTACGTACCGACTTCAACAGCTGAGGCCCCTGCAAGTAGGAATTCAATCGCATCCGTAGCCGAGGCAATGCCCCCCATACCGATGATGGGAACCTTCACCACCTGAGCCGTCTGCCAGACCATGCGCAGGGCTATGGGCTTCACCGCGGGGCCAGAGAGTCCGCCCGTAATAGTCGAAAGTACAGGACGACGCTTCTCTGCGTTGATGGCCATCCCCAGGAGCGTGTTGATCATTGAGATCGAGTCAGCCCCTTCGGCTTCGACTGCTCGTGCGATCTCCGTGATGTCGGTGACATTGGGCGACAGCTTCACGATGAGCGTCTTGTCATAAACCGCACGCACCGCACGGACGACAGAGGCGGCTCCGGCACACGTCACACCAAAGGCCATCCCCCCCTCCTTCACATTGGGGCACGATATATTGAGCTCGATAGCAGGGATCCCCTCCAAGGCGTTGATCTTCTCAGCTGTCTCGATATAATCCTCGACCTGCGAACCACTGACATTGACGATCATCACTGTGTCATAGCCAAATATCGTGGGATAGATATGCTCGCAGAAGTAGTCTACCCCCTTATTCTGCAGTCCGACGGCATTGAGCATCCCCGAAGGGGTCTCTGCCATGCGAGGGTAAGGGTTCCCCTGACGAGGATGTAGCGTCGTTCCCTTGACGAGTACCCCACCAAGACGGTTGAGGTCGATGAAGTCACCGTATTCAAGCCCATAACCAAAGGTCCCAGAGGCGGTCATCACGGGGTTCTTAATCGTGAGCCCACGGCCGATATGTACTTGAGTCTTGAGCATGATTAGTCTTTCTTGACAAGCTTAGAATTAAAGACGGGACCTTCGGTGCACACACAAGTATTCCCCTTCCCTTCGAGATCTTCGACACAGCAGAGGCAAGCTCCGATACCGCATGCCATACTATTCTCCAGTGAGACTTCGCAGTCAATACCGCGCGCCTCAGCCACCTTTGCCACGGCTATCATCATGACCTTAGGGCCACAAGTAAAGACGCGGTCGAACGAGCCATCATGAAGGATCGGATGATCCGTCACGCGACCCTCGACTCCCAGCTTGCCGTTGTCTGTCGTATAGTAGACATCGCCAAGAGCCGCAAACTCCTCACGGAGTACAATGTGTCCTGCGGTACGTCCTCCAAGAAGAATCGTAGGACGGACACCTCGCTCAGCGAAGGTACGAGCCAAGAAGAGCATAGGAGCTATACCGACACCGCCACCGACCAGCAGTGGACGCTCGACGCCCTCTACACTAAAAGTATTGCCCAGCGGAATAAGCAGATCCAGCTCTGTGCCGTCTGCAAGCCCTGTAAGGATTGATGTCCCTTGCCCAACTCGCCCGATAAGTAGCCAAAGCTCGCGGTACTCAGGATACACATTACATATAGATATAGGACGACGCAAAAGGACGAAGCCCCCAGGGGCCGCAACTTGGACGAACTGCCCAGCAGCCATAGCGGGGAAGGTGCCTGCGGCCTCGGGAAGTTGCAGCTTCAGCAGGTAATTACCCGCACCCAGAGCCTGAGTGGAGAGAAGCGTAAACCGAAGAGAATACTTTTTCATAGAGTGAGATACCGTGACTTAGATACACAAAGATACGCAGAATCCTGTGCCCTACAGCTACTCCTCAGTGTCTTTGAAAGTCGCGAAACTATTGTCGTCGTAGAAGACGGTGATATGGGCAATTCCCTTCTCTCTACGCTCTTGCACCTCTGCCTTTAGGCGTGCTATCTCCTCTGCTTGAGCTTGAAGTATCGCGCGAAGGGTCTCTTTTTCCTCCCCCTTCACTCCTGTAGAAGCGAAGAGGTCCCGTCCCGAATCATTTGACACACCAGACACCCCAAAGACAAACTCCTCGGGACTCATAATGTCGGAGAAGTGCTCAACGATCTTGTTTATTGTCGCCACATTGATCTGTTGCTTCTCATTGAGATTGAGGGATAGCGTCGCAGGAGCAATTCCAGCCTTCATCGCAAAGTCTCTTGAAGTAAGCCCACTCCTATCGACGACCTCTTTAAGGCGTTTTGTTATGGCTGATAGGTCTATATACTCTGACATAATGACCGCTTGAATTATAATTTTAAATTGCAAAACAAAGATAGTGATTTAAATTCAACCGTATGAATATTACACGTTTTGGATTCAAAACCTTTCAGGTAAACCCAGCTTCATATCCTCAAAATCATGACCAGCCTGCACCCAAAACAGCTATAAGCTTTGCTTTACAGAATAATATCAATCAGCTCTTTTACAGGTAGATATAATTACTAAAACAAAGCGTAATGGAGACAAAACATGGGCTATCCTCTCTATACCTACACCTACAACTTCACACATCAATACATAATCATTTGATTATTAGCACATAGGTACACACAGCACAAAGAGCAGCAGCAATCCGCTTTGCTTTCATGAAATACTAATTTGAATATCTGTAGCACTCCCCTACTCATCCCGCGGATTCGTATTTACAAACTAAAATCGAGGAAGGGGTTCAACGTGTAGGCTTATCCGTACGAAGTGAATTTATACGAGCAAACACAGTGACATATTGACACCACTAAAATTCGCACGCAGAGGCATGATCAAGGGGATGGTAAAGGCTGGGTATCATGGGAAGGAAGATCGCGGCTTAGAGGGCTTTTATGGAATTGGCGATTCATATCCAAAGAAACTTTGCTGAGGTAAAGCATCCAAATGAGACTGTTCCTGAGAGTCCGGCCCTCTATTTCGAGTGCTAAGGCATCACACGCCCAGCTCACACCGATATGCCTCTCCGAAGGGATACGCAAGCCCTTCGCATTATCGCGCGCATTCTTCTTATCCAGCGGAGGGAAAAGTGTCCTTCTCGTGAAGGGAAAAGCGCCTTCTCGTAGTGGTTTTCCTCTGTCTACGTACATAGTCTTAAAGACCAGGCACGTCAGTCCAAATATCCACGTACGTAGATATTAGGACCACATACGTAGCCCAAACTTATCTGCTACTCGTCCATAATTTCTATCCCGACGCAGAGAAACAACCTAATAGAGGTCACGTCACAAAGCTATACGGAATCAGTCCAAAGCTATATAGCTTTCTTCGCCATCCTATATAGCTCTACCCACGCACCCATATACCTATATATGGACCATTGCGCAAGACCACCTCTTCATTACTCGCACCTCCGTCCCTCGAAAATCGGAGGCGTTAGGCTGAGAAGTTCGAAGGGGGAATACGTGAAAAAGCAGCATTCACATCACCATAGACTTAACTTTTTAACATAGAACCATCCAAAGTATAGGATATTTGGTAAAGATGATTTAACTTTAGCGACAGATAGAGCACCCTTCGACAGAGGGATCTGCTCATATTTGATGTTTCACCTATATATATATTGTATAGCGTATGAAGAAGATCATTGCATTGCTCGGCGCAGCATCACTTCTCACCCTCAGTTCATGTGACTTGGCTATGCTGGGTGAAGGAACTATGGGACGCCGTGATACACAGCGCATCGAGCGTGGCATGAGCCAAGAGCAAGTATATTCGCTCATGGGACGCCCCACCTACCGCCGATTTGGAGACAACGGCATCGAAGAATGGGAATATCATAAGTCAGGCCTCTTCGAAAAGCGAATCACTGTCATCAGCTTTTCCTCTGGGCGTGTCGTACGTATGAATACGTACAATGGAGACTACAATGACTCCGATCGTGGACGCTATCCAAGTCAACGGGGGAACTATCCCTACGGCAATGGTGACTATGGCGGTTACGGGGGCAATGGCGGCTATGGTGGATACGGAGACTATGATGACTATGGAGACTATCGCAGTGACCGCCAGAATGATCAGTGGTTTAGTCAGGTCTATCGCGAGGTTCAGCGGCAGACATTCACAGATGACAAGATCCGCTATATCCGTGATGTAGCCCGTAGGAACCGATTCACGACGCAGCAGACGATCAAGCTACTCCGTCTTTTCAGCTTCGATGAAGAGAAGCTCAAGGTCTTGGCTTGTGTAGCCTCTGGACTACGTGACCCGCGGAACTCCTATCGTATCGTTGATCAGTTCTCCTTCTCCAGTTCTCAGCAGGAGGCGCGTCGCCTCTTAGGGATTATTTGATGAGCCTATCTTGAGAGCTTCGCCTCTCTTACCCACGAGGAGCCTCCTCTTCAAGGACTACCCCCATAGAGGAGGCTCCTCGCATATATACCGACACATCCACACATCATACACTATGAAGACCATTACAAGCCTCGCCGCGACTGTCGGCATCGTCATCACCATCAGCTCTTGTGGCCTCGGCAAAATACGCCAAGGAGTCAATAAGATCGAGCGTGGGATGACTAAGGAGCAAGTGACCTCACTCTTAGGTGCACCTCTCAATCGCAGTATCCAAGCCGATCAATCTGAGCTTTGGGAATACAACTTCTCAGACTTCCCCGGTAATTCAATCTCGGTGCATGTGACCTTCGTCAATGATCGCGTGAGTCAGTTTGATAGCAAGGAAAATGCCCCCTCCCCAGCCCGGACTACCACCTATCCTGAGACAGCGCCCGTCATCATTGCGTCCCCCCATCCTCAGCCAACCTATCCGTATCCCAGCGATAGGCAGTATCCCGACCCTGGGTACTATCCAGGGCGTGGCTATGGCGATTCCTATGGAGAAGAGGCTCGGGCATTCGAGCTCTTCTATCGCGATGTACAAGAGCTGATCTTCACGGGGGATCAGATTCGCTTCATCGAAGAGGTAGCTCGACGGAGCTACTTCACTACAGAGCAAGCAGCACGCCTTATCAATCTATTCTCTGACACACAGCAGCGACTCAATGTCCTACGCGCCTTAGCTCCTCGCTTACGAGACGTGTACAATTCACCCTACCTACTTGACCTCTTCCGCTACGGAGATCGAGAGAGAGCGGAGCGTATCCTCCGACAATTCGGACCGACTATTCCTCGCCAGTATGACCCGCGCTATGGGGGGCAGGTACCTCGAGAAGAGGACTTCGAAGAGTTCCTACGAGGGATCAATCGACTATCATTCCCGAAGGATCAGATCCGCTATGTACAAGATGCTGCGCGCTTCAATACCTTTACGGTACGCCAGACAGAGCGTATTCTTAAGCAGTTTAACTGGGATGAAGAGCGCTTACAGGTCCTCGAGGGCATAGCTCCACACCTACGTGACGGGTACAACGCCTACCGACTCATCGAATGCTTTGACTTCCTGGATGCGCAAGAGAAGGCACGACGTCTTCTCGGTCTCTCACAGAGTGGACGCTACCGAGGTTACCTCAGCTCATCTCGCAGTACAAGCAATGAGGATTATGGTGCAGGTATCCTCGAGCGCATGCAGCAGAATCAGGATGCCATCATGGATAAGATGACGTGGTATCAGCCTCTACTCACAAAGCTGAGCTTGACTCACGAGCAGGGAGAGCGAATCCGTGTCCTTCGCTCGGAGCTTATGGGCCACAAGATTAGTATAGAGCAAGGCATTGAGCTTCTCTCGCGCTACTTCTCTGGGGATGCACTACGACTACAGGCGCTGGAGCTTATCGCCCCCCAACTCAATGAGAGCGAAGCCTCCCGAGCCCGCTTCTTGGACCTCTTCACTTATGCTGAAGCTAAGTCGCGTGCCAGCTATCTTCTAGGGCTATAAAGGAGCGACCCCATTCCCTAAAGTAAAGAAGCCTACCTCACGATAGAATTCGTGAGGTAGGCTTCTTTATTTCAAAACCATCTAACGTAGAAGATGCGACCTATCCTTTAAGCGACTTCTGATAAGCTATACGCGGGCTACCGTCAGCTACATATATCGTTCCACAAGGGACGAAGCTCTCTGCCACGAGAAGCTGATGCATAGGAGCATTGTCTTCATGGGTATCAACTCTGAGCTCAGAGCAATGCTTAGAAGCAAATGCAAGGCATTCACGAAAGAGGCCTCGCACACGTCCATCGGAGGCTAAGCGATGGATGACGCCATAGGGGTTATCATTGAGCCATCGTCCTTCGATATGCTGATAGCTTGGCTCCTCTTCGACAGCAAAGTAAAAGGTGCCGACGAGCCCCGCATACTCGGGAGCTACACAGACATAGCTATGGCCACGAGCGATATCCGAGCTAAGCTGTTCAGCCGATGGGTAGCCCTCAGGCCACTGCGAGGGATTGCCGTGCTCAACCATGAAGGCTCGCGCCGCTGCGATAAGACGCAGGATCTCGGGCAGGTCCTCTGGAGTACTCTGACGTATCACCATAGTATAGCGGTAAAAAGACCTCAGGGCTACCCCACAGCGAAGTCGGGTAGCCCTGAGGCAGATATTTATAGTGCGATTTCGCTCCCTTAGAAGGAGCCTACGATGAGGATCGTCACCAGGAGGGCAAGGATCGCGTAAAGCTCAGGGAAGACGGCCATGACCATCGTAGCGCTGAAGACGTTCTCACCATTCCCGATAGCCTGGATCCCGTTAGCACAGACCTGAGCCTGACGGATCGCAGAGTAAGCACCTACGATACCGAGGATGATCCCAGCAGCTAGGATAGCCCAAGCGGCATAGATCGATACAGGGCCAGCAGCGACGAGCTTGTCGAGAGCAGCCTTAGCCATGAAGAAGCCTACGAATCCGTACAGCCCCTGAGAGCTAGGGAGTGCGGAGAGCCCGATATACTGCCCGAGGGCATCAGGGTTCTTCTTCATCGCGCCGACAGCAGCGTTACCGCAGATCGTCACACCGATGCTACTACCGATACCCGTCAGACCAACCATCAGCACAATGCCGAGGAAAGATAACATCTCATTCATAATCGTTACTTGTGTTTAAGAGAATATTTAGTTTGTTTTTACTTACGTGTGAAAGGGGTGTAGGGCTTACCGCCACCTTCGAACTCACTGTTCTTGTAGTACTCTACGAAGGTCAGACGTAGTGGGTGTACAAAGGCACCGATCATAGCGATACCGAAGTTGATCCCATGCCCGAAGAGTAGGACGAGGAGTGCCATGACCCAGCCGATGATGTAGCTGAATACACTTGCACCACTTCCAGCCTCAGGGACGCATGACATGGCGAGCTGATTGAAGACACTCCCGAGGATACCACCCGTCAGACCGATAGCGAAGAGACGGATATATGAGAGTGAGTCCCCGAGAAGCCCTGAGGCTGTCTCATAGGTGCTCCAAAGCCCTGATCCGAAGTTGATGAAGGGGTTCTTCCCAGGGCTATTGTAGAAGAAGGCAACGAGTACCGAAAGGCCAGCTATACCATAGAGAATATAGGTCACAGGCTGTGGAAGTGTGATCGACGCCTTTGGCAAGGCGTAGATCAAGCCTACAGCTACGAGCAGGAGTACCCAAGCGTAGCCAGCCAAGGAGTGACGCCAGCCCTTCTGAAGACCTTTTTTATAGGCCCCAATAGCCTTACCAAGGAGGATCTGCACCAAGCCGATGATGACAGAGATCATCATCATATTATCCTGGTTGAAGATGTACGCCTTGTTGTGAGCCCAGGGAAGCTCGATACCGAAGATTCCCCCCATAAGCATGCCAACAACGAAGGCACCACCACCCAGCCATTGGCCAAGGCCCAGGAGGCTTGTATCTCCTCCTTTGCTACGCAGGCGGAAGTAGGTACATACGGTGAAGAGGAGAAGACCATACCCAGCATCCCCGAAGCACATGCCAAAGAAGAGCATGAAGAAGGGAGCGATGAGATACGTCTGGTCAATCTCTTGGTAGTTCGGCAGTGAGAAGAGTCCTGTGATGAACTCGAAGCAGCGTGCGAATGCATTATTCTTCAGCTGGATGGGCACACGCTCCGTCTCGGGATCAAAGTCGACTTGACGGAAATAGTAGCCAGCTTCTTCCAGTGCAGCTTCAAAGGCTGGAGCATCGTCCGTAGGTACAAAGCCCTCCAGCAGAAGGAGCTTCTCATCAGCAAGGCGCTCCCCTTGGAGTCGCGTACGGCCGAAAGTAAAGCGGTTCTCCAGCAGCAGATCATAGCTGGCGAGCTGATCCTGCCAAAGCTTAGTCTGCTCGGTGAGCTTCTCCAGCTGCTGAGCTCGTGCAGCCTCAGCTTCAGCTACAAGCCCTTCGAGTTCTGTAATGCTACGTTTGGGAGTGGCAACATGCTCAGCCTCTGGTAGAGTCTGTGAAGCTCCAGCAGCATGTAGATGAACGAAATAGACTCGACCTGAGAGCCTGGCAACTGGCACAACATCATACTCCGCTTGGAATGCCTCGGTAAAGCGTGCTTGAGGAATCGTGAAGAAGCTAAGGCCATAGCCAGCTTCTGATAGCTGACTAACCGCAGCTGGATCAAAAGCCCCCCAAGGACGGACTTCTGTTGCTTCGAGACGAAGAGCTGCCAGCTCCTCATCTTGGACAGACAAGCGCTTCAGTTCACCCTCGATCTCAGATATCAGAGCCTCACCCTCCGCCTCATTTTTGATGGGCTGAGAAAGCTCGGTAACCCCGTCTGTGATATAGGGACGCAGGGCACGCAAGGTATCCTTGATATGGGTACGCTCGGAGAGAATGCCACGTAACTCCTCGACCTCACGACTATCCTTCTGTTCATTGACATGTAGGACACCCAGGCTGCGTAGCTTGTGAAGGAAGCCTTCATAGTCCGAATGAAAGACCAGAAAGGCATATTTATTCATTGACCTAATCATTGTGCAGCCTCCTCCTCTTCTTCTTTCTGTTTACGCAGCTCGATGTTAGTGCGCATAATCTTCTGCGAGGCCTTAGATAAGCTCTCCTCATCTTCGAGGAAGCGCTTGATCTTACGGATCGCATCCTGATAACCAGGGATCTGAACCTTCTCGAAGAGATTTACCTTCTGTGTGGTCTTCTTTCGAGCATGCTCTAGGAACTCCATCTTCAGACGAAGGAACTCCGCCTCGATCCCTGTAGTGGCAAGCGTCTTCAAGAGCTCAATCCCCTCGGCATACCAAGAGGGAGCATTGAAGATACTGAAGGGGCGTACCTCGTAGTGGATACCATCCAGCACGGGGAGCAGGACACCAGCAACCTTCTTCATCGAGAGGTCTACTCGATCCACTGTGATGAGCGAAGCATCAAATTCGTCCCACAGGCTGACCATTCCCTGGTATCCCCGCAGTTCTTGCTCGAGCTTCTCCTCGAGGAGATCCACCTCACGCTTGGTCTGCTTGACCTGCTGACGTAGGGCGCTCTCCTTACTCTTGATAGTGGGTAAGGTACGCAGGCGCATCTTCAGCGCCTTCTCCTGTTGCTGCAGTGAGGTCTTATTGTATTGGAATCGTATCGCCATAAGACGTTTGATGGCTACCTAGTTATTCCTTAGTCACGATGGTGAGCTCTCGACCCCGGACGATTATAGCCTGGTGGTTCGTGATCGGTACGAGAGAGAGTCGGCCACCATACGTAGCGAGCACAGTCTCCGCCATCTCGACGAAGGGGAAGCACCGGTAGTGCGGCAAAGGATACTTCTCGATCAAGCCTAGTGCAGCGAAGGATGCCAGCTCGGGCGCCTTATGAGGCTCATCCATGAGCCGGATATACTCGATACTCGGAGCAAATATCACCGCCCCTGCTGACTCCCCGATGCAAGGCTTACCACCCTCGATCTCTGCCTGGATAAGCTTATCAGCGCCTTTGCGCTTCAGCTCCTGAAGGAGATAGAAGGTATTCCCCCCTGAGATATAGATCAGATCACCCTCTGAGAGTGTACTTCTGATCTCTTCAGATGAAGCCGTAGCGACATCAAGAGGTGTGACCTTTAGACCTAGTTCCTCCAGACTCTCTTGCCCCAGCTTTACGTACTCCTTGTAGGACTCTGGAGTACTAGCCGTAGGGATGAAGGTGACGACCTTCCCCTGTAGTTCCATTGGGCATGCTTGCTCAAATAGAGGAGCTACATCTGCAAATGAGGAGCAGAGGAAAAGAAATATACTTGTGTTCATTCTCTATACTATTACTATTACTATTACTATTGGGTTCTCCTAGCCTTGCCACACCTCAGGACTAATTCTCACTGAGGAGTAGTGGCGTCGTGCTAGGCTTTTAGGCCTCGGGCCAATACTTATCGACGAGTTGCTGCTTGATGTTGACTTCAGCGGGTCGGAAGTACTTACCGAAGAGTCCCCATGCGGTGTCGAGCATCCCTTCGATATCGACATTAACGTCGATGGCTAGGAGCTCACGCGAATAGTCCGCAGCGAAGCGAAGTGTACGCTCGTCGTAGTCGGTTAGGTCGAAACCATTCTCCATCTTCGTCTGAGCACCTGCGGCATCGGAGAAAAGACGGACAGCGGCATTCATCACCTGAGGATGGTCTTCACGGGTCTTCTTACCGATGACAAGCTGCTTGAGTCGAGAGAGCGAGCGGAAGGGGTCAATGATGACCTTACCCACATTGGAGTCACGACGCAGGTAGAGCTGACCTTCGGTAATGTACCCCGTATTGTCAGGTACAGCATGTGTGATATCACCACCAGAGAGCGTCGTCACAGCAATGATTGTGATCGAACCTCCATCGGGGAACTGCACAGCCTTCTCATAAATCTTAGCAAGGTCTGAGTACAGCGAACCTGGCATTGAGTCCTTAGAGGGGATCTGGTCCATACGGTTGGAGACGATAGCCAAGGCGTCGGCATAGTTTGTCATGTCCGTCAGAAGTACCAGGACCTTTTCCTTCTTTTCAACCGAGAAGTACTCAGCAGCCGTCAGAGCCATATCTGGAATGAGGAGGCGCTCAACGGAGGGGTCTTCAGTCGTATTGATAAAGCTGATAATACGGTCCAAAGCACCTGCATTGCTGAAGGTATTCTTGAAGAAGAGGTAGTCGTCATTCGTCATACCCATCCCCCCGAGAATAATCTTATCGCTCTTAGCTCGGAGTGCCACCATCGCCATGACCTCATTAAAGGGCTGGTCAGGGTCAGCAAAGAAGGGGATCTTCTGACCGGTGACGAGAGTATTATTGAGGTCAATACCAGCGATACCCGTAGCGATCAGCTCAGAGGGTTGCTCACGACGCACGGGGTTCACTGATGGGCCACCGATTTCGACCTCACGTCCTGTGACGGCTGGACCTCCATCAATAGGCTCACCATAGGCATTGAAGAAGCGTCCTACGAGCTGGTCTCCGACCTGGAGCGAAGGTGCCTTCCCGAGGAAGATCACTTCAGCATTGGTAGGGATCCCTTCTGTACCACCGAAGACCTGCAGTGTCACCTCATCTCCCATGATGCGGACGACCTGTGCCAGACGGCCACCAATGGTAGCCAGCTCTTCATTACCTACTCCCGTAGCACGAAGCATACAGGTAGCCTTGGTGATGTTTTCTATCTTGGTATAAATCTTTTGAAATGCTTTTGCTGCCATAGCGCTGTTAGTTTTTAGCACGTTGGGATACCAGTTCATCGGCCTTAGCCTGCTGCTTGCGGAATTCGTCACTATCGAACTCAGCATAGTTCATCTGTCGGAAGGCATTGATCAGCTCCTTGAAGAAGTCACCAACCTCGACGAAGCCCTCGAATGAGAATTCTGTATGGCAGACCTGCATGACACGACGTACCATGAATTCCTGACGCTCAAGAGAGCAGTTGCAGTCGATGCTATCGAAGGCATCCTGTTGGCAGATGATGAAGTCGATAAGTTCAGACTTCCAGAAGGTCACGTGATAATCAAGAGGCACACCGTCGTCCCCAAGAATATTGATCTGCTCTGAGATCTCCTTACCGCGGATGAGCCACTGCTTGAGTTCGCTCACTTGATCAATCCATCCAGCCCCTACTCGCTCAGCAACATAGTCTGCGAACTCAGGGTATTCGAGATACTTTGAATAGCTATCAATAGGGTTGATCGCGGGATAACGCTTGCGGTCGGCACGTTCCTGCTCTAGTGCATAGAAGCAGCGTGCTACCTTCTTCGTGTTTTCCGTCACAGGTTCCTTGAGGTTACCCCCTGCAGGAGAAACCGTACCGATGAAGGTTACGGAACCCGTCTGCCCATTCTTCAGATGAACGAAGCCGGCACGTGCATAGAAGTTTGCGACGATTGCCGAAAGGTCCATTGGGAAAGCGTCAGGACCAGGAAGTTCCTCGAGACGGTTGGACATCTCACGAAGAGCCTGTGCCCAGCGGGAAGTTGAGTCAGCCATCAGAAGAACCTTAAGCCCCATGCTACGATAATACTCTGCGATAGTCATCGCCGTGTATACCGAAGCTTCACGGGCTGCCACAGGCATGTTAGAGGTATTAGCGATGATGATCGTACGCTCCATCAAAGGACGCCCTGTGTTGGGGTCAAGAAGCTCAGGGAACTCCTTGAAGACTTCTACAACCTCGTTAGCACGTTCACCACAAGCTGCGATGATCACGATGTCAGCTTCAGCCTGCTTACTGATGGCATGCTGTAGGACGGTCTTACCCGTACCGAAAGGACCAGGGATAAAGCCCGTACCACCTTCGACGATGGGGTTCATCGTATCGATCATACGAACTCCAGTTTCAAGGAGCTTGTGAGGACGTGGCTTGTCTGCGTAGCAGGTGATAGGACGCTTGACGGGCCACTTCTGCTTCATCGTGATGGGGTGCTCTACACCAGACTCATCGATGAGGACTGCGATATTGTCTTCGACAGTATACTTACCCGCAGGTTGTAGACTCTTAAGCGTGTAGATACCCTCAAAGGTAAAGGGTACCATGACCTTGATTGACTGGAAGTTCTCTTCGACTTCACCAAGCCAAGCTCCCGCAGTGACGCGATCACCAACCGTAGCTAAAGGCTTGAAGTCCCAGAGCTTCTCCTCATCCAAGGCATAAGTATAGGAGCCTCGCTTGAGGAATACCCCATCCATCTTGTCGAGGTCATTCTGCAGACCATCATAGTTCTTTGAGAGCATCCCTGGGCCGAGTGTAACCTCAAGCATGTGCCCCTCGAAGGTGACGGGGTCTCCGATGCGCATACCACGGGTCGACTCGAAGACCTGAGCATAAGCGTTCTTGCCATTGACACGGATGACTTCGCTCATCAGTGGCACACCACCGACGGTGATGTAGCATATTTCGTTCTGGGCGACAGGACCGTCAGCCTCGATGGTCACGAGGTTCGAGACGATACCTTTTACACTACCTTTTGTTGCCATGTATCCCTTATTATTTTGCATGCGTCCCCTCACTGGTGAGGCAAGGCGCTTCATGTGATTATTCTGTTTTCTGAGTATGTAGCTTAGCGTCTCTGAGCCTTCTTGAAGTCCTGGAGTACCTGGGCACTTTCACCCTTAAGCGAATGGACGATATTACGGAAAGTTGCTTCTCCCTTCGTCTCATTGAGGTTAGCCCAGCGCTCGAGGATTCCAAGGCGGAGATAGTAGCAGAGTACATTGTCGATATCAAAGACTCGGACAAAGGTCCACTCATCCATCCACTGCCACTTCAGTAGGTCGATCAAGCGTTCTCGGCGTGCGATATCTCGCTCTTCTGCGATCTGAAGGACCTTAGGCAGGTAGGGAAGTTTCTCCCCAAGATCAAAGTCCTTAGCCTTCGACTGCAGGAGCTGTGTTTCCACCTCACCCTTCCCGACAAGATAGCGCTGGGGATCCCAGCCTAAGCGGCGACAGGTGAAGACAGCTAAGATATTGCGGATATTCTTATTCAAGGCAAACCATTCTGTGAGGAAGGCGCTACTTGAATCAGCGACCGAATCATAGTAGTAGCTGGCGATCAAGTCTTCCAATGCTAAGCGATCACTACCGATCTCATCGAAGAGGCGTGGTGCTACAGCTTCAGAGCTATCTTGTTCATCGCTCTTCACCTCACGGTGATAGAGATCATAGACGAAGCGAGAGATATAGTCTGGGACCACCTTGGGGCGCGGATTACGCTTTCCTTGGTTAGCCGCTGCAGACACAGACTGTAGAGCTTGCAGGCGAATTATCTCTGGGCTCAATGCCTCCGCGGCCTCCCCTGAGTAGTCCACCTCATAGCTTTGCTCAGGCTCTTGCTCTGGTGGAGTAAGCTCTCCTGCGACGATCCAATTAAGAAGCTCTTTATTCAGTGCTTCTTGACGCAGGACTTCCAGCAACTGGAGATCTTGCTTCGTGAGGATAGGGAGGAGTTCTTCGTAGAAGCTTGCAGTAGTGAACGGAGGCTTGGGGCTATCTACCGTGATATTGGGTAGTCCAGCGATTAGTGCATAATACTTAGCCATGAATGCTCTCCTTAATTTATAGCGTAGGTTAGAAGAGCATCTGGTTCATCTCGGGGCGGAGGAAGCTCTTGAAAAGCTCAATAAATTCAGCCTCGCCAAACTGTACCTTGAAGCTACCATCCTTGGGAGCGATGGAGAAGTCTGTAGGCTTACCAGCTACAGAGCGAATCGAAACGCCCGACTCAAGCAGGGACTTAGCGTGGGAGGTGAAGTAGGAGCGGAGGCCTTCTGCATCAGCGGTGGAGATCTCTACGCCACGAGTGAGATCAAAGCGTTCTGCGATCTTAAGGATGAAGCTTCGGATGAAGGCGGGGTCAGATGACAGTGCCTGTACGCTACTCTTAGCGACCTCGCCTTGGATCTGATCGGAGATACTACTCTTGAGGGAATCGACGAGCTGTGCCGTATAGAGGCGAAGCTCTGACTCTGTGTTTTTCTTTAGCTCGCTGGCTCGACGCTCAGCAGACTTGATGATTTCTTCGGCGCGGGCTGTGGCATCTGCCTCTATCTTTCCAGCGCGTGTCTCAGCCTCAGCGATAAGGCGATCTGCTTCGGCTTGGCCTTGCTTGACGCCTTCGTTGTAGATCTTCTCGGTCAGTTCTTGAATCTTAGCATCCATATCTGATTGTGTTTACTTTGTCTACTGGTGCTATGGGTGAAGGGCTCTTCACTCGTGCATAGCAAAGTTAAGGAATTTATTTAGATAACAAAGGCCTTTTAAAGCCCGTGCAAAACAAAGATCAAACGCCCTAAATATACGGGATCTCAACTCCATTTCTATACCTCTCTAATTACCACATTTTAGCCAATTAACCAGACATATTGCAAGGCTGGGAGATTAAAATGAGTTAAGTTCGCTAACACAGCAAAGAGGCGCCCCTACCAAGTGGTAAGAGGCGCCTCTTTTATAGTTGTAGTACCCGTGGGGCTACTTGATCGTCATCTCATCGATCAGGCGGGAGCACTTGCCCCACTTATCGATGGTGAAGAGGACGTAGCGGATATCGACTACGATCGTACGCTGGAGGTTGGGCTCGAACTCGATATCACCGCTCATAGCTTCCCAGTTACCGTCGAAGGCCAGACCGAATACGCGACCATTCTTATCGAAGACAGGGCTACCGGAGTTACCGCCTGTGATGTCGTTCGTCGAGATAAAGGCTACGTGAAGCTTACCATCCTTCTTATCTGCCCAACGACCCCAATCACCCTTCTTGATCAGCTCAAGGAAGGAGGGGAAGACATTGAACTCCGTAGACTCGGGGTTATTCTTCTCGAGGATACCACGGCTGGTGGTAAAGTAGTCATACTCTACAGCGTCAGCGGGACTATAACCCTTGATCGTACCATAGCTCATACGCATCGTTGAGTTGGCGTCACTGGGCATAGGCTTGGAGGGGTTCTGCTCACGACGGCCAGCGAAGTAAAGACGGTTGCCACGATCAATAGGTTCGTAGAGAGGCTTCAGCTCGTTAGAGAAGGCCGTATAGATCTCCCACACCTTATTCGAAAGCAGGACAGCGGGATCCTTGCTTAGGATTTCGGCAGCATTGGGCTGCTGAAGGGTCGCAAGAAGCTTATCCTTGTAGGGGACGACGCTATTAGCGAAGAGCGCATCAGCATAGGCCTTCGTATCGCCACCATACTCCTTATTAATAAGGTCAAAGATCGGAGCTACGCGATTAGCATCGACGCGCTGACGTACGATATCAAGCATAGCAGGCAGGACCTTCTGGTCAAGTGCAGGCACATAGTCCTTGTAGAGATCATTGATCATCTGAGCGAGCTGCTCCTTAGGCTGAGAAGCGAGCTTCTTGATCTTTGCGGGATCACCCAGACCACGTGCAGCGGAGACGATCTCTGTACCACCGATCAGGGCTTCGCGCAGGTACATAGACTGGCGCTCGATGTTACCAAGCTTCTTGTAGGCACCTTCCATTTCGGCGAGAATACCCTTGTAAGCCTGAGCCTTCTTGCCCGAAGCAGCTACCCACTCTTCGAAGGAGGCTTCTTCTGCGCGCTTCTGATCGAGGACGCCGAGCTTGACGAGCGCCTTATTCATCCCGATAGAGTTCTTCCAATAGTTGGAGCTACGGGCGTACTTAGAGGCATACTTGATGCGGGTAGCCTGATCAGCATTCATCGCTGCACGCCAGATATCCTGCTTGATGCCACGCACCTCGATACGAGGATCGTTCTGATCCTTCATGCGGTTCTCTACAGCGAAGGAAGGGATGTAGCGCGAGGTCGATCCAGGGAAGCCGATAGTCATCGCGTAGTCATTCTTCTCGTAGCCTTCGGTAGATACGGTAGCGTGGTACTTGGGCTTGTAGGGGACGTTGTCCTTGCTGTAGTTGGCTGGAGCATTGTCCTTGTTAGCGTAGACGCGGAAGACAGAGAAGTCACCCGTGTGGCGGGGCCACATCCAGTTGTCCGTATCGCCGCCGAACTTACCTACAGATCCTGGAGGAGCGAATACGAGACGTACGTCGCTGAAGACATCGTAGGTAATGAGATAGTACTTGTTGTTGGCATAGTAGGGGCGTACCTGTACACGCTTGTGCTCGCTCTTGAGGCGCTTGCTCTCAGCAGCCTCAAGGCTCTGACAGATCTTCTGGATCTGCGAGAGGCGCTCGATTTCATTCTTGGGCTTCTTGAGCTGAGCCAGGATCTCCTTCGTGACGTCACGGATAGAGGAGAGGTAGCTCACGGTGAGCCCTTCGATGGGGAGCTCTGCAGAGAAGCTCTGCGAGACAAAGCCGTCACGGAGATAGTCGTGGTCGACGGTGCTCTGCGACTGGATAGCGTCGAAGCCGCAGTGATGGTTGGTGAAGATAAGACCTTGGCTGGAGACAGTGACCCCGGTACAGCCACGACCGAAGATTACAACGGAGTTGGCCACGCTGGGCTTGTCCAGGTTGTAAAGGGAGTCAATGGGGAGACGGAAGCCCAGTTCCTTCATCTGAGCGACGTTCTCTCGCGTGAGCTCGTTGAGCAGCCACATCCCCTTATCAGCCTTTGCTTGGTAGCCGATAGAGAGGGCGGCGGTCGCCAGCACGAGCCCCTTCTTTAGAAATTGATTCATAGACTTACGATCTGTAATATCTGTAGGACTTTAATACTGCACGCTACAGGTGTGCGGTGTAAAGATACGAATTATAATGGGCGACCCTTATAGAAAGGCGCTCTCCCACCATGATGTACGGCCCTCACAAGCTCTAAGGGGAAGCCCCTCCTTCCACCATAGGCAGAGGACCAAGCGACCCACACGGAGGGCGGAAGCGAAGTAGCTCCTTCACCTCATCTATTCCTCTAAAATAAAGCAGCTAAGCTCCGTGGCTGGAGGAGGCAAATTCGGTACTGCCCAAGACGTATACGTTTCGTGCCTGAAACGTATACGTTTTACGCTCGAAACGTATACGTTTTGACTGCGAAACGTATACGTTTTCATCACAAAACGTATACCCTTTGCTCGCCAAACGTATACGGTCTGCTCCGAGAGGCCATATCTTGCCCCTCCCTACCCTTGCCCAAGCCCCTCCTTTGAGATGCCGTGCAATGTTCTCATATAGCTTTCTCTTGATTCCCATATAGCTTTGTGAAGCGACCTCTATTTAGGTAATTGCCCCGTGTAGGGATAAAAGTTGCAGACGAGTGGCAGATAAGTTTGGGCTACGTACGTGGATCTAATATCTACGTACGTGGATATTTGGATTTGCGTGCCTGGTCTTTAAGACTACGTGCATAGACAGAGCAAAACCACTACGTGAAGGCGCTTTTTTCTTCATAAGGACAGCACTTTTCCCTCCGCTAGACAAGAGGAATACGCGCAATAAGTAGAAGGGCTTTCCTGATCACTTCGGAGAGGAGTATCGGGGAGCTGGGCGTGCGATGCCTTAGCAGAATAAATAGAGAACAAGACTCTGCATACGAATACAGCAACAATCCCCGTATAACACGTAGTGAAAAGGTGTACCTTTGCAGAGGCACACAGCGGTGCTGCCCCTTCCCCACGGGGCTTCTCTCGCACGACCACTACAATTAATATCCATTATGCAGATCAAAAAGCAACTCATCACGCTTGGTCTCAGCGCGCTCTTGGCACAGGGAGTTCTTCCCGCCAGCCTCAGTGCTCAGCAGACCAAGACCGAGAAGGTCCCAGGCATCAGCCTCTCCGACATGGACCGAAAGGTACGCCCTCAGGACAACTTCTACCGCTACAGCAACGGAGGCTGGATACGCAAGAATCCCCTCAAGCCTGCCTACAGCCGCTTCGGCACCTTCGACATCCTTCAGGATACAGCTACTTCGCAGATCCGCCACATCGTAGAGAAGCTTATCGCTAAGCCTCAGACTAAGGGCACGAACGACTATCGTGTCGCCGTCCTCTACAAGCAGTCTCTGGATAGCGCTGAGCGCAATCGCCAGGGCTACAAGCCCCTTATCCCCGAGCTCCAAGCCCTTCAGGGAATCCAAACCAAGGAGGATCTCCTCAAGCACATCGCTCAGCAGGACCAGGTCTATGGTCAGGGTTGCCTCTTCGGCACGGGCGTCGCAGCTGACGAGAAGAATAGTACCATGAACATCTTCCTCTTCACGCAGACGTCTCTTGGCCTCGGTTCGCGCGACTACTACGTCGAGTCTACCCCCGAAGTCAAGCAGATCCTCGCCGGCTACGAAGCCTACCTCGTCCGCATCCTCAAGCTCTCGGGCTACTCCGATGCCGAAGCCAGCCGCATCGCCAAGGCTACCATTCGTATCGAGACGGAGCTGGCCCAGTTCTCTTACTCCAACACGGAGCTGCGCGACTCACAGAAGAACTACAACATCGTGACGATCGCTGACTTCGCTCGTGATAATAAGGGCTTCGACTGGAGCGGCTACCTTCGTCTGCGTGGCCTTGACGTCGCCACGGCGAACTTCATGCAGCTGAACTTCTTCAAGGCCTTCGACAAGTGGTACTCCTCAGCTAAGGTCGAGGACCTACGTGACTTCCTCACGGGACGTACCATCAGCGGTGCTGCCAACTCACTGAGTGATGACTTCGTCCAAGCTCACTTCGACTTCTTCGGCAAGCAGCTCAGCGGTCGCAAGGAGATGCACCCACGCTGGAGACGCAGCATAGGTGTCGTACAGAGCGTCCTCGGCGAAGCTCTCGGTGAAGTATACGTCAAGCGCTACTTCTCTCCTGAAGCTAAGGAGCGAATGATCGAGCTTGTGCACAACCTGCAGAAGGCACTCGGTCAGCGCGTCGAAGCCCTCAGCTGGATGAGCCCTGAGACGAAGAAGCGTGCACAGGAGAAGCTGAGCAGCTTCGTCATCAAGATCGGCTATCCCGACAAGTGGATGGACTACAGCGCCCTCGACATCGATGAGAGCAAGACGTACTACCAGAATCTCGAGGCTGCTACACGCTTCATGCAGGCAGACAACCTCAAGGATCTCGGCAAGCCCGTTGACCGTACGAAGTGGCTCATGAGCCCTCAGGAGGTCAATGCCTACTATATGCCCACGACTAACGAGATCTGCTTCCCCGCAGGTATCCTGCAGCCTCCCTTCTTCAATATGGATGCAGATGACGCCGTGAACTATGGCGCGATCGGTGTCGTCATCGGTCACGAGATGACTCACGGCTTCGACGACGAAGGATCTAACTTCGATAAGGATGGGAACATGAACAACTGGTGGACCCCCGAAGACCGTAAGAAGTTCGAAGCCACCACGCAGCGCCTCGCTAAGCAGTTCTCTGCTGTCACCGTCGCTCCAGGTCTCAAGGCCAATGGGGAGCTCACGCTCGGAGAGAACATCGCTGACCAGGGCGGTCTCACCATCGCTTACCTCGCTCTGCAGATGGCCAACGAAGGCAAGCAGGTCGCTAAGATCGATGGCTTCACGCCTGCTCAGCGCTTCTACATCGCCTATGCTCGCCTTTGGGGGCAGAATATCACGGAGGCCGAAATCCGTCGCCTCACGAAGCTTGACCCTCACAGCCTCGGTCTGCTTCGCGTGAACCAGGCGCTGAAGAATATCGATCCTTTCTACAAGGCATTCAATATCCGCCCAACTGACAAGATGTACATCGCTCCTAAGGATCGTGTCGTCGTCTGGTAGTAAGGCTTAGGGGAGCTCGCTTCCCCACCCTACCTTATATATAATGTAGTGCCCCCGCACGAGAGTGAATCTCTCCTGCGGGGGCACTTGTCTTAATATCCTCTTCCATCATAAGGTCGTATCTTTGTGCCGCAAAATGAGTACAACAAAGAATCTAACTCGCCAAGAGCTATCGCAGCTCTTCAGCATCTTCTTCAAGATAGGCATCACGACTATCGGAGGAGGGTACGCTATGATCCCGATGATGGAGCACGAGATCGTCAAGCGTACAGGGTGGCTCACGCAAGAGGAGTTCCTCGACATCCTGGCTGTAGCACAAGCTACCCCAGGGATCTTCGCTGTCGACATGGCTGGACATATCGGGCATAAGCTCGGTGGGCTACGTGGCGCCATCATCGCTTCGGTAGCTAACGTCCTCCCCTCATTCATCATCATCCTTATCCTCGCGACAGTCTTTCAGCAGTTCAAGGAGCTTCCACTCGTACAATATGCCTTCCGTGCGATACGTCCTGTAGTGGTAGCACTCATCGCGGCTCCCGTCTTCTCGATGGCACACTCCGCATCACTCTCCCGCTATACGATATGGATCCCTCTCGTAGCGGCCGTCCTCATCTATTTCTTCGACGTCTCTCCAGTCTACATCATCCTCATCGCGGGGATCGCAGGGTGGATCTATGGTTATCTGCAGAGACGACGCTCTAACACAGATGCCCAATGATCTTCCTCGAGCTCTTCCTCATCTTCTCTAAGATCGGTATCGTCGGCTTCGGTGGCGGGTATGCTATGCTCTCCCTCATACAGGACGACGTCGTCACGAAAGAGGGTTGGCTAAACGCAGCTGAGTTCACCGACATCGTCGCCGTGAGCCAGATGACCCCTGGGCCTCTGGGTATCAATATGGCCACCTACGTAGGCTATACCTCGGTACTCAACGCGGGGTACCCACCCGCCATGGCTTTCTTAGGCTCGCTCCTCGCGACCTTCTCCATCCTCTGGCTACCCTTCATCCTGATGATGCTCGTCAGCCGCTTCCTTCTGAAGCATAAGGATAGTCCCCTGCTGAAGAGCGTCTTCGGTGCACTTCGTCCTACAGTCGTTGGGCTCGTCGCAGCAGCGGCTATGGTGCTGATGACAGCAGAGAACTTTGGTACGCCCGACACATCGCTTACGCAGTTCATCGTCAGTCTCTCGCTCTTCGTTATAGCCTTCATCGCCGTCTTCCGCTTCCGTGTCAGCCCCTTGCTCATCTTGGCATTGGCTGGATGCTTCGGTATGGTCTTCTATAGCTTCGTCCCAGCTTAACACCCGATACCTCACTATATGTCTCATCCTACGACGCCCGCTCCTATCGGAGTCTTTGACTCGGGCTACGGCGGGCTCACCATACTCTCTGAGATCTGCCGACAGCTCCCTCAGTACGACTACATCTACCTCGGGGACAATGCTCGCTCGCCCTACGGCACACGCTCCTTCGACGTCATCAATGACTTCACACTCCAGGCCGTGAAGTATCTCTTTGACGCAGGTTGTCCACTGGTCATCTTAGCTTGCAACACGGCTTCGGCCAAGGCACTTCGTGAGATCCAGCAGCACTACCTGCCCTACTCCGACGACCCTACCCGTCGTGTCCTCGGCGTCATCCGCCCCACCGTAGAGGCGATCTCTCGCTTCACGAAGAGTCGCCATGTCGGTGTCGTCGCCACACCAGGCACGGTCTCCTCACACTCTTATGCGACCGAGATCGGGAAGCTCTTCCCCGAAGTCACCATAGAGGAGCAAGCTTGCCCCATGTGGGTACCCCTCGTCGAGTACGGAGAGAGCAATGCGCCTGGTGCAGACTACTTCGTCGAGAAGTACACCAGCGAACTCATGCAGCGTGACCCGAAGATCGATACCATCATCTTAGGCTGCACGCACTACCCGCTCCTTCGTCCGAAGATCAGAGAAGCCCTCCCTGAGTCCATCAAGCTCATCTCGCAGGGCGAACTCGTAGCCTCTTCGCTGGCAGACTACCTCCTCCGACATCCCGAGATGGAGCATCGTCTGAGTCAAGGTGGTGAGATATCCTACCGCACGACCGAGTGCCCCGAGAAGTTCGAAGAATTAGCCTCCATCTTCACGGGAACAGAGGTCCGTGCCACCCGCGTCAAGATCACTGGATAGATGATGACGAAGAAGACCTTTGCTCTCCTCCTCGCAGGTGCCCTCTCTTGGGCTGCCTCTGCTCGTGCACAAAAGCTTCCCACTCCCGTCACCGTAGGTGCTGAGCGCATGGAGCTCCTCCTCCCCACCCTCCAGGGTAAGCGCGTCGCGCTGATGGTCAATCAGAGTTCGCTCGTCGGCAGTACGGGTACGCATCTTGTAGATACCCTTCTCTCCCAAGGCGTCAATATCGTACGTCTCTTCGTCCCCGAGCATGGTCTTCGTGGTAAGGTCGATGCAGGGAAGAATGTACGTAGCGGCGTGGATGAAAAGACGGGGCTTCCCGTGGTGAGCCTCTACGGGCAGCGCAAGCGCCCTACCCCCGAGATGCTCGCCGATATCGACCTCCTCGTCTTCGACCTGCAGGATGTCGGTACGCGCTTCTATACCTATATCTCCTCGATGCACTACCTCATGGAGGCTTGCGCCGAAAAGGGGAAGACCTTCGTCGTCTGTGATCGTCCCAACCCCAATGACTTCATTGATGGCCCGATACTGGAGCCCGACTGTCGCTCCTTCATTGGCGTAGATCCACTGCCTGTAGCCCATGGGATGACCGTCGGAGAGCTGGCTCTGATGATCGATGGGGAGCGCTGGCTAAGAGGAGGGAATACCTGCCACGTGAAGGTCATCCCTATGGATGGCTGGTCTCATGGCGATCCTTACGAACTGCCCGTACGCCCAAGCCCCAACCTCCCCAATAGTCGCTCCATCGAGCTCTATCCCTCGCTCTGCTTCTTCGAGGCAACTATCATGAGTGTGGGTCGTGGCACATCGAAGCCCTTCCAAGCTATCGGCTACCCCGACAAGCGCTTCGGTAGCATCGTCTATACCCCTCAGATCAAGCTCGGCGAGGACAGCAACCCTCGGCACAAGGGCAAGCTCTGCTACGGTACTGACTACACTTCGGTCAGCCTACCCAAGCGACAGATCGCACTCGCCCCGCTCCTTGACTACTATCGCAAGGCAGATAGTCTGGGGCTTCAGTTGATCAATCAGCGCCAACTCTTCGACCTCTTAGCTGGGACAAAGAAGCTCCGACAGCAGCTAAGCTCTGGTCTTAGCGAAGACGAAATACGTGCCTCATGGCAAGCAGGCCTCAAGGCTTTCCAAGCCAAGCGAGCTCGCTACCTTCTCTACACCGATTACCGCTAAGGCATTTCCTCCTGAATTAATAGCCCCGACATACAGCACGTATGTCGGGGCTTTCTCATGAAGTAAAACGCCATCTACGAGCGATTTAGAGTAAGACGTATACCCTCCACGAGTGAAACGTATACGTTTCGCGGACAAAACGTATATGTCTTACGGTGAAAACGTATACGTTTCGAGCTTAAAACGTATACGTCTTGGGCATGAAACGTATACGTTTTGCCCAGACAAGGTATACGTATCACTCATCCCTATAGCCTCACGCATGCTCAAAGCCATACTGCTTCCCCGTAGAAACCCAAGGGCATCATTATGCAGAGAAGAGCTACGTCACCATGCCACCGGGTGGGTTTTCAGCCGTGAAAGCTGTATTTTTGTCTTAGCATAATTATTCATTCATATACGACCAAGTTACCCATACACCCTATGGAACGATATAATATCGCCGTTATCGCTGGTGGCTTCTCTGGCGAATACGCCGTATCTCTGCGCAGCGCAGCAGGCCTTCTCTCGTGGATTGATCGTAGCCGATTTACCCCCTACCTCATCGTCATTGAGCGCGATGGATGGTATGTACGCCCCGATGGAGAAGAGACGAAAGAACCTATCCTAGTTGATAAGTGCGACTTCAGCTTTACCCTCCGAGGTGAGCATATCAAGCTCGACTATGCCCTAATCACCGTGCACGGCACGCCCGGAGAAAACGGTCTCCTGCAGGGTTACCTTGACCTCGTCGGCGTCCCCTACAATACGGGTGGCACGCTCACCGAAGCACTGACCTTCAATAAATACTACTGCAACCGCTACCTCTCCACCTACCCGAACCTGCGTGTAGCTGACTCCGTACGCTTGCTGCGCAATGGCTTCCGCCCCTCCTCTGAAGAGCTTATCAAGCGCCTCGGCCTTCCTCTCTTTGCGAAGCCTAATGCTGGAGGCTCCAGTGTAGCGACCTCAAAAGTTGAGAGCCTTGAGGCACTGGACAAGGCTGTTGCCCTTGCCTTTGACGAATGCGATGAGGTCCTCCTCGAGCGCTTCATTGCAGGCACAGAGGTGACCTGTGGGTGCTATCGTATTGGCGACACCATCACGGCTCTCCCCGTGACAGAAGTCGTGCCCAAGAATAGCTTCTTTGACTTCGAGGCTAAGTACAACGGCGCAGTCGAGGAGATTACCCCCGCACGCATTAGCCCCGAGCTCACGGCGCTGATACAAGAGCTCACCCGTGAGATCTATCAGCACATCGATGCCCGCGGTATCATCCGTGTCGACTACATCATCGAAGCCGATGGACGCCCAACCCTCCTCGAGGTCAATACCACCCCAGGCATGACCCCCACGAGCTTCATCCCCCAGCAGGTCAAGGCTGCAGGACTGACGATGCAGGACCTGCTGACGGACCTTATCCAGGATCATCTCTCCTAACCTTTCACCAAGCACACCTTCCACTATGGATCTCAAGAAATACGAAAGCATCCGCCCGCTGGCACCCGAAGAGGTGCAGACGGCTATCCAGCACCTGACGAGTCTCGAGCCCCTTCGTGCCGTCTACGAGAGCCTACAGCTCGAGCAGTCGTGGGATGAATTAGTCGAGGTGCTTAGTACCTGCCACAGCGTCGAGGACTTCAAGCGTACTGTGAGCTACCACTGGGTCAAGCACATCATGCGCAAGTGCTGTAGCTCCGTCGAGCTCACGGGTACCGACCACATCACGAAGGATGGCGCCTACACCTATATCTCCAATCACCGAGATATCATCCTCGACTCAGCTTTCCTCAACGTACTCGTAGCAGACATCGATGCGAAGTTCCCCGAGATCGCGATCGGCGACAACCTCATGCTCTATCCTTGGATCGAGACCTTGGTTAAGCTCAATGGGAGCTTCCTCGTGCGACGCAACCTCCAGGGGCGCGAAGTCCTGCTGGCTGCTCGCCTACTCTCCGAGTACATGCACGACGCCATCGCCGAAGGGAAGAGCCTTTGGATCGCACAGCGTGAAGGGCGCTCAAAGGACTCCACCGACAAGACGCAGCCCGCACTGCTGAAGATGCTTGCCCTCGGTGCAAAGAGCCGCCAGCCTCTTGAAGCCCTTGCGCCACTGAACATTGTCCCCGTGACCTGCAGCTATGAGTATGACCCTTGCGACTACCTCAAGGCGCAGGAGATGCAGCTCAAGCGAGACGTCGAGGGCTTCAAGAAGAGTCCAGCTGACGACGGCATCAATATGCGTACAGGGATCTTCGGCTGGAAGGGTGAGGTATCCTTCCACATCGGCCGTCCTCTCAATGAACTGATCGCCTCACGAGGCGAGACGGCAGAGAAGTACAGCACCCCCGAAGCCATCGCTCTGCTCATCGACTCAGAGATCCACAGCTACTACAAGCTCTACCCCATCAACTACATCGCCCTCGATACCCTCGAGGGAGGTAAGCGTAGCCTCTATGACTATAGTGCTGAGGACGAAGCTAAGGCTCTCAAGTATATCGAGAGCCGCATCGATCTGGTCAAGCTCCCTGATGGACTTGCTCCCGACCGCACCTTCCTACGCCACTGCCTACTCACCATGTACGCTAACCCCGTGCGAAGCATGCTTCAGGCACGACAGGGTAGCATAGCAAACTCAGGAGCATAGGATGAAGGCAAAGAAGATACACAAATATCTGGGGATCCCACTCTGCTTTCTTCTCTTCTTGGCAGCCCTCTCTGGGATCATCCTCAACCACCGAGACCTACTACAGAGCATAGACATTCCCCGTGCAGTCCTCCCCAGCGACTATAAGTTCGAGAAGTGGAATAATGGGGCTGTACGAGGTGTACTCCGCGCCGACAGCTTGGCTTATATTTATGGGGGCGTAGGCGTGTGGGTGACCGACAGTAGCCTACGACGTGAGGCACGACCACTGCATGCGGGCTTTGTTCGTGGCGGCGACGAAGCTAAGATCATGTCTATGGCGCGAGATACAACGGGCGGGATATGGGTCGCTTCGCAGTATCGCCTCTATCGCCTCGCCCCTCAGCGTGACCGATGGATCGAGCAACCCTTACCGAGCTCTGTACGTGGGCGCTTGGCTGATCTACAGATCACGGGCGACTCCGTACTACTCCTGAGCCGCTCCCTACTCTACCGCCGTTCGCTTAGCGATCCCAGCTGGACGACCTACGAGCTGAAGAAGCCTGATGGATATACGGGGAAGATCCTACTCTTCCAGATCCTGTGGATGCTCCACAGCGGAGAGTACTTCGGCCTCACCGGACGAATCATCGTCGACATCATCGGGCTCTTCGTCATACTCCTCTCCATCACGGGGATCTTCTACACTATCTTCAGCCACCGTCTGATGGCGAAGAAGAACAAGCACGGGACGAAGGAAGCCACCGAGAAGAAGCGACAACTCTCGCGCAAGCTCTCCATGCACTTCAAGTGGCATAAGGTCATCGGCCTTCACCTCTACTATATCCTCCTCTTCGTCTTCATCACGGGATGGGTACTCCGTCCTCCGCTGATGATTCCCTTCATCCTCACGAAGGCGCGTCCGAATACTTTTAGTACACTCTATAGCGAGAACCCTTGGTTCGACCGTCTGCGTGGTATTCGTGAGGATCACCAGAATGGAGGGTGGCTGCTCTCGACGAGCGAGGGATTCTTCAAGCTCCATGACTTCGCGGCTAAGCCGGAAAAGTGGGAGCTCCAGCCCGAGGTCAGCCCGATGGGAGTCAATGGCTTTGCCCAGCGCCCTGATGGAAGCTGGCTCATCGGCTCCTTTACTGGGCTCTTTGAGGTCTACCCTGATCAGAAGGATCCTATACGCAACTACTTCACGGGTGAGGTCGTCCGTGAGGTGAAGATGGGGCCTCCGATAAGCGACTATATGGTCACTGGACTTCTCGCAGGAGATACACCCAGCGAGGACTACGTCTTTCTCCACTACCGAGGTGCCGTACGTAGAGCCTCTGACCACAAGACGGGAGCACAAGACCTCCCCTTCGTCCACCAGCCTGAGGCGCTCAATGAGATGCCTTATTCCCTCTGGCAGGCAGCTCTCGAGCTCCATGCTGGACGCCTCTATCGTCCTTTCCTCGGCAAGTGGGGGACGGATCTATTCATCTTCTTCCTCGGCCTCGCCTCTGTCATCGTCCTCATCACAGGACAGAGGAACCGACGTAAGAAAAAGAAACAAGCTAAGCACGACTGATGACACCTATCTATAAGGTATGGGAAGCCCTCACAGAGAAGCTCCCTACAGCACTACAAGAGAGCTACGACAACTGTGGCTTACAAGTCGGCGATCCTTCACAGATAGCTACGGGCGTACTCTGCTGCGTTGACATCACCGAGGCGGTCCTCCAAGAGGCTATCGCCAAGGGGTGCAACATGATCATCGCCCACCACCCCCTCCTCTTCAAGGGGCTAAAGCAGATCGGCACCTCCAGCTATATCGAGCGCTGCGTATGCCTGGCGATACGCCACGACCTCACGATCTATGCTGCTCACACCAATGCCGACAATGCGGACGGTGGGCTTAACTATCTCTTAGCCGAGGAGCTGGGACTGCAGGCTGTCACAGCCCTAGCCCCCATGTCCGACACACTCATGGAGCTAGTGACCTTTGTCCCAGCGAAGAAGCTGAACCAAGTGGCCGAAGCACTTTGGACTGCTGGTGCAGGCACGATCGGAGCATACGACAGCTGTAGCTATCGCAGCTCTGGGCAAGGGACGTTCCGTGCTCTTGACGGAGCTCATCCCTTCGTAGGCGAGATCGGGCAGCTGCATGTAGAGCCTGAAGAGCGACTAAGCCTCACCTTCCCTGCCTACCGACAACGTCAGGTGGAGCAAGCCTTGCTAGCCAGCCATCCTTATGAGACACCCGCCTACAGCATCACCCGACTGCAGAACGTCCATCCACGTATCGGTGCGGGCGTCATCGGGGAGCTCCCCGAAGCAGAGCCCGTAGATAGCTTCTTACGCAGAGTAGCAGTCTACTTCAAGACCGAGCAGCTTCGTTACAGCGTGACGGAGAAGACAGCCATCAAGCGTGTCGCTATCTGTGGCGGAGCTGGTGCCTTTCTCTGGAAGCAGGCCAAGCGAGCAGGTGCCGATATCCTCATTACAGGCGAAGCCAAGTACAACGATTACTTCGACTGCGAAGGGGCTCCCATCCTCTGTACGGTGGGGCACTACGAGAGCGAATGCATTGCGGCACAGCTCTTCGCACAGATCATCTCAGATAAAATGCCTAACTTTGCGGTCTATCAAAGCGAGTTAGACTCCAATCCTATAAAAGCGTTACAGCATCCATAATGGCGAAAGAAACAACGACAAAGAAGACGACCACCAAGAAGTCAACCAAGGCTAAAGAAGTAGCTACCCCAGAGGTGGCCACGACAGTAGCAAGCCCTGAAGCTAACGTTAGCTCTGCCGACCGGACGGTAGCAGACAAGCTCATCGCCCTGAGTCGCCTACAGGAGACCTTCACCAAGATCGACCATATCAAGACCCTCCGTGGTGAACTCCCCCTTGAAGTACAGGACCTCGAAGATGAGATCGAAGGTATGGAGACGCGTCTCAAGCACCTCGAAGAGGACAACAAGCGCCAGGTGCAGGCTGTAGCTACAGAGAAGGCTAAGATCCAGAAGGCTGAAGAGCGCATCGAGGAATATAAGGAGCAGCTCAACAACGTCAAGAACAACCGCGAGTACGACAACCTCTCCAAGGAAATCGAATTCCAAGGCCTCGAGATCGAACTCTCTCAGAAGCGCATCGCCGAAGGGACGACCGAGATCCAGCACCGCAAGGAGCGTATCGCTACTCTCAAGGAAACTATCGGTGAGCACCGTGTAGACCTGGAGGCTAAGCAGGAGGAGCTGGCACGTATCAAGGGAGAAACAAAGCAGGAAGAAGAATCTCTCCGTGCTGAAGCTATCCGCCTGGAAGAAGGTATCGAGGAGCGTCTTCTCCACGCCTTCACTCGTATCCGTGAAGGAGCCCGCAATGGTCTTGCTGTCGTACCCATTGATCGTGATGCTTGCGGTGGTTGCTTCAACAAGATCCCACCCCAGCGCCAAGTAGATCTGAAGCTTCATAAGAAGATCATCGTCTGCGAATACTGCGGTCGTATCCTCGTCGATCCCGAACTCGTAGAGGAAGCTCACCAGCACAACTAAGAAGGGAGATGCGCTCTCTTCTCGAAGCTCAGGTCGCCACGACCATCCAAGAGCATCGACTCATAGATAGCGCCACCCAGCGTATATACATAGCCATCAGCGGAGGGGCCGACTCGGTCGCTCTGCTGATGGTTATGCTTGCTTTAGGCTATGGCGAAAGACTCGAAGCACTCCACTGCAACTTCACACTACGTGGCGAAGAGAGCGACTGCGATGAAGCCTTCGTGCGGGAGCTATGCACGAAGCTCAGCGTTCCCTTGCAAATCAAGCGCTTCGATACTCGAAACTCTGCCGAGGAGAAGGGCATATCTATCGAGATGGCAGCACGTGAGCTACGCTACCAGTGGTTTTGCTCCTTTACTGAAGGTAGTGAAGGCAGGAAGGTCGTAGCCGTTGCCCACAATGCAGATGACCAAGTAGAGACCCTACTACTCAACCTCTCTATGGGTACAGGCATCCGTGGGCTCAGCGGTATGCCGTTCATCAAGCAGACGGAAGGCATCATCCGCCCCCTACAAGCGACTCCCCGTGCACTCATACTTGACTATCTGAGCGCTCTTGGACAAAGCTATCGTGAGGATAGCTCAAATAGCGATACCCGCTATAAGCGCAATCTGATTCGCCATCAGCTCATCCCTCTCTTTGAGGAGTTGAATCCCTCCTTCCGAGAGACGACCTACCGCACGATAGAGCACCTACGCTCGACGGAGGCACTCTATATGGAGATGATCGAGCGCTACCGATCTGAGCTACTATCACCCGACGGATTAGACTATAAGCCCCTTGTCACTCATCCTGAGCGAACGACCATCCTCTTCGAGCTCTTACGACCCCATGGCTTCCAGCGCCCTGTCGTCGAGGAACTCAGTAAGCATCTCGCAGAGGGGACGGCTGGAGCAAAGTTCTACTCCCCCACCCACCTACTCATCCATGGTGTACAGCTGCTGGAGTTACTTCCACGTGAGGAGGGAGCAGCAGTATCCCTATCCATTGACATCAGCCAAGACGGACAGTGCGCACTCCCCTTCGGAGGAGAACTACACTGGGAGCACCTTCCCCTTAACGCCCTAAAGGGAGACTACCGCACACCTCGAGAGGTCGCAGTCTTTGACTACGATAGATTGGAGTCTCAAAGGCTTACCATTCGCTCACGGCGTGAGGGCGACACCCTCCGCCCCTTCGGTCTGTCGGGGAAGAAGCTCCTCAGACGCATACTCATTGACGGGAAGTTCTCTCACCGCGCACGCCGTGAAGCCCTTTTGTTATGTCGAGAGGAAGCCCCTATCTGGCTCATCGGTCATGTGGCTGACCGCACCTTCGCACTCTCAGATACGACGCAGACTGTACTACGCTTCACCTACCACAAGTAGCTTCCATACAAATGAAGTCGCCCGCTTGGCATAAGGACCAAGCGGGCGACTTCTTTATTTGCGAACGATTATGAGCAACTAATTAAGACCGACCTCACGAGCATAGATCTCCAGATCATCACGCTCCTGCAGGAGGAGTTCGACTGAGCAGCGGACAGGTGCTCCGAGACTCTTGAGCCTGACGAGGCGATCAAGAGAGCGTAGTGCCAAAGCATAGAGTACCTTGGAGAGGCTACCCGTGATCTTCACCTGCGCAAGAGCCAGCGCCACGATGACACGATCCGTACGGCGGAGCTGCTCCAGCAGTGGGCGTCCCTCCAGAGTGAGGTTGCGCTGGGCTTCCAGTTCCTCATAGGTCTCTCCCTTAGGCGGGCAAAAGGGTAGATGATAGAGCTTGGATATCAATGAGGCTGGGTAATGTGTAAGGTCTGCCTTTGGTCGACGACGCAGGAGGTCACTGAGCTCCCATAGGGCATCACTCCCCTCATCATTTCCGAAGGGTGCTGCATCTTGGATACTGGAGTAATAGACCTCCGAGCCGAAGTACTTGCGGAAGGCCGGGTGGCTGGTCAGGGGATGTAGCCCCATCTCATCATCGTCATAGTAGAAGGACTGCATCGGATCAAAGCCAGGGAAGTCCTGGAAGCCTGCCTTTAGCTTTGCGTCGACCAACTGCTGGGCGCGCTCTTCGCACTCCGCGGCGTCGGCAAACGACTTGACCTCATAGCGCCCTGATGTAGATACCTTACCCCAGTTCGTCATAAGGTCCCCCCCCAGCGTCTCTACACGCCAGTAGCGGTCGGCCTGATGATCTGACAAACGCATTACTCTATTCATACTCATGCGATCAATTGATTGGTAGGAGCGCGCTGTATTGTAGGGTTATGATGGTAAGGCTTCCGGCGACGATGCTCCCTCATGTGGTAGACAAATGTAGTCATTTATAATATGAAAACCTATTTTACCACAAATTTGATCTCTTCCCTTTAAAAACATGGGTAGCAATACCCTACACTTCCTAAAGCGGGCGAGAGCAAGGAGGCCCTTCGTAGGGCGGTTCCTTGCTCTCTTCTATATTATTCAGAGGCATTCTTCAGCCTACTTTATCAAGCTGCTACTCGCCGAAGCGCTCACGGATGACCTCCATGAGCCCAGGGCGGAAGTCGGGGTGAGCGATGCTTGTCAAGGCCAGGGCACGCTCACGAAGCGTCAGACCCCGGAGACGAACCACGCCGTATTCGGTAGCGATGTAGTCTACCTCATTGCGCCCTGAGGTCACGGTGGCTCCCGACGGCAAGACTGGGACAATGCGCGAGCAAGTGCCATCCTTTGCCGTAGAGGTGAAGGCTAAGATGGAGCGACCGCCACGCGAGCGCTTTGCCCCACGCAGGTAGTCGACCTGCCCACCCGTGCCACTATATTGGTTGAGTCCGATAGCTTCGGATGCTACCTGCCCATAGAGGTCGATCTCCAGGCAGGAGTTGATAGAGACCATGTTGTCATTCTGCCCGACCATATAGGGATCATTCGTATGATCGACGGGGTACATCTCGATCATATCATTCTTATTGACGAAGTCATAAAGTGCCTTCGTACCCATGATGATGGAGCTGACGACCTTACGTGGATGCAGGGTCTTCTTCTCACCCGTCACATTGCCAGAGTTGATCATGTGCATGACGCCGTCGGTGAACATCTCCGTGTGCAAGCCCAGATCTTTCCGCTCTCGTAGGCTCTGAAGTACGGCATCGGGGATCGCCCCGATACCGATCTGAAGCGTATCTCCGTCGTGGATGAGTTCGGCACACAGCTCACCGATACGCTGCTCGACAGGCCCGATAGGAGCAAGAGGGAGCTCCACCAATGGGCGGTCAACGGGGACGATATAGTCCAGCTTCGTCACATGGATGAGGTTGTCCCCTCCGATAAAGGGCATCTGCTTATTGATCTCTGCGATGACGATCCGCGCAGCCTCTGCGGCGGGCTTGGTATAGTCACACGATACCCCGAAGGAGCAATAGCCCTCTTCATTGGGCTCGCTCACCGAGATCAATGCGACATCGACAGGATAGATACCATTCCTAAAGAAGTCTGGGAGTTCATGGAAGTGACAAGGGAGATAGTCGACACGCTTATCCAGGTAAGCGGGGCGGCTATTCTTGTCAAGGAAGTTAAGGACGGGATGTACATGCCCCACCATCTCTGGGCGGAGGTGCCAAGGCTCGGCAAAGTACAGCATGTGGAAGGCTTTCACGTCCGTGAGGCGCTCGCGATCATCGTAGAGGGCTTTGGAGAGGCTGCTGGGGGCTGCCACAGCATGGCCAAAGACCAAGAAGTCCCCGCTCTTTACTGCCGATCGCACGGCTTCGAGGGCGGTCGTAGTATGGCGAGCAATGTGCTCTTGCCAGGTAGTGCTCATTGATTTAGCTCTTATATGAAAAAGGGCTCCTGTGTAGTATTAGGAGGGCCATCTTCCCAAGAGACGTAGGCTAACGACCCCAACATCCTGGGGTACAAAGCTGCGACTCCGATGAAGAAGCCTACCAAAGGTAAGTATTCTACTTTTTCCCAACAATACCCCCCTCCACTCCTCACCCAAGCTCGCACACAACCGCATACCTTAGTTGGAGTCGAGCATGCTTCATCCGTCGCATTTTGACCATAAGTTGAATACATCTAACTTTATCGCAGAAATAAGCATAGCGCATTCCATCCGTAAGCGCTATAAGGAGCTTAACATCTTCAAGAGAAAACGCATCACCATCCACCCAACGCAGGGAAGCTACCCAAGGATCGCTTCAAAGAACGAACAGAGATACCCCGCCTATCTTAATTCAAATCAATATGAAATCACTAACGACCCTACTTATTGCCGTGAGCATGCTACTCTCGAGCTTTGCTCTGCATGCTCAGCGAACCACAGAGTTCTTTTACCTCGGCAACGTGTACTGCAAGACTAAGGCCGGAGTTGAGCAGCGCTTCCCTTATCTACCGGTCTACCTTTCCCTCCAAGATAAGCCCAATGACATCATCGCAGTCACGATGACTAATGCTAACGGAGAGGCTTCATTCAAGGGCGTACCTATAGACCCCTACAAGTACCATATCCTCTCGGTACATCTACCGAGTGGTACGTACCGCTTTCTCCGAACCCCTATTGAAAAGAACCCAGGCTTCAAAGACTACATCAGCACGCATATCCAGCTTGATGCCATGGAGAAGTACCTCACAGTCTCTACGATTGCTCCCAAGAAGGAGGATAGTGATAAGCTGGCACTTGACCTGGCGACGAGCGCCATCAAGGGAGCCCATCGGAAGGGGGTGACGATCTCTGATCCAGAAGGGCTTAACTACAAGCTCTTCGTCTCAGGGCGCATGGTGCAGGACAAGAAGCTGGCTGATGTGCTCCTCAAGATAACGGGAGAGATGCTCGATAAGATCGTCATCACACACCCGACACAGGCTAATGACTACTATGCGGGGTCTATAGACTTCATGATTCGAGACATACCTATTCAGAAGGTTGGTCCCACGACCTTTACCTTAGAGCGCCTATGAGCAGATCATTCCTAATCGCTCTCCTCTTATTGATTGCCCCCCTTAACCTCCTCGCCCAGATCGAGGTGCGGGGGCAAGTGGAGGATGCAAAGACTAAGGAACCGATTGCCCTTGCCTCCGTCACGCTCGTGAGTGAGCGAGACTCGACACTCATCCTCAGAGGGGCTACAGACCTTCAAGGGGGCTACCTCTTTAGTGAGGTCAAGGTCGGGCGCTATCTTCTACGTATTAGCTTCCTCGGCTACAAGCCTCTGGAGCGACGGCTTCGTATCGTGATGCCCAGCCAAGGCTTCACGGTGGAGCTTCTCGATCAGCTACAGCAAGATAGTCAGGTGCTGGAGGATGTGGTCGTGGAGGCTAAGGCTACGCATCAGCGAGCCGACCGTAGGGTGATCACCTTTGCACGTAAAGATGTCCAAGAGGCCCTACACAGCTATGATCTGCTCAAGACCCTACCCTCAGTCAGCTTAGATGTGATGAACGACCGCCTCAAGGGAGCTATGGGCGGAGAGGTGCAGCTCCTGATCAATGGGATACGCTCCACCAAGACGGATGTACTTATGCTGCCCAAAGAGAAGATCAAGCGAGTAGAGGTGTACGACATTCCCCCAGCTCGCTATCGAGCTGTTGAGTGTGTGATCAATATCATCGTCTCTGGACTGGATGACGGCTACATCGCAGGTGGCTCACTCAATCATGCCTTCACTACAGGCTTCGGAAATGATGAGGCCTACACCTCTCTGATCAGTGGGCGACATAAGCTGAGCCTTGAGTACACGCTGAACTATCGCGACTATCGTGACCGAGAGTCACTTGCGCAGTATAGCTATAGCCTCAATCAGCAGGCACTACAGCTCACCTACTCAGACCATGATGCTTTTGGCTATACGACACACAGCCCCGCCCTCAAGTACGCCTACGTAGTGGATGAACGCTACCTATGGGAGGCTCGCCTACAGCCGAGAGCTGAGCGACGCTTCTCTGACAATATCGGCGCGGGTCTCTACACTGTAGACGGCGTCGCTGGAGAGAAGCTGACTACCACGGGTAGGGACAGGACCCAGCAGTTCAATCCCTCGCTTGACCTCTACCATTGGCACAAGCTTGGAGAGAAAGATGAGCTGAGCCTTAACCTTGTAGGGACGCTCTTCTCCACCAAGAGAGAGACCAAGACCCGAGAGCAAGGTGTCGCTACAGGACTCACAAGCTACGAGGACTTTATGAAGCTGGACAATAGTAAGCGCTCTCTCATCCTGGAGGCTACTCACACCCGAGAGACGGGGCGTTTACGGATCAGTTCGGGCTACAGGGGAGAGGTCTCCTTCTTACATTCACAGGTAGACAATCACTTCGGCGTCCTCGACTATACCAGCCGTACATGGCAGCACTATGTCTACAGTGAGATCTCGGGGCTGCGGGGGAGGTTTTTGTATCGACTGAGCCTCGGCTTGACCCACACCCATAGTCGCTCCAGCTATCGCACCTATAGCACTCTCGCCTTCACTCCGAAGGTCGTACTTGGCTATACCCTCGGTGGAGGTAGTGACCTACGCTTGATGTACGACGACAAGCCCATCCTACCGTCTCTGGAGCAACTCAGTAGCAACCGCAGACGAACTACTCGTGATATCACAGAGGTAGGTAATCCCCAGCTAGAGAATGCACATATGCGTCAGCTGACTGCTATGTATTCGCATGCCAAGGGGATCTTTGATATTAAACTATTAGGTCTCTATATCCACACACATCGCCCGCATATCCAGGCTATGAAGCATGAGGGGGCAGGGATCACGTTCGCTCCGATCAATGGAGTATGGGATGACGAACTTGCTGCGGCTGCGAAGGTAGCCGTCAAGCCCTTTGGGGACAATACCCTGCTTATAGATACGTACCTTATAGCTACGCATAGTAGACTTCGCTCATCGGAGATTAGTTATGATCGAGGCTCGCTCTATGGTCAGTTTTCGCTGACGGGCCAGTATAAGGGGCTACAGCTCTACTACAAGTACGCCCTCCCGGCCTATGGCTATGATTTGGGCTATGCCTCTCGTATGGAGCCAGAGCATACGGCTTCGTTCTCCTATCGATTAGGGAATTGGAAGTTCTCTGCCTCCATGCTATTCATCGGGACGCCGGCCTATTATCATGACTATACGCTCGGAGAACGCCTCGTCCAGTGGAGTAGTGAGACGTGGATACACGATAATAAGAATATGATCCTGCTTGGGGTGGCCTATCACTTCTCGCGAGGCAAGGACAAGACCTACTCAAAGAACCTTCAGAACGAAGATACTTCATCTCCCACGCTATAGGTAGCCGAGACACCCTCCCCCCCTGCGGGCCCATCTCGATAGAGCCCCCCCTGTATGCTCCTTTTAAGGCACATGCAGGGGGGCTTTCTTTTCAGCAAATGCTACGAAGCATAGCGAAAGCACTCCCGATCCTATGCACACCATAAGATCAAAGAGCTATTGTAAGCAGCTGTATATGCATACAGATAGAGTCGCAGATCTGCAGAAAAGAAGACCTGCACCAGTAGCTGTAATCCGCTATCTACGTGGGTAGTCCTAAAGTCTACGTGCATAGATGATAAGTTCTCTGTACATAGGTTTTAAATCCACGTACGTAGATATAACTTTTCTCGTAAAGCTATGACGGAAAAGCAGCTTGAGTATGGAGGAAATGCACCTCGACGTGATATGATTAATCAATGCTCCAGCACCCATTATACTAGGTATATAATAGAGGCACTTACCTCTACCCTATACCTACATCTATGTATTTTGCAGAGGCGTAAGAGAGGGGGGCTATGAATGGCGTATTTTTGCCCATGCGACATAGCAACTTTACTCACTATAAATCATAGTAATAACCATGCGTAAGCTTTACGCCCTCATGCTCTCACTGCAGATCCTTCTGGTCTCGGCCATCGGTCTCAGCAGTGAGCTGGTAGCACAAGAGCGGCCAACTGATGCCAACATTATTGGGCACGTCACAGATGCGAAGACTGGCGAACATCTCTCAGGTGTCACCATCGCTATCAAGGGTACGACCTTCGGTACGGCTACCGATGCCACAGGGCACTACTTCCTTAAGAACCTCAAGCAGAAGAGCGTGACACTCGTCATGCGCGGTCTCGGTTATCTCAGCCAAGAGCGCACCGTGGAGATCATCCCTGGTAAGGTCGTTGAAGTCAACTTCGATGCAGAGCCAGACAACATCCGTATCGATGAGGTCGTCGTCTCCTCCAACCGTCAGGCTACCCTACGCCGTCTCGCTCCGACGCTCGTCACCGTGCTTGACACCAAGCTCTTCGAGAGCACCAATGCCACTAACCTCGCCCAAGGGCTGATCTTCCAGCCAGGTGTGCGTGTCGAGAATAACTGCCAGAACTGCGGCTTCAATCAAGTACGTATCAATGGCCTCGACGGGCGCTACTCACAGATCCTCATCGACAGCCATCCCATCATGAGTGCACTGGCAGGGGTCTATGGTCTGGAGCAGATCCCCACGAACATGATCGAGCGTGTCGAGGTCGTACGTGGCGGTGGCTCTGCCCTCTTCGGCTCGTCTGCTATCGCAGGGGTGATCAACATCATCACCAAGGAGCCTCAGCGCAATAGCTTCTCCTTCAATGAGAGCCTTGGCTTCTCGGGCTTCAAGGATCTGGACAATAACCTGAGCTTCAACGGCTCACTCGTCAGCGACGACAACCGTGCTGGAGCCATGGTCTTCGCACAGGCTCGCTACCGCAAGGAGCACGACGTCAATGGCGATGGCTACAGCGAGCTTGGTCGTCTTGACTCCCGATCGCTCGGCTTCCGTGGCTACCTCCGCCCCACAGACTACACGCGTCTGACCGGCGAAGTCCATACCTTCAGCGAAGCCCGTCGCGGTGGTGACCACATCGACTGGCCCGAGCAGGTAGCCGGTGTAGCTGAGTCCATTCGCCACTCCGTATATAGCGGGAACCTGAAGTTTGACGGCTACAGCGAAGACTACAAGCACCACTTCCAGCTCTACGGCTCCGCTCAGCACATCACCCGTAACAGCTACTACGGTGGTATCGGTGAGACGAAGCTCCGCAACAAAGCAGGCGACAAGTACATCGATAAGGATGGCAACGAGACTACCGACGAGGGCAAGGCTGTGAATGCAGGCTCTATCGGTCGCCCCATCCACACCTCTAACTACGGGAAGAACTTCGGTATCACCCGTGGGATGACGTGGGTCGGTGGTGCACAGTACACCTATGACTTCGACCACTTCATCTTCATGCCTGCTCAGCTCCTCGCTGGTGCTGAATATAGCTATGACCGCCTCGAGGACAAGATGCCTCTGAGAGAATGGGAGACAGAGAAGACCGTCAGCGATGGCTTCGACCTCAGCGCTAACCCTATCTCCCTCTCCCCTGCCCTGCGTCAGGTCATCCGCAACGCCAGCCAGTTCGCCCAGATCGAATGGAAGAACGACCGCTGGAGCGTCCTGCTCGGCACGCGTCTCGATGAGAACTCCGCCGTCAAGAAGGCCATCTTCAGCCCCCGTGCTACACTGCGCTACAACCCCACGAAGAATATCAACATCCGCGCTACCTATGCCAAGGGCTTCCGTGCTCCTCAGGTCTTTGACGAAGACCTTCATGTCGGGGTCGTCGGTGGTGAGGCACAGCGTGTGACCAATGCTGAGGACCTTCGTCCTGAGATCTCCCACTCCTTCAGCCTCAGCAACGACATGTACTTCACCCTCGGTGGTGCACAGGTCAACGTCCTCGTCGAAGGCTTCTACACCCGTCTGCTCGACGTCTTCACGAACTACAAGGACAAGTCTGAGAACGGTATCTCCTACTACACGCGTCACAACTACGGGATCGATGACAATGGTAAGCAGGTCTCCTCGGGCGCCAAGGTCCTCGGGCTGAACCTCGAGGGTAAGATCGCCTATCGCTGGCTCTCCCTCCAGGCCGGCCTCACGCTCACCAGCAACAAGTACGACGTCAACCAGGAATGGGGCGTACGTCAAAAGGTCCAGGGTGACCACGATGCTGCCTACTACAAGTCCTTCGTGCCTAAGGCTGACGGCTCTGACTTCGACAACGTCGCTGTAGACAATGAGCCTCAGACCATCTCGATGACCTCTAAGGAGATCACTCGCACGCCCTCTACCTACGGCTACTTCACGATCGGCATCAACCCCATCCGCCCACTGAACATTGCTCTCACAGGTACCTTCACGGGCTCAATGTACGTGCCTCACGTAGTCAAGTGGGGGCAGAACTCCGCTGTCACCGACCGCACGGCTATTGCTGCTGGTCTTCGCAAGGAAGGTTATAAGCTTCCTCTCGTAGATGCTACAGGTGCTGCTATCCTCGAAGATGGCGCACAGAAGGAGGTCGATGTCGAGTGGAACGAGCTGGTCAAGACCAAGAGCTTCTTTGATCTCGGCGCTAAGATCACCTATGATCTGCGTCTCTTCTCTAAGAGCAATGTCCAGCTCTACTGCGGTATCAATAACCTCTTCAACGCCTTCCAGAGCGACTACGACTTCGGTCCAGACCGTGACAGCGGCTATATCTACGGCCCCACGATCCCTCGCTCAGGCTACTTCGGGATGAAGTTTACCTTCTAATCCCCCCTATTGCCCGAGGACAAGACGTCCAAGTGCGACACGATTTAGAGGCTGCCCCTACCTTCTCCACAGAAGTGTAGGGGCAGCCTCTATATATAGGTATACAGACTATGCACCGAATATCTTAAATTTGCGGGTGAGTATATGCTGGGGCACGTACGCTCTGGCACAATCAAGACAAGCGAATGGACACTGAGACCACCTACCTCTTAGCCTCCCCAGACACGCTGGAGCCCGTAGCGCGCCAGTTCATCGAGGAGGTCCTCCCCTGGGGGGATATCTTTGCCTTCTATGCCCCGATGGGGACCGGCAAGACGACCTTCATCAAGACACTCTGCGAAGCCCTCGGCGTGCAGGATGTCATCAATAGCCCGACCTTCTCTATTATCAATGAATATCGCGCTGAGCCCTCGGGAGAACTCATCTACCACTTTGACTGCTACCGCCTGGAGAAGCTCAATGATGCGCTGAATCTCGGAGCCGAAGACTACCTCCAGAGTGGCGCACTCTGCTTCATCGAGTGGCCAGAGGTTATGGAGGACATCCTACCAGCCGACACGGTACGCGTTACTATAGAGGAGATCGAAGGCGGGGCACGACGCCTCACCGCACGCTATAATAAGACGGAGGACAAGTAATGCTTAATCCATTTGAGACGGGTCAGGCCCGTGTACGCGGTAGCATCGAGGTGATCTGCGGCTCGATGTTCAGCGGTAAGACAGAGGAGCTCCTTCGTCGCCTGCGCCGTGCCAAGATCGCAGGGCTACGCGTAGAGATCTTCAAGCCCTCAGTAGACACCCGCTATGATGAGACCGAGGTCGTCTCCCACGACCGCAATGCTATCGCCTCTACGCCGATAGATAATTCGTCGAACCTTCTACTCTTAGCTTCGGACGTCGATGTCATCGGCATCGACGAGGCACAGTTTTTCGATGAGCACCTCCCCGAGGTCGTCGAGCAGCTGGCTGACCAAGGTATCCGTATCATCCTCGCTGGACTGGATATGGACTTCCGTCGTCAGCCCTTCGGCCCTATGGCGCAGCTCTGCGCTATAGCAGACTCGGTAGACAAGATCCACGCGATCTGCGTAGGCTGCGGGAGCTGGGCGAACTATTCCTACCGCCTTGTCTCTGGTGAGCAGCAGGTCATGCTCGGCGAAGCTAAGGAGTACAGCCCGCTATGCCGTACCTGCTACCTCAAGTACACGCATAACAATAAGCAAGACTAACCCTACTATAGCAATGAATTCCAACAAACTACTCGCACTCGCTGGCTCTACCCTACTCTCGATGACACTCTTCTCAAGCTGTGTCATCGCCATCGGATCAAATAAGGAGCACAATACGACCTACGCTCCCAATGGCAGGGTAGCCTATGCAATGAGCCCAACGCTCGGGGGGAAACTCTTCACGGCAGCCTGGATACAGCGATCCGCTGAATATAAGGCTCTCTGCCAACAAGCCTACAATGTCGCTACGGAGCGCCTTCTTGCAGCCACTCAAAAGCCGTTGGCTGCAGGTGAAAAGCGCTGGGCTATCGTCACCGACATCGATGAGACCATCGTTGACAACTCAGCGAACTCCGTCTACCAGGCACTCAAGGGCGAGGACTACTCCCAGCCTTCGTGGGACCGCTGGTGCGATCAAGCTGATGCCGTAGCCCTGCAGGGTGCTGTCGAGTTCTTCCGCAAGGCCGATGCACTCGGTGTAGACATCTACTACATCTCCAACCGTGATGAGATCAATCGTGCTGGTACGAAGAAGAACCTCCGTGATCTGGGCTTCCCTCAGGTAGAGGATAGCCACTTCATGTTCAAGGACAAGTCCTCCGACAAGACCTCCCGTCGCGATGAGGTGCTCAAGACGCACAACATCCTGATGCTCCTCGGTGATAACCTCGGTGACTTCGACCACTTCTTCGATGTACGTGACGAGGCCGTACGTGACCAAGGCGTCTCACGCTTCGCCGCTGAGTTCGGCAAGCGCTTCATCGTCCTACCCAACCCCAACTACGGTGCTTGGGAGCCTGCGATGAACGGAGGCTATCCCGACCTCAAGACCAAGGACGGCAAGCTCACTACGATCCTTCGCACTCAGCGTAAATAACACACTCCCCTACTACACTACTTACCTTAGACCATCAGAACCCCATGCTTACACCCACACAGATACGGCAGATCACTGCTCTCATGCACCGTGAAGTCGTACCCGCTACAGGCTGTACCGAACCTGCAGCCGTAGCCCTCGCCGTAGCCTATGCTGCGGCACAGACGACCGCAGAGCCCCGCTCGATAGAAGTCCTGCTCAGCGGCAATATGCTCAAGAACGCTATGGGCGTCGGTATCCCCGGCACGGGGACCTTCGGTATCCCCATCGCGATCGCTCTCGGTGCTATCTTAGCAGCACCCGAGAAGCAACTGGAGCTCCTCGACACCTTCACTGATGAGGAGCTTCATCAGGCCCAGAAGCTTGTAGCAAGCGGCTGCATCCAGATCGGGCTGAAGGAAGGTGACAACGTCGACCGCCTCTACGTCGAAGTCCTACTGACCGATACGGAGGGGCGTCTATCGACTGCCATCATCCAGGCTACTCATACAGGCCTCACAGCACTCACCTATGATGGTGAAGACCGCTTCGTGCCACGCACCGCCGATACGCCCTGCACGAAGTGTCCGGAGACTAAGGACGAAGAGGAGACGATCACCTTGAACTTCGACCTCGTCTATGAGTACGCTCTGTATGGCCCGCTGGAGGAGCTGGACTTCATCTACGAGGCTGCACTGCAGAACAAGCGTGCCAGCGAGTACTCCTTCACTCACAGCTATGGGCATAGCCTCGGTAAGCTCATCAATAGCGATATGGGACGTCGCTATCTCGGCAATACGCCCCTTACGCAGATGCTGGCCTATACCAGCTCTGCCTGCGACGCCCGTATGGACGGTGCTCCCATCACGGTGATGAGCAACTCGGGTAGCGGCAATCAGGGGATCTCCTCGATGCTCCCCGTCCTGACCTTCGCCGAAGAGCAGGGCGCAAGTCGTGAGGTCACCACTCGGGCGATCATGCTCAGTAGCCTCCTCGTCGTCTACATCAAGCAGCTCTTGGGGCGCCTCTCCTGCCTCTGCGGGATGGTCGTCTCAGGGATTGGCTCCGCCTGTGCTATCACCTACCTCATGGGTGGTACGAAGGAGCAGTCTATCGGAGCTGTGAAGAATATGATCGGCAACGTCTCGGGGATGATCTGTGACGGTGCTAAGCCTAGCTGTAGCCTCAAGGCTTCGACGGGCGTGAGCTCTGCACTCATCTCCGCTATGCTCTCTATGCAGGGACACGTCGTCACCGCTACCGAAGGTATCGTAGACGATGATATCGACGTCTGCATCCGCAACCTCGCAGACCTTGGTCGTGATGGCATGGCCCAGACCGACCTCAAGGTCCTCAAGATCATGACGAGCAAGGGCAAGCGTAATGCTTAGCCCCCGCTATTGGGGTTCACCGATAGTGTCCCGCTCGTCTCACATATGTAATCAGCTACTATTGGATGAATCCAAATAGAACGATGCACTTTGCGCTCAGCTTCCTGGCAGGATCCCTCCTGCTATGGGGCTGTGCGAACCAAGGTACACCCGAAGGTGGCCCCTTTGACACGGAGCCACCTCGCCTCCTACAGGCCTCACCTGCGGTGAAGGCTACGGGGGTCAATACGCGCCACTTTACCCTGACCTTCGATGAGAACGTCAAGCTCTCCAGCCAGACGGACAAGATCATCGTATCCCCTCCCCAGCGTGAGGCAGCACGTATCACAGCCAACGGGCGCCACGTCTCCATCGTACTCTCCGACACCCTGCGCCCCAATACGACCTACAGCTTCTACTTCGATGATGTCATCGTAGACAACAACGAGGACAACCCGCTCGAAGGCTTCAGCTACCTCATCTCCACAGGTGGGCAGATCGACTCGATGCAGCTGGCAGGTCGGGTCATCGATGCCTTGACCTTTGAGCCTGTCGAAGGGCTCATCGTAGGGGCTTATCCCGCCACAGACATCAACGATAGTACGCTACGTAAGCGTCCCTTCCCCTATGTCAGTAAGACCAATAAGCTGGGATTCTTCACCATGCGTGGGCTCCCCAACAGCACCTACAAGGTCTTTGCGACGAAGGACAACGATGCGAACTATCAGTACAGCGACCGCAGTGAAGGTCTTGCCTTCTCTCGCGAGAGCTTCCAGACGACACTACGCGATAGCATGCGTACCGACACGATACGCATCGACTCCATCGTGCGCCGTGACACGCTTCACCGCGACTCACTCGTCACCTATCCCTTCACCTACTACTTCCCTCGCGACATCGCCCTACGCTATTCGGTAGCGAAGGTGCAGCAGTACGGGCTCGAGCGACACAGCCGTCCCGATAGCTTGATCTGCCGACTGGAGTTCCTCGCTGAGCCTAAGAAGCTCCCTCGCCTTCGCTCGCTGGACAAGCCAACCACACCAGCCGAATCCCTCTACTGGGCTACGGCTAAGGGCAAGGTCGTCGATCTATGGCTACGTGACAAGGAGCTCCTTGCACGCGACTCGGTGCGCTTCGCTCTCACCTACGAGAAGACCGACTCACTGCTTCGCCTGCAAGAGAAGACCGATACGCTCGTCTTCATCAAGCCACAGGCACGAGCTAAGAAGCACGACAAGACGCACGAAGCAGAGAAGTCTCCTCTACAGATCACCCTTACCGGGGCTTCGGGCGCTTTTGGAGGCACTCCAAGTGATAGCCTCTATGTGACGGCCTCACGTCCCCTTGCAGCCCTCCCCTCCTCTGCGATTCACCTGGAGATACAGGAGGACTCACTCTACAAGCCTCAGGATTTCACCATCGTACAGGACTCGCTGGATCACCTGCGCTATACGCTCCGCTTCCCACGGGCCTATGGCAAGAGCTATCGGGCACGCATTGATTCGGCTGCCGTACGCGATATCTATGGCGCTGCCTGCGACTCTGTCGCCTTCACGCAGCAGATACAGAAGGAGGACGAGTTCGGTCAGCTCACCATCACCCTGCAGGGGATCCGCTCTCACGCCCTCGTCCAACTCATAGACAAGAGCGATGCCGTCCTCCAGCAGTTCTATGGGCATGAGGTCAAGGTAGATACGACGCAGAAAGCACAGCCCACAGCAGCATCTACCGAAGGCGATAAGATACTCGCCGAGCTACTCTCTAAGCAAGCTCCTCAAGCCACTAAGGCCGATAGCCTCCCCGAAGCAAAGACTCCCACAGAGTCCTGTCAAGTCTCCTTCCATGACCTGAAGCCTGGGGAGTACTTCGTCCGACTCATCGTCGATACGGACGACAACGCCGCCTTCACACCTGGAGACTACCCTGATCGTGCCCCCGAGGAGGTCTATTACTACCCGCAGGCGATCTCCATCAAGAAAGGCTTCACCTCCGAAGAGCGCTGGGACATCCACACGCAGTCTCCTCTGGGTAGCAAGCCCGAAGCCCTGCGCAAGGTCAAGCCCGACGAGGCGAAGAAGAAGCGCGAGGATAAGAACATCGAGTACTACAAGCGCTGGGGACGCAAGCGTCGCTAACCCCTCGCCTCTCCACCCAAAGCAGAAGCGGTACAACTCCCATCGGGAGCTGTACCGCTTCTGCTATTATACCGTTATACCGTGGTAGGCTACTCGCGTCTATCGCTTAGGGAACATATCCGAGTTGATCGCCACGAAGATCCGATCATCATACTCCTTTTGATTGCCTTCCAGTCCGAGCGCATCGATAAGGTGCTGGCGAGCTCGTCTCTCCTTCCGCCGATCAAACTTCAATGTAGAATCGGTGGACGGATCGTAATGGAAGTAGAGCAAGATGACCTCTGAATTATCGAGGAAACGCTTCTTGATGGCCGTCCACCACATCTGATCCGTGGGACCGAGGGACAAGCCAAAGAGGCAAATCACATCAGCCCCCGCAATGAGACTAAGACACTCCTCATCCACAAGCGTTCCCCGACCTTCATTGGCTTGTGGCTTCAGCAGGAGGTCCATAACATCGTCACACTGCCTACACTGATCACACACGATTTGCTCGCCATGATCTACACCAAGCAGAATTCCACCCTCACCTAATAATCCGTGCACATGCTTCACCCCTTGGTATATCACGGGGTGACCTTCATGCCCTTCCGCATAGGTGTACTCTCCGACCAGCAAAGCATCCTGGCAGAGGCACTCAAATGATGAGGTATAGTTGAAGGAGATGACGTCAATATACCATGCCTGAGCAATAGTCAGAGCACGAAGCTCTTTCTCTTCTCTCAGCTTGAAGTAGCGATAGGGGTAGGTCAGGTCTTCACGGAACTTCTCGACCTCCTCGGGAGTAGGTTCAAAACTATTGCACTGTGCCAGATAGGCCTCTAAGGAGCGATTCATATCCTCGTAGAAGTCACAGAACCCATCAGCATCATCACCAAAGGCCGTAGTAAACTCACCAAGAGCTATCTCTAAATCCTTCCACTGCTCTTCGCCGCGCCCCTCTCGCTCCGCCATCTCAGCAAAGAAGCGCTCCTTATACTTTTGGATAGCCTCTTCTTGCTGGCTGCGACCGGAGCCAAGCTGTGGGGTTTGCCCCTTATAGTACTCTAAAAAGTCTGCATAGCGAGTAGGTAGCCCAAGTCTTAGGTCAAAGCCATTACCTATAAGGTAGAGGACATTCATAGCTATTCTATCTGTAGAGGGTCAGCGTGATGAAGTATACTGTGGTAGGCACCATCCTGAGTGGGATTGCGCGCATAAAGGTACGAAGATTGTGCGCACGCATAGCGAAACGAGAGTGAACCAATAGTGGTAGATGGTATGAACCTATATTGGTCACTGAGCGAACCTATATTGGTCGACGCGTGAACCTATATTGGTCGCTAACGGAAGCTATATTGGTCGGAGCACGAACCAATATAGGTTCGCACCCCTACCCGATATTGACTCAAACTATACCCCGATATTGGATGGCTTATAACTATCGTCAGGCCTACGCTGTTAGTAAGTCAGTAAACTACCATCAACCTCTACACAGTCTAAAAGAACAGGCATTATGAAACGGAACAGTCTCCGGACACTGACCCTTCTGCTACTACTGGCAGCTGGAGCCTTAGGACTTCGAGCTATGCGCATGCAGACACACCCTTCACCCAACACTCCATCCACTTCACCTATGAAAGAGATCTATTTGGCCGGCGGTTGCTTCTGGGGCACCGAGCACTTCTTCAAGCAAGTACGTGGCGTCATCTCCACAGAGGTCGGCTACGCCAATGGCCATACCTCCCGCCCCAGCTACGAGGAAGTGTGTAGCCACACGACAGGCTTTGCCGAAGCCGTACACATCACCTACGCTCCCGATCAGGTAAGTCTCAGCAAGCTCCTTGAGCTCTACTTCCTGACGATTGATCCGACGTCGCTCAATAAGCAAGGTGGCGACGTGGGCGATCAGTACCGCACGGGCATCTATTACACCGACACCGCAGACCTACCGACGATCAAGAAGGCGATCGAGATGCTACAGCGTGAGCATGCACAGCCCATCGTCATCGAGGTAGAGCCCCTCCGCAACTTCTACGATGCAGAGACTTACCATCAGGACTATTTGGACAAGAACCCTTCCGGCTACTGCCATATCCGCCCCGAACTCTTCCAGATCGCTCGCGAGGCCAATGCCTATGTCAAGCCTTCGGACGAAGAGCTGCGCCGTCGGCTCACCCCCACTCAGTACGCTGTCACACAGCATGCCGCCACGGAGCATCCCTTTGACAACGACTATTGGGACGAGAAGCGCGAAGGCATCTATGTCGATATCACGACGGGCGAACCGCTCTTCATCTCCACGGATAAGTTCGACTCGGGCTGCGGATGGCCCAGCTTCTCCCGCCCCATTGACTCCACCCTCGTCAGCGAGCATCAGGATGACTCCCACGGCATGAAGCGTATCGAGGTGCGCAGTAAGACGGGTAAGGCTCATCTCGGCCATGTCTTCGAAGACGGCCCGCAGGAGCTGGGTGGCCTACGCTACTGCATCAATAGCGCGGCCCTCCGCTTCATCCCCCGCGAAGAGATGAAGCAAGCCGGCTACGCCAAGTACCTCCCCCTCCTCGAGAAGAAGCAGAGCAAGAAGGGGAAGTAAGGTAAGCTACCACAACTCTACATACAACGATCCCATCGGAGAAGGCTCATTCATCTCCGATGGGATCGCTGTATCTACGGTTATTTATCTCTAAGCACAGCAAACACTACATATCCGATCGGGGAAAGGTGCTTGCACAGTGCCGCACAAAAAAATATCAAGTGAAGGAGAGCGCATGGCCTCCTTCACTTGATAGAGCACGGAGATGTGGGATCGGGTACTAAGGGGATAAGATGACTCCTATCACTTCGCAGGCATCAGATCCCTACATGCCCGTCTCCGGAATGATTGTCCGACGAGCCACCACCTGTTTTAGGAGTCGCTTTCTTCGCTTTCTTCACGCGGGGAGTGACCCGCTCGAAGCTAACATCATCCAGACGGAAGTACTCGGAATTGGGGCGCAGGAGTACGCGAGCTTCGGTGATGTGCTGGCTCGCATTGAATTCCTGCCCCTTGGGCACGACCTTACTCTTGAAGCTGGGCTTCAGCTTGCCCAGACGCCCGAACTCGACCATATCGCCGTTAGCGACGAGCTTTCTCGCCATATCGGCAGCCAGATTGAGCACGGAGGCAACCTCCATGTAGTTGAAAGTGGTTTGATCAGCGACCATTTCGCAGAAGTGGTCGAAGGAGACGCTACGTCGGTCTGTGGGCGACGCTACTTGTACGATCTGCCCTTTGAGCTTGCCGATGCTCATTTTTCTTTCGCGTAGCACATAGGCTAAAGGCTTGTTTTTTCCCATGGGATTCAAATAGTATTAAGCTGTTAGTAATAATGTGTTTATGTGTCTCACTTGGTACACATTGCGAAGTTAACCATTTCTCTTCAAAATATTCCTATATAGCACACGTTACAAAGCTATATAATCATCGAGCCAATACTATATAGTAATCACCCAAAAGCTATATAGTAATCAGATGAAAGCTATATAGTAATCGAGTCAATCCTATATAGTAATCAAGTGAAAGCTATATAGGAATACAACGAAAGCTATATAGCAATCGGGGTGATCCTATATAGGAATCAGCCCAAAGCTATATAGCTTTCGCTTGTTTGATAGATTCGATTAAGAGACAGTTAGCCCTATACTTCTAAATGCCTCCCATGCCTTGTCTATGCATTCATCAATCTTTTCCTTCGTCGGATTGCATAGAAGACAAATGCATTCTTCAATCTTTTCAATGAACTCTTGATTATGTAGGTGCTTTCCCTTGATGTACTCTAGAGCGTTATCTATATGTGCAGCCACTTCACCGACGCTTACACCTAGCTCGAACTGATCAACGCTCTCAGAGGGTTCACCCCATGAGACCCTTTCTAAACGGCGGTAAATATCGGCGTCTGCACCTGCTACACCAAAACGATCACATTTAAACACAGCTCTTATTAAGGACTCATAATATAGAGCCTTCATATTCTCAGACATACTTCTACGTATTAGAGTTAAACATGCAACAAATATAATGCGATTATATTATATATCCTATCTAATACCCCAAGTATTCACTACATGATTCTAAGTAGTGGAATTATGTGACAGAGAACAGCCAATATTCTCGTGTCCTCTAGATAGATAGCGAGAAGTGAGCCCCTGCGAATCTGGTGTAGTAAGATCCATCAAGAGTTACTTCCCGATGCAGAAATGGGCGAAGATATTGTGAAGGACGGAGTCACTTGTGATGTCGGCTCCGGTGACTTCGCCTATGGCCGTGATAGCACCACGCAGGTCGGGCGTCAGCAGGTCTGTGGGAAGGCCATCCGTCAGCCCCGTACGCACGGTACTTAGGCTATGGAGTGCCGTCGTGAGGAGTGCATGGTGGCGGGCATTACTCACCACAAGGTCGGTAGACTGGAGCTCGGGAAGCGCCAAGGCCTTGATCAGTGCCGCACGAAGTTCATCCAAGCCGTCCCCTCGTTGGGCCGATATGGGCAGGATCGAAGGCGCTTCACCCGAAGGCAAATACTCGGTAAGTAGCGACGAAAGATCCGTTAGTACGGCTTGCGTGGCCTGAGGATCGATGGCATCGATCTTGTTGAGCAAGACGAGGAAGGGCTTATCCTCCAGGCGAGGAAGGAGCTGGAGGAGTGCCGCACGATAGTCTGCATCAGCTATGCGCAAGGCATCTACGAGGAGCAGGACAAGGCTCGCCTTATCGATCTTATCGTAGCTGCGGTCAATACCCAGCGCCTCGATCGTGTCATCCGTCGAGCGCAAGCCTGCCGTATCGATGAAGCGGAAGAGGACACCATCGATATTCAGCACGTCCTCGATCGTATCACGGGTCGTACCATGAATATCACTGACGATAGCGCGCTCTTCGCCTAAAAGAGTATTGAGCAGGGTGCTCTTCCCTACGTTCGTCGCGCCAGCGATAGCCACTGGGATACCACGCTTGATCGCATTACCAAGACGGAAGCTCTCGGTCAGACGCTCGATCTTCGCCGTCAGTTCGTCGAGGAGCTGCAGAAGCTGCGTACGGTCAGCGAAGGTCACATCCTCCTCACTGAAGTCCAGCTCCAGCTCCATAAGGCTGGTCAGCTGTAGAAGTCGCTCACGTAGCTGGGCGAACTCTGCGCTATAGCCGCCACGCATCTGAGTGAGCGCCATGCGGTGCTGCGCCTCCGATTCGGACGCGATGAGGTCAGCGACGGCTTCAGCACGACTTAGATCCATCTTGCCATGGAGGTAAGCCCGACGCGTGAACTCGCCTGGGGCTGCCATACGGCAGCCTTGATCGGTAAGAGCTTCGAGAAGTGCCTGCTGGATAAATACCGAGCCGTGGCACGAGATCTCTACGACATCTTCACCCGTATAGGAGCGTGGGGCACGGAAGCAAGTGACCAGACCTTCGTCGATCGTCTTGCCCTCGTGAGAGAAGCGACCAAAGTAAGCCATTCGATCCTTTGCACGCTCAAGCGTACGGACTTCACGACAAGAGAAGATCTGATCAACGATGCCGACGGCTTCGGAGCCTGACACGCGGATAATAGCGACACCACCCATACCAGGCGCAGTAGCCACAGCACAGATCGTATCACTGCCGATAAGCGATGATATCATGAGATAGTAGGAAGGTAAAGGGTGTTCGGAGAGAAGTGCTTATTCCTCAAGCTGACCACGCTTCAGGATCGAATGGATATTCTCTACGAGCAGCGAGAGAGCGACGGAGTTCATCCCCCCTTCGGGAATGATGATATCGGCATAGCGCTTAGAGGGCTCGACGAAGTCACGATGCATGGGCTTCACCGTAGAGAAGTACTGCTTGAGCACCGAGTTCATATCACGCCCACGCTCCTGGACATCACGCACGAGGCGGCGAGCCAATCGCACGTCATCATCCGTATCAACGAAGACCTTGACGTCCATCAGTTCGCGCAGCTCCTTGTTCTCAAGGATCAAGATACCATCAAGGATCAAGACCTTCGCGGGCTGGACACATACCGTCTGAGGCAAGCGGTTGTGGTCGGTGAAGGAGTAGACGGGGCGCTGGATACTCTGCCCCTGCTTGAGCTGGCGGATATGCTCGATCATCATATCCGTGTCGAAGGAGTGCGGGTGGTCATAGTTGAGCTTGGAGCGCTCCTCGAGACTGAGATCATCGTGCGCCTTGTAGTAGAAGTCGTGGCAGAGCGTCGTGACGTGCTCATCGACAAAGGCCTCCTGGAGCTTGCGTACCAGGGTTGACTTACCTGAGGCAGAGCCACCAGCGACACCGATGATCGTGGTGGATGTAGTATTTACTTGGCTCATAGCTGTAGCGAGATGATAAGGGATCAAGTTTATCTGGGCGTGGTGGCTCCGACAGCCTCGTAGACCAAGTCCTGGAGACGCTGACGGAGACGCTCACGTATGAGGGTCGTATTCTGACGTGTTGGGTAGGTGCGGTTGGAGAGGAAGATAAAGATGAGGTCATACTTGGGGTCTACCCAGAAGCATGTCCCTGTAAAGCCCTGGTGTCCGTAGGTCGCTGATGAGGCATAGATCCCCGTAGGGCCACCCGAAGAGCGGGGCTTATCAAAGCCAAGAGCTCTGATGCCCGATGCACTCGTCGTCTCAGTGAAGAGACGAACGGTAGAGCTGGGAATGACCTGCTTCTTACCCCATGCTCCATGCTGGAGTAGGAGTTGGCAGACCTTAGCGAGTTCTTCAGCCGCCCCGAAGAGTCCTGCATTACCCGATACACCACCGAGACAGGCAGCAGCTTCATCATCGACCGTACCACGGAGGATCTCTCCACGCAGGAAGGTATCATGCTGGGCGGGTGCAATCTGTTGGATCTTTACGCCACGCTCCAAGGGATTGAAGTAGAGACGTGCTTGGATAGGGCGATAGATATGCTTCGTGACGAACTCATCTAAGGGTTCACCAGAGACACGCTCGATGACTTGCTGGAGGAGGATGAAGTTCAGATCACTATAGCGGTAGCTCTTATCTGATGAGACCCGAGCCGAGAGGAGACGCTCCATCATCCGTGTCTTGAAGGATGGCGATAGATACTTCTTTGAGCCAAAGCGCAGGGTATGCTCTTCGGTTGCCTTATCAGAGATGTATTTATCGAGGAAGCGGAAGTTCGGATTACCCCAAGCCTTCCCTACGAGAGGCACACCACCAGCAAAGGACTTATAGCGGATGAGCGAGCCTTCATAGCTCGTATCATCAATAAGGTCGGTGTAGAAGTTGATCCCTGCTGGTAGCCCAGACTGATGGAGCAGGAGCTGGCGAATAGTGACCATCCCAAGCAGCGTCTCCTTAGTCTCGGGGAGGTAACTCAGCAGTGGCGAATTGAGATTGATCTTCTTCTCCCCGACGAGGATCATCAGAGCAGGTGTCGTAGCGGCAGCCTTCGTGATAGAAGCCAAGTCATAGATACTCTGTGGCGTAGCAGGCTCCCCCTGTCGCCCCTTGAGACTCGTAAGCGAACCATAGGCTTTGTTCACAAGCACCTCACCTTGGTAGAAGGCGAAGATCTGGCACCCTGGATAAGCTCCCATACGAAGGCCAGCCTCAGCTAAGCTATCGATACGAGCTAAGGCTTTGGAGGATACTGATTCGGGAGCAAGGATATGCTCCGTAGTGGCTGGTAGGCTATCTACCTGCAGACTATCGGGCAACTGAGGCGTCTGCCCATAGAGAGCACTCAGTGGAAGAAGCGAGAGGAGGGCAACGAGAGGACGAGAGCGCATAGACGTATGGTTTAGCGACGAGTCTTCGAGGTAGGCTGAATAGCCTTGGTCTTTGCCGTAGGATCTTCTCCTTCACCAGCAGATACATTAGCTTGCCAGAGGCGGCTACGAAGTGCAGCTTCTTCGGGAGTCCATATCTGCTTCTTGACCTCAGCCGCAGAAGCTTCTGGCGACTTCTTCTTGATGATCAGAGCATACTTGAAGGCCAAGATACGACGGCACTTCTCTTCTACTTCGGATTCGCTCACCTCGCCCGATCGGAGTGCTTGGATGATTGCATTACGAGCCTCCAAAGGCTGTGAAGGGCCAAGGAGGATATCATTACCGGCTTTCAGGGCTTCGACTGCTACTGAGTTCACGCCATTAGCCTGAGCACCGCGCATCTCCAGAGCATCCGTGATGACAAGTCCCTTGAAGCCCATATCGTGGCGTAGAAGATCTGTCGTGATCTTACGACTAAGCGAGGCAGCGCGTCCCGTGGCATCATAGGCCGGTACACGCAGGTGAGCTGTCATCACGCCCCCCAGTCCCGCATCACGATAGGCACGGAAGGGATAGAGCTCAACACGCTGCATACGCTCGCGTGAAGCTGATACGGTAGGAAGTGTCTTGTGGGAGTCTTCGGAGGTGTCACCATGCCCAGGGAAGTGCTTAGCGACAGAGAGGACACCACCCTCTTCGAGCCCCTGACCATAGGCGACAGCACAGCGAGCGACGAGCTCAGGGCTATCGCCAAAGCTACGCGTACCGATGACGGGATTCTTAGGATTGATATTCACATCCACTACAGGAGCGAAATTGATGTGGATCCCCATCAGCTGGCACTGACGAGCGACCTCAGCACCATAGGCTTTGATGAGCTCCATATCTCCCTTGATACCCAGCCCCTTACTACGAGGATAGCGTGGTGCGTCCTTGAGACGCATATAGAGTCCCCACTCACCATCGAGAGCGATAAGCATAGGCACAGCACTAGCCTCTTGCAGGCTCTGTGTCAAGTCTCGCTGATCAGCAAGGAAACCCTTTTGGAAGAGGATACCACCCCACTTCTCCTGCTTCATACGCTTCAGCAAAGCAGACTTGTCCTCTGGACGTGGGTAGATAATCGGCATAATCAACTGCCCCACACGTCCTTCTAAGTCGAGACTCTTATAGACGCTATCGACCCAGCGCTGCTGTGCTGTAGGATCGATACCACGGAAGACGAGGAGTCCTTCTTGTTGCAGCTCTGTCTTCTTGGGAGTCTTACTCTCCTGCGGTGCCGAGAAGGCATCAAAGCTAAGAGTACAGCACAGGGCAAGACCCAGTAAATATTTGGAAGATTGGAATGTGATTGCAGCCATTGAGGGATATAAATAAAGCGCTTAGGGCTTCTGCTTACGGAAGACCCAAAAGCGCTGTAGCGTATAATTGAAGAGTACGGAGACAAAGAGGTCACTGATGAGCTTCCCTATCTTATAGTCGATCCCAGCATAGTGCTCAAGAGCGTACGTGCCAAGATACTTTAGGAGGATACTACCTGCTACAATCGTAGCGAACTTGAGGATCTGACCACCAAGACCACTATCATAAGCTACGCCCTTATCTCGGAAGGTCCAGTAGCGATTAAGCGAGAAGTTAACGACCGCCCCTACTACCCCACCACAAGCGAGTGCCCAGAAGAGCTCCCATCCGAAGACCTCGACGCCAAGGATCATCAGACCATAGTCCACAACAGAGCCAGCTCCAGCGGATATCTGGGCTTGGGTAAAGTTCAGGACAAGACGTCGGAGGCGCTGGAGCAAGGGGAAGAATGACCTTAGTTGGAAGCCTGCTGCTGCTCGCGACGAAGGGCGATGTCGCGCTCATCTGCTGCAGCGAGGAGCTTACGAAAGTCTGAAATAAAGGAGAAGAGGAGGATAATCGAGATCATGAGACCGAACCACTGCATGCTCCCAGGGAAGAAGAATTCCGAACAGAAGAGCAAAGCTAAGATGATACGGACCTCCGTCGGACCGAGAATGCCCGAGTCAATCGAATACTTATCGGTGACCTTATAGCGGAGCTGTGAGATGATCATCTCTGCACCGTAGAGGACGACAAAGATGAACCCAACGACCTTCCATTCTGGCTGTACATAGGCATAATAGCCCAAGCCGATAGCTACGATACCGATCCAGTCAACTACGATATCCAAGCAGAAGCCAAACCACTTACGGGGCTTCTTACGGTAGTAAGCAAGACGGCCATCAAGTGAGTCGCCGAACCAGTTGACGAAGAAAGCGATGGGAGTGAATAGCAGGAGCCAAGAGCCCCAGACCGTGGCTAAGCACATGAGCAGTGCTACAAGTAGATTGCCGCAAAGTCCCAGCGAGGTAAGCATATTAGACGTCACCCAGCGAGGCATACGCTCTACGAGATAGGCGATGAGAGCAAGCTCCTGATCATGAAGGATATTCGTTCGCTTACGATCTTGGCTTATCGCCTTTTTAGTTTCAGACATAACTCTGTATTATTCTATTGACTGGGTCCTCTTGGCTCAGCCTATCTACCGTTGTCAAATGAGGGGTGGGACTTCCATCCTAAAGTTTGGAGGTCTACCACCCGAGTACCGACAGCAAGTCGGTGTCCCTACCACAAAGTTAACCTATATTTTCATATAGTACTCCGGCTTGGCATATGGTCTTGCTTATCATTTTACACACCAAGTCGAAAGCACAGCTCAAGCACATTCTGCCCACCTCTGAATCGAGGTGGAGAATAAGCTTATCCCCCAGGCATATACAAAAAAAGAGGAGCTATCGCTCCTCTCTCTGTTGTCTCATAAGGACTCGAACCTTAACAAACAGGACCAGAATCTGTTGTGCTACCATTACACCATGAGACAATACTCGGTGAACCTTGGCGGACTCGAACCGCCGACCCCTACCCTGTCAAGGTAGTGCTCTAAACCAACTGAGCTAAAGATTCATATCGTTTTTGACACTGCAAAGGTAGGCAAATATTCCGAACTACCAAACATTCGGCGAAAAAAATCTCTCCACACTCCTGTTTTTCATTGTGCGATTATATCAAGGTGCCATTTCCGTCGGGCAACATCATTCCCTTTTTGAGAGTCACTGAAAAGACTGTAGCTAAGGATGTAGGGAGAGTAAATCGTCTTAGCTAATCTCATCTATGAATCGCTATCAAATAAGAGTAGCGGGAGAGAAGCGACAAGGTACTTTGAAGAGGGGCCTTCTGAGCGAAGAATTAGCTTCGTGCTAATCGTTGCCGACTCAATATGCCCCTGAGATCTTGATAAAGACCACGACAAGCGCTGGCAGTAGAGTCCAATTACATTTTATTACCTTTGCTCACGAGGAGTCGGTCTCGAGACCACTCCAATAGTCTTTATTTACTATCTCTAAACTGTAAAGCGAATATGAAGAAGTTCATCCTCGCCGCAGCGTGCCTCTTAGCGCTCGGTGCAAATATCTCGGCTCAGAACCCCGAAAAGAAGGAACCCGTAAAAAAGGAATGTTCCAAGAACGATGCTAAGTCCTGCGATAAGAAGGACGCCAAGACTTGCGATAAGAAAGATGGCAAGGCTTGCGACCAGAAGGCAGACAAGTCCGCTCAGGAAGCAGGCAAGAAGGACTGCTGCAAGAAGGACGCCAAGGATAAGCAGCAGGATTGCTGCAAGAAGCAGAAGAAGTAATCCCTCCTCTAACCTATAGCAAAGGCCCCGCTACTCAATGATTGAGTAGCGGGGCCTTTCCTTTTTATACAGCCGTATTACTAACGGCATCTATAGTGCGTGATCATTCATCGACGACGAGATTATCGATGATGAAGTTCTGACGCTCGGGGGTATTCTTACCCATATAGAACATAAGGAGGTTGCTTAGATTGTCCTCCTTGCGGATACGGATAGGATCCAGCTTGATATTCTCCTCGCTGATCCAATCCTTGAACTGCTCTGGAGAGATCTCTCCAAGCCCCTTGAATCGCGTGACCAGTGCTCGCTTGCCCAGCTTCTTCAGTGCAGCCTGCTTCTGAGCCTCATTGTAGCAGTAGATGTTTGTCACAAGTTCTTCGGCAGGTGCCTCCTCTGCAGTCTTCTTGGTACGGCCCTTCTTCTTAGCAGGAGTGCTTGTCATAAAGTTGTCTGACTTCTTGTGCTCCTTGGGCAAGAAGACGCGGAAGAGCGGAGTCTCGAGGATGAAGACATGCCCACGACGCACCAGCTCGGGGAAGAACTGCAGGAAGAAAGTAATCAGCAGTAGACGGATATGCATCCCGTCGTCATCAGCATCGGTCGCGATGATGATACGATTGTAGCGTAGCCCGTCGAGACCATCCTCGATATTGAGAGCAGCCTGAAGGAGGTTGAACTCTTCATTCTCATACACCACCTTCTTACTCTGGCCATAGCAGTTGAGGGGCTTACCTCGGAGGCTGAAGACGGCTTGATACTTGGGGTCACGACACGTGGTGATGGAGCCACTCGCCGAGTTACCCTCCGTGATGAAGAGGCTGGTACGCTCAGGCTCCTTCGCCTTAGGGTCATTGAAGTGGATCGTACAGTCGCGAAGCTTCTTGTTGTGCAGGCTGGCCTTCTTAGCCCGCTCGCGTGCAAGCTTTGCTACACCACTGAGAGACTTACGCTCACGCTCACTTTCCTGGATCTTCTGCAGCATGATGGCAGCATCCTCGGGGTGGATATGGAGGTAGTTATCCAGCTCCTTACCAAGGAAGTCATTGAGGAACTTCTGAATACTTCGCCCATCAGGCTCCATATCCTTTGACCCAAGCTTGGTCTTAGTCTGGCTCTCGAAGACGGGCTCCTCGATCTTAATGCTGATGGCAGCTGCCATCCCATAGCGGATGTCGCGGTAGTCGAAGTTCTTCCCAAAGAAGTCCTTGATGACACGAGCTACGGCCTCCTTGAAGGCCGAGAGGTGCGTACCTCCCTGTGTAGTATTCTGTCCGTTGACAAAGCTATAGAAGTCCTCCCCTACCTGCGAGGTATGGGTCAGGACGATCTCGACGTCGTCCTCCTTGAGATGGATGATAGGATACAGAGGCTCCTCGGTGATGTTCTCCTCGAGGAGGTCTGCTAAGCCACGCTTCGAGAGATAGCGCTTGCCATTATAGATGAGAGCAAGACCTGCATTGAGGAAGGAGTAGTTCTTCACCATCGTCTCGACGAACTCATCCTTGTACTCGTAGTCGCGGAAGAGGTCAGCATCGGGACGGAAGACGACTCGCGTCCCCGACGGCTCATCGGAGGGAACGGCCTCGGTCTCCTCTAAAAGCTTGGCGTGGGAGTAGCGAACAGTCTTCGTCAGACCTTCACGCCAGACGGTGATCTCACAGTGAATGGAGAGAGCATTAACAGCTTTGATACCGACACCATTAAGCCCGACAGACTTCTTGAAGGCCTTAGAATCAATCTTCCCCCCAGTGTTCATCTTGCTCGTGGCATCGATGAGCTTACCGAGAGGGATACCACGCCCGTAGTCACGCACCGTCACCTGACCCTCACGGATAGTGATCTCAACCTTCTTACCAGCCCCCATGACATACTCGTCGATCGAGTTGTCAAGGACTTCCTTCAGCAGGACGTAGATACCATCATCGGAATGGGAGCCATCTCCAAGCTTCCCGATATACATCCCCGGGCGGCGACGAATATGCTCGTCCCACTCCAAGGTCTTGATATCACTGTCGTTGTAGTCTACTGTCGTCTGTTCTAAAAGAGTCATGTGGTTGTAACGTCCGTCGTTGTTTTGCAGGTCAAAGATAGCAAAAAGCCCGCAGGAAACCGCCTGTGAGCCTATATAATGCCCTCTAATATAGCTCTATGTCAATATACTCTCCACGGCCTACCCCATAGCTTACCCATTCAAGGTAACTGCGCTACGTATAGCCTTGGAAGGCTGGTGCTACTTCGCAGACCTACCGCACGCTCTATCCGATCCTGACGGACGATATCCAGGCGAATCCCGAGCAACTCAAGCAGAACACAGGTACTAATCCTGAGTAGGACGCACTTCGCACCATCCGGATCTATCACCCCACTAGGGCGATCCATATAGAAGGCTTCCCTTGAGCTCCCACTGTGGAGCTCGAGGGCAAGCGGTTCTATATCATCTTCTTGTATGCCGATGTGTGGTTGCCTATGGAAGGGAGTGGTATGAACCTATATTGGTCATCGGGCTGACCTATATAGGTTGCTCTTCCGACCAATATAGGTCACGACGCGAACCTATATAGGTTGACTCAGTGACCAATATAGGTCGGTAGCACCTCCCCTCTCTCGTATATGCCATACAGGGTAAGACTGCCCTCTCTTAGTGAAGCGAGATCCAAACGACTACTGGTCTGTATGCGAAACAACTATTCGTTTGGGGGTCAAACTATTATTGGTTCACTATCCAAACTACTATTGGTTCGAGCGCGGAGCACTACTGGTTTGAGCGCGAACGACTATTGCTCTACACTTCCCAGCTCTATTGCTTCGCTCCTTGGTCTTGAGAAAGTACGGCTTTCACCTTGATGCGGGAGCACCGTCTACCCACTGCATGAATATTGGAAGTATCGCCGATATTGCTTATCTTTGCAACGCTTTAGAGTGCCTCCTGCGATATGGACACACTAAAAGCTTAGGTAGAATCAGTAGCTCAGTCGGTAGAGCACATCCCTTTTAAGGATGGGGTCCTGGGTTCGAACCCCAGCTGATTCACAGTGGGGATGTCGCAAGGCATCCCCACACTCTTTTATAAAGCATGCGCCCCACAAGACCACTACTGAGGTCTTGCGGGGCGCATGCTTCATCGGGGAGGGAGTATCAGTCTCCGGCATGTAAGGTTCCATTCTGTGGGACGTACTTGCGCTTGCCACTATACTCCGTAATGTCGATACGAATGATCTCCGTCCGATGGAAGGACTTCTCCACATATACCTTTCCCAGCTCCATATCATTAGGCGATAGCTTCTTCAAGAGAAGATGAAGCGCAAGCCGGCGCTCCTCTTCGCTGAGATCAATATGTGCAGTCCCTCGGAGGATGACGCTCTCATACTCGGTAGTAAACTTACTCGGAAGGAGATTCACGCGCCCGACAATACAGAGGGAAACCTCAGGATGACCAGCACGTATAGCACGGAGCTTCTTTCCCTCGGGGGCGCAGTGGATATAGATGCAGTCTCCACCATCCCAGATATGATTGATGGGGAAGCCATAGGGCTTACCCTCTTCATCGATCATCGAGAGGACACAGTACTCGCTCTCACGGAGTAGCTCTAGAGCACGCTCTTCATTAAGCAGGCGATCACGACGCCGCACATCAGCATTATTATACTTCATCATCAGATATATCACTGGGCACAGATTGTAAAGACGACTGGAGAGTGGAGGTACCCTACTCTACCCTCTCAGATTTGCGAAAAACTATCTCGACAGTATCAGCTTTCCTTCATTCTCCAAGAGCAAACCACTCTGCTGTAATTGCTCAAGAGCGTAGGAGAAGGCAGCATCAACATTAGCTCCACGGCGAGAGAATCCCATGCGCTTTGCAGCAATAAGGGTCGCTGCATCAGGGGCGATCGACACATTCTGCTTCACCACTTCAAGGAGGACCTCCATCAGTTCGACCGAAGGGATCTCTTCTATCGAACGCTTTGCGATCGCAGTATTGGGGCGGTACCCCTTCCACTGCTCACCATCTTTCTGTGTAAGCCAAAGAGTCCGACCATCACGGTCAGAGACAGTGAAGAACATGGGCAGGAGGGCATCCACGATCCCCGTAATCGTCGAGCTAACTCGCGCAAAAGACTTGAAGGCCGCCACACGCTTCAAGAGGAGCAAATAGGTAATAGGCTGCTCTCGGGCTACGACCTCACGGACGAAGTACTCCAGCGAAGTGCTAGTATAGCTATCGGTAGCGGGGTACTCCAGCGCCTCAGAAGAGCTTATCGGCTCAGCGATCAGATCTGCCTCAGTGATAGCGAAGGGAGAAGATACTGCTGTAGACTGCTGCTTCAGAGGGCGCTCTGGGAGCGACTTCAGTCGGGCAAGGATGCGCTCTATGACGAGGTCAGGCTGGCGGAACCAGTCCGGACTCCATACACGCATCACCTCCCAGTCGAGGCTCCCGAGTACGCTCGGCTGCACGACCTCACGATCTCGAGTCGTCTGAGTACGTCGGTAGGCTTCTCCATCGATCAAGATCCCTAAGCGATAGCAATCTGGTGCACTGGGCAAGGCTACAGCAAGGTTGACCTTGAAGTTCGAGCGTCCCAGTTGAGTCATCGCAGGATAGCCAGCCTTCTGTAAGCGATTAGCTATCTGCTCGGCGATGATGCGGTCGGCAGAGTCCATATCAGGCTGAGGGCGACGTACGAGCGTCTGTCGCTCAGCATACTCGAGGAAGTGCTTCAAGCCCTCTACGCCCTTAGCCTTCGTGCGGCGCAGATCAATCTGATCACTGGTCATCGTCGAGAAGACCAGCATTTCACAGCGAGCGCGACTGACGGCTACATTGAGGCGACGCTCACCCCCTGCCTTATTCAACGGGCCAAAGTTCATACTGACCTGCCCCGTAGCATCTGCACCATAGCCGATAGAGAAGAGGATGACATCACGCTCATCACCCTGCACATTCTCAAGGTTCTTGATGAAGATAGGCTCATAGAGCTGGTCGGCAAACTCTTGTAGCGAGGTATCACGAGCCATACGCTCGGTCAGCGTATCTTCAATAAGATTCTGCTGTGCGGCACTGAAAGCCACTATACCCATACTCTCCCCTCTCAAGCTATCATCACGCAGACGACGGCATACCTCATGGACGATCGCCTCAGCTTCGGCCTTATTCTGTCGGGTCTTCCCCTTGTCATAGGTCCCCTTGATGTGAATGAATCGCACCTTCGTCGCTTGGTCATCTACTGAAGGGAAGGTAATGAGCTCCCCATCATAGTACTCATGGTTACTGAAGGCGATAAGGCTCTCGTGGCGAGAGCGGTAGTGCCAATTCAGCTGTAGCGAAGGTAGACTGAGAGCCTGGCAGTCCTGCAGGATGCTCTCCAAGTCATCGATACTCTCCTCTTCTTCCTCGACGGAGTTCGTACTGAAGAAGCTCGTTGGAGGCATCTGCTTGGGGTCTCCTACCACGATGAGGGCATTCCCTCGAGCTATAGCTCCTACAGCTTCACTGGTCGGCATCTGAGAGGCTTCATCAAAGACCACTAAGTCGAACTTCTCCGCCCCTAAGTCTATGTACTGTGCCACCGACATAGGGCTCATCAGCATACAAGGGCAGAGGCGCGGTAGAAGGTTAGGAATATCATCCAGCAGCTGGCGAATTGAAGTACCTCGCCCTCCATTGGCTATATTACGATTGAGGCGCCCGATCTCCGAGCTATTATCTATGTCCTCGTAGACATGGGGAAGCTGATTGGACAAGCGAGCATAGAGCATCTTCTTCGACAGCTCTTGGAACTCTGCAGTCAACTCCTTGTAGCGCTGCACCTGCTGATCAAAAAGCTCACCCTCAAACGTGCAGAGAAGCTCGCTCCGAGCTATCTTCTGCTCGGCTAAGGCACGATAGAGCCCCTTGAAGAAGGCTTGCATAAGCTGCGCTGCATCTACTCGCTTCGCCTCCACCTCGCGAATCACGATGTCAAGGCCCTGCGAGGAAAGTTCGCTACGCAGCTGTATCCAGCTATACCACTTCCCGACCAGCCCCTGATGAGTCTGCCAGCGAGAGAAGCACGAAGAAAGCGCCACAGAGAAGGAGCTATCGGAAGGGAACTTATACGATACCCAGGGCTCTGCCACCTTTATATACTGCGACCACTCACCGGAGAGAGCATCGAGCCCTCGGAGCTGATGCTTTAGCTCTTCAGTGAAAGCAGGCTTAATGGACTCTCGGATAGTGGAGACTGAGAGCTGTAGCCCCTCAGCAAAAGCCTCTACAGCCTTCACCAAACGAGGGAGGTAATCCAAGAGGCTTCCCAGCTCCGTAGTAGAAAGGCTACGTCCCAAAAGCTGGTGTATCCCTCCACTCTCTCCCGCACAGTGCTTAACTTCCTTCTGATACTCAAGCACACGCTCCAGATACCCTGCTACTGTCTGAGCTTGCAGCTTCTCACTGTAGAAGCGTATCTTCTTGAGGTAGCTACGGGAGGCAAAGAAGCGAGGTAAGAACCAAGAGTCTTCAATAGCCTTCCACTCTTGTAGGAGGCTCAGTGCATCTATCTCTAAGAACTCCTCACGGCAGTCAGCCGTGAGCATAGCACGGAGTTCATCACGATGCTTCAGATGCTCCCAGATCGAGCGCAGCTGGGCTCTCTGATGCTCATCAAAAGCAATAGCGGTGACAGATGAGTGCATCAGTGGAGAGGCTGAGATCTCTGAGAGGAGGTCTATACCAAGACGTAGACTTCGCTCACTATCCTCCAGATCTGCGCCAAAGATCTCCGTAAGGAGAATACGCGCACGCTGTATGCGTCCTGCGAGAGTCACACCTTCGTCAAGGAGACGTGCTAAGGTCTGCGGCTCTTGGATGCAGGCTAGTGTGGGCCATAATCCGACCAGAGGATGCTCCGAGGGCTGCCCTGCGACATTGAGTACTGCGGGGAGCTTGCTACCAAGCAGCTCTTCGCAGTGTGTGATAAATTCCCCATCAAGATGTGCCAGCTGCTCATTCAATGCGACCTCAAGAGGCTCTACCTCATACGACTCATAGCGCGATATACATTCGTAGAGGGAGAGCTTGGCTCCCTCGCGATCCTTATGAAGACTCTCCATATACTGGATCAGCAGCGTACGACGCTCGTAGAGCTTCTGAGCTATGGAGTCATATTCCTCTGGCTCTCGGATCTTCGCCGTATGCAGAGCTTTATCCAGCTGCTCCAAGACATGCTTCTTCGTCACCTTGTTGGAGTGAAGCTCGAGGCAGAAGGGATCAAGGCCGATCTTCTCAAGTCGGCTCTGCACCACGCTGAGAGCAGCCATCTTCTCTGCGACGAAGAGCACTCGCCGCCCCTGGTACAGCGCATTGGCGATGAGGTTCGTGATCGTCTGTGACTTCCCCGTACCCGGAGGACCATAGAGTATGAAAGAGGAGCCACGCCCTGCCTCCAAGACAGCAGATAGCTGTGACGAGTCTACGGGGACAGGTAGAGCAATGCTCCCAGGAGTCAGATGTTTATCCTCCTCTGCCAAGTTCGTCTGCAGAGACTGAGGTTGCCACTGGAGCGAACCACTGACGAGGCTGGCGACGACAGGATGCGAGAGAAGCTCCTCACGGTGATTATGAATATCGTGCCACATCAGGTACTTATTGAAGGAGAACGTCCCAAGGACACACTCCTCCTCGACATCCCACTTACTCTGCTCTCGGAGAGCGTCTCGGACTTGCGCAAAGATGAGGGGTACATCGACACCATGCTCATCACGAGGAAGGGGATCAATCCCCTTGATGCGTATGCCGTAGGTCTGGCGGATATATTCGATGAGGGTGATATTGAGTGAGATCTCCTCATCTCGCTTGCGGATATAGTAGCGCCCACGCTTATAGACAAGATCTACGGGTAGGAGAAGAAGCGGAGCATAGCGTGCTCGAGGGCTATTCTTCTTCTCATACCAGCGAAGGAGTCCAATAGCAAGATAGAGCGGATTAGCCCCCGTCTCTTCCCTCGTCGTACTAGCATGACGATAGATATTCTTGAGGATCAGCTGTGTCTCATCCTCAGCGTAGTAGGTATGTAAGAGCTTCTGCCTCGTGATATCATTTAGAATCAGTGGCTCCAGAGAGCTAATCATACTGGAGCGAAGTAAGCGCTCCTCTCTATCTACTCGTACGACTCCCTCAGGAATAGGATGGATGCAGTACTCCGTATTCTCCTGCAAGTAGTCCTCTATCGAAGCGACATCGAAGGAGATGAACTGTATGGCACGGCTACGAACAGAGAGATTGAGGAAATTGTTGCGCAGGGAGAAGTCCAAGAGCTTCCGCTCCCAGATATCAAGCTTATTGACCTCCGTCTTATCGTCATAGGCACGATCCAAATCATATCGAGTGCGATGGGTAGCCTCGATGGCACAAGCCGTATGCTTAGGAGCTTCCTCGGGAGCCAACTTCCACGTACCACCCTCACTGAGGCGAGTTGGTAGCGAGATAATACCCTCCAAACGGCAGCGAGCTATGTCAATGAACATCTGAAACTCATTATCCCTCTTGAGATGCTGCCGAGCGATCTCCTGTGCATGCTCAAAGGAAGCATAGTCCTTAGTAAGATCCGTACACTCAAGTACAAGCATCTCGGAGATCCCGTCAGAGCATGCCTTCTCCAAGAAAGATGCATCATCACAGATGCTCTGACGGTAGCACACTTCGCTGAGCCACACACCGAGGAAGGCATGCCCACGCATGATCACGACCCCACTATTGATCCCAACCGCCTCCAGTACAGAGGCCATCAAGAGGGTCAGCTCAATACAGTTCCCCTGATGACTCTCAAGAACCTGATCTGCTAGCGTGATGCGCTGCCCGATAGCCTCATAGCTGGCAGGCACTGCGCGGTAGATAATCCCTTCTTGATGGAGCGCAGCAAAGATGGCGCTAACTTGCTCAACGACCGTATTGGGATCTCCATCTTGATACTCGACAAAGGCACTTGCCCCTGTCATCTGCTTGAGGAGAGCTGATGCCTTGACGACCATCCGCCCTACAGCAGGCTGATTGGGCACCACAAAAGAGGCCAGACACTGTGGAAGGATCTGCGTCCCCAGCCATTGATCAAATGCCATCAACTCCAGGTCATACTCCCGCGAAAGCAAGACTTCTTCCCCGCTATAGATCTGTACAGTGAAGGAGGAGATGACACGCTCTGAGAGCTCAAGCAAAGCATCAGCCTTGGGGAGAACAGCGACATCAGAGATACGTACCGTGCTCCCACGATCAATACGACTATATATAGCAGAGCGCTGCTCTTGGACAAAGCGCCCCCCAATAGAGACACTGATATCCAGCAGGTCTTCCTCACCGACATTCGCGAGCTCTATACTGCTGCAGACTGGGATATGGTTGTGTAGGAGTGCGTAATTGACATTCTTGATATAGTCAATATGTAGCTCTATCATCATCGTAGGGGTCGTTAGTCAGGTAGATATGGGAAGGCAAAAGATAATGCCTCTCACCGCTATAGCACTCAAAGGTAACTATATTTCAGAAGGTAGCTACATAGAGAAATCTCCACCTTTCCTCCAAGAAGAAGCCTTCCCTCAGAAGTGCAGTAGCTGAGAGAAATACCTCAGCAGAAAGCACTCTTATGAAGTCGGGAAAGTAACCAGTACTGATCCGAGAGGTGACCAGTACTGCTCCACTCGCTGACCAGTACTGGTCGATATACCCAACCAGTACTGCTCACTTCAGCGACCAGTACTGGTCGCAAAAGAAACTAGCTGAGGGAGGGTCATCGCACGGTCTCACATCTCCTATTTATCCATCAGATAATCAGCCAGCTATCTCTATAGCTCACTTCATAGTATCGCCTGAGAAAGATGCTTTTCCCTACCCTCGATAAAAAAGAAGCCTCCCCACCGCTTCGTGCAAAAGCAGTGGGGAGGCTTATCTTATCAGAGCATAGAGCTACAAAGAGCTCTACGAGAAGTTACTTCTTCTTAGCGGGAAGGTGAATAGCAAGACCCAGGGCGTCAGCGATAGCTTCATAGAGAGCTTCGGAGTAGGTGGGGTGCCCGTAGATCGTAGCGATGACTTCCTCTGCGGTAGCTTCCATCTCCATGATCAGTGAAGCCTGGCTGATCATTTCAGCAGCCATAGCACCGATGATGTGGATACCGAGGATCTCACCGTACTTGTTGTCAAGGATAACCTTGACGAAGCCTTCCGTTTCACCAGAAGCAAGTGCACGGCCGTTAGCTGCGAAGGCAAACTTACCGATGCGGACATCACCGTACTTCTCACGTGCCTGGTCTTCGGTCAGACCGACCATAGCGACCTCGGGGCGCGTATAGACTACTGAGGGAGCGGAGAGCATCTTGAGTTCACGTTCGTTGCCCTGCAGAGCGTTCTCAGCAGCGACCTCACCCATGCGGAATGCCGTGTGAGCAAGCATCTTCAGACCGTTGACATCACCAGGAGCATAGATACCCTTGACGCTGGTCTCCATGAACTTGTCGACCTTGATGCGACCGCGCTCGATCTCGAATTCGATCTCACCAACACCTTCGAGGTCGGGTACACGACCGATAGAGAGCAGAGCCTTTTCAGCTTCGATAGCCGTACCATCCTTGAGGATAGCAGCGAGCTTGCCCGAGCGGTCTTCGATCTTTTCGATAGCAGCACCGGTCAGGATCTTGATACCGCGCTTTTCGAGTTCGCTACGGAGCGTCTTAGAGACTTCCTTATCAAGAGCAGGGATGATGTAGTCAGCCATCTCGATGATCGTCACCTTCGTACCGAGGGATACGAGGGCTTCAGCCATTTCGACACCGATGACACCACCGCCGATGACGACGAGGCTTTCGGGACGTTCTTCGAGGCTGAGGATATCGTCACTGGTCAGGACTGCAGGATGATCGAGACCTGGGATAGGAAGACGACCTACCTTAGAGCCACCAGCGAGGATGATCTTATCAGCCTTGATGATGTCCTTACCATCGACGACGACGTCCTTGTCACGGTTGATCTTACCGACACCACGGAAGACTTCGACACCGTTGCTCTTGAGGAGTGAGTAGACACCGCCCGTGAGCTTCTTCACTACGCTGTTCTTGTAAGAGACGAGCTTCTTCATATCGACAGAGAAGCTGGTGTCAGCGAAGTTGATACCACGAGCTGCAGCCTGTGCTACACCGTCGAGGATCTCAGCATTGCGGAGGAACGTCTTGGTAGGGATACAGCCCTTGTTGAGGCAGGTACCACCAAACTCAGCCTTCTCAACGATAGCGACCTTAGCACCGAGCTGTGCAGCACGGATAGCAGCTACGTAGCCAGCAGGGCCACCACCGATGACGCAGAGGTGGTAGGAGCCTTCGAGGTGTACCAGAGGAAGAGCAGCACCTTCGTGCTTAGGACCTTCCTGCTTTTCAGGTACGATCTCATCCTTCGTGCGGACGGTCTCAAGGCTTTCGCCAGCTTCACCGATGTAACCGATGACTTCGGCGATGGGTACCGTCTCACCAGCCTGGTGAGTGATCTTGAGGAGCACACCCGAAGCTTCAGCTTCGAGCTCCATGCTCGTCTTGTCGGTCATGATTTCGAGGAGGACTTCACCAGCCTGTACGGGGTCTCCCTCGTTCTTGCGCCAGCTGACGATCTCACCTTCGGTCATATCTAAGCCCGTCTTGGGCATGATGATCTCTGTTGCCATATCTATTTAGGATCTTCTTTTGTGGTTCGAGTGGTTGATTTAAACGAGGAGAGGGAGTGGAGACTCCAGGGTAGCCTTCAGCTCCTGCATGAACTTAGCTGCACCAAGACCGTTGATGACACGGTGGTCGCTGGTCAAGCTCATCTTCATGATGGGGCGGATGACGACCTCACCGTTGCGTACGACGGGCATTTCCTTCGTCCCTGCGATGGAGAGGATAGCGGAGTTAGGCTGGTTGATGATCGAGGTGAAGGACTCGACACCATACATACCCAGGTTGGAGATGGTGAAGGTGCTACCTTCCTGATCCTGCGGCGTAAGCTTCTTGCCAACAGCACGCTCGGTAATGTCCTTGAGACGGAGCATCAGGTCTACGAGGCCAAGCTTCTCTGCCCCATGAACGACAGGCACCAGAAGGCCTTCATCCATACCGACTGCCATAGCGAGGTTCACATAGTTGTGAAGCTCGATCTGTGAGCCATCAGCAGAGAGTGAAGCATTGATATAGGGGTGATTCATCAGCGTGCGCACGACAGCGATGGAGATGATATCCGTGACAGTGAGCTTCTTGCCCGTCTTCTCCTTGATAGGCTCGAGGAGCTGCTTGCGGAGCTTCGTAGCTTCGTACATATCGACCTCATAGTTCAGGACGAAGGTAGGAGCTGAGAAGTAGCTATCTGCCATACGCTTAGCGATGACGCGACGCATCATGTTCATCGGTACGATCTCGACTTCACCTGGAGCGGCGGCGATTGCAGAGGCAGCAGGTGCAGGAGCTTGAGCTGAAGCAGCGGGACTGGCTGCCGATGCTGCAGCTGGAGCGGCGGCAGGAGCAGCAGGCTTATCCTGCGTGAAGGGATCGATGATCCCCTCGAGGTTGGGGTAATAGCGATCTCCAAGGACAGCAGCTACATCAGATCGCGTGATCTTCCCACGGAAGCCCGTCCCCTTAATCGTAGAGGTATCGATGCCAAAGGCATCAGCGATCTTCTTAGCCAGAGGAGTGATACCACCTGCCTTCTCGTAGCTGAATTCAGCTACGTCCTCAGCGTGGATACGCCCCTTGTAGCCAGAGCCTGCGATCGCATTCAGGTCGACTCCCATGCGGTGAGCCAATGAGCGAGCTGCAGGTGTGGCTCTTAGTTTATCATTTCCCATATTCAGATTATTCTTATGACGTATAGCCCTCACCTATGATTGGGGTAGAGGGCTATACGCGGATAGTATCTTCGTGTGCGACGATTAGCGCTTGTCGTAGAGGCGCTCGATATACTTCAGGATGCGATCAACATCGGGGAGCATAGCGACCTCAAGAGAGTGGTTGTAAGGCGTAGGGATATCCTCAGCGGCCAGACGCAGGATGCGGCTATCGAGATAGTCGAAGGCGCCGCTCTCAGCGATAGAAGCTGCGATCTCACCGAGGAAACCACCCGTCTTGTGAGCATCGTTTACGAGGAGTACACGACCCGTCTTGCGGACGGACTCGATGATCGTCTCACGATCCAGCGGAGCCAGCGTCATGAGGTCAACCACTTCGACCTCGATACCCTTTTCAGCAGCCTTGTCAGCAGCCTTGAGGACGCGCTCCAGCATACGACCGTAGGTAACCACGGTGACATCCTTACCGACGCGCTTGATATCAGCCTTGCCAATAGGCAGGACAAAGTCAGGAGAGGTGGGTACCTCACCCTTCATATTGTACTGAGCCTTGTACTCAAGAAAGATCACAGGGTTGTTGTCACGGATAGCAGCCTTCAGCAGCCCCTTGACATCTGCAGGGGTACCTGGAGCTACGACCTTGAGACCTGGGATGTGGCAGAACCATGATTCGAGACTCTGAGAGTGCTGAGCAGCAGAGCCCAGACCCGAGCCAGCAGCGCAGCGGAAGACAACGGGCACAGAACCCTTACCACCGTACATATAGCGGGTCTTAGCAGCCTGGTTTACGATGTTGTCCATCATGTACACGATGAAGTCCATGAAGGTCACGTCGACGATAGGACGCATCCCCGTCAGAGCAGCACCGACAGCACAACCCGAGATAGCGTTCTCGGAGATAGGCGTGTCACGTACACGCTCACTGCCGAATTCCTCCAGCATACCTACTGAGGTACCGAAGTCACCACCATAGACGCCGACATCTTCACCCATAAGGAAGACGTTCTCATCGCGACGCATCTCTTCGCTCATCGCTTCGATGATGGCGTCACGCACGGACATCACCTTTGTTTCTTGTCCTTCTATCATAATAGTTTATTCTTTTTCTTAGGGTTAGTGAAGAGCAGTGGCCTATTCGGTGAAGATATCTTCGAAGGCCGACTCAGGAGAGGGCTCGGGACCCTTGCGACCGTACTCTACGGCAGCGTCAATGGCCTTGTGGCTTGCAGCTTCGATAGCATCGAGCTCCTCAGCCTTAGCAAGCTTCTTATCAAGCAGGTAGTTACGGAACTTGAGGATTGGATCCTTCTTCTTCCACTCGTCTACCTCTTCCTTCGTACGATACTTACCAGGGTCAGAGGTCGAGTGACCGTACCAGCGGTAGGAGATAGCTTCGACGAGGACAGGCCCCTTGCCAGCGCGTACATCCTTGATCACCTTGTCCATCGTCTCACGTACAGCTAAGAGGTCATTACCATCTTCGATGAAGACGCCAGGGACACCATAGGCAGCAGCACGCTCATAGACGTGCTTCGTACGCATCACAGAGCTAATAGGCGTAGAGATGCCATAGCCGTTATTGATGCAATAGAAGATTACAGGGAGATTCCAGATGGCAGCCATGTTCAGCGTTTCATGGAAAGATCCTTCGTTGGTAGCGCCGTCACCGAAGCAACATACGACGATCTTGCCCGTGTTCTTCATCTTCTGAGTGAGGGCTGCACCGATAGCGATACCCATACCGCCACCGACGATCCCATTGGCGCCGAGGTTACCAGCATCGACATCAGCGATGTGCATCGAGCCGCCCTTACCCTTACAGACACCGTTTGCCTTACCCATGATCTCAGCCATCATACCATTCAGGTCAATGCCCATAGCGATACTCTGACCGTGGCCACGGTGATTGGAGGTAATGAGGTCGCCCTTCTCCAGACCAGCGATAGCACCGACGTTAGCGGCTTCTTCGCCCACAGAGAAGTGCGTCATACCAGGGACTTCCCCACGACGCACCAGCTGGTTGACCTTGTTGTCGAAGTTGCGGATGTCCTCCATCTTGCGGTACATCTCCAGCAGTTCTTCTTTCTTGAGTTTAGCCATAACTGTATTCTATTTAGATACTTATTTGATCTTCTATTTTTGCAGCGCCTCGGCAGCACTTCCATCTTAGCATTCAGGAGGAGCACTACTACAGGCTTATGCGCCGTGATTCAGGAGCATCTCCATGCTCCAATAAGGGAAAATAATCCGCATTAACCCTCCGTATTGTCATATTGACTATACAAAGATATGCATTACGCACAAATCCCATCACACCGCAGCCCCTTCAGACGAGTTTTCACTGCTTCTCAGACCCAATTTCAAGAGAATTTGTATCTTATTTTGAGCCTAAAATGAGGCTTTTAGTAAGTCAACCAAGAATCCGAAAAGTGACTTCCAGTTAGAAAACAGCAAGAGAATCAGATGGTTCACTCATTAGACACTCATTTTAATAAGCTTGAGCTATTCCTTCATTTACCCTGTCAATAGCTGCTACTTTAAATAGAGACTGTTGCCGCGAGTCCTATCCTCTATTTAGAGTGCTAAGGCATCGCACACCCAGCTCCCCGATATGCCTCTCCGAAGTGATACACAAGCCCTTCGCCTTATCGCGAGTATTCCTCTTATCCAGCGGAGGAAAAAGTGTCCTTATCGTGAAGGAAAAAGCACCATCACGTAGTGGTTTTCCTCTGTCTATGCACGTAGTCTTAAAGACCAGGTACGTAAATCTAAATATCCATGTACGTAGATATTAGAGCCACGTACGTAGTCCAAACTTATCTGCCACTCGTCCATAACTTTTATCCCTATGCGGAGCAACAACCTGGTATAGGTCACTTCACAAAGCTATACGGAATCGATCCAAAGCTATATAGCTTTCTTCCCCATCCTATATAGCTCTACCCACGTACTCAAATAGGTGATTTAGCGAGAATCTCACTCCTCTGAGAGGCAAAATGAAGAGATTCCCCTAACCTATTTATCTATCTTATATCTATCTTAGATATATCAAGTAGAGCATGATGCCGCTAAGGCTGGATATAAAAAACCACCGCACACAGCTGGGATAGCTGCGTGCGGTGGCACAATGATTCTTTCAGATAGCCGAGAGCTTACTCTGCTTCGTCATGGTCTGCAAAGTCCGTGATACCAGCCTCGATGAGGATATTGTACCAAGTGTAAAGCTTCTTGATGTCCGAGGTGTAGACACGCTCGCGGTCAAAGTTAGTAATCACTTCACCGAACGAGTTGCGTAGCGCATCGCTATCCTTGAGGAGTTCTTCAGACACTGCTACACCAGCCTGCTTCTCATGGAGACGCGTGAGGACTTCCGAGAGAGCAATATCTTCGCCGTCAGTGAACATAGAGATATCACCAAGCGATACCACACGGTCCTTGGGCAGAACGGGGATACGCTTCTGAGTCTGGAGCGACTCAACGATGAGCGTATTCTTGCTGGAGGAGAGGAGACGATAGAGTCCAGGCTTGCCTGAGATAGAGAGAATAGTCTTCAACATATAGGATCTTATTTGAGCGGAAGGCTGGCTGCCTCCCTTGATGGGTGCAAAAATAGGGATATTTGAGTGAATAGCCACTGAGAAAGCTCAGTCGAGGAGCTTATCAAAGAGACTATCAAGTTGGGGGGTGAGAGGATGAGCCTCATCATTATATATCAGGAAGTCTGCACGCTGAGCTAATTTCTCCTGAGGCATCTGATGCTGCATGCGAGCACGAACGGCCTCCTCACTTGCGCCATCGCGCATCATAGCTCGCTGCAAACGAAGCGTATCATCAGCAAGGATAGCCAAGACACCATCGGTATAGGCATCGAGACCAGCATCCAGAAGCAAGGCGCTCTCTAAGGCACACAGGCGTTTCCCTTCTGCGCTGAGCCCTTTACGCCAAGCGACAAAATCGCGGCGCACAGCAGGATGCACGAGGGCATTGACTTGCTCCAGAAGAGAGCGATCTGCGAAGATCAGCGATGCCAGCGCCTTCCGATCCAGTAATCCCGAAGGAGTATAGATAGGTGCACCGAAAAGGGCAATCATCGCTTCTCGGAGCTCTCCATCAGTATCGTAGAGGGCCTTAGCACGGCTATCAGTATCATAGACGGGGATGCCACGCTCCTCGAGTAGACGAGCCACGTAGCTTTTTCCGCTACCTATCCCCCCTGTGATCCCCAGCGTGTAGATACCATGAGAGGTACGAGCTGAATGCAGAGGACTACTTGCGCTCTTCGATGACATACTGCACACGGTCAGGGGTCAAGCGATAGTGCTTGAGCCAATCAGGCTTCTGCACAAGGGTGATGGGGAGCTGACGAGGAGTCTCCCCAGAAGCATTGCCAGCCGTCACGAGATCGGGATAAGCTACAGCGATCTTCAGCTCCTCCGGCTTGATATCCTTATAGCGAGAGCGAGGCAGTGTGAGCTGGATCGTAGCTACTCGAGGTAAGGGTAGCAGGACAAATCCCTCTGGAGCACCCGTCACCTCGACGGGAAGTGTGAAGGTCTGCTCCGTAAGCTGCTCCACGGGGACATGGACCTGCACTACATTGGTCGAGGCATATACCCCATCGGGGAGGAGGAGGCGCACCTTCGTCGTCGTTGTCGCCTTCAGTACGTGCTCCTCAAAGGGAGCTGTAAGAATCGTAGTCAACGTATCTAAGGCCTTCCCCGAAGCAAATACGGTGATCTCCGTTGGAGTAAGCTCAATATCACCGATAGCATAGCCCGTAGCGACCTGCGGCAAACTTCCCAACGTGATCGGAAGCACCTTACGATGACGACGGTAAGCCGTCGCATTAACTGAAGCGGGCGAGATGGAGATGACACGAGCTGACGTAGCGAGTCGGCTCCGCACTTCTCCCGAGAGGGCAGAAGCCGAAAGCGAGAAGCCCGCGATAACCTGATGATCACGCTGCAGGCGAAGGCGGATAGGAGCCAGTCCACGAGTTGTATACTCCAAGAGATGCCCCCCTTCATCCTCTAAGCTGACCTCAATGTACTCAGGTAGCTTCGTCTGCATACCCACCTCAGGCGGGATGGAATCATACACCACGGGGATATGCAGCGTATAGGTAAAGCGACGCTGAAGGCTCTGCACGAACCAGAAGGTAGCAGAGAGCAAGACAAAGACGAGGAAGATAAAGAGCTCCCTACTCCTACGACGCTTGGGCGGGGAGGAGTTCAGCTTTCGGGCTGATAATGGGACTCTCGGAGGGGAGTTCTTCAGATCTAATCGCATAGCTCGTAGACATTGATCCGCACGATCACACGGCGGATATGAAGAGAGGCTGCCCGCACATTTGTAGCAGGCAGCCTCTTATATTTATGAGACCGTAGGCTGTAGGCTACTTGGCAGCTGCCTCAGGATCCCCTGCAGGGAAGACAGAGCCCTTATCGACACGGACACGTACTCCGTCAGCGATCTCGACGACGAACTCGGTCTGCTTGATATCCTTGATCACCCCATAGAGGCCACCAGAGGTCACGATACGATCGTTAGTGCCGAGTGCATCGCGCTTCTTCTGCAACTCCTTCTGACGCTTCTGCTGAGGACGAATCATGAAGAGCCAGAAGATCACGAAGATTGCGACCATCATGATGATAGTAGAGTAGCCACCGCCAGCATTCTGTCCTGCGGCCTGGAGGAGAATCATTTCCATTCGTTATGTGTATTAAGTATTGGGTGAATATTGTACGTTACTATGGAGGGCTATACTACTTGAGTATCTTCCCTTCCTCCTTCAACTTTCGTGCCAAGGCATCGAGGACACCATTGACGAAGGAAGCACTATGGTTCGTCGAGTAGTGCTTTGCCAGCTCGACATACTCATTGATCGTGATCTGAGTAGGGATAAGAGGGAAATAGAGGAACTCCGTCACGGCAAGATTCAGCAGAAGCGCATCAACATCAGCCAGACGCTCACTACTCCATCCTGCACTCAGCACGGGCTCAATGATCTTCATTTGATCATCGTACTTCAGCAGAGTCTGACGGAAGAGCAGACGAGCAAAGCGCTCATCATCCTCGTCCTTGAAGGCCGGACGGATATCATCGTCGATGGCCGTATCCTCTTCGCTCTTGCGCAGAGTCTTCTCGACAAAGTCCTTCACGACTTCTACTGGACCATTCTCCAAGCGTGCACTCTGATAAGCACCCGCCTCGCGAGCCTCATTGAGGGCAGCCTGTAGCGCTTCATCTTCTGTAGCGGGACGATCTTCGACCTCAGCCTTCTCGACTTCTCTCAAGTCATCCTGCCAGTAGATCGAATGCTGCTCCAGCCATTCGGCGAGCATCTCATCTGTCGTGATGATCTGTGTAAAGACATCGACCCAGAAAGCACGATCCTCTTCAAAGCCTACCTCAGTAGCCTTGAGATAATTTGTATAGATATCCGAAGCTTCGATGCGACGGAGGAGGTGGCGCAGGAGTGCTTCATCTTCCTCCCAGCGGAGGCTGAAACCCTCATACCACGTGCTCAGCTTCTCTGACGCCGCAAGCTTAGCAGCCAAGCGATTCTCCAGAAGGTGCAGATTGGGGCTACGCTCTGCCTTAGTCGCAAGATGCTTATTCTTACGGATCTCAAGCACCTCACGGTAGAACTCCGTGAAGGAAGGGATAAGCTGCAGGAGGAAGAGGTAAAGGTCGTACGTACGATGGAGACTGAGCAAGAGATCCTGCTCAGCAGCGGTCAGCTTCAGCTCGCCACGATGTAGGTGAGCATAAGCCACCTGAAGTACACGGGTGCGTATTAGTACTCTATTGATCATAATTTCAAGTCGCTTACTCCTCTTCTGTGGCCTTACTCATATGCCCAGAGGACTCAGGGAAGTAGGACAAAGAACGCACAGATACTCAAGAAGTAGTACACAAAGATACGAGGATTTCGCCAAATAGCCACTCCATACCTGCACAACGGCTCATACCCCCACCTCCAAAGGCAAAGCCTTACAGGAAGGAATATAGTGCAGCCTTTCCATGCTGTAGCCCTCATCTAAGGGATCACTTCCATTGCGTCTACTCCATGTGGGAAGCTACACTTACTACGGAAGCAATCCATACCCACAGACGAGGGTGGTACCAACCTATATTGGTCGCTTGGTGAACCTATATTGGTCACGGCGCTGACCTATATAGGTTGTCCTGACGACCTATATAGGTTCACCCAGCGACCAATATAGCTTGATAAAGTACCTCTAAGAGGTCGCCTTTGAGATGATCGTTTTCTCCCAATACCTAAACAGCAAATAGGGAGGATGAACCTCTATCGGCTCATCCTCCCTATCCTATACTAATAACAACACCTATGGGCCTACTACTGAGCCCAGACTACTGGGAAATACTGCTCAAGGATCTCCCGAGCAGCATCGACCTCCTCTGGTGTAGGCTCATGGATATGCTCTAATGGGTACTCCCGTCCCAGCGTCTCATACTTATGCTTACCATAGGTATGGTAGGGCAAAAGCTCCAGACGCTCGATGTTCTCATAGCTACCGAAGCGCTCTCCAAGAGCATGGAGCGCCTCGGGCTGATCGCTATAGCCTGGCACAAGCACATAGCGCATGCGCACGGGCTTCCCCATCTGTCGGAGCTGCTCTGCCGTAGCAAATGTATTCGCATTGGACTGAGTCGTCAGGCGACGATGCCCTTCGGGTAAGACGTGCTTGCAGTCAAGCAAGACCATATCGACGATCGAGAGGAGCTCATCCACATAAGCATTGCGGATGCTACCCTGAGTATCGAGGCAGATATGTATCCCCTCTTCCTTGAGTTGGCGACAGAGAGGGATGAGCGCCTGCGCCTGCACGGTGGGTTCTCCTCCGCTGAAGGTAATCCCTCCACGCTTCCCGAAGAAAGGGCGCTCACTAATAGCCCGTCGTAGGACCTCAGCCTCCTCAATGAGCTTCCCCCCCTTCCCAATAGGTATGGTATCGGGATTGGCACAATAGAGGCACTGGAAGTTGCATCCCTGGAGGAATACCACTAAGCGAAGTCCTGGACCATCGAAGGTCCCCATGGATTCAAAGGAGTGGATACGTAGCATAGCGAGCTATAAAAAGAGCGGGCGAAGGGTCGACACTGATCCTTCGCCCACTACACTAATAGGTATTCGGAGAACTCCCCGCCTTAGCGCATGCGCTTGTGGAAGGAGCGCGAGATGACCTCGAGCTGGTGCTCACGGCTGAGCTTGACGAAGTTCACGGCATAGCCAGAGACACGGATCGTCAGCTGAGGATAGTTCTCAGGGTGTACCATTGCATCCTCGAGCATCTCACGATTCAGGACATTCACATTGAGGTGGTGTGCACCCTTGGTGAAGTAGCCGTCCATCATCGAGATGAGATTCTCATTCTGCTCGCTCTTGCTGGAGCCGAGAGAGTGAGGGATGATGCTGAAGGTGTTACTAATACCGTCGGCAGCATCGGTGTAGTCGAGCTTAGCCACTGAGCTGAGCGAAGCGATAGCACCGTGGTTGTCACGACCGTGCATGGGATTAGCACCTGGAGCGAAGGCAACACCCTTACCACGACCGTCAGGCGTAGCACCCGTCTTCTTACCGTACATCACGTTAGAGGTGATCGTCAGGACAGAGAGCGTAGGCTCAGCGTTCTTGTACACGGGCAGTTCCTTGAGGAGACCAGAGAAGATGTGGGTGATATCGTAAGCGATCGTATCAGCGCGGTCGTCGTCGTTACCGTAGCAGGGGAACTCACCTTCGATCTTGAAGTCTTCGGTCAGGCCCTGTTCATTACGGATAGGCGTCACCTTAGCATAGCGGATAGCCGAGAGTGAGTCTGCTGCGATCGAGAGACCAGCGACACCATAAGCGAGGTTGATCTTAGGATCGGTATCGATGAATGCCATCTGTGCAGCCTCGTAGTAATACTTGTCGTGCATGTAGTGGATGATATTCATCGAGTCGTTGTAGACGCGAGCGATGACCTTGAGGACCTTGAGGTAGTTATCCCAAACCTGGTTGAAGTCGAGGACGTCACCCTTAAGCTCGGGGATCCCTTCGACCATGAGCGTACCAGAGATTTCGCAGCGACCACCATTGACAGCCAGGAGCAGAGCCTTAGCGAGGTTGGTACGTGCACCGAAGAACTGGATCTGCTTACCGATCTCCTGATAAGATACACAGCAAGCGATACCGTAGTCATCAGAGTGGCGGGTAGAGCGCATCAGGTCGTCATTCTCGTACTGGATAGAAGACGTATCGATAGATACCTGAGCAGCGAACTCCTTAAAGCCTTCGGGGAGCGAGGGACTCCAGAGGACCGTGAGGTTAGGCTCGGGGCTTGGACCGAGGTTGTAGAGAGTCTGGAGGAAGCGGAAGCTCGTCTTCGTGACCTTGTGACGGCCATCGAAGAGGCGACCACCGATAGACTCAGTTACCCACGTGGGGTCACCAGCGAAGATCTCGTTGTATGAGTCCATACGCAGGTGGCGAACCATACGGAGCTTGATGACAAACTGGTCAATCAGCTCCTGAGCGAGCTCTTCGGTCAGCGTGCCGTGGTCGAGGTCATACTGGAGGTAGATGTCGAGGAAGCTTGATACGTTTCCGAGAGACATCGCAGCACCATCCTGATCCTTGATCGCAGCGAGGTAAGCGAAGTAGACCCACTGTACAGCTTCAGCAGCTGTGTAGGCGGGACGACGGACGTCGAAGCCATAGCCAGCGGCCATCTCTACGATCTTCTTCAGAGCACGGATCTGCTCAGCGACTTCTTCGCGCAGACGGATCGTGTGCTCGGTCATAGGACCATGGATGCCAGCGAGGTCTTCCTTCTTCCAAGCGATGAGACGATCAGCCCCATAGAGAGCCAGACGACGATAGTCACCGATGATACGGCCACGAGCATAGTTGTCAGGCAGCCCCGTGAGGAAGCTGTTGCTACGGAAGGAGCGGATCTCGTCGGTATATACATCGAAGACACCATCATTGTGGGTCTTGCGGTAGTGGGTGAAGATATCGGTAACGCGAGGGTCAACTTCGAGACCATTCTCATGGACTGCCTTCTCGACGACCTTGTACCCACCGAAGGGCTTCATGGCACGACGAAGGACCTGGTCAGTCTGCAGACCGACGATAACTTCGTTATCCTTATCAATATAGCCTGGAGCATACGCCGTAATACCAGAAATCGTGCTGGTATCGATTGAGCGTACGCCATGTGGGTTTTCGCGCTCTTCCTTAAGAGCCTGGAGGCAGTGCTCCCAAACGCGCTTGGTCTTCTCCGTAGGACCAGAGAGGAAGGAGGAGTCACCATCATAAGGGGTGACATTCTGAGAAACGAAGTCGCGGACGTTGAGTTCGACTTCCCACACGCCAGACTTAAATTGGGGCTGTTCTTGCATAACGCTAAAGAGGTTAGTTAAATGTAGTCTATATTACTATGGTGCAGGCTAAAGAGAGTGATAGTGCATCGCCTTAGACCACTCATCTCATCGCTTTCGGCACAAAGATATAATAAACATTCGAATTGCAAACTACTAAGCGCAATATACACACTTAGCACACTCTCGGCGCACCTGTGCAACCTTTAGCATTCTCCACCAAGAGACACAAGCATCTCCTACATATATGATATAAGGTATAGGGAACTTCCCATCACTACATACCACTCCTGAAAGAAACAACTCCAAGGAATTCGCTCACCTTAGCCCAAGCACCAGGCTGATGATATCAAACCGATACATATAGTTTCAGAGATGCGGTATATACAGTGACTTTCAGAGGCCATGAAATGAACTACTACTGGCCGGACGAGCGAGCAGTACTGGTTCACATCACCCACCGATAGAGCAATCCCTGCAACCCCTATATTAGGTCGCTGCTCTGCGTATGGATAAAAGTTGTGGACGAGTGGCAGATAAGTTTGGGCTACGTACGTGGCTCTAATATCTACGTACATGGATATTTAGATTTACGTACCTGGTCTTTAAGACTACGTGCAGAGACAGAGGAAAACCACTATGTGAAGGCGCTTTTTTTCTTCACGGAAATGACACTTTCCCCTCCGCTGGATAAGAGGAATACGCGCGATAAGGAGAAAGGCTTGTGTATCACTTCGGAGGGCATATCGGGGAACTACGTACGATGCCTTAGCAGAATAAATAGATGGCAGGACTCGCGGCCACAGTCTCATATATATAGAATATCACTCACGCCCCAAGCCCCATCAGTCCCCCTCATGCTCTGCCCAACGAAGGTATAACGGCGAACACTCTCCGAAGAGAAAGAGCGATCTATGATCGAGGTGAAGCTGAGGGGGAACAGAGAGCAAAGCTAAGACCTTTTCTTCAGCAGGTCCTTCGCGAGGTGAGTACGGCTTTTTGCATAACTTTGTAGACATGAACTTAGCTCAACTACAGACCGGCCAGAAGGCCGTCATCGTGCGGGTCGGTGGATCTGGTGCTTTCCGCAAGCGCATCCTTGAGATGGGTTTCGTGCAAGGCAAGGAGATTATGGCCGTGCACAATGCGCCCCTCCGAGATCCTATATACTACAAGATCCTGGACTATAATGTCTCGCTCCGACACCGCGATGCTGAGCGCATCGAGGTACGGCTTCTTGAGCCCTTCGAGGAGCAGACAGATATCATCGAGGCTCCGCAAGAGCTACTTCCCGACCCTGAGCTACACAGCCTCCAACGCATGGAGCTGGGACATATCAAAACCCGCGAGCTCCCCACCCTTCGCATTGCCCTACTCGGCAACCCTAACTGTGGGAAGACTTCCCTCTTCAACCAAGCCAGTGGGGCCCACGAGCACGTAGGGAACTACAGTGGCGTAACCATTGAGGCCAAGAGTGGGTACATATATTATGGAGGCTACCGTATCGAGCTCATTGACCTACCAGGCTCCTACTCCCTCTCCCCTTATAGTCCCGAAGAGGTCTACATCCGTAACTATCTTACGGGTAAGGAGCGCCCCGATCTGGTGCTCAACGTCGTAGACACCTGCAATATCGAGCGCAACCTTTACCTGACGCTCCAGATCAAGGAGCTCGGGCTACCCGTCGTCGTCGCACTGAATATGTTCGACGAGTTCATGCAGCGCAAGGAGTACTTCGACTACCCTCGCCTCTCGCGCCTTCTCGGTATCCCGATGATCCCGACGATCTGTCGCACAGGGCTGGGGCTGGAAGCTCTATTTGATGAGATCATTAGCTTGGCAAAGGGACTGAAGGAAGGTGATGAGCAGCTGGTCGACATAGAGACTGGTAAGCTCCGACCTCTACGCATCCCCTATGGCTCACTCCTCGAGCCTCTCATCAGCGAGCAGGAGAAGAAGATCAGAGAGCATACCGATATCACTGATCCTATCGTCGCACGCTCCACTGCCGTCAAGCTCCTTGAGCGCGACAGCGAGGTCGAGAAGCAACTCCTCTCACGCTACCCTCGTGGGGGCTTCCTCCTATCCGCTCGAGACTTTGCCCTGCGTAAGCTCCATGAGCAGACAGAGGAAGAGGCTGAATCACTGATCACAGATGCCCGCTATGGCTTCATCTCGGGCGCACTCAAGGAGACCTACTTCCCTAAGCATACCGGCAAGCGAACACTCACCGACCACATTGATGACATCGTCACCAGCCGTCTGTGGGGCTTTCCACTCTTCCTTTTATTGATGGGGCTGATGTTCTTCTTCACCTTCACCCTCGGGCAGTACCCGATGGACCTGATTGATGCCGGGGTAAATGCCCTCGGTGAATGGGTCGGTGGAGTAATGAGTGAAGGTCCGCTGCGCGATCTCATCGTCGATGGTATCATCGCTGGGGTCGGGGGCGTAATCGTCTTCCTCCCACAGATCGTCATCCTCTACCTCTTCATTTCGCTCCTTGAGGATAGTGGGTACATGGCCCGTGCTGCCTTCATCATGGACAAGCTCATGCACCGTATGGGCCTACATGGCAAGTCCTTCATCCCGCTGATCATGGGCTTTGGCTGTAATGTACCAGCCGTGATGAGTACCCGTATGATCGAGAGTCGCAAGAGCAGACTGATCACGATGCTCGTCCTCCCATTCATGAGTTGCTCGGCACGCCTACCAGTCTATCTGCTCTTAGCTGGCGCCTTCTTCCCCATCCCTTGGCAGGCTACCTTGGTACTCTTCTCGCTCTACCTCATCGGTGTACTGATGGCAGTCATATCAGCCCGACTACTAAAGAGCGCTGTCTTCAAGGGAGAGGACATCCCCTTCGTCATGGAGCTTCCTCCCTACCGTCGCCCGACAGTGCGCTCGGTAGCCATCCACGTGTGGATGCGCTCCAAGCAGTACCTTCAGAAGATGGGTACGGTGATCTTGGCAGCCTCCATCATCGTGTGGTTCATGAGCTACTATCCTCGTCAGAATGAGCTACGCGAGCAGAAGGACCAGCAGGTCGAAGCACTCACCCAGTCTACCCTCCCCGAGGAGATCAAGCAGTCTCGCATTGATTCACTTGAGCATAGCTTCGCCACCTACCACCAGGAGCAGTCTATCATCGGGCGTATCGGGCACCTCAGTGAACCCGTGATCCGCCCCTTAGGCTTCGACTGGAAGATGGGTGTAAGCATCGTATCAGGTCTCATGGCTAAGGAGGTCGTCGTCAGCACAATGGGTGTCATCTATACGGGTAATGGAGCGGATGGCGACGAAGCTCTCTCTCAGCTCTCCACGCGCATGAAGCAGGAGGTCCGTGCTGATGGCTCGCCCTCCTTCACCCCCATTATTGCCTATACCTTCATGCTCTTTGTCCTACTTTACTTCCCTTGTGTCGCGACGCTCATCGCAATCGGCCGTGAGGCTGGTCACTGGAAGTGGGGAGTCTTCTCCGCGCTCTACTCCTGCGGGATAGCGTGGCTCATCTGCTTCATCGTCTACCAGACCGCTCACCTATTAGGCTAAGCAATATCCCTATGGCTCAAGAAATAGCTGTACTCATCATCCTTGCTATCGTAGTCTTCTTCATCGGACGCGCACTCTACCGTATGCTTCGCCCGAAGAAGGAAGACGACAAGAACAATGGTGGCTGCTCGGGTTGCTCGGGCTGCTGCCACTAACTCCCCTATCTTCACGTCCACACCACTCTATCTCTGTATATATGCTTGTAGATATCCTACTCTTCCTACTTGGGATTGTCCTGATTATAGTCGGGGCTAACTACCTCACCGAAGGAGCTTCGACCTTGGCACGTCGTATGGGGCTCTCGCCTCTGGTCGTGGGGCTCACGATCGTCGCCTTCGGCACCTCTGCACCTGAGCTCATCGTCAGCCTCATGTCCGCACTTAAGGGCAATGCCGATATCGCTATGGGGAACGTCGTTGGCTCCAACATCTTCAACCTCCTCGCTATCGGTGGGGTGACAGCAGTAGTAGCTCCGATCACCATCACCCAGAGTACCATCCGACGTGAGATACCTCTGATGCTCCTCTCCTTCTTGGTGCTCTTCTTCCTCTCCTACGATACGATCTTTGCGGGTACGGGAGCGACGGAGAACATCCTCTCACGAGGAGAAGGGCTTACCCTGCTGGGCTTCTTCCTCATCTTCCTTACCTACACCTTCGCCATCGCCAAGGATAGCCCCAATGACCCCCACGCAGACAACACGCCCCTCAAGCCTTACCCCATCTGGCTCCTCATCGTCTTCATCGTCGGTGGGCTCGCTGCACTGGTCTATGGTGGTGACCTCTTCGTCACCTCAGCCTCAAGCATTGCACGCACCTTCGGTATGAGTGAGAGCTTCATCGGCTTGACTATCGTAGCTGCTGGTACATCACTCCCAGAACTGGCTACGTCCGTAGCAGCTGCCCTCAAGAAGCAGCCCGAGATAGCCGTAGGAAATATCGTCGGGTCAAATATCTTCAACGTCTTCCTTATCCTCGGTGTCAGCTCCAGCATCACCCCGATCCGCATAGGTGGCGTCACACCTCTGGACTTCCTCGTCATGATAGCTGCAGGCATCATGCTCTACATCTTCGCAGTCCTCTTCGGTCAGCGGGTAGTCAAGCGTGGCGAAGGTGCGATCCTCGCCCTTGGCTTCATCGCCTACACTGTCTACTTGATCATGCAGCTCTAATCCCCTAATCTTCTGGTATACCTCTACCCATGGCACAGATTAGCCTCAGCTTTTCCCCCGAGGAAGAAGCCCTCATCGACCAAGAGTACCAAGCACTCATCGCGGACTATATAGCGTCGCCTCACCGACAGAAGACTGAGATCATCGACCAGGCCTTTCGCCTGGCTCGTCATGCACACGGATTGGTACGCCGACGTAGTGGTGAGCCCTACATCCTGCATCCCATCGCAGTGGCTCGTATCGTATGCAAGGAGATCGGCCTCGGGTCTACCTCGATCTGCTGCGCCCTCTTGCACGATGTCGTAGAGGATACCGAGTACACCGTAGAGGATATCCGCCGTGGCTTCGGTGATAAGATCGCACAGATCGTCGAAGGCCTTACGAAGATCTCCACCGAGCAGGTACCGCAGAACATCGACAGCCTGCAGGCGCAGAATATCCGAAAGCTCCTACTGACCATCGGTGATGATGCCCGTGTGATCCTCATCAAGATCGCCGACCGCCTACACAACATGCGCACGCTCGGCTCGATGAAGCCCGACAAGCAGCTTAAGATCGCAGGTGAGACCTCCTTCTTCTACGCACCGCTGGCCGACCGCCTCGGGCTCTTCTCCATCAAAACCGAACTGGAGGACCTCAGCTTCCGCTACGAGCACCCCGATGCCTATGCAGAGATCAAGCGCAAGGTGGAGGAGAGTGAAGCTGGTCGTGAGGATCTCTTCCATCGCTTCGCTGCACCACTGAAGGCACGCTTTGACTCTATGGGCCTCAGCTACGAGATGAAGACGCGTGTCAAGGGATGCTTCTCTATCTGGCGTAAGATGCAGATTAAGGGCATCCCCTTCGAGGAAGTCTATGACCTCTTTGCCGTGCGTATCATCTTTGATAGTCAAGATGGGTACCCAGAGAAGAACCGTTGCTGGGACATCTACACGGCTATTACAGAGATCTACCGCAATCGCCCTGACCGCCTGCGCGACTGGCTATCTACTCCTAAGGGGAACGGTTACCAAGCCCTGCACCTCACTGTGCTGGGGCCTGATGCTCAGTGGGTCGAAGTACAGATCCGTAGTCGTCGGATGGATGAGATCGCCGAGCAGGGGCTCGCTGCCCACTGGCGCTACAAGAGAGACGTAGTCGAAGAAGACCACGAGCTGGAGATCTGGCTGGATACCATCCGCGAAGTCCTCAATCACCCCGACTCGAAGGGAATGGAGTTCCTCGACACGGTACATCTCAGTCTCTACGCCCACGACATCACCGTCTTCACCCCCAAGGGGCGCCCCATCACCCTACCACGTGATGCCTCTGTCCTGGACTTCGCCTATGCTGTCCACACCGATCTTGGAGACACCTGTATCGGGGCGAAGGTCAATCATAAGGTGCTCCCTCTCTCCTACCGCCTCTCCAATGGAGATCAAGTCGAGATCTTGACGAGTAAGATGGTACAGCCCGAGCCTGGATGGCTCAACTTCGTGGCGACCGCTTATGCGAAGGTCAAGATCGAGACAGCACTTCGTAGACGCCAACGCGAAGCCATCGCACAGGGTGAAGCCCTCCTCACAGAGTGCCTCAAGAGCCAGGGAGAGCAGCTTACCTCCTCGCTCCTCAACCGCCTCACCCACCTCTACCGCTACGACAAGCCTGATACCTTCCTCCGACACATCGGTGATGGGACCTTCGAGTTCCCCGAAGACTTTGATCGAGTCGTCCAAGGGAAGACACCAAAGAGTGGCGGTAATCGTGTCACGCGTGTCTTCTCTTCGCTCTTCTCCAGCAAGGAACGCGAAGGTCAGACCCTTAGCGGTACGATCGTACAACGCCCTACAATTGATAAGTCTCATCCCTATGAGCTCATCGAGCAAGACGGCTTACTCAACTATAAGATAGCGCCCTGCTGCCATCCCATCCCTGGCGATGACGCCCTCGGTATCATCAGCGACGAGAGTGAAGTCATCGTACATAAATGCTCCTGCCCCGAGGCGACACGATACAAGACCGTACAGGGCGACCGCCTACTCTCGGTACACTGGAGCACACATCACACTCCACTCTTCGAGACGACACTCGTCATCCGTGGGATCGACTCCAAAGGACTGCTCAACGCTATATCGCAGATCTTCTTAGAAGACTTCAAGGTCAGCATCACAGCCATCGACTTGAAGGCACACGATGGAGTGTTCCAGGGGACGATCTCTGTGAAGGTATTAGACACGCGCCAGGTCGAAGCTATCTGCCAGATCCTACGCCGCAACCCTGCCATCCACGAGGTCTACCGCCTCTCAGAGCTGGATGCAGGGCGTAGCTAATCACCGCCTAGCACTCTCCCTCATACAAAGACAGCCGCCCCCTCGCACGATGAGATGCGGGGGGGCGGCTGTCTTTATTTTGAATTGTATCTACGTGTCTACGTGGACTCCTAGAACCACTTAATCTTACGGAAGAGATAGAAGGCTAAGCCTGAGATCGCCACTGACACGCCGAAGATCGCGAGGAATGCCCAGTACCATTCGCCAAGGTAGACGTTGACGTTCATCCCGAAGAAGCTCGAGATCATCGTCGGCACCGTCAGCACAATGGAGATACTCGTCATACGCTTCATGATCGTATTCACATTGTTGGAGATAATATTGGCCGAGGCATCCATCATACTCGTGACAATATCGGTGTAGATATTGATCGTATTGTAAGCCTGACGAAGCTCAATGCTCACGTCTTCGAAGAGATCTGGATCGACACTCGAAGCACGTGAGGTCGTACGCAGACGCCCAAGCATAGCTTCATTACCTCGTATAGAGGTACTGAAGTAAACGAGTGATCGCTGCAGACGCATGATGCGGAGGAGGTCCTCATTACGAATGCTAAGCTCCAGCTCTTTCTCTGCACGATTGATCTCGAGATACATCAGCTTCAGGTACTTCAGGAACCATACCGCTGACGAGTAAATCATACGTGTGACGAACTCGGTCTGGTTGGCAATACCGATATTCTTTCGTCGGATATGATTGATGAAGTCGGGTAAGAGCTGCGTACGTCTGTAGCAAACAGAGACTGTAGCACGATGCCCCGTGATGATCCCCAGAGGGACGGTCTGATAAGGCATACCCGGTCCGCCTCCATCCATCGGAATGCGGAGAATGGTCAGGAGCCAATCATCCTCGCGCTCTGCACGTGGACGCTCATCAATATCAGCGATGTCGGATAGGAATTCTCTTGGTATGCCCAGCTCCTTCGTCAGGAACATGAAGTCATCTTCATCGGGGCACTCGACGTGCACCCAGCAGTGGGGGGCGAACTCTTCCAGCTCGGGTACACCCGGCTCGAAGGTGAGGTAGCTCTTCATTATATCGCTTAGCTGTATGTGGTGGGACTATTGGGCTCCGAGCACTTCAGTACTTACGGAGTGGATCCTGTCGGCTCACCTCATACAGCTTCCACCTCAGAGGCGGGGAAGTCCGTAGGGCAAGACGACGGAGCGAGAGGCGCTTACACAGCGCTCATTCGGCGGGAGGGAATCGTCCATCTGTCTTATTTTCCTTAGCGGTTATATTAACTATAAAGCTCTCTATAGGGGCTATTCACAGCACCTTCACTAAAAAACTTCGTGCAAAGGTAAGAAAAAGCGCCCAGCTGAAGCGCCTGCCTAGCGAGAAAGTGAAGGAAATACACCAAAGGATAAGTAGCTGATGCTCAATATAGCTCCACAATCCATCCCCACACTTAAGTGCTATCAAAAAGATAATCGCTTAGTAATCAGGAGACCATTGCGCAAGGCCATCTCTTCACAGCTTGCACTTTCCTCCTTCAAACTTCTCAGCCTAAAGACTCCGATTTTCAAGGGGAGAAGGTATGAGTAATGAAGAGGCGACCTTGCACAATAGTCTCATATAGGTATATGGGTGTGTGGGTAGAGCTATATGGATAGCGAAGAAAGCTATATAGCTTTGGACTGATTCGTATATAGCTTTGTAAAGTAACCTCTATTAGGTTGTTGCTCTGGGTAGGAACATAAAGTTGTGGACGAGTGGCAGATAAGTTTAGACTACGTACGTGGCTCTAATATCTACGTACGTGGATATTTGGATTTACGTGCCTGGTCTTTAAGGCTACGTACATAGATGCGGAAAAAGCACTACGTGATGGCGCTTTTTCTTTGCGACAAAGACACTTTACCCTCCGCTGGATAAGAAGAATACTCGCAATAAAGCGAAGAGTTCTCTGATGTGAGCGGTACTGGTTCATTGATCCCTCCTTATACGGATCCCAATGAATAGCCATTACAGGACCGCACCTTGGCACCCACAATAATCTAATTTACAAACAGATAACAAGACCCCCCATACGATCATCATAGGACTTCTGACATTCCACTCTTGTTGTGCTCCCCATCAAGACTGTAGCAGGAGTACCCTATGCTTAAACCTCTGCACAAGGAAGTAGTCATTAAGTATGAGTTAGCCCCTGAAATGTGGCTTTTTGTATGCCTTTTCTTAGTAAAGAAGAGCGGATGGGCATAGGTAATCCGAGCCGTTTCCGCTATCTTTGTCTAAGTGACGGGGACCCCCTCCCCTATACTGAGGCACAGATTGACCTCGTTCCTTCTAAGCGACACTCAGTGATCACCCTCCGAGCTTGCCGTGGGGCAGTAGCGAAGAGCTTCTCTCCTACCTCAATGAGCATCGGAGACGACTAACAAGAAACAACTATGCGACCTATCCATTCGAAGATAACCCTCCTGCTGGCTGCCCTCAGCCTCTCCCTATCCGTCCCATCAATAGGGGAAGCACGTAGCCGCAAGAAGCCTACGACCTCTACGAGTAAGAAGCCCTCCTCCAAGTCATCCAAGAGTAAGAGCTCGGCGAAGAGCAGTCACAGCTCCTCACGTCGTGGCCGCCACTCCTATAATATACGTTCGCGCGCACGTGGCCGCTACTATGCAGCCCAAGCTCCCAGTGAGGAGCAACTTGAGAAGATGCGTCAGGACAGCATTCGCCTGCGTACGGGGGGGACAGCACCTGTACAGAAGGTAAGCGAAAAGGGCACACAGTCCAATGAGCTCTTGACGACACGCTTCCGTCGCGCAGACTCTACGCTCAGTCGCGCAGATATCAGAGAGCTGTACTTCTCAGTAGATGGACGTGAAGACACAGCTCCCTTCCTCAGCAAGATAGAGGCTGAGGCCGATCGCCTTATCGAGGGGAAGAACTTCACTGAGGCACTCAAGACCGTCCAACAAGGGCTGTGGCGTACCCCCACGCATATTGGGCTCATCAAGCGCGCCTGCGACCTCTCGCTTCACCTCAAGAGTTCACGATTCAATACCTACATGTACCAGCTCGTCGAGCTTCTCAGCATGATCGCCCACACGGGTGATGGCTCGAGCTTTGATAAGGCCATTCAGGTGCGCTCGCTCGACGATGCTCTTCTCTTTGAGCAGCATTGGAATGAGACACCTCGCGAGGAAATCCTCGCCAGCCGTGAGCAAACGAACAAAGGCAAGGACTATGTCGTTGTAGAGATACAAGGCTCTGGGAAGGGTAAGACACAGCAACATTACTATCTGATCCAGCCTACCCTGACGCCCAGCGCCACCACAAAGAAGTAGTAGCACTAGCAAGGAGATATAAGCATGTCCCAAAGCTGGGAGATAAGACAATATACCACGGATGAGGAGAACCAAGCTTGTGAATTAGCCACACGCTTGGGACTCTTCCCTGCTATGGGGCGCCTCCTTGTAGCAAGGGGTATACGCACTTATGAGGAGGCACAGAGCTTCTTCTCTCCACGTCTTGAGGAGCTACATGATCCCTTCGCTATGGAGGATATGCTGATCGCTGTCGAGCGGCTGAATAGAGCTATTGAGCAGCGGGAGCATATCTTGATCTACGGAGACTATGACGTCGATGGCACTACAGCCGTAGCACTACTCTATCGCTATCTGCGAGCACAATGCTTGCCCGAGGAATACCTCCACTACTATATCCCAGATCGCTATGACGATGGCTATGGCATCACCCTGCAGGGCATAGATTATGCACGGCAGTTAGGTGTCAGCCTCATCATATCGGTAGATACGGGGATCAAGGCGTTTGAGGAAATCACCTATGCTCGAGAGCATGGGATGGACTTCATCGTCTGCGACCACCACACGCCCGATGATAGCCTTCCCCCAGCTACTGCCATCCTCAACCCCAAGCGTCGTGACAACCACTACCCCTTCACCGAGCTCTCGGGCTGTGGGGTAGCTTTCAAGCTTGTACAAGGGCTTGCCTCTCATCGTAACATGCCTTTCGAAACGCTTCTCCCCCTGCTGGAGCTTCTCGTCCTAAGTATCGCTCAGGACCGAGTTTCCATACTTGGGGAGAACCGTATCTTCATATCTCACGGCCTGCAGCTGATCAATAGCCACCCCTCGGTAGCTATCACCTATCTCATGCGCTTAGGGAAGATCCAGCCTGGTCGCGTCGACATGGCGAGCATCTACTACGAGCTCGGACCACGTATCAATGCCGCAGGGCGTATGGCACACGGCGCTGAGTCTGTCAAGCTCCTCATTGCCGAGGATGCGGCTACAGCAGAGGTACAGAGCCAGATACTCGACGAATACAATCGCCAGCGTCAGGAGCTCGATCAGCAGGTCACACGTGAGGCCATTGCCCTCGTCGAGAGTGACCCACAGCTCCAGAAGCAGCGACTCATCATCCTCTACCGTCCAGAGTGGAACAAGGGAGTCATGGGCATCGTAGCAGCACGACTGGCTGACCGCTTCCACCGCCCTGTGCTCATCCTCTCCCATAGTACAGGCGACTTCCTCGCCGGATCAGGACGCTCTGCTAGAGGCTTCGACTTATACCAAGCCATCCAAGCTTGCAGTGACTGCTTGGAGAACTTCGGTGGACACATCTTTGCTGCAGGACTGACGATCCGTGAGGACCGCCTCCCTGAGTTTATGCGACGCATACAGGAGTATGCTGATGGTGTGGAGCAAACCACCTCGCAACCATTCACTCCTACCCTCCAAATCGATGCAGAACTCAAGCCCTCCGAGGTGTCACGCACGCTCCTCCGTCAGGTAGAGATGCTCTATCCCTTCGGCACGGACAACGAGCGTCCCATCTTCATGACTCGTAGTATGCGGGATGCCGGTGGCACACGTGCTGTAGGCAAGGCACTTCAGCATCTGAGCCTACGTATGACCGACAGCTATCAGCGCATCCGTCCCCTCCATGGCTTCGCTCTGGGGCTGGCTCGCTATGCTCCCGAGATCACACGGCACAACGCCTTTGCCCTGTGCTTTGAGCTCGAGGAAAACAACTTCTATCCGCAAAGCTTCCTACAGCTACGTGTCAAGGATCTCTGCCTCGAAAGCGAGCTATCAGAGCGACTCACCGACCGATAGATCACGCTGGACGCCACCATGAGACCGACCTCTACCGAAGACTTTGAGGAGCTCTTAGGTCCAGATCCAAGTGCTGATGATCCGATCATTGAGCATCATGAACTCTGGCCTGAAGACCTATTCGATGAAGATCCCCTCTCCATCCCCCTCGTCACACCTGGGCATGATCCTCGACCAGGAGTAGCCGACAACGACCTCTCCCCCGAAGAAGTGCTGGAGCGCTACTGGGGCTACTCTACCTTCCGACCTCTACAAAGAGAGATCGTACAAGCAGCACTGGACGGACGAGACACCTTAGGACTTATGCCGACTGGAGGAGGAAAGAGCATCACCTTCCAAGTACCAGGGCTCATGCTCCCAGGGCTGACACTTGTCATCACGCCCCTCATCTCTCTGATGAAGGATCAGGTAGACCACCTACGAGCTCGGGGGATACGTGCTACAGCGATCCACTCGGGCATGTCGCAAGAGAAGGTACAGACGGCTCTGGATAATTGCCTCTTCGGAAAGTACAAGTTCCTCTATGTCTCTCCTGAGCGTGTAGGTAGTGAGCGCTTCCAAGCATGGCTCCATGCCCTGACCGTCTCACTCATTGTCATCGACGAATGTCACTGCGTGTGTCAGTGGGGGTATGACTTCCGCCCCTCCTACCTTGAGCTACCGAAGCTCCGTGAGCAGCTTCCCGAGGTACCCATCTTGGCTCTTACAGCGACAGCAACGAGCGAGGTCGTCGAGGATATCAAGCGTGTCCTTCACTTCCGCCCAGGCTATGCCTTCTATCAGAAGAGCTTCCTTCGCCCCAACATCTCCTATTCGATACGTCGCAGCGATGACAAGCCCGCGATGATGCGCTTCATACTCTCCCGAGTAGAAGGAGCTGCCATCATCTACTGCCGCAATAAGCAGCTCTGTCAGACGGTCTCTGAAGCACTCCTCGCCGAAGGAATCAGTGCAACCTACTATCATGCAGGGCTAACCTATACCGAGCGTGAGATGCGCCAAGGGCGATGGATGCGGGGAGAGGTGCGTGTCATGGTCGCAACGAATGCCTTCGGTATGGGTATCGATAAGCCCGATGTACGCCTGGTCATCCATCTCACCATGCCCTCTTCCCTCGAGGAATACTATCAGGAGGCAGGGCGTGCAGGGCGCGATGGTGAGCACTCCTACGCAGTGGCTATCGTCGGTAGTCAGGACTCCAGGATGCTACATCGTCGCTTGCAGGATACCTTCCCCGAGAAGGAATACATCCGCGAGGTATATGATCAGATCTGCAACTTCCTCGCTATCGGAGAAGGAGAGGGGCTGGATCACACGTATGACTTTGACATCGAGCTCTTCATACGACGCTTCCATATGCGTCCCGTGCAGACCCGTCACGCTATCGAGATCATGCAGCTGTCGAAGTGGCTGGAGTACCACGATGATGACAGCCGCTCAATGCTCCGCTTCCTCATCCCGAGCAAGGAGCTTTACCAACCCCATATCGGTCCCGACCGCCTCATTCGCACGATACTACGTAGCTATACGGGACTCTTCTCTGACTACGTGTGCATCAATGAGCGCGACCTATCTACCCTCTCGGGCTACAGCGAAGATGAGGTCTACACCTTCCTTGTGGCACTATCTCGCCAAGGCGTCCTGCACTACATTCCGAAAAAGGATATCCCTCGCCTACACTTCCTCATCCGACGTGAAGACAGCCAATATCTCCGTATACCCTATGCAGCCTATCAGGAGCGTCACGACAAGATGAGTGACCGCATCGGGGCTGTACGTACCTATATAGAAGAGGAAGAGACCTGCCGCTCTCGTATGCTTCTCGCTTACTTTGGAGAGACTGAGAGTACCCCCTGTGGAGCATGTGATGTTTGTCTTCGCAAGCATCCTTCGGGACTACATCAATACATCATCGATGCCGTAGGCGAGGAGCTTGAGCGCTCCTTCCTCGGTACCACCGTAGAGAGCTATCCCATCGAGAAAATCATCGCAGCCCTCCCCTACCATCCTCTGGACACCATGGCTGCTATACGCTATTGGGCAGGAGAGCTCAGCGAAGGGCTGGAGATCGATGGCTCTCATCTACGACGCCAAATGCCTTAGAGGCTGATGGCACTATCCCCCACTAAGACTATCATCATTATCAACCTATGCTTAAGATTCACCAGTTTACCTTCGGGCCTGTACAAGAGAATACCTACGTCCTCTACGATGAAGAGAGCCGTGAGGCTGCCATCGTTGACCCAGGCTGCATGCGCCACTCTGAGGAAGAGAAGCTACGTGACTTTATCACGGAGCAAGGACTTATACCGGCCCTTATGCTCTGCACCCATCAGCACTTCGATCATGTATGGGGAGCCGCATACGTCCTCAAGGAGTGGCCTCATATCACAGCCTATGCCAACGCTATTGACTTCGAGAAGCTCCCCCTCCCCTCTGAGCAACTCAAGGGCTATGCTATTCCCCTACCACTGGAGGATGTTCCAGCAGAGCGCTATACGATGGTTGGGCAAGATGATCTCATTCGCCTCGGCAGTGAAGAGCTTCGAGTTCTCTTTGTCCCTGGACATGCCCCCGGTCACCTCGCTTACTATGCACCTGAGTCTGGTATTCTACTCTCTGGGGACACCCTACTCCAGGGGACAATTGGTCGCACGGACTTCTGGTATGGGAGCTATGATCAGCTTGTTGAGTCAATCCGTACCCAGTATCTTCCACTACCCGATGAAACAATTGTCTTCAGCGGGCACGGACCAGAGACCACTATTGGATACGAGCGTCGCAAGAATCCTTTCCTCCAGTAGTTTCGCCCTTACCCCTAAAGGCAATCTACTCCCGAGCCACATCTTTGCAGCTGTCTGACTACGAGCCGACGAAGCGAATTATTGTGTATCTTTGGATACCCTTGTGGCAAATACCCATAGGGAATAGGCACTTGATGTAACTCGTAACTATTACATATACCCATCAAAGATGAAGAAACTTATCGCTATCATGGCCATCGCAGGGATGACTTCTTCCCTGGCACTGGCACAAGCACCCACTCAGTCTAAGGACGCTGGACAGCCTAACGTCTTCACGACCGTCAAGGACGCACGCATCACCTCAATCAAGAATCAGGCAAACTCAGGTACTTGCTGGGCTTACTCAGGTCAGAGCTTCCTGGAAGATGAGCTGATCCGCATCGGTAAGGGTGAGTATGACCTCTCTGAGATGTTCGTAGTCAGCCACTCCTACCGCGACAAGGGACGTAAGTATGTCCGTCTACACGGCAAGCTGAACTTCGCACAGGGCGGTTCTTTCTACGATGTACTCTATGTACTCAAGGAGTATGGTGCTGTTCCCCAGTCAGTCCTCCCTGGTCTTAACTACGGGACGACTAAGAACCAGCACGGCGAAATGGAAGCTGCACTCAAGGGCTTCCTTGACGCTATCGTCAGCAATCCTAATGGTAAGCTCTCTCCAGCATGGTACCCCGCCTTTGAGTCTATCATCGACCAGTACCTCGGCAAGCTTCCCGAAAGCTTCACGTTCAATGGCAAGAAGTACACGCCTAAGAGCTACGCTCAGGAAATGGGCCTGAATGCTGACGACTACGTCTCACTGACCTCCTTCACCCATCACCCCTTCTACAGCAAGTTCGCCCTCGAAATCGAAGACAACTGGCGTTGGGCTGAGTCCTATAACCTCCCCATCGATGAATTCATGCGCACCATGGAGTATGCCATCGATAAGGGCTACACGATCGCTTGGGGCTCTGACGTGAGTGAAAAGGGCTTCACCCGTGACGGTATTGCTGTCCTCCCCGATGTGGAAGAAATCGAAACGAAGGGTTCTGACCAGGCTCGCTGGATCGGCCTTAACTCCTCAGATAAGCAGCGCCTGCTGAATCAGCTCATCCACACGGCTGATGTACCCGAAATCGAACCTACCCAGGAGTATCGTCAGAAGGGCTTCGACAACTACGAGCTCACCGACGACCATGGTATGGTGATCTACGGTATCGCAAAGAACCAGATTGGCCGCAAGTTCTTCATGGTAAAGAACTCATGGGGTGAAGCTGGTGCCTACAAGGGACACTGGTACGCTTCTTACAACTTCGTAAAGGGTAAGACGATGAACATCGTACTTCATCGCTCAGCTATCCCTGAAGACATCGCCAAGAAGCTAGGCATCAAGACTAAGTAAGAGTTTCTGATCTCAAATATTTAATAGGTCCTCAGGATATCCTGAGGGCCTATTTTTATCCATTTGTCAGCAGCAAACAGATATTCCTCCCTTGTATGAAAGTTCTCTCATCGTAGGAATACTCTATCCAAAAGCGACATACGAATATAAAGTAAATAAACATCAAGAAATATTTGGAGGACCCAAATTATTTAACGTATATCTGCAGTGTGTTTTTCATGGTATTAGATTTAAGGTTAACGAAGGGTGTTGGCTGTCGGGAGACAGTCAACACTCGTTTTATAGCCCCTGCTCATCTGATCGTATAGCAGACCGATCTCCTCCTTTTCGTCCTTTAGAATCTGTTAGATAAAGAGTAACTTTGTGCAATCCTCATTAGGTGAAGTATCGCCATGAGGCCAATGTACAGGAGTAATCACTATGCAACAGAGCAACCAAAACCCACTGATCGCCCGTGTCTGCGCAGAGAAGCGACATGAGCGAGCCCTGCTATTAGTCACTTTTGGGAGTACCTATGAAGGGCCACACAAAACCTTTGCAACATTGCGCAATGCCTTTGCTGAGAGTTTCCCCGATAGAGATATCTATATGGCCTTCACCTCCAAGTTCTGCATCCGCAAATGGCTTAAGAAGACAGGCGAAGAATACTATACCACAGATAAGTGGCTCGAAGCCATTGGTGAAGCTGGCTATAAGGCTGTAAGTATCCAGTCTCTACACGTCATTCCTGGTCTGGAGTACTCTTTCATTGATGACCGCTACATTCCACAGTTCCATCGTCTCTTTCCTCAGATACCGACTACAGTCGGTGTACCCCTACTTTGGAGTCAAGCTGATATTGAGCGTGTAGGAGATTGTATCTATTCACTCTTCCGCGAGTGCTTGGAGCGAGGGGAAGCTCTCATACTCATGGGACATGGCAACAATACAGATAAGCATCCCGAAGCCAATGGTCGCTATCGTCGACTACATGACTACCTACAGGGGCGCTGCTCGCGCATACTCATCGGGACGGTAGACTTTGAAGACATGCTCTTTGAGGACGTCGCTGAGCGATTAGCTGAGGTATGTCCAGTGGGCACGACGCTTAACCTCCTCCCCCTCATGTCTGTAGCGGGTGATCATGCTCTCAATGATATGGCGGGTGACGAAGAAGAGGATACCCCTTTGGAAGAGCAAAGCTGGAAGATCCGCTTCAAGGCGCTTGGCTACAAGATCGAAGAAGAAAATTGTCACCTTCACGGGCTGGCAGACTATGCCTCCCTCCGTCAGGTATGGCTTGATCATCTGATGGCAGCAGAGCGCGAGCAGTAATTGTGACCGGCCCTGCATATTCATATATACCTGCATATTCATATATATCGACAACCTCAACTATGAATAAGCGTATCTATCTACTGCTCCTCACGCTCGCTTTGGGACTAGAGCCACTTGGGGCTATGCACATCATGGAAGGATTCATTCCTCTGAAGTGGTGCATCCTTTGGTATCTCATAGCTCTCCCCTTTGTGGTCTTCAGCTATCGCTTTGTAGCCCGTCAGATCAAGGCTTCTCCTCGCATGAAGAGTTCTTTCGCCTTGGCAGCTGCTTATACTTTCATTCTCTCTGCTCTAAAGATGCCCTCCGTCGCGGGGAGTAGCTCCCACCTTACTGGGACCACATTGGGTACGCTTACGATTGGTCCTATGGCAATGCCTTTAGTCGGAGCTATCGTGCTTCTCTTCCAAGCTCTGCTATTGGCTCATGGGGGGATCAGTACACTGGGGGCAAATATTTTCTCGCTATCTATTGCAGGCCCTTTTGTTGCCTACGCACTCTTTCGCCTTCTAACCTCTGCTCGCTTACCAAAGAGTCTGGTCATCTTCATCGCAACCTTCTGCGGATCGATGGCAACCTATATCGTCACCTCTTTTCAGCTTGCTGTTGTCTATCCCGATACCGTCACAGGTATTATGGGAGCTGCATGGAAATTCCTCGGGATCTTCGCTATCACACAGGTGCCACTCTCTATTATTGAAGGTATCTTGACAGTCATTGTACTCCGCCTCCTTGAAAAGAGCCAAGCAAAAACGGCTACCAGCGTGAAAGCATCCAGCACGAAGTCCTCTACAGAGAGTAGCCTACGCCCACAATTCATTTGGCTCTCAATTCTCGCTGTAGTCAGCCTTGCATTACCCATCTTAGCAGGCCTTTTTGACATAGGAGCAGGTACGGATGACCAAGCCGGAGAAATGATTGGGCGACTAACCCCGGGCTTCAATCCAACTCCATTCCTTGAGAGCTTCGAGCCATCAGAGTTTGCAGAGCCTCTTCTCTTCGCACTGCAGGTAGCTATTGGTATTGCTCTATTCGCCTGGGGATACTACCAGCTCATTTATAAGAGACATCAATCCAAGCAGAAGGAACAAGAAGCCTAATGTCCCACACGAAGCACTGCTCTCGACGTCCTACGCTCCGTGAGGAGCAGGGGTACTTATTCTTGTGTCTACTTCTCCTTGGGGTAGCACTTGTGCTGCAGCATACAGCTTATCTCCTTATGCTTGCAGCAGCTATCATTGGCTTGACTTTTGCTCGAAGCACGGGAAAAAGATGGCTCTTGACACGCAGACTCCTCATCCTCTCATTCTTCATTCTCCTCTCAATTCTACCGATTGCCTTAGGCCGTGGAGAAGGGAGCTCTCTATGGATAGACTTCGGAGGCTGGGGCATAACGAAGGGGGGAAGTGTACAGGCTCTCAAAACGGGGCTTCACTGCTTAGCCTCCGCCTCCTCGATGATGCTCCTCCTTCAGCTTCTTCCTCTCCATCGACTCTACACAGTGCTACGCAGCCTTGGTACTCCCAAGCTCTTCATTGAGCTCATTGAGCTCACCTACCGCTATATCTTCGTCCTAGAGGAAACGGCAGGGCAGATTCGTCTGGCACAGATGAGCCGTCTGGGTTACCAAGGGAGCTTGAGCGAGAAGTTCCAGCACTTCGGCATGCTCCTCTCGCGTACTTTTATATTAAGCCAAGTCGAATCAGACAAACTTTACCTTGGGCTCCAATCTCGAGGATATGAAGATGAAGGTCTAAGAAGTAGCTCACACAACAGCACTGAGAGTATGAATCACTTTCCTCTACTGCAAGTCAAAGAGCTATCCTTCCACTATGAAGATGGATATGAGGCTCTCCAGGGTGTCACCTGCACCATACAGCGAGGAGAGCGCATAGCTCTCATCGGGCATAACGGCGCAGGGAAGTCTACCCTCTTCCTTCTACTCTCAGGACTCCAACCTTCATGGGATGGAGAAGTCTATCTACATGGCCAATTAATTCATCCACAAGAGCGAGTCGCGCTAAGGCAACAAGTAGCACTCGTACTCCAAAACTCCAATTATCAGCTCTTCACTCCCTCTGTCGAGGATGAGATCGCCTTCGGGCTTAAGAATATGGGTCTGCGTGAGGGAGCCCTCCATAAGCGACTTGAGGAACTCTTGACTCGCTACAACCTTGCCGAGCTCCGCCACAAGCCTCCCCATGAACTGAGCGAAGGTCAAAAGAAGTGGGTAGCTCTGGTAGCTGTCCTCGCTACCGATCCTGAAGTTCTAATCCTTGACGAACCTACGGCGGCACTTGACGCGTTGTACACGGAGCGTGTGTTGGACTTACTGGAGCAGCTACATCTTGCAGGGAAGACCATCATCATCTCCACCCACGATATGGAACTGGCCAGCCGCTTCGCCGATCGAGTATTACTGATGGAGGCAGGCAAACTGATTTGTGATCGTAAGGCTCCTGATCTTTGGTCCGATAGTATCCTGCTAAAGGATAAGCACCTTCCACAACCCTGGGCATGGCGAACTCGTACGCATCAGCAGGCGCCTCCCCGCCCAATCCGTACGGAGCTACCGCAGTATCACCTCCCGCTCTTCCTATCATCGGAGACTCTCCCCATACTCCTCGTGGGAGGAGGAAAGGGTATTTGGCGCAAAGCCCAAGGACTCATTGAGCGTCGCATCCCATTCAAAGTCATGGCACCAGCTCTCTGTGATGAGCTCACAGAAGCAGCACGACGAGGTGACTTTGAGTGGATTCCTCGTGCTTACACTGGAATCTCCGATGTAGGTGAGGCACGTATCGTCATCTTAGGAATAGGAGACGCTGGTGAAGAGCTTCGCTTTGCGAAAGAACTTGAGGCTACAGGCTACCTCTTCTCCCTGCTCAGCGATGCAACACGAGGGAACTTACAGTTTGGTGCTACCGCACACAAGGAAGGGATTACCCTATCAGTGCACAGCGACTACCGCCTCCCCGAGATCACACAGCAGCTCAAGACGGCATGGAGTGAAACACTTCCCGATGGCTTCGAAGGACGGTTACAAGCCCTCTCCCAATATCGTCAAGCACTGCAAGAGGCTACCGATGAGGCTGAGCGTGCTCGTCTACGCCAGGCCTACGACAAACTAAAAGAATCACTACTACAGGATACGATCCATGATCGGACTCATTAGTATCAACCATAAGACCGCCTCCCTATCGAGACGTGAGCAGTTCGCCCTCGGAGAGGAAGAAGCAGTCCAACTTATCTCACAGTGGCAAGGGGAGCAAGGTCTACTTGGTGGCTTTGTTCTCTCTACTTGCAACCGCCTGGAGATCTATTATGAAGCACCCAACCAAGTAACACAGGAGCTTGAGTCTACACTCATCCGCAGTCTCTATCGCTTCAAGCGCATACGCCACTCTGGGGACGAATCAATCTTCACAACTCTACATCACACAGAGGCCATACGCCACCTCTTTCGTTTGGCTTGTGGGCTGGAGTCGATGGTCCTTGGAGAAACCCAAATCCTCGGACAGCTGAAGGAAGCCTATCGTCGTGCTACGACTCACGAGCAGAGTACAGCCGTGATCTCTCGTCTCTGTCATCGAGCCTTTGAGACTGCTAAAAAAGTGCGCAGTGAGTACCTACTCTCGGCGACACCGATCTCTGCAGGGATAGCAGCCGTCGACTACCTCCGACAGCGCATCACGAACTTCTCTGAGCAGCCCGTACTCATCCTCGGAGCGGGACAGATGGCTGAAGTCATTGCCCACCGCCTACAGGAGCTCCAGCATCCTATGGTGAGCATCTACAATCGTACCCGTGAGCGAGCCATGGCCTTTGCAGAGAAGCATCAGATCTCCTCGGTGTACTCGGATGATTATCTTCCTCAGGCGCTCACAACCTCTCCTATCACCTTCGTGGCCACCTCTTCTCTTACTCCGATTATCACGGAGGAGCTCCTTGCACATATACCACAAGGGGAGCGCTACTTCTTTGACATGGCCGTACCACGCAATGTCGATCCTTCGCTGGACGAAGTACCCCACCTCCATCTCTATACGATCGATGATCTGAGAAGTCAGCAGTATCTCTCGGGCGAAGAGATTCACCAGCACGAGGAGATACGTAGCTACATCCAGTCGATGGTACAGGACTTCCTCCAGTGGTGCGATGCGGCAGAGGTGAGACAAACGATCGGTCTCATCCAGCAGGTATCCCATCAGCTTCTCGACAAGGAGCTCTCTGCCCTTCCCCACGACTTAAGCGAAGAGGAGCGTAAGCTCATCTCGCACTGGGACGAACATCTGCGCACCACTTACACGACTGCGATCGTCTCCGCACTGCGAGAGCTGAGCGAGACGACAGGGCTTAAGACCTACTCCAAGACACTCCTCCAGCTCTTCACCCATATACAAGGTAAGCTCCCATCACATGACTCCTAAGACCTTCATCCTCGGGACGCGAGGAAGCCAGCTCGCGCTGCGCCAGAGCGAGATGGTACGCGATGCCCTCCTCCAGCACTTTCCTACCCTTCAGATCGAGCTCAAGATCATCAAGACAAAGGGGGACAAGCTCCAGCATCTCTCCCTGGATGCCTCGGGAGACAAGGGGCTCTTCACGGGGGCGCTTGAGGAAGCACTGCGAGCTGGAGAGATAGACTTCGCCGTGCACAGCCTAAAGGATCTTCCCGTTGATCCCGCTCCTGGCACCCGCATAGCAGCTTATCTGCCCCGTGCCGTCACACACGACACGCTCATAGGTCCGATGCCTCTCGAGGCTTTGCCCGAAGGTGCTCTCATCGGGACATCAAGCCGGCGCCGTGCCTACCAGATAGCTCTCCACTATCCTCATCTGCGTACCGAGCCCATCCGAGGGAATGTAGAGACTCGCATAGGCAAGGTCGACGCTGGACTCTTCGATGCTACCCTCCTCGCAGAAGCTGGTCTCACTCGTCTGGATATGAAGGACGTCACCCGCTATCCTATCAGTGAAGAGATCATCGTACCTGCTCCTGGGCAGGCAGCTATTGCCGTCCAGACGCGAGACGAAGATGGTGAGCTACAGACCCTACTTCAGCAGATCCATGATGCGAAGACCGAGCGAGAGGTTACCATTGAGCGAAGCCTCCTCAAGCGCTTAGGTGGCGGCTGTGCCCTCCCCTTGGGCTGCGTCTGCCATATTGAGGGCGAGACGGCAGAGCTTCGTGTCTTCTACGCGAACGCTTCGGGGACAGAGCACTATCTGGCTACGCACCGCTCCCCACTCTCAGATATTGACACCCTTCTCTCGCAGCTCATCGAGCGCCTTCAGCATATCACCACAGCATGAGTACCGTATATCTTGTCGGAGCAGGTCCTGGTGACCCCAAGCTTCTTACCCGTCGTGCCTACGAACTGATCACCTCAGCGGAGATCGTCGTCTATGACGCTCTCGTCTCTCCCCGCATTATCGAGCTCATCCCCCCGACTACTCGCCTCTACAATGTAGGGAAGCGCTATGGCGCACACTCTATGAAGCAGGCCGAGATCAATGCGCTGCTCGTCGAGCTGGCCTCTGAAGGGGCGAGCAAGATCGTACGTCTCAAGGGCGGCGATCCCTTTGTCTTTGCCCACGGGGGTGAAGAGATGAACGTACTCCGCGAAGCTGGTATCCGCTATGAGATTGTGCCAGGGATCACGGCAGGGCTTGCAGCTCCTGCCTACTTCGATATTCCCGTGACGCACCGAGCAGTCAGTCGTTCGTTCACTTGCCTTACTGCCCACTCGGAGTCAGGAGAGCTCCCTACCTTCGATTGGCAAGCTCTTGCCAAGCTCGGCGGTACACTGATCTTCTACATGGGTGTTCGCCAAATCGCTTCGATTAGCCAAGCTCTCATCGAGGCGGGATGCTCTGCAGCGACCCCAGCAGCTTTGGTTAGCCGAGGGACGACCCCACAGCAGGCACTCTTAGCACGCACCCTCGGGGAGTTCACTGACCCCGAAGAAGACTTCACGGCCTATACGCCCGCCCTCTTCGTCATAGGGGAGGTGATTCGTCTGAGTGAAGGTCGCACGTCACGCCCCTTGGCTGGGAAGAAGGTCATCGTCACGCGAGCACGTCATCAAGCCTCCTCACTGCAGGAAGCCCTCGAAAGTGAAGGCGCCGAGGCACTCCTTCTCCCGACCATCGAACTATCATCCAACGAAGCCATCAACGCAGAAGTCGCCACGCACCTCGGTCAGCTGGCGCGCTACGGCTGGATCTTCTTCACCTCGCCCAATGCCGTGGAGTTCTTCTTCGCAGCACTGCACCGAGCTGGACTTGATACCCGTGCGCTCTCGCCCTGCCGTATTGCATCGCTGGGACCGATGACCACGGCAGCGCTCGAAGCTCAAGGTATCAAGCCCGACTTCATGCCCAGCGAGTACCACGCTAAGGCCTTCGCCCACGAATTTGTGGAGCAAGTCTCTGCCCCCCACGATAAGCCCCTCCTTCTACCAGCTTCGGCACTGGCGCATGACGACCTTGCTCATCTCCTGCAGGAAGCTGGCTACCGCTGTGAGCGCCTTCCGCTCTACACCAATAGCCCAATTCATTACGAAGCGGAGGAGCTTCGGGCGACGCTGGCATCAGCTGACTACCTGACGGCTTGCAGCTCATCGGCGATCCATCACCTTGTAGAGCTACTGGAGCAATATCAGCTGACCGACCTGCTACGTACGCTTCCCATCGCAGTCCTTGGAGAGCAAACGGCAGGCGCCGTACGAAGCTACGGCCTTGAGCCCCAGCTCATCGCACCGCAGGCGACCATCCCATCGCTCGTCGGAGCTCTCATAGAGCGCCTCGGCTAAGGCATTCTATTATCCATCACCAAGTAGTAGCGGGGTGTAGGGCATCAGGTCCTGCACCCCGCTTTCGTATGGTGTAGAGTACCTGTCTGCTGGAAGCTGGAGCAAACATATAGAGACTGTTCCCGAGAGTCCAGTCCTCTATTTAGAGTGCTAAGGCATCGTGCGCCCAGCTCCCCAATAATGCACCTCACCGAAGAGATACACAAGCCCTCCGCCTTATCGCAAGTATTCCTCTTATCCAGCAGAGGGAAAAGTGCCCTTCTCGCGAAGGAAAAAGCGCCTTCACGTAGTGGGATTTCTCTATCTATGTACGTAGTCTTAAAGACCACGCATGTAAGTCCAAATATCCACGTACGTAGATATTAGAGCCACGTACGTAGCCCAAACTTATCTGCCACTCGTCCACAACTTTTATCCCTACGCGGAGCAACAACCTAATATAGGGAGGAGAGAAGAAGGTATATACTACTTGCTCCAAGGGTATATACCTTTTCATTCCACCTCAATAAAGCCGAGGACGAGAGGTCGGGAAGCCACCGCAAGCCCCTCAGGAGATTTGCGCCGCCAGTAGCGGACAATATTGTCTTAAAACGGGGGGAAAAGAGTATATTTGTACGTGAGCAAGCCAAGGATTTCGCCCTCGATGACGCGACGAGCTACCACTGAGATGCCGATCCGTTAAGTACCGCTCATACGCTGGGCATAGAGCCACAGTGTAAGCTGACAACAAACAATACAGCAAATACACATACAATGGAACAAGTCGATGTGCTCCTCGGGCTGCAGTGGGGCGATGAAGGCAAAGGGAAGATCGTCGATGTACTGACGCCCTCCTATGATATTATTGCACGCTTCCAAGGCGGTCCCAACGCGGGGCATACGCTGGAATTCGAAGGAGAAAAGTACATCCTTCGCTCCATCCCCTCAGGTATATTCCAGGGCGACAAGATCAACGTCATCGGTAATGGTGTGGTCCTTGACCCCATCCTCTTTACTGAAGAAGCTCGCGCACTCTCCCGTAGCGGCCACGATCTGCGTAAGCGCCTCGTCATCTCTCGCAAGGCACACCTGATTCTCCCCACGCACCGCATGATCGATGCTGCACAAGAGGCAGCCAAGGGCGGTGCCAAGATCGGGACGACAGGGAAGGGCATTGGTCCTACCTATACCGACAAGGTCAGCCGCACTGGGCTGCGCGTCGGGGACATTCACTCCGACTTCCTCCGCAAGTACCAAGAAGCGAAGGAGCGTCACCTGACCCTTCTCCGCGCTTATCAGCACCCCACGGAGGGCCTCGAAGCTCTCGAAGCTCAGTGGATGGATGCGATTAAGTACCTCGAAGAGTTCACCTTCATCGATAGCGAAGAGTATATCAACGATGCACTTCGCTCCTCGCGTCGCATCTTAGCAGAGGGTGCACAGGGCTCGCTCTTAGATATCGACTTCGGCTCCTATCCCTTCGTCACCTCGAGCAACACAGTCTGTGCAGGCTGCTGCACGGGTCTCGGTGTCGCTCCACGACAGATCGGCGAGGTCTACGGGATCTTCAAGGCTTACTGCACCCGTGTCGGCTCGGGTCCCTTCCCCACGGAGCTCTTCGACGAAACGGGTGAGCAGCTCTGCTCGCTGGGTCATGAGTTCGGCTCCGTGACAGGTCGCCGCCGCCGCTGTGGTTGGCTCGACCTCGTAGCTCTGCGCTATACGGTGATGCTCAATGGTGTCAGCCGCCTGATCATGATGAAGAGCGACGTCCTCGATAGCTTCGCCACGATCCGCGTCTGCACGGACTACGAGATCGATGGTAAGAAGACGCGCAACTTCCCCTATGAGCTTACCGACGCAGTACGCCCTGTCTACACCGAGCTCAAAGGGTGGCAGTGCGACACGACTAAGCTCACCTCTGCAGCGGAGTTCCCTCAGGAGCTCAAGGACTACATTGCCTTCGTAGAGCGTGAGATCGGTGTACCCATCACGATCATCTCCGTTGGGCCAGATAGAGATCAGACGATTACCCTCCATCCTGAGCTCCTGCCCCAGACACACTGAATAGACTTCGATGACCTATCAAGAAGCTATTGAGTATCTCTATGCAGCTACGCCCGTCTTCCAGCAGGTAGGCACCACGGCATACAAGCCAGGCTTAGAGACGACACATACCCTGGACACACACTACGGCCATCCCCACCGCTGCTACCGCACGATACACGTCGGTGGCACGAATGGTAAGGGGTCGACCTCCCACACGATAGCAGCCGTCTTACAGGCCGCTGGCTATCGTGTGGGGCTCTTCACATCCCCCCACCTCTTAGACTTCCGTGAGCGCATCCGTGTGAATGGGGAGATGGTGAGCGAAGACTTCGTTTGTCGCTTCGTAGAGGACGCTAAGCCCCTCATCGAAGAGCGTTCGCCTTCCTTCTTCGAGATTACGACGCTCATGGCTTTCGACTACTTCCGTCAGGCACAGGTAGACTTCGCTGTCATCGAGGTTGGGCTGGGAGGACGACTTGACTGCACCAACATCATCTCGCCCATCGCCTCAGTCATCACCAGCATCAGCAAGGATCATACCCAGCTACTCGGAGATACGCTCGAGGCTATAGCTCGGGAGAAGGCGGGTATCATCAAGCCTCATACACCTGTCATCATCGGGCGAGGTGAATCCCCCAAGGTGCGCGAGGTCTTTGTGAAGAAGGCTGCCGAAGAGGAGGCTCCCATCATCTTCGCCGAAGAAGCCGTACACATCAAGGCACAGACGCCCGAGTTCCCAGGCCAGAGCTTTACACTCGAGGGTGAGGAAGCCCACCCCTACTACTTCGGCTTGGGTGGACTCGTACAGCGGGATAACTTCCGAGCGATCTATACGACGATACAAGAGCTACGTAGTCAGGGAATCGCCATCTCCGAAGAAGCATTCCGTGACGGGCTACGCCATGTCATTTCGCTCACTGGGCTGCGCGGACGCTGGGAAGTACTATCTCAGCACCCCACCCTCATCTGCGACACTGCACACAATGAAGATGGCGTCCGCTATATCGTAGAGCAACTCCGTAGCCTACAGCGTCCCCTACACATCATCTTCGGCATGGTCAATGACAAGGATATCCGCGGAGTACTACAACGTCTACCGAAAGAAGCGCGTTATTACTTCACCGCAGCCTCCGTGCCACGTGCTCTCGCACCAGAGGACTTACAAGCTCTAGCTGAGCAGTATGGACTACAAGGCAGCACTTATCCGAACGTCCACGAGGCACTCATCGCTGCTCGCAAGGCGGCAAACCCAGATACAGATGTCCTCTTCGTCGGGGGGAGCAACTTCCTCATCTCCGACCTCTTGGCGGACCTCTCTAACACAGATATCAACTAACTAATAATTCTATCAATATGGAACAAGCAAAGCTGTCACTGCGTGACAAGCCAGCCGCCCGCTGGGGTGCGCTGGCACTCCTCTCGCTGACGATGTTCTTCGCCTACATGTTCGTAGACGTACTCTCTCCAGTGAAAACACTCGTCGAGACCGAGCTCGGCTGGGACTCTACTGTCTTCGGACTCTATGGTGGGAGTGAATTCTTCCTCAACGTCTTCGTCGGCTTCCTCATCCTCGCAGGTATCATCCTCGACAAAATGGGGGTACGCTTCACGGCGCTACTATCGGGTAGTCTTATGGTCATTGGGGCCCTTATCAAGGTCTATGCCCTGAGTGCGACCTTCCGCAATGGTGGTCCTGGCTACGATGCTATCAATAGCTTCAGCAGCTTCATCCATGGTATCACGGGATGGAATCTCCCTCCCACAGCTCTCTGTGCCTGCCTCGGATTCATGCTCTTCGGCTGTGGTACCGAGATGGCTGGCGTGACGGTATCACGAGCTATCGTCAAGTGGTTCAAGGGTAAGGAAATGGCACTGGCTATGGGCATTGAGATGGCACTGGCTCGCTTCGGTGTCTTCGCTATCTTCCGCCTCTCTCCTTGGCTCGCTAAGGAGTTTGAGTCAGTACAAGCACCTGTCATATTCTGTGCTCTACTTCTTTGTATCGGGCTAATGCTGTATGTCGTCTACTACTTCATGGACAAGGCACTGGATAAGGACCTTGAAGGCGAAGAAGAAGAGGCAGAAGAGCCCTTCAAGTTCTCCGACCTCGGCAAGGTCTTCGGAAGTGGTGTCTTCTGGGTCGTCGCTATCCTCTGTGTACTCTACTATTCAGCGATCTTCCCCTTCCAGAAGTTTGCGACCGAGATGCTTCACTACAAGGTCGGCTTTGAAACGACAGAGGCTGCTGCTTACTTCAGCTACTTCCCCATTGGTGCGATGATCGTCACGCCTATCCTTGGCTTCTACCTTGACCGCAAGGGTAAGGGGGCTACGATGCTTATCCTCGGATCAATTCTCATGATCATCTGCCACCTGATCTTTGCTCTCTATCCCTTCGTGCCTGGTAGCACCAATAGCACCATCGTTGCAATGAGTGCGATTGTCCTCCTTGGGATCTCCTTCTCACTCGTACCTGCTACGCTGTGGCCCTCTGTACCCAAACTCATTGACAATAAGGTATTGGGCTCTGCCTATTCGGCTATCTTCTGGATCCAGAACGTTGGTCTGATGTCTGTGCCTATCATCATCGGTAGCATCCTTGACTCAGTCAATAAAGGTGTGCCCGAAGGTCAGCCGAAGGACTATACGCTTGCTATGCTTGTCTTCGCCAGCTTCGGTGTCATCGCCCTGCTGATGAGCCTCTTCCTCAAGGCTGTTGACAGCAAGAAGCACTATGGTCTCGAGCTGCCCAACGTGAAGTAGTAATAGACTCCTTCATCTTAATGCATCGCGAGGTGCCGCTCCCTTGGCAGGGGCGGCACCTCGCTTCTTTTAAATCAGCTACTTAGCAAAGCAGCAGCACTGAGCAATATAGTATCGTAAGATAAATCTATATTGGTCGCTGGGTGAACCTATATTGGTCAGCGCTGTGACCTATATTGGTCCGATTCACAACCTATATAGGTCAACTCAGCGACCAATATAGGTCCACCCACCGACCTTCCCCTCCATCATAACAGTACCCCCTCCGTCTTGCTAGCATCATATCATCTTGCTTAGCCTTCCTGCTATAGCTCCTCAAAAGCTCCACTTTGACACAGGAGTACCTCCGTGGGCATCTTAGCTTTTTACCGTATCTTTGTGCACATTGTGTAAGCCTCACCGAGGCACAAGAGACAACGATAATATATGGCAGTCGAAATAAGACAGATCACGGAGAAAGCCGACCTGAGGAAGTTCGTCAAGTTCAACCTCAAGCTCTACAAGGGCAATCCGTATCACGTACCTGGGCTCATCGAGGACGAACTCCTCACGCTAGACCCAGCACGCAACCCCGCCTTTAAGTTCTGCGAAGCCGCATACTTCCTTGCCTATCGCGATGGGCGTATCGTCGGGCGTATCGCAGGGATCATCAATCACCGCGCCAACGAGACGTGGAACCAAAACAACGTACGCTTCGGCTTCGTCGACTTCATCAATGACAATGAAGTCGTCGATGCGCTCTTCAAGGCTGTTGCTGACTGGGGCAAGGCCCGTGGCAAGGATATGCTCCAGGGGCCCATGGGCTTCTCTGACCTTGACCACGAAGGGATGCTCATCGAGGGCTTCGACCAGCTCGGTACGATGGCTACGATCTACAACTATGCATACTACCCCAAGCACATGCAGCGCATGGGCTTTGTCAAGGATCAGGACTGGCAGGAGTATAAGATCATGATCCCCGAGGAGATCCCCGAGAAGCACAAGCGTATCGCCGAGATCGTCCGCAAGAAGTACGGGCTCAAGACTCTGAAGTTCAAGAATCAGCAGGAGATCCTCCCCTATGCACACCGCATCTTCGACACGCTGAACCAAGCCTACTCAGTCCTCTACGGGGTATCTGAGCTGTCACGTGAGCAGATCGACTACTATGTGCGTATGTACATCCCTATGCTACGCTACGACTTCGTGACCGTCATCGTCCGCGAGGAAGATGATAAGGTCATTGGCTTCGGCATCACGCTGCCCAACCTTAGCCGTGCGCTACAGAAAGCTAAGGGAAGCCTCTTCCCCTTCGGATGGGCACACCTACTACGTGCACTGAAGATGAAGAACCCCATCGTAGACCTCTACCTCATCGGGGTCATCCCAGAGTATCAGAACAAGGGCGTCAATGCACTTCTCTTCGACGACCTCATCCCTGTCTTCCAGAAGAACGGCGTACGCTATGCCGAGAGCAATCCAGAGCTCGAGACCAACGCTGCTGTACAGATGCAGTGGAACTACTTCGAGCGTAAGCACCACAAGACCCGTCGTGCCTGGATCAAAGAAATATAAGAGATATGCTTGTTGAATTACTGAAGTCCAAGATTCACCGCGTCACAGTCACCGAAGCGAACCTCTCCTACATCGGGAGTATCACTATCGATACCGACCTCATCGAGGCCGCTAATATCCTCCCAGGAGAGAAGGTACAGATCGTCAATAATAACAATGGGGCTCGCCTCGAGACCTACGTCATCGCTGGAGAGCGAGGATCAGGTGTCATCTGCCTCAACGGAGCTGCAGCCCGTCTGGTGCAGCCTGGCGATACCGTGATCATCATGGCCTATGCTTGGATGACCTACGAAGAAGCACAGGGCTTCAAGCCCGCAGTTATCTTCCCCGATACCGCAACTAATAGACTCGTATAGATATGTTCGAAAACCTGAGTGAGCGCCTCGAGCGGTCATTTAAGATCCTCAAGGGCGAAGGTAAGATCACCGAACTCAATGTAGCTGAGACGCTCAAGGATGTGCGCCGAGCACTCCTCGAAGCGGACGTCAACTATAACGTAGCTAAGAAATTCACCGAAGACGTCAAGGAGAAGGCCTTAGGTCAGGATGTCCTCACCGCTGTCCGCCCAGGCGAGCTGATGGTGAAGATCGTCCACGATGAGCTGGCTAACCTAATGGGAGGCAAGGCTGCAGAGCTGAACCTCACGGGCATGCCCGCCATCATCCTCATGTCGGGTCTTCAGGGCTCGGGGAAGACAACCTTCTCTGGGAAGCTGGCTAACCTCCTCAAGACCAAGCAAGGCAAGAAGCCCATGCTCGTAGCTGGTGACGTCTATCGTCCCGCTGCTATCGAGCAGCTTCGCGTGCTGGCAGGTCAGCTCGATGTCCCCGTATTCTTTGACCTCGAGAGCAAGGATCCCGTGAGCATCGCTCGCCGTGGTGTCGCTGAAGCTATGGGTCAGGGCTGCGATGTCGTGATCATCGACACCGCTGGTCGTCTGGCTGTCGATGAAGAGATGATGCGTGAGATCGAAGAGATCAAGCGTGCTATCCGCCCCTCGGAGACGCTCTTCGTCGTCGACTCGATGACAGGGCAGGACGCTGTGAATACAGCTAAGACCTTCAACGAGCGTCTCGACTTCGATGGCGTCGTCCTCACTAAGCTTGACGGGGATACCCGCGGTGGTGCTGCCCTCTCCATCCGTACCGTCGTTGATAAGCCGATCAAGTTCGTCGGGATGGGCGAGAAGATGGATGCACTGGATGTCTTCCACCCCGATCGTATGGCCGACCGTATCCTCGGCATGGGTGATATCGTCTCACTTGTCGAGCGTGCCCAGCAGCTCTACGACGAGCGCGAAGCTAAGCGCCTCGAGGAGCGTATCGCTAAGGATCAGTTTGACTTCAATGACTTCCTCGCCCAGATCCAGCAGATCAAGAAGATGGGTAACATCAAGGATCTTGCAGCGATGATCCCAGGTGTCGGGAAGGCACTGAAGGATATCGATATCAAGGACGATGCCTTCAAGAGCATCGAAGCTATCATCTACTCGATGACGCCCGAGGAGCGAGCTAAGCCTCATATCCTCGATGGTCATCGCCGTAAGCGCATCGCTCTTGGGAGTGGGACGAGCGTACAAGATGTCAATAAGCTCCTCACGCAGTTCACCCAGACCCGCAAGATGATGAAGACTCTACAGGGCTTCAAGGGCGGTAAGATGCCCAAGATGCCCAAGATGCCATTCATGGGTGGTGGCAAGCTCCGCTAATCCCTCCCCATACACTGCCTCATAAAGAAGAGGCCTATATGAGATCATCCCTTGGATAATCATCATCCTCGCTTCACTACGATAGCGTCCATGATCCTTATCCAAGGGATGAACTCTTTCTCCCCTACTCTACTTATTATACGTACGATATGAAGCTAACAAAGCTACCATTGGTCGCTGCTCTATCGCTCCTCATGCTCTCAAGCAATGCATGGGCGCAGAGCACCAAGCGACTCATCGATGAAATCAATCCCTTCATCGGGACCTCTAACTTCGGTACGACTAACCCTGGAGCCGTCGTACCCAATGGCTTGATGAGTATCACGCCATTCAATGTATCGGGCTCCCCCGAGCTGAATAAGTTCGATAAGGACAAGCGCTGGTGGAGTACACCCTACACCGCTGACAACAAGTTCTTCTCGGGCTTCAGCCATGTCAATCTGAGCGGTGTCGGCTGCCCTGAGCTGGGGAGTATCATCGTATCGGCTTCTGCCGGCGATCTCGATGTAGACTACACACACTACGGCTCGGCCATGAGCCAAGAGAAGGCACATCCTGGCTACTACAGCGTACAGCTCGATAAGCACAAGATCAAGGCTGAGGTGACGGCTACTCAGCGTACAGCCGTCTCTGCCTTCACCTTTGAGCGCGGTGGTAAGAGCAATATCCTCGTAAATCTCGGTCTGGGGCTGACGAATGAGAGTGGTGCGACCGTGCGCTTCCTCAATGACTCGACCATCGTAGGGAGCAAGCTCATGGGGACCTTCTGCTATGCTCCCCAAGCTGTCTTCAATCAGTACTTCGCTATCCGCATCAGCCGCCGTGCACCAGCCTCGGGCTACTGGAAGAAGCAGCCTCCTATGGAAGGCGTAGAAGCTGAATGGGACAAGGATCAAGGCAAGTACAAGATCTATCCTACCTACCGGAAGGAGATCAGTGGGAATGATATCGGGGTATGGTTCTCCTACGACACCAAGCCTGGTGAGACGATTTATGTCCAGACGGGCGTATCCTTCGTCAGCGAAGAGAATGCCCTGCTGAACCTCACTACCGAGCAACCTAAGCTGGACTTCGCTGCCGTTCGTCGCGCTGCAGAAGATAGCTGGGAGAAGGCACTACGTGTCGTCGAGGTAGAAGGTGGTACGACGGACCAGCGTAAGATCTTCTACACGGCACTCTATCATCTCTTGATCCACCCCAACATCCTGCAGGACGTCAACGGTCAGTATCCTATGATGGGATCACTCCAGACGGCTACGACGAAGCACGACAGATATACCGTCTATTCGCTGTGGGATACCTACCGCAATGTCCATCCGCTCCTCTCGATCCTCTATCCACGCAAGCAGCTGGCTATGGTAGAGACGATGCTGGATATGTATAAGGAAGGTGGCTGGCTCCCCAAGTGGGAACTCTACGGGCAGGAGACTTTCACCATGGAAGGAGACCCTTCGATCATCGTCATCAATGACACGTGGCAGCGTGGTATCCGTGACTTCGACACGAAGCTCGCTTACGAAGCTATGCTCAAGGGCGCTACGACGCCAGGTAAGGATAATAAGCTCCGCCCTGACTTCGATGACTACGCTTCACGAGGCTACGTCCCCTTGAGAGAGCAGTTCGACAACTCGGTCTCTCACGCGCTCGAGTACTACATCGCAGACTGGAATCTCAGCCAGTTTGCCTCTGCTATGGGTAAGAAGAAGGATGCACAGCTCTTTGCTCGCCGAGCTTCTGGCTACAAGCACTACTACGACAAGGAGACGGGGCTACTTCGTCCGATCCTCCCCGATGGGAAGTTCCTCACCCCCTTCCACCCCACCCTCGGCCGCGACTTCGAGCCTAACCCAGGCTTCCACGAAGGGAACTCTTGGAACTATAGCTTCTACGTCCCCCACGATATCCGTGGTCTTGCGAAGCTTATGGGAGGTGAACGCAAGTTCGTCGACAAGCTGCAGAGCGTCTTCGACAAGGAGAACTACGACCCAGCTAATGAGCCCGACATCGCTTATCCTTACCTCTTCACCTACTTCCCCAAGGAAGCATGGCGCACGCAGCGTATCACAAGCAAGCTCCTCGGGAAGTATTATCGCAACGAACCCAGCGGTATCCCAGGCAATGATGATACGGGTGCGATGAGCGCATGGGCTATCTTCACGATGCTTGGCTTCTATCCCGACTGCCCTGGATCGATGAGCTACGGACTTACTACGCCTACTTTTGACAAGGTCACCATACACCTTGACACGAAGTACTACAAGAATCCTACGCTGGTCATCGAGACGCGTCCTGTAGACGAACATACCAACCGTCAGCGCATCTATTTCGACGAGTTCCAGATAGGTAACAAGCTCTATAAGAATACCTACCGCATCAATCACGACGAGCTGATGAATGCTGGCAAGATCACCTTCTTCACGAAGCTTGTAGGTGGTATGCCAGAGATTACGGTGGATTAATCAGAGTGAGGGTATCAATTTTTTTTGCAGGAAAGGCCGTAGAGCCTTTGTATAAGCAAAAAAATCTGTACATTTGGAACAGAATCAAGAGGGAGTTACGGCACACAATCCCACCTGGATACCTCCAGAAGCTCCCCCTCCTCGCAGCAATTAACTTTGTACAACCCATACAACAGAACTTATGAACAAGACAGAATTTATCGCACGTGTGGCTGAAGTAGCTGAGCTGACTAAGGTAGATGCTCGCAAGGCCGTCGAAGCTTTCGCTTCTATTGTAGCTGCAGAACTCAAGAAGGGTGAGAAGATCACGCTCCTCGGCTTCGGTACCTTCTCTGTAAATGAAAAGCCTGCTCGTCAGGGTATCAATCCTCAGACGAAGAAGAAGATCCAGATCCCTGCTCGCAAGGCTGTGAAGTTCAAGGCTGGTGCAGCTCTCGACCTCAACGTAGCTCCTGCTAAGAAGGGTAAGAAGTAAGCAGCACGACACGTGTTTCATTAATGGCGCGGGGCCACTCCATCGACTTGGTGGGGTGGCCTTGCTCTTTTCATTCCCCCACCCTCACAGCTATCCGATGATCCAGCTTACTACAAGCGGCGAAGAGAGCCGCCTCACACTCCACGAAGGCAGCGAAGAGCTTGGCCACATTTCCTTTCGTGTGCTTCCCGAGACTTCCATTGCTGTGGCCGAACACACGCGTGTTTCGCCCGAGCATCAAGGCAAAGGCATCGCCGCAAAATTAGCCGAAAGCTTCTTCGAGCACTGCCAAAGCGAAGGCCTTCTTGTTCGTCCCGTCTGCTCCTATATAGTGGCTTATATGGAGCGTCACCCTGAGCTCGAGGTACTTCGTGCTCCAGAGGAAGCCTAGCCTCCAAGTACCTGCGATAAGAAGTATCTCTACTTCTTAGCAGGAGTTATATTACTTCTGACTGAATGTTATATTACTTTCAGCCGAATGTTATATTACTTTTCATCAGAAGTAATATAACATCTGAACAAAGGGTATATACCCTACGATCGAAAGGTATATTCCTTCTTACGACAAGCTATTGAGCTTCGTCTGTGCGCTACAGAAGGTCGCCTTCAACAGTAGCCGATGCGTTGCCCTAAAAACAGTCCCGGCCCTGCGGTAAATGCTACCGCAGGGCCGGGACTTATTCCGTCGAAGAGACGGGAAAATGCTTACTTCGTGCGAAGGAGGAAGCTCAGCTCGATATCATCGTTGATGAAGTTGTCGCCGAGACCCGTGAAGAAGCTCTTCGAGCCGTACTTGACATTCCAGTCTGCACGATTGATGTTGAAGGGCTTGCTCGCGATGGAGTAGGTACCGTGCTCCTGATCATAGACGACAGAGGCGACGGGGATGGTGATGTTCTTAGAGACATCCTTCAGCGTGAGATTCCCCTTGAGCTCCGTGAGGTCTGCGATGCGGACACCTTCGGCGGGGATACTCGTCAGCTCAAACTTTACTTCGGGGTACTTAGCAGCATCGAAGAAGTCTTCGCTCAGAAGGTGAGCCTTGAGCTTATCACCGCCTTCCTCGGGCTTGAGATCCTCTACAGTGAGGCTGTCAAGGCGAAGAGCGACGTAGCCACCACGAAGGATACCTTCGCGAAGATCAAGCTGCCCCGAGCTAACAGGGAGCTTGCCGTGGTGCGAACCCGTCAGCTTGAAGCCCTTCCACTGAACTTCAGAGGCGGCGAAATCAATCTGTACGCCCTGTGTGCTATCATAGCAGAGGAAGGCCACAGAGTCAGAAGCCGCTACACTGCTCTGCCCATTCGAGCCCGAGCAGGAGGCAATAAAGGAGCCCGCAGCAAGAAGTCCTGCCAGAGCCCAAGTCATTTTCTTCATATATAATCGGATCAATAATTATAGATTGTTATCAAGTAAACCACGAAGTAATAAAAATTGTTCACGCCGCCTATTTAGAAAGCTCTGCGAAGTCAAGGCAGATCCCAAGCAAAGAGCCTCCACATAAAAGAGCTTCGCGCCCCACATCCCCCGAAGGAGATCTGGAGCGCGAAGGCCTATAGCAGTGTGTAGTATGTCGGTGATCCCTTAGCCAAGGAAGCTCAGGAGGATACCAGCTGCGACAGCTGACCCGATAACCCCGGCGACGTTAGGCCCCATGGCGTGCATGAGGAGGTAGTTCGTGGGGTCGTATTCCAGACCAAGCGTCTGAGAGATACGTGCGGAGTCAGGCACAGCAGAGACACCAGCATTCCCGATGAGAGGATTGATCTTGTTCTCTGGCTTGAGGAAGACGTTGAAAAACTTGACGAAGAGGACACCGCTCACCGTAGCTACGACGAAGGAGAATGCCCCAAGTCCGAAGATCAATACCGAGCTACCCGTGAGGAATTCCGTGGCCTGGGTCGAAGCACCTACCGTGACACCGAGGAGGATCGTGATCGTATCGATCAGCGGTCCCTTAGCAGTGTCAGCAAGACGCTTCGTGACTCCACTCTCGCGAAGGAGATTACCAAAGAAGAGCATCCCTAAGAGGGGCAGTGCAGGCGGTACGAGCATCGTCGTCAAGAGAAGCCCAGCGATAGGAAAGATGATCTTCTCCGTCTGAGAGACCTGACGAGGGCGCTTCATACGCATTACACGCTCCTTCTTCGTCGTCAGAAGACGCATGAAGGGAGGCTGGATCACGGGCACCAGAGCCATGTAGGAGTAAGCCGACACAGCGATAGCACCGAGGAGATGAGGAGCCAAGCGGTTCGAGAGGAAGATAGCCGTCGGGCCATCTGCTCCACCGATGATACCAATAGCCCCTGCTTCAGTTGGCGTAAAGCCCAGCTGCAGAGCCGTCATGTAAGCTGCAAAGATACCGAACTGTGCAGCCGCTCCGACGAGCATGAGCTTGGGGTTAGAGATAAGAGCCGTGAAGTCTGTCATCGCACCGATCCCGAGGAAGATCAAGGGCGGATACCACCCCTGTAGCACCCCTTGGTGAAGGATGTTCAGTACAGAGCCTTTCTCGTAGATACCGACCTGCAGCCCATTGAGCATAGGTATGTTCCCGATGAGCATACCGAAGCCAATAGGGATGAGCAGCATTGGCTCAAACTCATATCTGATAGCTAAGAAGATGAAGAGCAGACCGACCAGGATCATGATCAGGTGCCCAGGAGTGGCATTAGCTACCCCAGTGAAGGAGTAGAAGGTCTCCAGATTCTCAGCTAAGAAGCCCCAGAAGGAGGACATAAGACTATCCGATGATTACGATATCAGAGCCTTCGAGGATGTTATCCCCCTTAGAGACCTTGATGGCAGTGATGACACCATCGCACTCAGCGTTGATGTTGTTCTCCATCTTCATTGCCTCGAGGATAGCCACCGTCTGACCAGCCTTTACCTGATCGCCTACAGCGACCTTGATGTCGAGGATGACACCGGGCAGAGGAGACTGGACAGCCGTACCCTTACCTGCGGGAGCTGCGGGTTCGGCAGCAGGAGCAGCGGGTGCGATAGGCTGAGGAGCGGGTGCAGGAGCGGCGGGTGCTGCGGCAGGAGCAGGTGCGGGAGTCGCAGCAGGCTTAGCTGCTGGACGTGGAGCAGGTGCGGTGTAGCCTTCGGTGAGGATATCTACCTGGTAGGAGACACCATTTACTTCTACGGCAGCCTTGTCGCCTTCGAGATCGATGATAGCGACACTGTACTCGTTGCCATTGATCTTATACTTGTACTCTTTCATTGTGGATAGGGAGTTGAATGTGATTGCTTATTATAGTTGCGTGAGGATAGGAAGCTGGCGCATCGTCAGAGCCTTGGAGGCCCAGGGAGATGGAGCCGTACGCTTATAGGTGAGCACCAGAGACTCTTGGTCGTGGAGGTGCTTACCCAGCTCTTCGTGCAGCGCATACGAGATAGCGACGAAGACTTCCTTGAGATTGGGTTCCTGCGACATATTTCTTGTGAGGATAGCTTGTTTATCGTTTGAGGGCCGGAGTCTGCTGGACATGCGCGTTCCACATCGTGGGACGGTGGCGTATCGTCAGGACGTAGCTTTCGTGATCGTGCTGCGTCTCGAGCTCAGAGCGAAGAGCCATCGCAATAACGGCGGCGACTTCATCAGGCTTCCCCGCGGCACTCTGGAGAGCCAGTGAGATGGCTACCAGAGCTTCTGCGGAGGGTTTACCTGTAGAGCTCGCTGCGGGCGCCTTCTGAGTATCGGGCTTCTCGACCTTCGGAGCATTTCTCCTCTGGAAGAATATCCCGATGCATCGGAAGATAAGCACCAGCATCAGCAGCGCGAGGAAGACGACGAGCACAGCCGTGAAGGTCATGATACCTCCAGCAGGGTCGCGCTCGGCGAGTCTTTGGACTTTCTCGGAGAGCTGAGGATGGTCTTGAGCCCATGCCACCATCGGTGCTGCCGCAAGCGACAGCCCGAGGGTTAGCTGGTATAGTTTGCGAGCGAGATTCATAGCGTGTAGCTTGATGGACTATGAATGGCCAAGACAAGCCTGCTTAGAGAGGCAGGTTGTCGTGCTTCTTCGCAGGATTGATCTGCTTCTTGGTGCGGAGCTGCTCAAGAGCGCGGATGATACGGAAGCGCGTGTTGCGAGGCTCGATGACGTCATCCATATAGCCGTAAGAAGCGGCATTGTATGGGTTGGCGAAGGCCTTGCGGTATTCTTCTTCCTTCTCAGCAGCAGCCTGTGCAGGATCTTCTGCAGCAGCTACCTCCTTAGCGAAGATTACTTCGACAGCACCCGTGGGACCCATAACAGCGATTTCTGCTGAAGGCCATGCAAGGTTGATGTCGGAGCGCAGGTGCTTAGAGCTCATCACGATGTAAGCACCACCATAAGCCTTACGCAGCGTGACGGTGATCTTGGGCACCGTAGCTTCACCATAAGCGTAGAGGAGCTTAGCACCATGGACGATAACCCCGTTGTATTCCTGACCCGTACCTGGGAGGAAGCCTGGGACGTCTACGAGGGTAACAAGAGGGATGTTGAAGGCGTCACAGAAGCGGACGAAGCGAGCAGCCTTACGAGAAGCATTGCTGTCAAGGGCACCTGCCATGACCATAGGCTGGTTAGCGACGATACCGACGCTCTGACCGTTGAAGCGAGCGAAGCCGATGATGATGTTCTTAGCCCAGTCACGGTGTACTTCGAGGAACTCACCATTGTCGACGATCGTACCGATGACATCGTACATGTTGTAGCCCTTGTTAGGCTGGTCGGGAATGATCGTGTTGAGGACATCGTCGACGCGGTCTACTACGTCCGTGGGCTCTACGCAAGGAGCATCCTCCATGTTGTTCTGGGGGATGAAGGAGAGCAGGTGACGGATCAGGCGGATACCTTCCTCTTCATTATCTACAGCGAAGTGAGCGACACCACTCTTGGAGGCATGTACGCTGGCACCACCGAGCTGCTCCTGGGTAACGTCTTCACCTGTGACAGTCTTAACGACCTTGGGACCAGTGAGGAACATGTAGCTCGTACCCTTGCTCATGATGTTGAAGTCAGTAAGAGCAGGCGAGTAAACCGCACCACCGGCGCAAGGACCGAAGATAGCAGAGATCTGGGGGATCACACCCGAAGCCAGGATGTTGTTCTGGAAGATGTCACCATAGCCACTGAGAGCGTTGATACCTTCCTGAATACGGGCACCACCCGAGTCGTTAAGGCCGATGACAGGAGCACCCATCTTCATAGCGAGCTCCATGACCTTACAGATCTTCGAAGCCAGCATTTCGGAGAGTGCACCACCAAAGACGGTGAAGTCCTGTGCGAAGACATAGACCAGACGACCGTCGATCGTACCGGAACCGGTGACGACACCGTCACCGAGGAACTTCGTCTTGTCGATACCGAAGTTCGTCGAGCGGTGCAGGACGAAGGTGTCGATTTCGTCGAAGCTACCTTCGTCAAGAAGGAGGGCGATACGCTCGCGAGCGGTGAACTTACCCTTCTGGTGCTGGCTGTCGATACGCTTCTGACCGCCACCGATGTGGGCCTTAGCGCGGAGCTCAATAAGCTCCTTGATTTTCTCTAATTGGACACTCATATTGATTGCTGTTAGTAGATACTGTCGTTATTATAGGAGAGAGATTAATTAGAATGGGATAATAGAGGAGATCACGTAAGCGGACTTCCGCTCTGGACTCTTCTATTATCCCATTCTTCGGTCAATTACTTGACGTCTCTGTGGTCACACAGCTCGGTGAGGACACCGATCGTGCTCTTGGGGTGGAGGAAGCCGATGTTCAGACCTTCAGCCCCCTTACGAGACTGCTTGTCGATCAGCTGGACACCCTTATCAGCGAGCTCTTGCAGCGCTTCGTCAGCGTTAGGCACAGCGAAAGCGATGTGGTGGATACCTTCCCCACGCTTCTCGATGAACTTTGCGATGGTGCTTTCGGGAGAGGTAGCTTCGAGCAGTTCGATCTTCGTCTGACCGACCTTGAAGAAGGCCGTCTTAACCTTCTGGTCTGCTACTTCTTCGATGTTGTAGCACTTCAGACCGAGGATGCCTTCATAATAAGGCAGAGATGCTTCGATACTCTTTACGGCGATGCCAAGATGCTCGATGTGTGAGAGGTTCATAGCTTTTCTATCTTGCTTTGAGTTGATATGATTAGGGCAGGAGGACGGTCCTCTACCCCGTAACTTCTGTACTGCAAATGTAACAATAATCGCCTTCATACCCTAACTCTACGGCAACCTCTTAAATATTCGCAGATTAGGCCCATTAAATAAGGCGGATCATCCACCTACAAGCCCCTCCTTTAGTCCCATATCAGCCTACCCGAATCTCACCAAACCACCGAGCATCAAGGTACTCTTGCGACGCTCTATCAATCAACTGATTAGTCACCCCATCAAACGAAGTAGTACTGGTTGATATTACCCCTTCAAGACCATTGCACAAGGCCATCTCTTCACAGCTTGCACTTTCCTCCTTCGAACTTCTCAGCCTAAAGCCTCCGATTTCCGAGGAAGAAGGTACGAGTAATGAAGATGTAGGCTTGAGCAATGGTCTCAATAGGTATATGGATGCGTGGGGTAGAGCTATATAGCTTTGTGAAGTGACCTCCATTAGGTTATTGCTCTGCGTAGGGATAAAAGTTGCGGACGAGTGGCAGATAAGTTTAGACTACGTACGTGGCTCTAATATCTACGTACGTGGATATTTGGACTGATGTACCTGGTCTTTAAGACTACGTGCAGAGATAGAGAAAAACCACTACGTGAAGGCACTTTTTCTTCGCAAGAACAGCTCTTTTTCCTCCGCTGGATAAGAGGAATACGCGCGATAATGCGAAGGGCTTGCGTACCACTTCGGAGAAGCATATCGGGGAGCTGGGCGTGCGATGCCTTAGCTGAATAAATAGAGGGCAGGACTCTATGCAATAGCCTCCCTTCGCGAAAATCTGGTACATAGGCCTCTTGGCAGGGGAGCTAAAAGCGCCCAGCAGTGAGTCGTAAGAGTATCCGATTAGGGAGGCACATTACGACCCACTGCTGGGAACATTGGGAGGGAGGGAGGCGAGGATAACTATATTGTACATCCCCCACCCTATATATATTACGGTATAGCTCTATCCGAAGATGAAGGATTACTTCATACCGAGCGTCAATAAGAGGAAGGCGTACTCAAAGGCGGTATCTCGGATACCATCATAGCGTCCCGTAGCTCCACCATGCCCCGAATCCATATTCATCTTCAAGAGAAGGAGGTGATCATCCGTCTTGAGACGACGGAGCTTCGCTACATACTTCGTGGGCTCATGAAAGAGTACCTGCGAGTCATTGAGCCCACCTGTGACCAAGAGATGCGGATAGCTCTGTGCCGAGATGTTGTCATAGGGCGAATAGCTGAGCATATAGTCGAAGTACTCAGGGTCATTGGGATTCCCCCACTCTTCGTACTCTCCTGTAGTGAGCGGGAGGGACTCATCAAGCATCGTCGTCGCTACATCAACGAATGGTACAGCTGCTATCATCGCATGGAAGAGGTCGGGGCGACTATTTGCCACAGCACCTATCAGCAGACCGCCGGCACTCCCTCCTTCAGCCATCAAGCGCTCAGGAGAGGTATAGCCCTCAGCGATGAGGGTCTCTGCACAAGCGATAAAGTCGGTGAAGGTATTCTTCTTCTTGAGGAACTTCCCGTCTTCATACCACTGCTCCCCAAGGTCACTTCCCCCACGCACCAGAGCTTGGGCATAGACGAATCCTCGGTCAACAAGGCTCAAGACCGAGACGCTGAAGTGTGCATCGAGCGTCACTCCATAGCTCCCATAGCCATAGAGCAAGGCGGGGGCTGAGCCGTCACGCTGGAGTCCCTTGCGATAGAGCAGCGTCATCGGCACACGCACACCATCGGGAGCTGTAGCCCAAAGGCGCTCTACGGTATAGTCCTCGGGGCTAAAGCCTCCACCGACCTCCTGCTGCTTGAGGAGACGACTCTCCCGCTGCTCCATATCATATTCGTAGAGTGAAGCGGGACGATTTGGGGATGAGTAGCTATAGCGTATCGTCGTAGCTTCGTAGGTGGAATTCCCCTTGAGGCTGATGGTATAGACAGGTTCGGGGAAGTGAATTGACCCACACGGCTCCCCTACGATAGAGAGGATACGAATCTGAGTGAGACCATCTTGACGCTCCTCAAGTGCCACATGGGAGGCATAGACACCGATACTATCGAGGCGTACCTCCGTACGGTGAGGGACGAAGAGCTTCCAAGCGCTACGGTCCTGCACCTTATCCTTATCGGTGACGTAGACCATCCCATTGAGAGAAGCCTTATCCTTATAGTAGATGAAGAACTTCTCACGGTGACTGAGTATGGAGTAGCGCACATCTTGCTCACGGGGAAGGAAGAGCTTTGGCTCACGATCCGATCCGTCCGAGGTGAGGTAGTATTCCTCGGTCGTCGTACTGCTCCCTGCCGTCAAGAAGATGTACTCGCGGGTCTTCGTCTCACTCACACTGCAGGAGAAGCGGACGTCCTGCTCTTCGTAGATGAGTGTAGGCTCAGCATCCGTAAGGCGCTGGGCGAAAGCCTTCGTCGAGCGAAGGGTCTCATCAATCAAGGTATAGTAGATCGTCTCGCTGTCCTCAGCCCAAGCCAGCGACGAAACTCCCGAGAGCATAAAGGCAAGGTCTTCGCCACGCTCGAGGTCGCGTATATGGAGGTCAAACTCCGCATACGATCCCGTCGTATTAGCAAAGTAGGCAGCAAGCTTATTATCGGGACTCACCGCATAGCCCGCGAAGATGTACGCATCATATCCTTCGGCAAGGGTATTGACATCGAAGAGCAGTTCCCCACCCTCGATCGCCGTAGGGCACTGCCCATAGCGCTCTACAAAGTCAGCCTCAGAGACGCGGTAATACGAAGGGTATTGCTTCCCCTTCTCAGTGCGAGCATAGTAATAGTAGCCACGGCGTAGCGTCGGATAACTCTGATCATCCTCCTTGATTCGCCCTACGATCTCCTTAAATATCTGCTCCTCTGTCTCATGCATTGAGGCCATGACCTCAGTGGTATAGGCATTCTCTGCACGGAGATACTCAAGCACACGCGGATCTTCTTTATCCCGCATGTAGTAGAAGGGGTCAATACGTTCGCGCCCCAAATGAGTCAAGCATTCGTCTTGAACTTCAGCACGTGGAGGGGTAAGTGTAGGCAAGGATGATTGAGTAAAATCCATCTGTTGGATAGCAATAAGTGATAGGAAATTGGGTAAATAAAAGAGCTAAGCCTGCAGGCTATCCCGCAGGACAAGTAGAGCTTCGGGACCCATCTCAAAGAGAAGATCCAAGATACTTAGGTCTTCTATAAAGCCCATGCGCTCCAGATGAAGCTGATAATATGGGCGTAGCTGAACTCCAGGCAATGGAGCAGCCTGCTTCGGACTCAGCGTATAGCGAAGATCGCAACACTCGGACGTAGCCTCAGGCGACTGAGGGGGCAGGAAGTCCATAGTCGTACTCCAGTCAAGGTCAAGCTGTAGCTGAGCGAGGAGCATCTGCAGTAGCTCCGCGTTGAAGTCCCACAGATAAGTATAGCGCCGCTCATAGAAGGGCATCAGCTCATCTGCATAGAACTCGAAGAACGGACTTGCCCCATAAGCCGTGCGCAGTGCCTGCGCATGCAGGTGCCGCCACTCCCCATGATCCGAGATACGCACCTCGCGTATCGGAGTCTTCGTCCCGGCGGGAAGCTCGACTGGTATCGTGAGGGACTGCACGCCATTCGGCCCCAGGATACGGCAACGATTACGATAGCTCTGCTTGATGTAGTGCTCGCACCCCTCGAGTGCAATAGTACCAGCTGCGTGCTCATAGAGCTTCACAAAATAGCTAACAGGTGGCGCGTAGGCCGTAGCGAGGAGTAGCGTGGGTAGGCTCTCCATCATAGGGCAAAGAGGATAACGCCCTCGATAGCATCCGCAGGGAGGATACCCAGATGGCGGGAGTCAGGCGCAACGCTCGTATCGTCGGTGAGTACCCAGTAGTAATCCCGACGGAAGGTGTGATAAGGGTTGGAGGCGAGTGCAGTGAGCCAATCCTTAGGAGCCAGTCCGTGCAGAGCGATCTCGCCACGCGCAGCAGCAAAGAGTCGCTGCTCCTCGACGAGGGCGGCACGATAGGCAACAAGATTGGTGGAGGTCAGGGGGTAGACGCCACCTTCACGGGGTAAGCGTAGTGCATACTGCTCCCGAGCATCTCGTGGATGACGGTAGTCAGACACCGCAACACCATTCACAAAGAGCTGACCAGAGCGCACCTCAAGGCTATCTCCTGGCAGGGCGACTACACGGGCCACCATCAGACTCTGAGCTGAGGTAGAGGTGTCCGCTCTCTCCGTATGAAAGAGGATGAGTGAGCCTCGATCGGGGCTCTGCGTGCAACGAGCCAATGCCCATGCTCCAAGGCGTAAGGCGGGCGCCTGGGCGGTCGTCATCACACGAAAGGGGGTAAAGAAGAATATACGGAGCACTACCACCAGGGCAATAAGCCCCAGCGGTAGTGCTCCGTAGCGTACGAAGGATGAGCTGACGATCTGATCCTTACTTATCATGAATCAGACGCATCATCCGTGACCAGCGGATACCTCCATTCGTCAGCGGACGCTCACTATTGAGCGAGAGCCAGAGGAAGGCGGGCTTACCTACGATATGGTCTTCGGGAACGAAGCCCCAGTAGCGGCTGTCGGCCGACATATCGCGGTTGTCTCCGAGCATAAAGTAGTAGTCCTGCTGGAAGGTATAGGTCGTACTGGGCTTCCCGTCAATGAGTACCGTCCCGTCGGGCTGCACCTCGAGGCGATGCCCTTCGTAGTTGCGGATACAGCGATGGTAGAGCGCTACAGCTGTGGGGTTAAGGACGATCTTCAGCCCACGACGAGGAATGAGGAGCGGGCCATAGTTATCCTTCGTCCAAGGCGTCTTGAAGTCCACAGGATATACACCCGTCGAGTTCTGAGGCTGGGCTACGTCAACAGCGATAGCGCGGACATAAGGTTCAGCCTTGAGACGAGTCTTCATCTCCTCCGTCAGGGGGAGGTAGTAGATAGCACCATAATGCCCCTCCGCATCGGTGGGCTGGAAGGAAAGTCCCGCATAGCGCAGGTAGCCGTCAATAGTCCCCGTCTCAGAGGAAGGCTGATAGGTACGCTGGTCGTAGATCAGCTGCACATCACGGTCGTTGATCTCGAGATCATCTAAGATCTCCTGAGGCAGAGCACTACCATCCGTCTGGAGGAAGTAGTTGTACTGCATCTTCTCGGGGTTGGCAATAGCCTTACCATCGATATAGACCTGCTTATTACGGATCTCGAAGCGCTCTCCAGGGAGACCGATACAGCGCTTGACATAGTGGTCACGACGATCCACGGGGCGGTAGACGATCTCACCGAACTGAGCTCGATCACTCCACACGGCATCGCGACCATAAGTAGCACACAGCGTGTAGTAATCAGGGTTAGGCATATTGAGCGCCACCGTATCCCCTGCGGGGAAGTTAAAGACGACGAGGTCATTACGCTCAACCTTCCCGAAGCCCTTGAGGCGACGATAAGGGAGCGAAGGCTCATCGAGATAGGACTTATGCCCGAGAATGGTATTGTGCGCTAAGGGGAAGGCCACGGGCGTCATCGGCACACGAGGGCCATAGCTCAGCTTATTGACGAAGAGATAATCACCGATGAGGAGCGTCTTCTCCAGTGAAGAGGAGGGGATGGCAAAGTTCTGGAAGAAGTAGGTGAAGATGATCGACACGGTGAAGACCACGAAGATGATATCCTCGACCAGACCGCCAAGGAGTCGCACAGTGGGATTGGGGTGCTCACGCAGATAACGCCAATTGATCCATCGCGTAAAGTAGAAGTCGATGAGGAGAGGCAGGAGAATCAGCCACCACCAGCTTGCCCAGCAGGCAAAGGCGATGAGAAAAAGGATCAGAATCCCGCCCTTGATATGGCGCCATATGCGCTGTCCTGGAGTCAGGCCAGCTATCGGATGCGATTTCATTCGGTGCTCTTATATATAATTATGGTGTATAAGTATCAGGTAAGAGTGGGTGCTTAGCGAAGCTGAAGGAGGTCATCCATCGTCAGCCAACCGCGATGCGTGTAGGCGTATTCAGCTGCCAACACCGCTCCAAGAGCAAAGCCCTGACGCCCAAATGCCTCATGAGTCAGGACGATGCGATCAACCTCTGAGGTATAGGTCACCGTATGTATCCCTGGGACTTCGCCCTCACGATGTGCGATGATAGGTAGGATACCTGGCTCGGGCTTATCCGTCAGCTCCCATCCATGGAGCTCGGGACGTCCTGCGAGGATGGTCTCAGCCAGCGTGATCGCCGTGCCACTGGGGGCATCAAGCTTATGGATATGGTGCGTCTCATCGAGACTTAGGCGATAGCCAGGAGCAGCCTGCATGAGCTCAGCTACACGGCGATTGATCTGAAGGAAGAGCTGGACGCCGATGCTGTAGTTGGAGGACCAAAAGAGCGTCCCCTCACCCGCCTCACAGCGCTCACGCAGCTCGGGCAGCTTATCCGCCCACCCCGTCGTACCAGAGACTACGGGTACTCCGCGGTCGATAGCTCGGCGACAGTTGTCATAAGCCATCGCAGGAGCTGTGAACTCGATAGCGACATCAGCCGCAGCGAAGCGGGGATCATCGAAGAGGTGCTCCTCGTCGCGGTCAATAGTCAGCACGATCTCATGCCCTCGTGCACGGGCTATTTCTTCTATGACGTGACCCATCTTGCCGTAGCCGATGAGTACGATCTTCAGTGCTTGCATTTGTTAGTCTCCTTGCTCGATCTTTTCTTTAGGGGTATTATTCATAACGGCACGTCGTGGAATATCCGAATCCTCTCTTTCGCGAATACAGGAAGAGGTTATCACTATCATGGCCAAAATCAGAACCACTGATCCAAAGCTTAGTCTTTCTCTCATTACTGTTTACTTATTAAGTTAGAACACTTCAATTAATAAAAGCGTGCAGTAACGACTTTCACTACGGCACAATTCTTCACGCAAAGTTACAGAAAAGGGGGCATTAGCTCGCCAGCTTGGACTTTCTCTTTAAGATCATAGAAGTTCCTTATGACTAATAGCACATTGATGGTGGTAGGTTGTCTTACCCTAATAGGAGGCTTATTTCACCGATTACGCGGGGGGACCGTATGAACCCATATGAGTTGCTGGGTGAACCTATATGAATACGTGGGTAGAGCTATATAGGATGGCGAAGAAAGCTATATAGCTTTGGACTGATTCCGTATAGCTTTGCGAAGTGACCTATCTGTAGGTTGTTGCTCTACGTAGGGAGAAAAGTTGCGGACGAGTGGCTGATAAGCTTGATCTACGTACGTGGATCTAATATCTACGTAGGTGGATATTTGGATTTACGTGCCTGGTCTTTAAGACTACGTGCGTAGACAGAGAAAAACCACTACGTGAAGGCGCATTTTTCTTTGCAAGAAGGACACTTTTCTCTCCGCTGGATAAGAGGAATACGCGCGATACAGAGAAGGGCTTGTGCAGCACTTCGTAGAGGCATATCGGGGAGTTGGGCGTGCGATACCATAGCACAACAAATAGCGGGCGGGACTCTCTGCAACAGGCTCACAGTCATTTCATCCCCTCTTCTATTCCAACGATCCGATGGAGCTTTGTGCCCCCGTATCACGATATGATAGGAGGCACCCCAACCATAGGTATATACCATTCGCAAGGCATCCTTCACTCGTGTGAGAAAACCTTCGGTAAGAAAAGGGTGTGCGGGCATTAAAAGCGGGAATGCAGTCGCAACATTTTGAAGCAAATAACGTACCTTTGCGTGTTCATTAAAGACAAGTCAACTACCTATAGATGGAATATAACTTTAGAGCTATCGAAGCACGCTGGCAAGCGTACTGGCGAGCAGAAGACGTATATCGTGTCACGGAAGATCCCAGCCGCCCCCCTTATTACGTCCTGGACATGTTCCCCTACCCCTCGGGAGCAGGCCTGCATGTCGGTCACCCATTAGGCTATATCGCCTCGGACATCTTCGCCCGCTACAAGCGACTTCGTGGCTTCAACGTACTCCATCCCATGGGTTACGATGCCTTCGGGCTTCCCGCTGAGCAGTACGCTATTCAGACGGGTCAGCACCCAGAGGTAACGACTACGGAGAATATCCGTCGCTACCGTGAGCAGCTGGATCAGATTGGCTTCAGCTTTGACTGGTCACGCGAAGTACGGACCTCCGATCCCGAGTACTATAAGTGGACGCAGTGGGTCTTCATCAAGCTCTTCCACTCCTATTATAATAATGCTACAGGCAAGGCTGCTCCTATCTCCGAGCTCATCGCCCACTTCGAGGTCGAAGGGACTAAGGGGATCAATGTAGCCGAAAGCGAAGCGCTCTCCTTCACCGCCGAAGAATGGCGTAGCTGGGATAAAAAGAAGCAGATGCAGACCCTGATGAACTATCGTCTGGCATATCTCGGTGAGACGATGGTCAACTGGTGTGCTGCTCTCGGCACCGTACTGGCCAACGACGAAGTCCACGATGGAGTGAGCGAACGCGGAGGCCACCCCGTAGAGCAGAAGAAGATGCAGCAGTGGTGTCTGCGCGTCTCGGCCTATGCGGGTCGCCTACTCGACAGCCTCAACGACCTCGAGTGGAGTGAATCCCTCAAGGAGTCACAACGCAACTGGATCGGCAAGAGTGAAGGTGCCGAAGTACGCTTCCCTCTCAAGGGTGGCGATGGAGCAGAGCTCACCGTCTTTACTACGCGTGTCGACACCATCTATGGGGTTACCTTCATGGTCTTAGCTCCCGAGAGTGACTATGTACCTATGGTCACCACTGCCGAGCAGCAGGCTGCCGTAGACGAATACCTCGCAGCTACCCGACGCCGCACCGAGCGTGACCGTCTCTCTGACCGTCGCGTCTCTGGGGTCTTCTCTGGCTCCTATGCGACTAATCCGCTGACAGGCGAAGCGATCCCCATCTGGATCAGTGACTACGTCTTAGCTGGCTATGGGACGGGAGCCGTCATGGCCGTACCCGCTCACGACAGCCGAGACTTTGCCTTCGCTCGTCACTTCGGCCTGCCTATCATTCAGGTTGTCGTCCCCGAAGGCGAAGAAGCTACCGATCCTGCGACTTGGGAGGAATCCAAGGATAGCAAGAGCGGTGTACTCATCAACTCAGGTATCATCTCTGGTCTCTCCGTCACGGATGCCATCGCCAAGATGAAGGCACACGTCAAGAGCGAAGGGCTGGGACAGGTCAAGACGAACTATCGTCTGCGTGATGCTATCTTCAGCCGCCAGCGCTACTGGGGCGAGCCCTTCCCCATCTATTATGATGCCGAGGGGACAGCCCATACCATCAGCGAAGATGAACTGCCCCTCTGCCTCCCCGAGGTAGATAAGTTCCTCCCCACCTCCGATGGTCAGCCCCCTCTTGGTCGTGCTAAGGGTTGGCACACCGCCGAAGGCTTCCCCTACGAGCTAAGCACAATGCCAGGCTTCGCTGGTAGCTCGGCCTATTACCTCCGCTACATGGATCCGCACAATGACAAGGCACTTGTCGGTCGTGACAAGAATGCCTACTGGCGCCATGTAGACCTCTACGTCGGAGGTGCAGAGCATGCTACCGGTCACCTCATCTATAGCCGCTTCTGGAATAAGTTCGTCTATGACCTCGGCCTCGTCGTCGAAGACGAGCCCTTCCGTAAGCTGGTCAATCAGGGGATGATCCAGGGGCGCTCCAACTTCGTCTACCGCGTCAAGGACACGAATACCTTCGTCTCCCTCGGCCTCAAGGATCAGTACGACACGACCCCCATCCACGTGGATGTGAATATCGTCTACAACGACCAGCTCGATCTCGAAGCCTTCCGTGCTTGGCGCCCCGAGTACGCTACGGCTGACTTCATCCTCGAGGATGGCAAGTACATCTGCGGATGGGCCGTCGAGAAGATGAGCAAGTCGATGTACAATGTCGTCAACCCCGATATGATCGTCGAGCGCTATGGTGCCGACACGCTCCGTCTGTACGAGATGTTCCTTGGTCCTCTTGAGCAGAGTAAACCCTGGGACACCAATGGTATCGACGGCGTACACCGCTTCCTCCGCAAGCTGTGGGGGCTGTACTACTCTGCCGACGGCCTACGTGTCACTGACACACCCGCTACCAAGGAAGAACTCAAAAGCCTGCACAAGCTGATCCGCAAGGTGACGCAGGACGTTGAGCAGTTCTCCTTCAACACCTCCGTAGCTGCCTTCATGATCTGTATCAACGAGCTGCAGGGTCTGAAGACCGCTTCTCGCGAAGTACTCCAGCCTCTCCTCATCCTCCTCGCCCCCTTCGCTCCTCACATCGCCGAAGAGCTCTGGCATGCCATCGGCGAAGAGACGACCATCGTCGCTGCCCAGTGGCCCGAGTACGATGAGAAGCTCCTCGTCGAGGATAGCTTCAAGTACCCCGTGAGCTTCAATGGGAAGACACGCTTCACCATCGAGCTGCCACGTGAAGCGTCTCAGGATGAGATCCGCGAGGCCGTACTTTCGGCTGACGAAGCACAGAAGTGGCTCGAGGGCAAGACTCCTAAGAAGGTCATCATCGTCCCCGGCCGCATCATCAACATCGTATTATAGTAATCGCAATAGCTTAACCTCTACCAACCTCACTAACAAGTAGCAATGGCACAGAATCTCAATCTGCTGACGTTCCTCGGCCAGAAGTTCAAGGATCTCGTCCATGAACTCTCCCATCAAGCGGTCTCCAAGTACTTCTGGAAAGACCTTCTGATCGTGCTGATGGGGGTAGTCCTCTACACCGTAGGCTTCAGCTTCCTCATCTACCCGCAGCGTGTCACCACGGGGGGGCTCATGGGGATCTGTAACATCATCACGATCATCACAGGGATCAAGGTCGACATCCCGTACAATATCATCAACATCAGCCTCCTTGTCGTCGCCTTCCTCTTCCTGGACAAGAACTTCTTCATCAAGACCCTCATCGGGATCGGTCTCCTTGCTGTACTCGTGCCCATAGCTACGCGTACCGCTATCCCAGACCCACGTGTCGAAGAGCTGTGGCATCTGATGGTCCTCAAGGATCAGCCTCTGCTGGCTCTCATCCTCGGGTCCATGATGTGTGGTCTCGGGCTGGGGCTCATCTTCTCTGTGAATGGTAGCTCTGGGGGAACGGATGTCATCGTCGCACTCATCAGCAAGTACCGCAATATGTCCTTCGGGCGCATCTTCGTCGCAGTGGACGGTACGGTGGTACTCTTCTCTTACTTTGCCAACGTCTATCTGGCAGACATCAAGATCGACCCGCTGGTGGCCTTTGATAAGCTCGTCATGTCCTTCATCGAGGTCGTACTCTTGGCGATGACGATGGACTGGTACACGAGCGGCAACCGCCAGTCGGTGCAGTTCATGATCTTCAGCTCGAAGTATCAAGAGATCAATGATGCGATCACCTCTCGTCTGCGTCGTGGCTGTACCCTGCTCGAAGCTACGGGGGGCTACACGGGCCAGCCACAGAAGGTCCTCCTCGTCGTAGTACGCAAGCAGCAGTCTGTAGCTATCTCGCGCATCATCGAAGAGATTGACCCCAAGGCCTTCGTCTCCAATGGAGCTGTAAAGGGCGTCTATGGCGAAGGCTTCGAAAGCCTCAAGAAGATCAAGTAAGCCCGATCTCCCTATACCTTATAATATAAGCCCCACCCCATCAAGGCACAGAGCCGTAGGGGTGGGGCTTCATGTATCTGCCTATATCAGATAAGGTAGTGACACTATATATCCTTATCTTTGCGGGCATAACATAGTCACAAATAATACTACCACATCATGGCTATCATCCAAAGCGTATTAGATACAGACCTCTATAAGTTCACCACGAGCTATGCCTACTCCAAGCTCTACCCTCGAGCCTATGGGCAGTTCCGCTTCATCGACCGTGGAAAGACGACCTATCCTCAGGGCTTTGCCGAAGAGCTAAAGAAGGAAATCAAAGAGATGTCCAAGCTTGCCCTGACTAAGGACGAGGCGAGCTTCCTATATCGCGAACTCCCCTACCTCCCCCCGACGTACATTGACTTTGTACGAGGCTTCCGCTTTGATCCTGAAGAGGTAAAGGTGGAGCAGGATGCCGAGGGGCACCTGTCTATCATCGCCGAAGGGTTGCTCTATCGCGTCACGCTTTGGGAGACGCCTATCCTTGCCCTCGTGAGCGAGCTCTACTATAAGATGCTCAGTGCTCAGCCCGACATGGAATACACCGAGCGCACGATCATCAGCAAGGCTCGCAAGCTCGCTGAGCACGGCATCACCTTCTCGATGTTCGGCATGCGTCGCCGCTTCAGTGCTGCTATCGAAGACCGCGTGACGGAGCTTCTCAAGGAGCACGCTGCTGGCTACCTCTTCGGCACGAGCAACGTCTACTATGCTTATAAGCATGGCCTGCGTGTATCGGGGACGCATCCCCACGAGTGGATTCAGTTCCATGGCGCTATGTTCGGCTACAAGATGGCTAACTACATGGCTATGGAAGACTGGATCAATGTCTACGACGGAGACCTCGGTACAGTACTTACAGATACCTATACGACGGATGTCTTCATGCGAAACTTCAGTAAGAAGCACGCCATGCTCTTCACCAGCCTGCGCCACGACAGCGGGGATCCCCTCCAGTTCACGGAGAAAGTCATCGCTCGCTACCGTGAGCTGCGCGTAGACCCCACCATCAAGTACATCATCTTCTCTGATGGTCTCGATCCTGAGCGCGCTATCGAGATCGCCAACTATTGTAAGGGGCGTATCGGTGCCAGCTTCGGTATCGGCACGAACTTCTCCAATGACGTCGGCAATGGTGTCCGTCCTATGAACATCGTCATGAAGCTCTGGAAGTGCAAGATGACTGAGAAGGAGCGCTGGAATCCCTGCGTCAAGCTCAGCGACGTCGATGGCAAGCACACGGGTGAGCCAGAGGAGATCGAGCTCGCTCAGCGTACTCTCGGGCTGCCCGTACAGATATAGTACCTGTGGTTAGCTCACGGAGACGCGTCTGCCTCTACTTTGGCTCGTTCAATCCACTGCATCGTGCCCACCTACATCTGGCACAGTTTGCGCTGGATAGCCTGCCGTGCGATGAAGTATGGCTCGTGCTAAGCCCGCTCAATCCACTCAAGGACCGTGCATCACAGCTCCCCTTCGCTTGGCGAGCAGACTATATACGCCGTGCCATACACGGTGAGCCACGCCTACGACTGATCACGCTGGAGGAGCTACTGCCGCTACCCCACTATACGGTGCGGAGCATAAGAGCGCTACGCCTCCTCTATCCCGAATATGACTTCTCGCTCCTTATCGGGAGTGACAATCTCCGCCTCATAGACCGCTGGTATGACTACCAGCGGCTCTTGAGGATTATCCCCCTGCACGTCTATCCTCGCCCAGGCTATCCGCTGGAGGACATTGACCCTGCAGCCCTTCTCGAAGCGATGCTACATCTCCACCCCGAAGCTCCACAAATGGACTTGGCTGCGACCGAGCTACGTGAAGCTGCACTGAGTGGAGAAGACCGCAGCGCTGAGACAGCTGTCCCCGAGCTCTGGGAAGAGCTCCGAGCACAGCTTCTTTCCCTACAATCCTAATAAGTATCCCTATGACCCCACGCCTAACTTTCCTCCCCGAGTGGGTGGAGCAAGACCTCGTCCTGATCTCTTGGCCCAATGAGACGATGGACTGGGCTTCGCGCTTGCCCCAGATAGAAGCTTGCTACAAGCAGATGGCTGAGAGCATCCTCGCCTACGAAGACCTCCTCATCCTCGCCAAGGATCCCGAGCATGTGCGCAGCCTCCTCTCTGACCGCGAGCACAAGCACGAGCTCTTCATCATGGAGATGGACTGCAATGATACCTGGTGCCGCGACTATGCTCCCCTCTCGCTCCTGCTTACGGACGAAGAGGGCAACGAGCGCCCCATGATCGTGGACTTCACCTTCAACGGCTGGGGAATGAAGTTCGCAGCCGACAAGGACAACTTGATTACGCGTGCCCTCTACCTCTCGCGTGCCTTCGTCCACGAGACGGCATATACCAATGCCCTTAGCCTTGTCTTCGAAGGCGGCGGTATCGAAAGTGATGGCGCTGGGACGCTACTCTCTACCGAGAGCGTAATCGTCGAGCCCAACCGCAATGCGGGCGTCGATGACGAAGCCCTCCGTCAGTACCTCATTGAGATCCTGGGGGGCGAGCGTCTCCTTACGCTCACCAACGGCCATATCGAGGGCGACGATACCGACGGGCATATCGACACGCTCGCTCGCTTCCTCACTCCGACGACCATTGCCTATGTCAGCTGCGAAGATCCTAAGGATAGCCACTACCACGAGCTGGAGCGCATGAAGAAGGAGCTCGAAGCACTGCGTACGAAGGACGGTGCTCCCTACGAGCTTATCCCTCTGCCCCTGCCTCCCGCACTGCATGATGAGGAAGGGGAGCGCATGCCCGCCACGTATGCCAACTTCCTCTTCGTCAATGGTGCGCTCCTCGTGCCCATCTATGACGTCGAGACCGATGCCGTAGCACTCGAGCGCCTGAAGGCTGCTGTACCCGACCGCGAGATCGTCGCCGTGCCCAGTCGTGCCCTCATCTACCAGCATGGTAGCCTACACTGCGCCACGATGCAGTTCCCCCGTGGCTTCATCAACAAGAATAAGTGGAGATAAGACCTATGTCCGAAAAGAGAATACTTCGCGTCGGCCTCATTCAGCAGGCCAACACTGCCGACCACTCCGACAACAAGCGCCGTCTGAAGGAAGCCATCCGCTCGGCAGCAGCCCAAGGCGCAGAGCTGGTCGTACTGCAAGAGCTTCACAACGGCCTTTACTTCTGCCAGACGGAGGACGTCAACGTCTTCGACCAAGCCGAGCCCATCCCTGGGCCAAGCACAGAGGAGTTCGGCGCGCTGGCTGCCGAGCTGGGGATCGTCTTAGTCCTCTCGCTCTTTGAGCGTCGTGCCGCAGGCCTGTACCACAATACCTCCGTGGTCTTGGAGCGCGACGGCTCCATCGCTGGGAAGTATCGCAAGATGCACATCCCCGATGATCCCGCCTACTACGAGAAGTTCTACTTCACCCCTGGGGATCTGGGTTTCGAGCCCATAGAGACCTCTGTCGGTACGCTCGGCGTACTCGTCTGCTGGGATCAGTGGTATCCCGAAGCTGCCCGCCTCATGGCACTCTCGGGGGCTGAGATGCTCATCTACCCCACGGCTATTGGCTACGAAAGTAGCGACGTCGTCGAAGAGCAGAGCCGTCAGAGCGATGCCTGGCAGCTCGTCCAGCGCGGTCACGCCGTAGCCAATGGCCTCCCCGTGATCACGGTGAACCGTGTAGGCCATGAAGAAGACCCATCGGGTCAGACCAAGGGTATCCGCTTCTGGGGTCGTAGCTTCGTCGCTGGCCCGCAGGGGGAATTGCTCTGCGAGCTGGGGCAGGAAGAAGCGATCCAGATCGTCGAAGTCAATCTCACCCGAAGCGAATCGGTACGCCGCTGGTGGCCCTTCCTGCGCGACCGACGCATCGATTACTTCGAAGACCTCACGAAGCGCTACCGCAAGTAGTCGCCCTATCCCCTAAAAGCCAAAGCGCCCCGCCCGCAGACAGACCTGCAGGCGGGGCGCTTTACTATGCAAATACCGAGGAAATATCACGCCATATATACGGGTATTCCACGGCGTATATACGAAAATTTCACTGCGCATATACGGAAGTTTTACGCCCCATATACGAGCGCTTCCTCGGGTACTTTGAGAGAAAGGGCTGACTTCGCCAGTGCGAAATCAGCCCTTTAATTCTAAGCCTACTTCCGAGAGCGGAAAGGCTTATGAGCGTGCCTCTGCTTGGGGAGTACTACTTCTTGCGAGGCGCATTACCCTTGCGGATCCAGTCAAGGCTCACACGCGTGAAGTAGATATCGAAGCCGGGGTTATCATCCTCTTCGCTGATGATCCCGATCGTCCCGTCGGGGAAGATCATCAGTTCGCTATAGACCGACTCGCCACGGCAGATCTCACGCGAATAAGGCCAGGTCTTACCCTCGTCTTCGCTAAGGAAGATCTTCAGGTGGTCACGCGTGGCGCTGGCGGGAAGGGTGTGCAGAAGGAGGTTCGCATTCTTCTTGCTACCGACGGGTGCGTAGCGGGCGAAGCCACCATTACAAGCATTACCCATCAGTTCATTCCATTGCTTGGGCTCAGACCACGTCTTGCCACCGTCGCCGGAGTGCACGTAGGTACGCGCATTCAGGCCACCAGCACGATTGCGGCAGGAGACCAGCAGCGAGCCGTCGGAGAGCTCGACGATCTTCGACTCGTCGCCATTGACACGAGCGGTCTCGGAGATCTGCCACGTCTTCCCCTGGTCGTCAGAGTAAGCCAAGACGTTATCAGCGCATCCCCCCCAAGCCTCCTCCGTACGGATAGCCGCGACGAAGATGATGCGTCCCGTGGAGGTAATGATCCCGTTGCCCGAAGCGAAGAAGCCACCGTACTCGAAGCGATCACGGTAGATAGACTTCGTGATATTGGTAACAGGTTCCCATGTGCGGCCACCATCTGTGCTCTTAGTGAAGTACATCTGGATAGGATGCGTGGCATGCGAAGGATAATGCCAAAGGCCAGCGCCACCGACCATCACCATATAGATCGTACGTCCGTCGGTAGCCATAGCTGCATCGCCGTAGCCATGCTCCGACGTACCACGAGCCACCGTAATAGGTGCGCTCCAGGTCTTACCATCATCTATCGAGCGCTTGATCTCCACGTCAATATCACCTGGCAGGTCATTGACATTCTTCTTGCGACGGTCAATGCTTGCCACGAGGGTACCATCCGAGAGACGGACGACACCGGGGATACGGTAGTGCAGTGAGCCTCCTTCGCCTGGCGCCCAGACCAAGCTACGCTGCAGGACGATACCATGGCGGTGCTCCTTAGCATCGGGGAGCATAGAGAGCTCATAGCTCGACGTCTTCAGCGCACTAAGGCGAGAGACGACTTCCCCACCCTCCTGTGCCGAAGGGGCTACATCACAAACGACCCAGAAGGCATCATCGCTCGAGATCGTCGTACGTGGAGAGAGGTCGAGCTTGACGCGAGAAGCACGCTTGACGGGCGCAGAGGCTACGAGCTGCCCGGGCGTGCGATGGTCAAAGCGATCCTTGTTCTTCGTGCGATAGAGCTTCAGCTGACGGACATCCTTAATACGGGAGGTACCGCTGAGATCAATCGTCACGGACTCCAGCGTAGAGCCGACAGCCACGGGGAGCGTAAAGGTGAAGAGCGCTTGGTCGAAGCCACGTCCGATGAGGCTGGCATTCGTCCCATGCTCTTGATAGCGCGCCGAGCTATCCGGACTGACACTCGCGAGGGCGACCGTGCTACTCGCTACTGCGGGAAGGGAAGTCCCCGAGGCAACGAGCAGGCAAGCCGAGGCTAAGAGGAAGGTCTTCATAAAGCGTTATGAGGGGTTAGTGATAAATTCTTCGAACTCAAACGTCAGGTCGTCAGCGAACTCGCGCTGCACGGGAGCTTCTCCCTCGGCCCAAGCCTTGAGGAGCGGCGAGGCAAGGACTTCGCTACGTAGCGCCTCATCCGAGCGTCCCCAGCGCTTGAGCATAAGCAGAGCCGTGCGCTGAAGAGGCGTGGGGAAAGGTACTTCGCTATCGGAGAGGATCTCTAAGACTTCCGAGAGCAAGCGCTTGCGGTGCGCTTCATGCTCGATGTGGAAGCCCTGCGAGAGCCAGCGTGCTAAGATCGTAAAGGCCACGGGGAGTAAATCTTCCCAGCGCTGTGAATGCTCTGTGAAGATCCAGTCAAGCGCCCAATAGGGAGCCTCGGGTATGCGGTCAAAGAAGTGCTTTGCCAGATAGTCACGCAGCTCAGGGTTAGAGAAAGACGAGAGAGCTAGCTGCGTAGCCACTTCGTACGTCACGGCCTCCTCGGGATAGATAAGCTGCCCGATGATCTTCAGCTCACGCACATCTCGGCTGAGGATATAGCGAGCCAGATCGGCAGACTTCGGCTGCTTCTCCGCCAAGCGAAGGATATAGTCCAGCGTAAGACCAAAGTTGATGCCGTAGTAAAGCCCCTTCGAGCGCATGGACGAAGCGACCTGCCCATCCATAGCATGGCGTAGACTTCCGCGCAGGACCTTAGCGGCCTCCAGTGTAGCATCGGAGGGCTCGGGGTGACGAACCTGCTCGGCTGTCGTTGGGTCTTCGGGGAGCGTAGCATACTCACGGCTGTAGCGAAGCATCTGCTCGGCGTAGCCTTCGGTATAGGTCGTACGAACATCGGTGATACCACCTTCGGCATCGTAGACCAGCTCAAGGCGGGGATTGACAAAGCCCTTGTAGGGTGCGATATTAAGCGTAGCATAGCGACGCAGCACCTCAGCGTGAAGCTCGGGATCTACATCGATAGCGTAGCGCTCTACTAAGGCGCGACCCGCAGGCTGATCTCCCTCACTCTTGATACGCTGTACCTCGGCCAAGAGTTCGGCGACGATGGGGCGAAGAGCGGCATAGTCGTGGATGACGAGCTCAAGGCCGCGAAGCTCAGCAGCGCCCGAAGCTGTGGCACGCTCCAGTACGTAGCGAGCGATGAGAGCACGATTGCGCATGTGGGCTTCCTCGAGGACGTGCGCTGGACGAATACGTACAAGCTGCGTGATAAGCCCATTGAGCAGGTAGCGATAGTAGCAAGCCTTGTACGCCTCTGTATCGGGAAGGAGTCCCAACTCTACGAGACGCTCATCTGCCATATAGTATAGGGCGAAGAGGTCGGCACGTGCCTCCTCCAGCGTCGAATGGTAAGCGCCGAGAGCATCGGGCGAGACGCCGTCCAGGAGCTTACCCGAGCCGTGGCCCAAGCATTCGTGCAGGTCGGTATGTAGATGCTCCGTCACCCCTTCATACTTCTCAAGAAGGGCACGGGTAGCAGGATCGGGGACGAAGGCAGCATCCATCCCACTGTGACGAGCTGCTAAGCGATAGGCTTCGTGGATATTGTCGATGGTGACGGACTTCGAGCCGTAGGTCGCACGTATCCAGTCAGCGTTAGGCAGGTTGATACCGATGGGCGTAGCGGGATAAGAGTCGCCGGCAAGCATAGCTACCGAGACGACCGTAGCGGATACACCACGGGGATTCTCCTTCTTGAAGCGGGCATCGATGGGAGCATGCGCTTCGAACCACGCTGCTTCACTGCAGATCTTCGCCGTGCGCTCGCTCGCCTTCTCGTCACGGATATGCACGAGCGATTCCCACATCCCCTTCATCCCGAGGGGGTCAGTATAGACTTCGGTGAAGCCATTGATGAAGTCCACGACAGGCTCCGTATCGCCGACCCAATGGATAGAATAGCGGTTGTACTCCTCCAGCTCACCCTTCTTGTAGTATTCGATGAGCGAAAGAATGGTCTTGCGCTGGGCTTCGCTCTCAGCATAAGCCACAGCGGCCTTGAGGTGGGCGATGATCTGGCTCAAGGCCTCGCCGTAGAGTCCGTCCTGCTTATAGACCTCTTCGTAGAGCTGGCCGTCTTCGGTCTTTGCTAAGCGGCTATTCAGTCCGAGAGAAGGAGGCTCTTGGCGCTCCTCTTCGGTGAGGTAGTCATAAGCTGCACGGTAGAAGGCTTCGGCCTCGGCTTGCGTGACGTCGGGAGCATAGAAGTTCGCCGAAGAAGCTTGCACCAGGTCGCCTTCGCCACTCTGTACCGTGCGGCGTGGCTCACGCTCGGGGTCGAAGACCACTGCGAGGAGCTCGTCAAGCTCTCTCCCACGGAAGCGGAGGAGCTGTCCTTTGCTTCGCTGTAGCTCTTCGATGCAGCTTCGGAGATAGGATTCGGAGAAATGCGGCTCGAACTTCTCCGAGCCATAGTGGTGATGGATGCCCGAGGAGAACCACAGGCGGAAGAGATATTCCTCCACGCCACGGAAGTCCACGCTCGTACGATCGCCTTCGTAGCCGAGGTAGATGCCCTCGAAGAGCGTACGCAAGCGCAGGCCATAGCGCCCATTTTGGTCGAAGGTAATATCGCGGCCAGCAAGGGCAGCTTCACTTAAATGGTAAACAAAAAGCTTGCGCTCCAGTGGCAAGGCTTCGAAGCCTGGGATCTCATAGCGGAGGATCTCCACGTCGGCAAAGCGAGTCACAGAGGCCCCATGGGCACTCGTATAAGTATCTGTTTGCATCAATTCTAAGCGGATAAAGGTGTCCCCACGTCTGGGGCTTGCCTAAGCAAAGATACCGAATAAGAGGCCATTTCCCGAATTTCCCCACGTAGGCAGGGGAAAAAGGCTTCGCTCCCCTTCCCTCATAAGGAGCTTTTAGACGAAAGGTATATACCTTACGACGGCGAGGTATATTCCTCACGACAGCGAGGTATATTCCTCGCAAAGCGCCCAGACTTTACTCACTCCGCAAGTGGCCTTACACAAAGCGCCGCTCCCCCACTGAGGGGCTTCGTCAGTGAGGGAGCGGCTGGAGGCTTTCCTCGAAGGGAAGGAAGGCTGAGACCTTAGAGCGAGCGAACGAATTCCACGACACGCTCAGCGTGCGCCTTCGCCTCGGCAGGCACGTTCGGATTCGTCAGAGCCAGCTGCCCATAAAGAGGGAAGGCACCCTGATAGTCCATACCGCAGAAGCCAGCCGAAGCCTTGAGCGCCGCAGGCAGGACTTCGCCCAACTCCCCTGCGAAGGTCGCTGCGCCAGAGCCGGTCGTATAGGAGTGAATGAACTTCTTCCCACGGAGCTTGTCGCCCGTGCTACCATAAGCGAAACCATACTGGAAGACTTCATCCATATAGTGCTTGAGGCCTGCCGGCATATTGAACCAGAAGATGGGATGGTGGAAGATGATGACGTCCGCCTCAGCCAGGCGCTGCTGCTCAAGGGCGATGTCGATCGGAGCACAGTTGGGGTAGATCTCTTCGAGATTACGAACCTCGAAGTCAGGCTGTACCTTGAAGACGTCAAGGATAACCTTCCCAGCGTGGCTGGTATCGTGATAAGAGTGCGAATAGATAACGAGGACTTTCATTGGGGTAAATATTTGGATGCGCTATGACGGCAGCGCATAGAGATAATACGTAGGGACGGACTTTAGTTCATAGCACGGCACCCGACCAAATAGCAGTCAGGCCGACTCCCAAGGGAATCGGCCCGACTTGATTCTGTATGTGACGCGAAGGAGCAGGTACTCCGTCGCGATTAGAACTCAGCGTTGCGTGGCGTACGAGGGAAGGGAATGACGTCGCGGATGTTAGCCATGCCCGTGACGAAGAGCAGCAGGCGCTCAAAGCCCAGGCCGAAGCCCGAGTGAGGAGCCGTACCGTAGCGACGCGAGTCAAGGTACCACCAGAGGTCCTTCTCGGGAACACCTACCTCCTGTGCACGCTGTACGAGCTTGTCGTAGTCAGCTTCACGCTCGGAGCCACCGATGATCTCCCCGATCTTGGGGAAGAGGACGTCCATACCGCGGACGGTCTTGCCGTCGTCGTTGAGTTTCATGTAGAAGCTCTTGATTTCCTTAGGATAGTCGGTGACGATGACGGGGCACTGGAAGTGCTCTTCTACGAGATAGCGCTCATGTTCGCTCGCCAGGTCGGCCCCCCAATAGACGGGGAACTCGAACTTACGACCAGCCTTGACCGCTGCCTCGAGGATCTCGATCCCCTCAGTATAGGTCATACGCTTGAAGGGCTTATCCAGTACGAAGCGCAGACGATCAATGAGCTCCTTGTCGAAGTGCTCAGCGAGGAACGTCAGGTCATCCATACAATGATCAAGCGCCCACTGCACGCAGTACTTGATGAACTCCTCTGCCAGATCCATATTCTCCTGGATCTCGAGGAAAGCTACTTCGGGCTCGATCATCCAGAACTCTGCGAGGTGACGAGGCGTATTGGAGTTCTCCGCACGGAACGTTGGCCCGAAGGTGTAGATACCACCAAGTGCCAGCGCAGCCATCTCACCCTCGAGCTGCCCCGATACAGTGAGCGACGTGTGACGAGCGAAGAAGTCTTCCTTATAGTCGATCTGACCGTCTTCGGTACGTGGGAGGTTGTCCAAGTCGAGTGTCGTGACCTGGAACATCTGCCCAGCACCTTCGGCATCACTCGCCGTGATCAGCGGCGTGTGCACATAGAAGAAGCCACGCTCGTGGAAGAACGTATGGATAGCGATCGACATGTGGTGACGCATGCGATAGATCGCCCCAAAGGTATTCGTACGAGGACGCAGGTGAGCGATCTCACGGAGGAACTCCAGCGAGTGCCCCTTCTTCTGCAGGGGATAGGTAGCAGGATCTGCCGTCCCGAGGACTTCGAGTTCGTTTGCTTGTATTTCTACGCTCTGCCCCTGACCTTGAGAGGCGACAAGTTCGCCGACCACGCTGAGGCTTGCCCCCGTGGTGATCTTAGCGAGAAGATCAGCGTCGAAGCGTGTGAGGTCGACGACGATCTGGATATTATGGATCGTCGAGCCGTCATTCAGTGCGATGAAGCTAATAGCCTTATTGCCACGGCGGGTGCGGACCCAGCCCTTGACGTTCACTTGCTGTCCAACGAGTGAGCCCTGAAGAAGCTCGATGATTCTGGTACGTTTCATAGATGTATGATTGAGTGGTGTGTGCGAGGTGAGATGTCAACAAGTAGCTATTACTCGAAGGAGCCCATACGCAGGTTGTTGACCTCCTGCTCGGTGAGGTAGCGCCAGCGACCTCGGGGCAGGTTCTTCTTTGTCAGGCCAGCGAAGTAGACGCGGTCCAGCTTGACGACGTGGTAGCCCAGGTGCTCGAAGATACGACGGACGATACGGTTACGACCCGAATGGATCTCAATACCTACCTGGCTCAAGTCCTCTTCGCTGACGTAGCTGAGTGCGTCAGCATGGATCTCACCATCCTCAAGCTCGATACCCTCAGCGATGCGCTGCATATCCTCCACAGAGACGGGCTTATCCAGCCATGCGTGATAGATCTTCTTCTTCATGAAGGAGGGGTGCGTGAGCTTACTGGAGAGATCACCGTCATTCGTGATGAGGATGACGCCCGTAGTATTGCGGTCAAGACGACCGACAGGATAGATACGCTCTTCGCAAGCGCCCTTGACGAGATCCATCACCGTACGACGGCATTCGGGGTCGTCGCTCGTGGTGACACAGTTCTTAGGCTTATTGAGGAGGATATAGACCTTACTCTGGGTCGAGACACGCATGCCCTTATACATGACTTCGTCGAGACGGGTAACACGTGAGCCCAGCTCTGTGACAACGACGCCATTTACCGTGATCTCACCTGCGGCGATGAGGGCATCCGCCTCACGGCGTGAGCAGACCCCAGCGTTAGCGAGGAACTTATTGAGACGCAGATCCTGTGATGGATCAACGATCTCCTCGTACTTTACGGGTACGGGGAGCTGTGGCTGCTTCTTTTTCTTCTTTGCCTTAGGTGCTGCAGATGGACCGCCCTTCTTGGGGCCCTTGCCTGCATACTTCCCCTTATGAGGCTGACCCTCACCGGGGTGACCTGGGGCTGCAGAGCGATGGGGGCGCTCGGAGCGGTTGTAGTTGTAGCTATAGCGGCCATCGGCACGCTCAGCCTGATAGCGCTCTTCGTAGCGAGAGCGCTCTACCGAGGAGGAGTAAGAGCCGTCGTAGTTGGAGTGCTCTGCACGCGAGGGGCGAGCAGCAGGACGTCCAGTGTGCATCTGCTGCTCCTCTTCGGAGACGATGAAGACGCGTCTGCGTCGTGTGGGGGTCCCTGAGTTAGGGGTGGATGAGATGTGCTGTCCATCGGTAGAGGCCGCAGGTACGCGTCGCGCGGGTAGCTGGGCGCTGGGTAGTCTCCTCGGAGCTACTGTGGTTTGGTCGAGGAGCAAGCTCCTTTTCGTCTGCCATGTGGGGTCTTGTTTTGTATACTTATACTTGTCTGAGGGTGTTGAGGACAGCCTCTCGGCTCTCCACTGGTCTGTCGTCCAGATAAGCCCATCAGCCACTCACCCTCTTGGTGCAGGGCCGTCATAGGGTCTGTGGGCTCCAAATATCTGTGGCAAAGATAATAAGATTATATGATATATAGAGCCCGTGAGAGCGCTATAAATAAAGGCGAAGAGGCGCATAGGAGTGATGTACCTATGCGCCTCATCTTATTGGATGAGTCTATGCTCGGAGAGCTTAGATGATCGAGTGCTTCTTCGTGAACTCGACGATCTCGTCGATATAGCCGAAGGCAAGACCCGTGACCGTATCTGCACAGCCGTAGTAGATGGCGATACGACCCGTCTCAGCATCGTGTAGAGCGGCACAGGGGAACGTCACGTTGGGGACATCACCCATGCACTCATACTGCTCACGAGGAGAGATGAGGTAAGGGCCAGAGCGGAACTTCACCTTCCAAGGCTCATCGAGATCAAGCAGCGCAGAGCCAAAGGCATAGACGAAGCCATTGCACGAGGCCAATACGCCGTGGTAGATCAAGAGCCAGCCTTCGCTCGTCTCGATGGGGATAGGACCTGCACCGATCTTCGTGCACTGCCATGCGCTATCCTCGAAGGGAGCAGGAGACATGACGTGGCGGTGACGGCCCCAGTACTCGAGGTCGGGAGATTCGCTGTAGAATATATCCCCGAAAGGCGTGTGACCATTGTCGCTGGGGCGGCTAAGCATAGCGAAGTTGCCATTCAGCTTACGGGGGAAGAGGACACCATTACGGTTGAAGGGCAGGAAGGCATTCTCCAACTGATGGAAGGTCTTGAAGTCGAAGGTATAGGCGACACCGATCGTAGGACCGTGGTAACCATTACACCAAGTGACATAGTAGCGGTCCTCGATGAAGACGACGCGAGGGTCGTAGCCATAGACCCACTCACCGATCTCCTTGTCTTCGCATTCGAAGGTCAGAGGCTCGGGATTGATATTCCAGTTGATCGCGTCATCGCTGAAGCCGACGTGCAGACGCATACGGCGGTTCGTATCGTCGCAGCGGAATACCCCTGCATAGCCTTCGCCGAAGCGAACAACAGCACTATTGAAGATGCTATTGGAGGTAGGCAGCAGGTCGCGTGGGATGATGGGGTTGGCACTGTAGCGCCAGACGACATCCTTACAGCCTTCGGGACGATCTTCCCAAGGCATGTTGGGTAGGGCTTGCCCTACGATCTTAAGTTCACTCATTGTACGTACTATATAATATTGGAGTAGTTGAGAATCTATTTTGAGTCGGACTTCTTAGCCTCTACTGCGTGAGCGAAGGGCAGGCGGATCGCCATGATGATAGCTGGCAGCGTGACTAAGAGGACGATGATGAAGAAGGTCTGGTAGCCGAAGGCCGTCGCAAGCTTACCGCTGAGCATCCCAGGCACCATGACACTGAGGTTCATCAAGCTATTAGCAAAAGCATAGTGGGCCATCTGGTACTTCCCTGGAGCGATCTGCTGCATCATGAAGAGCGTGATCCCGACGAACCCGAAGCCGTAGCTGAAGTATTCGAAGACGATACCCGTACCGATCCACCAGAGGTTGGAGGGCTGGAAGATAGCCAAGAGCAGGTAGACAGCGAAGGGGATATTGAAGATACAGACCAGCGAGAAGAGCGTCTTCTTCAGACCAAAGTGCGAGATATAGTAGCCCGAGAGGATCGAGCCGAGGATGAAGGCAATCGTACCTGCCGTGCCATAGATCAGACCATAGTTCTCATTGGAGAGCGCGATCCCGCCCTTAGCGATCTCATCCTTGAGGAAGATCGGAGCGATCTTCATCGCAAGCCCTTCGCCCAAGCGATAGAGGAAGATGAAGACCAGATAAAGATAGATATGCTTCTTCTCAAAGAATGAGATAAAGACCTGCACCAGCTCCTTCCAGCTCTCGTCTGCTGAGCGGCGTACGCGGGTAGCTTCGCGGGGAAGGCTACGCATATGATATAGCGCGAGGGCAAGCATCAGCACAGCACAGATCCCCATGATGACCATCCAAGCCTTCTCCAGCCCCATACTCTTAGAGAGGTAGCCAGCCAGATAGACAAGCCCGCCATTAGTCAAGATCTTAGCGAGGTTATAGAAGGCTCCCTGCCAACCAGCGAACTGTCCCTGCTCTGCTGGGCTCAACTCTTGCATATACACCCCGTCCCCAGCGATATCGTGCATGGAGCCACTGATAGCCAGCACCCCCATCAAGGCGATAGAGATAGAGAAGAAGCTCGGCAGGGGTAGCGAGAAGCAAACCAAGCCGAACATCAGGGCTGAGATCGCTTCGGTGATATAGATATACTGGCGCTTCGTCCCGAAGAGCTCCATGACGAGGGAGAAGAGGGGCTTCAGTGACCAAGGTAGGACTAAGAGCGAGGTCCAGAAAGTCACAGCCTCCTTGTCAATACCGAGGTCAGTGAACATGAGGACGGAGACAAGCGAGAGAGCAACGTATGGTAGCCCCATACCGAAGTAGACGCTGGGTACCCAAGCAATGGGGTTACGTCGCTTCGCGCGGGACACCTCTGCAGTAAGGGTTTGTTCTTCCATATAATAATGATGTGTAAGCGTGCTATTGTTCCAATTTCGAAGTGCCCAAAGATAGCAAAAAAGCGCCTACACCCAGTGGATCTCTGCAGGCTTTGAAGGCAAGCCAAAGAGATGCATTAGATAACCCTATCTGATGTGCAGGCAGTCGTACCTTTTTCCGTTGCGATGAAAGTAGTTTACCCACGAGCGAAGCACAAGGCCATCTCTTCACAGCTTGCACTCTCCTCCTTCGGACTTCTCAGTCTAAAGACTCGATTTCCGAGGGAAGAAGGTACGAGTAATGAAGAGGCGGGCTTGCACAATGGTCCCAATAGGTATATGGGTGCGTGGAGTAGAGCTATATAGCTTTGGACTGATTCCTATATAGCTTTGCTTGGATTCCTATATAGCTTTCGGTGCGAAGCTATATAGCTTTGTGACGTGACCTCTATTAGGTCGTTGCTCCGCGTAGGGATAAAAGTTGTGGACGAGTGGTAGAAAAGTTTGGCCTACGTACGTGGCTCTAATATCTACGTACGTGGATATTTGGACTTACGTGCCTGGTCTTTAAGACTACGTGTGTGGACAGAGGAAGACCACTACGTGAAGGCACTTTTCTCTTCCCGAGAAGGACACGTTTTCCTCCGCTGGATAACGAGGAATGCGCGCGATAAGGTGAAGGGCTTATGTATCTCTTCGGAGAGGCATATCGATGTGAGCTGGGCGTTCGATGCCTTAGCACCCGAAATAGAGGACTGTACTCGCAGCGACAGGCTCTACGGGCTCATTTTTCAGCCTTACACAGCTCCCGAAAGCGTACCATACTCAGGCAAGCTCCATCTTGGTATTAAGAATGAGAGAAGAGAAGAATGGGAATTTAGTCTACGAGACCTGCGGGATATTCCAAAAGGTAAACCCGCTTCGTAGCGCGTGTGATCGCCGTATAGATCCAGCGAACTAAATTGCGATCTTCGGGGAGGTAGCCGACGAAGCTTAGGTCAACAAAGACGCAAGCCCACTGCCCCCCTTGTGCCTTATGCGCCGTGACGGCATAGCCATACTTCACCTCCAGTGCCCCCCAGAAGGGATCACGACGTATAGCCTTGCGACGATCTGTGACCGAAGGAATATCAGCATAGTCTGCCGCGATCAGCTCGAAGAGTCGCTGACGCTCAGCCTGAGTGCGCTGAGGAGTGGGATCTTCGAGCGAAGTAAGCAGGAGGCGCACCTCCAGCGAGTCATCTCGATCAGGGAGGTAAATGGTAGCATCGGCGAAGTGCAGGCCATACTCGTAGTAGTGGCGACCGATACGCTGCACCTCGATGATCTCCCCGTTGGCAATGAAGTCAGATCGGTCGGGGCGCTTGGTGTAGTGGTAGTTGTTGCGAGCGACGATAAGCCGTTCACCTCGCACCACAGGCTCTTCCTCATAGAAGAGGACGGAGCTACGGATAGCATGGTTGCACTCCAAGGCGAGCTTATTTGATGGGCAGATCACCAAGCATTCTTCCTCCCCATACTTGCGGTAAGCCTCATCCAGCGTCTCAATGAACGTACCGCCTTCGACGGGGAAGATTCCTCGCCATCCCTCTGTCTCCAGATGAATCGGCAGGATCTCCTCAGGGTCTTCATCTGCATATTCGTCCAGAAGCTCACGGAGTTGGGTGGCATTATGTAGGATCCCCCCACGCTTCTGACGCACGACTTCACGCAGCTCCATCCCGTAGACATGGAGCCCATAGCGAGAGGTAAGGACCTCAGCATTGAGCGCATCGCTGAGAGGAGTACCCACAGGTGGAAGCTGAGCCGTATCACCGACAAAGATGAGCTTAGCCTCATCCGCAGACCAGACATAGGACAGGAGGTCATCAAGAAGATTGCCCGAGCCAAAGGGCGTCATCTCACCCGTATCCCCTGAGATCATCGATGCCTCATCGACGATGAAGAGGGTCGGAGTCGCCCCGCTTACTCGCCCCAGCTGGAAGCTACCTCCCTCCTCTTGCATCTGGGTAGAGGCACGATAGATCGTGCGGTGAATCGTCGAGGCAGGGCGACCCGTAGAGGCGGACAAGACCTTTGCAGCTCGGCCTGTCGAAGCCATGAGCTCCACACGCAAACCCGCTCGCTGAGCCAGATCAGCTATCGTACGCAGAAGGAACGTCTTCCCCGTACCGGCATAGCCCGTGAGGAGGAAGAGTGCATAGGGCGAGGACTCTTCTATATATTCGTAGAGGGTACCCAGTGCTTCCCGCTGGTCACTGGTATAGCCATCCAGCGGAAGAGAGCTGAGGGCACTAAGGAACGCTGTATACGGCATGTAATAATAATTTCTATCTTTGTCCGTGTGAAGTTACGAATTATAGGCATAGGAACGGCCTTAGTAGCTCCGCGCAATGAGACTCGTCTAACTCAAACTACTACATAGATCCAACAATGAAGAAAGTTATCCTCGCATTAGTAGCCTTGACCGTAGTGGCACTTGCCTACATCACGATCCAGAGCGTGCTGGCACCAGTAAACTTCGACAAGAAGCAGGCTAAGATTGAGGTAGAGCTCCAGAAGCAGCTCAAGAAGATCGCAAGCCTTGAAGAAGCCTACAAGAGCGTCTACGACAAGTACGCCAACAAGGAAGAGCTGATCGACTTCGTACAGAATGGTCGTGTATTCTACATCCGTGCAGAGGGCGACTACACCAGCGCCATGCGTGACCAGGGCCTCACCGAAGAAGATGCAGCTCGTCGCGGGCTCATCCGTCGTGACACCGTCTGGGTCGCAGCTAAGGATACCCTGCTCAATGACGGCACGGATCTGGCTAAGCTCTTCATCATCCCCAACAACCCCGACTCTTCTATCCAGGTCGTAGCCAGCTCTATCGAGCAGGAAGTTGGTGAAGCTAAGATCCAGATGCCCGTCTTCCAGGCATCGGCTTCTTATGAAAGCTACCTGAACCCTCTGAAGAACGAACGTCGCGTACGTGAGAAGGTCGAAGCTGCAAAGGCTAAGACGAACGCCTTCCCCGGTCTTCGTGTCGGCTCTCTGACCGAAGCTAAGACGAACGGTAACTGGGAGTAATGACTCCGATCCCACAGATCACAGCAGCTGAGGCTGCTCACTACAGCTTGTCCATCCGAACTACTTCGGGTGGACTTGCTTTTTGTATCACCTCCGAGGGGACGGAGGGTGCCGATGCTCCCCGCTGCATCCATAGCGGGAGACTCGAAGCTTCGGCTTCGGCACGCTCCGTCTACGAGGTACTGCAGGAGCTGTACTTCACGTATGAGTTCCTCAGCTATCCCTACCGCTGCATCAGGTTCTTCTACGAGCCTGAGCAGGCCGTACTTGTACCTACGTCTCTTCTCCAAAAGGGAAGGGATGAGCTTTGGCTCCCCCACTCCGAGGACTCTGTAGGGTCGCGTCAGGGAGAGGTCTTGAGCGCTCTCCGCTATACGCTCCCTGACGATGCGAAGACCTTCGTCCTCAGCTGGCAGCGCGAAGCCTATCAGTTCCTTCGCCGCACGCTCCTGCTTGTCAAGCCCGAGCCACACTTCGCTCCCATAGTAGAGGAAGAGCGGTCTAAGAGCAGAGCGGCCCAAGGACGTGAGCTCCTTCTCCTCCTTCGCCCCAATGCAATGGACCTCTTCATCATCGCAGGCGGAGAAGTAGAGGCATATAATAGCGCTCCCATCATCTCGGGGCACAGTCAGGAGATCGTAGCAGGTGAAGTCGTCTTCTATACCTTTGCCTTTTGGCGTCACTTCGCTCTCGAGGGGAATACTGACCGCCTCGCGATCGCCTTCAGTGAGGAGGAGAAAGCCCCTGCACTCGCACAGCTCCAAGGAGCAGCCCGCGAGGCGGGCGAACTGCTTCGTCCCTACATCTCACAGATCACCATCCAAGGCTACCGCAGCCTCCCTCACGCTGGGAGCGAGGTAGCCACATCCCCACAAGCTTAAGAGACCATGCGCATCATCGGAGGTAAGTACAAGCGCCGCCGCTTCGACGTACCCAAGAGCTTCAATGCTCGCCCCACGACAGACTTCGCCAAGGAGAACCTCTTCAACGTCCTTCAGTACTACATCGACTTTGAGGACGCCACGGCTCTTGACCTCTTCAGCGGGACGGGCAGCATATCGGCAGAGCTCATCTCCCGAGGCTGTAGCCGTGTGATCGCGCTTGAGCAGCGACGAGAGCACGCACTCTTCATTCGCTCCATCGCTCGCGAGCTAAAGGAGGAAGGGCGCCTGCAGGTCTTGCAGTCCGATGTCTTTCGCTATCTCCAGGCCTCGAAGGGCGGAAGGCCGCAGTTCGACTTCATCTTCGCCGACCCGCCTTACAAGCTGAAGGAGATCGCCACGCTGCCGCAGATGATCCTTAGCTCGGGACTCCTCAAGAGCGACGGTGTCGTCGTCGTGGAGCATCCTGGCACGTATGACTTCTCCGAGCTCCCCCACTTCGCAGAGCACCGCGAATATGGCTCGGTCAACTTCTCCATCTTCACCCTCGCCGAAGACGAGGAGGAAGGCGAAGCCGAAGAATAGCCCAGCTATGCTCAACGAGGGAGGAGCCTCCAGCGAAGCCCAGCTCTTGGAGCTCTTGGCGCTACGTGCAGCGGGCCTTCCGCCACGCAAGCTCCTTCGCCTCTTCCTCTCGGATGAAGCTAAGCCTACCGAACTTCCCTTAGATCTACCTAAAGACATCGATTGCTATCGCGAGATGATCGAGCGAGCCCTTCCTCAGGCCGAGGAGGAGCTCGCTCGCTGTCGTCAAGCGGGCATCACGCTACTCCCCTACTTCGCCAGCGACTACCCGACGGCACTTCACGCCTTGGGCGGAGCACGCCCCGTGCTGCTCTATGCCGAGGGTGATCTTTCTTTACTTCAAAGCCCCGCCTCCATCCTCGGCATCGTCGGTACACGCCAGCCAAGTCCCGAAGGGCTCGCCGCTGCCCACCGCATCGCCTACGAAGAGGCGGAGAAGGGGCGAATCATCCTAAGCGGGCTGGCCTATGGGTGCGACGCCGCAGCCCATCACGGGGCACTCGAGGCAACAGGGCGGACCATCGCCGTCATCGCCACGGGCCTTGACCGCACACACCCCGAGGCACATCAAGCACTCCAAGATAGGATCATCGCCTCGGGTGGACTTGTGCTCTCCGAATATCCGCTGGCTACGCCCGTCGATACGTACCGCCTCGTCGCTCGTGACCGACTGCAAGCCGCCCTCAGCGCCGAGCTTCTCGTCATCGAATGCGGTGTCCAAAGCGGTACAATGCACACCGTGCGCTTCTCCGAAAGGTATCACCGTCCGATCTTCGCGCTCCCTCCCCACACCGACCGCCTACCCTCGCTGGAGGGGAATCGGCAGCTCCTCCAATCAGGGCGCGCTAAGCCCTGGTAAGAGCGCCCTTTATACGGAGGGAAACTTCCGTATATGCGCAGAGAAATTTCCGTATATACGAAAATAAATTTCTGTATATGCGAAAATAAATTTCTATATATGCGAAAAAATATTTCTGCATATACGGAAATTTCCCTCCGCATATACCCAAGGAAATCGCCGTATATACGCGCATCCGTCTCCTTCCTTTCTGATCCACAATGAAGCCCCTTTGCCCTCGCTCCGATAGGCATAATCAGAGAGCTTGGACAGGTAAAACGAGCGCTCCCCGCATCCAGCTGAGACAGCCGAATGCGGGGAGCATCTTATGAAAAGAGGTAGCCGAAGCTACGTCTTCGCTTAGCCTTCGATAGCCGCGATACCGGGGAGCTTCTTGCCCTCGATAGCTTCGAGGAGAGCACCACCACCCGTGGAAACGTAGGAGACCTTGTCAGCGTAACCGAACTTGTTTACGCAAGCGACACTGTCACCACCACCGACGAGCGAGAAGGCACCGTTAGCCGTAGCTTCAGCGATAGCAGCAGCTACAGCACGTGAGCCATCAGCGAAGTTGTCCATTTCGAAGACACCCGTAGGACCGTTCCAAAGGATGGTCTTCGAGCCAAGGATGACTTCGCGATAAGCCTTGATGCTGTCGGGGCCGATGTCCATACCGATCCATCCAGCGGGGATATTGTCGTTCTGAGCGAAGGCCGTCTTAGCATCGTTGCTGAAGGCATCAGCGATCTTCGAGTCCGTAGAGAGGACGAGGTTCACACCGTTAGCCTTAGCCTTAGCGACGATCTCGCGAGCCAGATCCAGCTTATCATCTTCGCAGAGTGAAGCACCGATGTTGCCACCAGCAGCCTTAGCGAAGGTGTAGGTCATAGCACCCGTGAGGATGAGGTTGTCTACCTTGCCGAGGAGGTTCTCGATGATGTCGATCTTAGAAGAGACCTTAGAGCCACCCATGATAGCGGTGAAGGGACGCTGGATATCCTGCATGACCTTGTTCACAGCATCTACTTCCTTACCCATGAGGTAACCGAAGAGCTTGTGATCAGCATCGAAGTAAGCAGCGATGAGCGCCGTAGAAGCGTGAGCACGGTGAGCCGTACCGAAGGCGTCGTTGACATAGACATCAGCAAGAGCAGCGAGCTTCTTGGTGAATTCCTTCTGGCTTTCCTTGATCGCCTTCTTAGCAGCAGCCTTCTCTTCGTCAGAAGCATCTTCGGCCAGGCCGCGGGGCTTGCCTTCTTCTTCAGCGTAGAAGCGGAGGTTCTCGAGAAGGATAGCTTCGCCGGGCTTGAGGTTAGCAGCGAGCTCACGAGCTTCTTCGCCTACGCAGTCGGGAGCGAACTTGACATCGACGCCAAGGCACTCAGATACGTGAGCGAGGATGTGGCGGAGGGAGAACTTATCCTCGACCTTCTTAGGACGGCCAAGGTGAGAGCCGATGATGACCGAGCCACCGTCAGCGAGGATCTTCTTGAGGGTAGGGAGAGCAGCGCGGATACGCGTGTCGTCGGTGATGTTGAAGTCTGCGTCGAGGGGCACGTTGAAGTCCACACGGACGAAAGCCTTCTTACCAGCGAAGTTGAACTGATCAATCGTCATAGAGTAATTGAGCTAATAATACATTACTTGAATTGCCCACAAATGTACGTAATTATGAGCACTTACGGCTATTATCGTTATCTTTGTGACGCTATATTATAATGCACTAAGAGTATGAATAGTCGCCTCGCCGAGCAGATATCCTATCTCCTACTACGCCACGAGTACGTCGTCGTACCCCAGTTGGGTGGATTCATCAGAGAGAAGCTCCCCGCCAGCTATGACCGCAGTAAGCATCTGGCCTACCCTCCCTCTGCCGAGCTCCACTTCAACTCCGAGATGACCCACAGCGATGGGCTTCTCGAGGAGCGCTATGCCCTTCTCCTGGGGCTATCGCTTCGTCGTGCTCGCCTCGTACTCGAGGAGGAGGTAAGTCAGCTGCGTCACCAGCTTATCCAGCAGGGTACGTATCATCTCTCAGGCATCGGGGAGCTTCAGCTCTCCCGCGAAGGACACCTCAGCTTCACACCCGATAGCGCCGCCCTCGCTACAAGTGCCAGCGCTTACGGCTATGCGCCCCTGTCTCTTCCTGCACTGCCTCAGGCGACCAGCGGCAGACAAGCTCTCTCGGGCGAGCAGGACAGCCGCTATATCTCCCTACGCCTCCCTAAGCGTGCACTGGGCTATGCAGCTGCTGTCGTCATCGCCATCCTGGCACTCCTCCCCTGGGGGAACAAGGTCGAGACGGAGCAGCACTATCAAGCTGGCTTCACCCCTTCGGTCGAAGTAGCACGCCAGCTCTTCGGTGAAGAGAAGAAGGTCTCAGACGCTTCTTCTGAAGCTTCTGCAACGGGTGAACAGGGCAACCTCCGCTGGTCTACCGAGCAGGACGGCCGCTACTATATCATCATCGCTACCGAGCGCACCGAGGAGCGCATCCAGACCTACGTAGAGCAGGCTCGCACTACCCTCCCCGACGCCTCGCTCACAGCACTTCGCTCCCCCCGTGGCCGCACGATTCGTCTTGCTCTTACCTCCTTCGACACCTCCGCAGAGGCCTATGCTTACCTCAATGAGCTGGTGAAGGAGCATCCTGCCCACCGCTCAGCGTGGGTCTTCCACAACAACTAGGACTTAGCTGCTCCCAAGAAAACAGCAGCGTCTCCCTATACAAGTGGAGTCCACCTCCCCACACGACATCGTCACACAGATTAAAGCCGAGGCCCTTCGCCTCGGCTTCTCTGCATGTGGCATCGCCCAAGCTGGCGCTGTCCCCGAAGCTATTCTGCAGGAATACGACTCATGGATCGAGACGGGCTACCATGGCGACATGGATTACTTAGCTCGCAATCGCGAGCTAAGAAGTGACCCACGTGTGCTTCTCCCTGGGACGAAGACACTCATCATGGTAGCGATGAACTATTACCCTGAGACGAAGCAAGCCCCCGAAGCCCCACAGTTCGCCTACTATGCCTACGGGCGAGACTACCATAAGGTCGTCAAGAAAAGGCTTGATCAGCTCTTAGCCTTCATGCGCTCCGAGCTACAGCTCCCCGTCACGGGGCGCGCCTTCTCCGATTCCGCACCGATCATGGAGCGCTATTGGGCCGAGCAAGCTGGGCTTGGCTGGCGCGGGAAGAATAGTCTACTCATCATCCCACGTGCAGGAAGCTACTTCGTCTTGGGTGAGCTCCTCATTGACATAGAGCTACCGGCGGACAGCCCGATGCGCAATCTCTGCGGGCGCTGTGAGCGCTGCCAAACGTCTTGCCCGACAGAAGCTTTCCTCGAACCTGGGCGTATCGATGCACGCCGGTGCATCAGCTACCTCACCATCGAGCAGAAGGGTGAGATCCCCCCCGAGCTCCGCGAACGCATGGGGCGTCGGGTCTACGGATGTGATGCCTGCCAGCAGTGCTGCCCATGGAATCGCTATGCTCGACCCACGACCATCGCCGACTACACTCCACGCGAAGCCCTGCTCTCCCTCTCCTCCGAGGAACTCGAAGCCATGAGCGAAGAAGAGTACTTAGCTCTCTTTGCTGGCACAGCTGTCAAGCGAGCAGGTCTTGCGGGCCTACAACGAACGATGCGTGATCTGCGAGACAACTTCACCTTGCCCATAGACACCGCATCTACTTCAAGCGCAGTCCGTCGCTTCATTCGCCCTACCACAGACGACACTACCTCCGAGGGCTAAGCCACACTCGACCAGATAGGATCAGCTCTCTAACCAACGAAAGAAGGGCTACCCAGAGTAGTATAAGTATAAGAATAAGACTATACTGATCAATAAAGCGACCTATATTGGTCAGCGAGTCAACCTACTATTAGGTCGTTGCTCCGCGTAGGGATAAAAGTTGTGGACGAGTAGCAAATAAGTTTGGACTACGTACGTAGCTCTAATATCTACGTGCGTGGATATTTGGATTTACGTGCCTGGTCTTTAAGACTACATGCATAGATAGAAGAATACCACTACGGGAAGGCGCTTTTTTCTTCACGGGAATGACACTTTTTCCTCTGCGAAATCAGAGGAATACTCCCGATAAAGCGAAGGGCTTGTGTATCACTTCGGAGAGGCATTATCAGGGAGCTGAGCACACGATGCCTTAGCACAATTAGATGCCTTAGCACAATTATTAGTAGGGGGAAGGACTCTGAGGCAACAGTCTCATATTGGTTGAGCCAGTGACCAATATAGATTCACGGCCATCATCAATGAAAGGATGCCTAAAACTTTTCTTATAAGGGGATATATCCCTGGATGAATTATCACCCACCTTCTTCTAATCCATTCAGTTCTTGTACCTTTGCAGACGAATGCACGAGATGACCACCATCCTTAGCTTAACACACTTAATCCGTAGATGAAACAAAGCCTTCGCCTCGGCCTTCGGGCTCTCGTCCTCACGAGTCTTTCCCTCCTCTCTGTACCCGTCATGGGGCAGAATATCCAGCTGCACTATGACCTGGGTCGCTACCTCTACCCCAAGGTACAGGCTGACCGTCCGCGCATGACGATGACCGTAGAGCAGCAGAGCCTTGACCGCTTCGGCGATACGTTCTACTTCGTCGATATGTCCTTCCTCCAGCAGGGAGCAGTGAGTGCCAACTGGAAGTTCATGCGCAACCTACGCTTTTGGCAGGGTCCACTCTCTTGGCACGTGCGCTATGACGGCGGCCTGCGCTTCATCAATACCAATGCTCCCGAACCTGTGGGCTCACGTGCGATCTCGCTCAATGATGCCTTCATGACGGGGGTGACCTACACCTACCTCAGCCCCGAGCGTCGCACGATGCTCAGCCTCACCCCACTCTACAAGTATATACGTGGGATTGCCCAGCCACACAACTATGAGCTCTGCGGAGTATGGAAGTTCGCTCCTGGCAATGGCCTCATCACCGCCACGGGCTTCTTCAGCTGGTGGCATCAGAAGGATCCCCGCATCGGTTGGGGCACGGACTTCAAGTTTATGTCGCAGCCACAGGTGTGGTGCAACCTCAACAAGATCCCAGGTGTCGCACCAGACTTCAACCTCAGCATAGGTAGTGAAGTGCGCATATCGAAGAATGTCGATGCCCCTCAGTGGCTCGTAGCACCGACACTCGCCCTCAAATGGAGCTTCGGTAAATAGCCCCGAACGTATCAATAAGCGAAGCCCTTAGGACTGATCAGTCCTAAGGGCTTCTTCTTATTTCATCGCCTTCAGCACAAGCTGTAGCAACCTCCCGCTCGGGCTTGTACCCAACCATCCAGCTCGAGATCAAAGAGCTCACTTCGGACGGTCATCAAGTCCATACCCGATAGGCGGGATAGCTCATCGACAGAAAGCACACCCTGCTCTATCAAGATAGCGAGCAAAGGATGAGGTGGATACTCCCTCGCGGGAGAAGGGAGAGCTGGCTTTTCTACAAGAGGGGTAGAGAAGGGATGTGCTTCTGCTCCTTCATCCAAAGCCCCCCACCCCAGCTCCTTCATCATCGAGGACGCTCCAAGATAGAGATGGGCACGCTGCTCCTCGATGAGCTTATGACATCCAATACTCTCAGGATCGGTCAAGCGACCAGGACAGGCGAAGACTTCACGCCCCGATTCGAGAGCATAGTTTGCCGTCGAGAGCGACCCACTATGTTCGCCCGCCTCGATGACGATAGTTGCGGCACTTAGCCCGGCGATGATACGGTTACGCGCAACGAAAGCCTGACGATAGGGCTTTACCCCTGGCGGATATTCGCTTACCCAAGCACCTCCATCCCGCAAGATCTGCTCGGCGATCCGCCAGTGCGCGCTGGGATAGAGCGTATCCAACCCATGGGCGAGCACAGCCACCGTTGGAAGACTCAGATTTAGCGCAGCCTCATGAGCCTGTATATCGACTCCGTAGGCCAGCCCACTGACAATCGTAGATGCAGGGCAAGTAGCCGACAGCTCTCTCACCACCTGCTGGGTAAGTACACGGCCATAGTCGGAGATACTTCGCGTACCGACGACACTCACATGCTTACGCTCCGCCCAAGCTACATACTCCCCGCGCACATACAACACCATGGGTGGAACGGCAATCTCACGAAGAGGCGCTGGATAGTCCTCGCTAAGAAAGAAGATGGGGCGAATACCTTCCTTCTGGCAGCGCTCCTCAATACGCAGGGCTTCTTCAACCAAGGTGGGCGAAGCCAGCTGCTGCGCTATACGCTGAGGCAGGCGGGGAAGGATACGAGCACGAAGCTCCGCATCAGTGAAGAGAGCCGTAGCAGAACCAAGGGCTTCGATGAGCTCAATAGCAGAGCGAGGGCCGACGTACTTAGTGAGGGAGAGTGCAATGGTATAGGTCCGCTCGGTCGGAGTAAGGGTGGATGGCATGGATGATAAGGTAAGAGGTAGGAAAAAGGCTGAGCCCCCACCCTTCTCCAGCGGAAGGAGAGAGGCGAGGGCTCAGTCGAAAGTATTAGAAGAGGTGTGTGAAGCGGCTTAGTGCGCCAGCATATCTTCGGTGATGTTGGTGAACTTGTTGTCCTTGATATTGCGGTAGGCAACAGCAGCACCATCCCAATACGTGGGGAAGCCTCCACGGACAGCACCGATGAAGATCAGGCGGATCTTGTGCCAACCAGCCTTCAGAGCCACGCTCTTATCGCGACGGCTGGACTTAGCTACTTCACCGCTATTGTCGATGAGGAGCTTGCCATCGATGTACATCTGGTCGAGGTCCGTAGAGAAGACATAGACACCATCCTTGGGGATCTTCACGTAACCATCACCAATGACGGCCTTGGGCTTGATCTCTGCCATGTGGTTCTTGACGACATCGGGACGAAGGTCCTGAGGACGCTTGGCGATACCCTTCGTCCAGTTCGTCACACCGATAAGATCAGTAGCCTGGTAGTAGTCTCCAATAGAGGTCTTCGTAGCCAGACCTGGCTTGAGGTTAGCAACGGTAGCTGCAGGAGCAAGGGTCTGCTTCTCAAAGGTGATCTCACGTACGGGGCTTGTCTTACCAGAAGGAAGGATAGAAGCTACACGGATGACTTCGCTCTTGGTGACCTTGAGAGGCATGGTGTAGCTCTCAGAGGACAGCCTAGGCGTGCTACCATCACGCGTATAGACGATACGGATAGGACGAGTCGTCTTGAGAGACAGCTCTGCGCTATCAGTGAAGGCAATGAAGTTGAGCGAAGAGACAGTCTTCTCGTAGCTTTCCTTTGGATCTACGTTAGGCAGAGGCTGCTCTGGCTGAGGGATATGGTAGTTCGCACCATGCATATCAAGGCGGACATACGCATTGTCAAGACGGCGATTGAAGTCCTTGAAGTCACGGCTTGCGATGGGTGACCATACGGCTTCAGCCAAAGCGATCTCACGAGGGAAGGCACGGTACTGCATGATCTCTGGGGTATAGAGATACTCAGCCCAGAGGTTGGTCTGTGCACCCTTGATGTGATGACGCTTATCTGGAGCGATAGCTTCGGGGATAGGATTATAGTTGTAGACCTTCTCAAGAGGAGCATAGCAGCAGATAGCTACAGGCTCGATCTTGGGGTCACCCTGATAGTGGTCAATATAGAGGCCACCGCTACCAGGGGTCATGATCACGTCGTGGCCCATATTGGCAGACTGGATACCACCATCTTCACCACGCCAGCTCATGACGGTAGCCGTAGGAGCAAGGCCTCCTTCGAGGATCTCATCCCAGCCGATAAGCTTCTTCCCATGCTTAGCGAGCATCTTCTCAGCACGGCGGATGACGTAGCTCTGGAGCTCGTGCTCATCCTTCAGACCTTCAGCCTTGATGCGCTTTTGGCAGTTGGGACATTCCTTCCAGCGATCCTTAGGACATTCGTCCCCACCAACGTGGAAGTATTCTCCAGGGAAGAGGGGTACGACTTCGTCGAGTACATTTTGGATGAACTCAAAGGTCGACTCCTTACCAGCACAATAGACATCATCTTCGATACCCCAAATATTACGTACGATATACTTCCGACGGTTGGGGAAGCAGGTAAGCTCAGGGTAAGAGGCGATAGCACCCATACCGTGACCTGGCATCTCAATCTCAGGGATGATCGTCACAAAGCGATCCTGGGCATAGCGGACGATCTCACGGACCTGATCCTGCGTATAGAAGCCACCGTAGCGACTGCCATCTCCTTCTATACGCCAAGCACCGACCTCGGTCAGGCGGGGATACTTCTTTATCTCAATACGCCAGCCCTGGTCTTCTGTGAGGTGCCAGTGGAGCTTATTGATCTTAAACATAGAGATGATATCGATGTGCTTCTTCATCTCGTCTACCGTGAGGAAGTGGCGGCATACATCGACCATCACACCACGATACTCGAAAGCAGGCTCATCAGAAATACGAACGGCAGGGATCGTCCAAGCAGTCGTGGGAAGAGTGCCGACCTTGCCTGCAGACTCGACCTCCGCAGGGAGTAGCTGCATCAAGCTCTGGAAGCCCCAGAAAAGAGCCTTCGCCGAACGACCAACGATCTCGACACCGCGAGAAGAAGAGTTCAGCGTATAGCCCTCATCGCCAAGGGCGAGCTTAGGATCAATGCGAACAAAGATAGCCTGCTGAGTGGCCTTAGCACCGGGCACTACACGCAGAGAGAAGCCCGTAGAGCGGTTAATCTTTTCGGTGAAGAAGCGAGCGATCGTCACAGCGGAGTCACCAGAAGCAATGACAGACGTAGTCGCTGTCAGGCGGAAAGCAGGGAGCTTGAGCTCCTGAAGTTGCTTAGGACGAGGAATAATGTTGATCCCCTTGTCATACGAAGGCACGGGAGTAGACACTCGAGAGGGAGCGCTGGCAGCCCACGCAGCAGTTCCTCCTACACAGAGAGCCAGCGCACAGGCCATGCTTGTAAATAACTTCTTCATTGAGTCTATTTGAATGATATGATCAGCACTACTGATAAAGCCCAAGAGACGGCTCATCGAACGCTGTAATACAAATATATGGAAAAACGAGTAGCCCGAGGCTTGCTCTGGAGTAGCATACACTACTCTAGGCAATAGCCTCGGGTCACTTGTTAACTCAGGGTTGCACCAAATCGGCTAACCTGATCGGTAAGATCTACCAAGCGAAGATAGGATAGTTAGCCATCATTTCGTTGACTTCCTTGCGGACAGCAGCGATGACAGCTTCATCTTCGGGCGCAGAGAGGACACGGTCAATGAGGGAGACGATGTACTCCATCTTATCTTCCTTGACACCACGAGTGGTGATAGCAGGCGTACCGACACGGATACCCGAGGTCTGGAAAGCCGAGCGGCTATCGAAGGGAACCATATTCTTATTCACCGTGATGTCAGCTGCTACAAGAGCCTTTTCAGCCACCTTACCGGTCAGTTCGGGGAACTTACCACGCAGGTCGATGAGCATGCAGTGGTTGTCCGTGCCGCCAGATACGACACCGTAGCCACGGCGTACGAAGGCTTCAGCCATAGCCTGAGCATTTTTCTTGACCTGACGACCGTATTCCTTGAATGAGGGCTGGAGAGCTTCGTAGAAGGCTACTGCCTTAGCTGCGATGACGTGCTCCAGAGGACCACCCTGTACACCTGGGAAGACTGCAGAGTCGAGGAGTGCGGACATCTTCTTGATCTCACCCTTAGGCGTAGTCTTGCCCCAAGGATTATCGAAGTCCTTACCCATAAGGATGATACCACCACGAGGACCGCGCAGCGTCTTGTGCGTCGTGGAGGTGACGATATGAGCGAACTTGACAGGGTTGTCGAGGAGACCTGCAGCGATGAGCCCAGCGGGGTGAGCCATATCGACGAGGAAGATAGCCCCGATCTTATCTGCGATCTCACGGATACGCTTGTAGTCCCATTCGCGAGAGTAAGCCGAGCCCCCTGCGATGATGAGCTTAGGCTTGTGCTCGAGAGCACGCTGCTCCATCTGATCGTAGTCTACGCGACCCGTTTCTTCGCTGACATTGTAGTCGATAGCATGGTAGAGAAGGCCTGAGCTATTGACAGCAGAGCCGTGGGAGAGGTGACCACCATGGGCGAGGTTCAGCCCCATGAAGGTATCGCCAGGGTTGAGACAGGCGAGGAGAACGGCCATATTTGCCTGAGCACCTGAGTGAGGCTGTACGTTTGCCCATTCAGCACCGAAGAGCTGCTTGATGCGGTCGATAGCGAGCTGCTCAGACTTGTCTACTACTTCGCAACCACCATAGTAGCGCTTACCAGGATAGCCTTCTGCATACTTGTTGGTCATGCAGCTACCCATAGCCTTCATGACTTCTTCACTGACAAAGTTCTCAGAGGCAATGAGCTCAATACCCTTGAGTTGTCGTTGACGTTCCTCTTCAATCAGAGTGAAGATAGCGGAGTCGTTCATAGTTTCTTACGTGTTATTGTTTGGATGGATATAGTTGAGTGATGTACTCTTGTGCTTCGTGCTATTGTACTTACTGAGTGTATTCGTATCTCTACAAGACAAAGATAAGAATTGTATCTATATATCAAAGCTTTCCCAAAGAGTTCTTTTGGGACGCTCCGAAGAAGCTCTTCAAAGGGCCTCAAGAGTCATCAAAAAGAGGGAGACAATCTACTGAATCATAGCATATAGCACCGCAATAGGGCTACTCTCATCCCTTAGCTCTCTCCCCCACTCTATACCACACTATAGGTGCTAACATAGAGACTGAATATCTAAAATATTTTGAGAAGGGGAAATACTACCAAGGATAGAGGCAGTGACCTCCTCTATATAAAAGTAGCAAGCATGAGAGATAGTAGTCGACCAATGTATAATTCGCAAGCTTACACCTTAAGTTCTTTGCAAAAAGAAGCCCCTCCCTTCGTCCCGATAGGACAAAGGGAGGGGCATTACTTACTTAGACCTTAGTGCCTATTCCTCTATCGTAGGAGCGATACAAGCACAGAAGGCGGGGATCAGATTGCGGTCGCCGAAGCCATTGTCTACGCGAGCGACATTGATCCAGAACTTATTCTCACGCAGGTAAGGCAGCGGATAAGCAGCCTTCTCACGGGGGTAGCTGTGTGACCAAGAGTCAGAGACTACCTCGTACTCAGGGTGAGGAGCATTCTTCAGCACGTTGTCTTCGGCGTCAGCACGACCGTCCTTGATCTCCTGCATTTCACCCCAGATGCACTGCATCACATCAAGGAAGCGATCCAGCTCAGCCTTACTTTCACTTTCGGTGGGCTCGATCATGAGCGTGCCATGTACAGGGAAGGAAAGCGTAGGAGCATGGTAGCCGAAGTCCATGAGACGCTTAGCGATATCGCTCTCGTCGACACCATAGGTTTCCTTGAGCTTGCGGCAGTCGAGGATCAGCTCGTGACCGACGCGGCCCGTTGCCCCCGTGTAGACGATGCCATAGGTATCCTTGAGACGGACAGCCATGTAGTTGGCATTGAGGATTGCCGTGCGAGTAGCACGCTCAAGCCCCTTCGTACCCAGCAGGCGGATGTAAGCATAGGAGACGACATCGATACCGGCACTACCGAGAGGAGCAGCAGAGACGACGTTCCCTTCGATGGGCTCGTAGTCGACGCCATAGCCATGCGTAGGCTGGTAAGGAGCGAGAGCCTCGGTCATACAGATAGGACCACTACCAGGACCACCACCACCGTGAGGGATAGCGAAGGTCTTATGCAGGTTGAGGTGACAGACGTCTGCACCGATGAAGCCAGGGTTAGTAAGACCTACCTGAGCATTCATATTCGCACCATCCATGTAGACGAGGGCTCCACAATCATGGATACGCTTACAGAGGTCGATGATATTCGTCTCGAAGATCCCGTGCGTACTGGGATAAGTGATCATCATCGCAGCGAGGTCATCCTTATGCTCCTCGGTCTTCTTCATGAAGTCTTCCCAGTCGACATTACCATGCGCATCGCACGCTACGATGACGCACTGGTAGCCACACTGGGAAGCCGAAGCAGGGTTCGTACCGTGAGCAGAAGCAGGCAGAAGGATCTTACTGCGGTGACCACCTCCGTGAGCTTCGTGATAAGAACGGATCGTACGAAGACCGGCATATTCACCAGCAGCACCCGAATTAGGCTGGAGCGATACGACGGGCAGCCCCGTGATCGTAGCTAAGAGTCCCTTGAGGTTCTCCAGCAGCTCGAGTGAGCCCTGTACCTGCTCAGCAGGAGCATAGGGATGGATATTGCAGAAGGCTGGGTTGCTGAGAGGAATGACTTCCGTGGCAGCATTGAGCTTCATCGTGCATGAGCCGAGAGAGATCATCGAGTGCGTCAGGGAGATATCCTTACGCTCAAGACGCTTGATATAGCGCATCATCTCGGTCTCCGTATGGTACTTGTTGAAGACTTCGTAGGAGAGGAAGGGCGAGGTACGTACGAACTTGCGATCAATGTGGATCGTGTGTTCGCCGACTTCGTCATTGAAGTTGCTCTCCTTGCCAAGGGCAGAAGCGAAGATGTAGCAGAGGACGCTGAGATCTTCGGGCAGTGTCGTTTCGTCAATGCTCAGCAGAGCGACCGTACCGCAGGGAGCATAGAAGAGGTTCACACGACACTCCTCTGCGATCTCACGGAGCTTAGCTGCAAAGCCTGCTTCCTCGGGGAGGATGACGCAGAGTGTATCGAAGAAGTTCTCATGCAGGAGGCGATAGCCGAGATCCTGAAGCTTCTTTGCGAGGAAGCCCGTATAAGAATGGACACGGCGTGCAATATTCTTCAGGCCTTCGGGACCATGGTAGACGGCATAGAAGCCACTCATCGAAGCCAGCAGAGCCTGAGCGGTACAGATATTACTCGTAGCACGCTCGCGCTTGATATGCTGCTCGCGAGTCTGCAGGGCGAGGCGATAGGACTCCTTGCCCAGGCGGTCCTTACTCAGACCGATGATACGCCCTGGTAGCGTACGCTTGTACTCCATGCGACAAGCGATGTATCCAGCAGAGGGACCACCGAAGTACATGGGCACACCGAAGCGCTGAGCTGAGCCGAAGACGACGTCAGCACCCCATTCTCCTGGAGGCGTCAGCAGGACAAGCCCGAGGAGGTCAGCAGCGACCCCCACCTTGATATCTGCATCGTGAGCCTTGGCCACAAACTCAGAGTAGTCATTGACACCACCGAGTGAGCCTGGGTACTGTACGATTGCTCCGAAGAACTCGTCACCGAAGTCGAACTCGTTCCACTTGCCGAGGACTACCTCGATCCCCTGTGGGATACAGCGCGTGAGGATGACATCACGAGTGGAAGCAAAGACGTCCTTATCAACGAAGATCCTGCGCGCACCGAGCTTCACCTTAGCCTTAGAGCGCTCGTTGAAGAGAAGGAAGGCGGTTTCAGCCCCAGCCGTTGCTTCGTCAAGGAGGGAGCAGTTACTCAAGGGGAGTGCCGTCAGGTCTGTGATGACCGACTGGAAGTTGAAGAGCGCTTCAAGGCGACCCTGAGAGATCTCTGCTTGATAGGGAGTATAGGATGTGTACCAGACGGGATTCTCCAGTACATTACGCTGGACGACGGGGGGGAGTACGGTATCGTACCAGCCTTGGCCGATGTAGGAGGTATAGACTTCGTTCTTAGATGCAAGGTCTGCGATATGCTCAGCAAACTCCCGCTCAGTCATAGGCTCGGGGAGATCCAGAGGCTTGTCCAATCGGATGTTGGAGGGTAGAGTCTGGTTGATGAGCTCATCTAAGGTCTTCACCCCGATGGTACGAAGCATCTCATCGGCGTCGTGCTGCCCTACGCCTATGTGGCGGATGGAAAAGTCATTGGTGTTCATTGGCGAACGTTAGCTTAAGTATTGTTATAGTAGTCGTACGCTGATCTATCTACAGCGTACCAAAGGTAGGTATTTTGCAGGCTCGTTGTACCTCAATGACTTACAAAAATATCTTACAAAGTTTACCGCCTTAGTGTTAGCTTGTTATCCCAACAAACACCACCATCCCACACATCCCTTAGTGTGAATAGGAGGCTACTATATACTTGGAGTAGATGGCATCTAAGGTTATCAAGATGTGATAGGGATCTATACAAAAAGAGAGCACGGCTTTCGCTATGCTCTCTTCTTTGCGGTATGGACGGGACTCGAACCCGCGACCCCCTGCGTGACAGGCAGGTATTCTAACCAGCTGAACTACCACACCGTGCTTGCTGATTTGCGTTGCAAAGATAGTATAAGTTTTCCAAGCCTCCAAATAATTCCCATTTTCACCAGCCGATCCCATGAAGAGACCATTGTGCAAGGCTATCTCTTCACCGCTTACACTTTCCTAACTTCGGTCTTCTCAGCCTAAAGGCTCCGATTTTCGAGGCAAGAAGGTACAAGCAATGAAGAAGTAGGCTTGCGCAATGGCTCCGTATATAGGTATATGGGGGTGTGGGTAGAGCTATATAGGATGGCGAAGAAAGCCATATAGCTTTGCTTGGATTCCTATATAGCTTTGGACTGATCCCTATATAGCTTTGTGACGTGACCTCTATTAGGTTGTTGCTCCGCGTAGGGAGAAAAGTTGTGGACGAATGGTAGATAAGTTTGAGCTACGTACGTGGATCTAATATCTACGTACGTGGATATTTGGATTTATGTGCCTGGTCTTTAAGACTACGTGCGTAGACAGAGGAAGACCACTGCGTGAAGGCGCTTTTTTCTTCACGAGAAGGACACTTTTCCCTCCGCTGGATAAGAGGAATACGTGCGATAAGGCGAAGGGCTTGTGTATCTCTTCGGAGAGGCATATCGGAGAGCTGGGCGTGCGATACCTTAGCACTCTAAATACTCTAAATAGAGGACAGGACTCTCGACCACAGTCTCATGAGGGGGAAGACCTTTGTCTTGCCAGACACCCTATCCCTATCTGTCACTACATCCCCCTCTCCAAGCCTCCTAAGAATAAACCTTTGCAGGAGAATAAAATCAACCAGTACTGGTATATCTGAGGAGTATAAGAAAGCCTCTGAATCCATCTAAGAAGTGATAGGATGATTATGTGGTGGTCTTCCGCTAATTTTGCAGGCGAAGGAGATGGCAGGAGAGGTCCCTACTTCGATCTCTCACCCCTACCCCTATACATTAATATATAATGGACAAGATCCCTACTCCGCATATAGGACTAACCTCCGAGCAGGCACAAAAGAGCCGGCTACAACACGGCAGCAATGAGCTGACACCCCGCCCACGCACCTCACACTGGAAGCTTTTCCTCGAGAAATTCGAGGATCCCATCATCATTATCCTGCTCATCGCCATGGTCCTCTCCCTCCTCTCGGCCTGCTATGAGTATTTTGTCACCAAGACTGATCCCACAGGAGCTGGATTCTTTGAGCCTGTCGGAGTCTTCTTAGCGATACTACTTTCCACAGGCATAGCTTTCTATTTCGAGCTAAAGAGCGAGAAGGAGTTCGAGCTCCTGAGCCAGGTAGGCGACGAGGTGCGCTACAAGGTCATGCGCGATGGTGAGATCATACAGATCCCGAAGCGCGAGATCGTCGTCGGCGACCTGCTCTATCTGGAGACGGGGGAGGAGATCCCTGCCGATGCCAAGCTCCTTGAGGCTGTCACACTCTCGGTAGATGAGTCAACCCTCACGGGTGAGCCGATGGCGATCAAGAGCATACGCCCTGAAGATCAAGACAGCGAAGCCACTTACCCTACCGATTATATATGTCGTGGCACGACCATCCTCGAGGGACATGCCGTCTGTCGCGTACAGGTCGTCGGAGATGCGACCGAACAAGGGAAGATCTTCGAGGGCATTCAGATAGATGCCTCCGTAGAGACACCACTGAATCGGCAGCTTGATCACCTCAGCAGTCTCATAGCCCGTATCAGCTATATCCTCGCAGCGCTTGTCCTCGTAGGCAGCACCCTGATCTATGCTCTCAATGGGGGCTTTGCAGCTCCATGGGATGCTACACTCTCCTACTTCCTCGGCAAAATCATGCTCGCCGTGACAGTCATTGTCGTCGCTGTCCCCGAGGGGTTACCAATGAGTGTGAGTCTCTCTCTGGCCTATAGCATGCGTAGCATGATGCGTAGCAACAACCTCGTTCGCCGTATGCACGCGTGCGAGACGATGGGTGCTATCACCGTCATCTGCACCGACAAGACGGGGACGCTCACGGAGAATCGAATGCGCATCGAGAGCTTCTTCAGCGAAGCCTCGACTGAGGTACAAAGCCTTCTCCCCGAAGCCATAGCAGCCAACACAACCGCCTTCCTCAATACACACGACCGACAGCACCCCGAGGTCATGGGCAATCCTACCGAAGGAGCCCTCCTTCTTTGGATACGAGGACAAGCGTACGACTACCTCACCCTTCGTGACTCCGCCCCTATCATCCGACAGCTCCCCTTCTCGACAGAGCGCAAGTACATGGCAACTTTAGTCCAGTCTGCAATGCTCGAAGGGAAGGCCGTACTCTATGTCAAGGGGGCACCAGAGATTCTGCTCAGCCTATGTAATCTTCCTACGGAGGTACATACCCACTACGAAGCCGAACTACAGCTGTATCAGTCACGCGCTATGCGAACACTCGCTCTTGCCTACCGCATAGTCGAGAGTCCGACAGAGCAAGAGAAGCCTCTTGACGAGCTGATCCAAGAAGGACTACAGCTACAAGGCATCTTCGGCATCATGGATCCCGTGCGCAGCGAAGTGCCCGAGGCTATCCAGCAGTGCCGAGAGGCTAGTATCGGCGTGAAGATAATCACAGGGGATACCTCTGGCACGGCTAAAGAGATCGCCCGACAGATCGGTCTCTGGGGAGAAAGCTCTACCGACGATGAGATCATCACAGGAGCAGAATTTGAAGCTCTCACAGACGACGAAGCCAAGGCACGACTTACCCATATTAAGATCATGGCACGCGCACGTCCTATGGACAAGGAGCGCCTCGTACGCCTACTCCAAGAGCTGGGCGAAGTCGTAGTCGTCACCGGAGATGGGACCAACGATGCCCCAGCCCTCAATAGAGCACATGTCGGGCTGTCGATGGGGGACGGTACGGCGGTAGCTAAGGAAGCCAGCGATATCACCATCCTCGACAGCTCGTTTGCCAGCATCGCGCAGGCCGTACTATGGGGGCGCTCACTCTACCTGAATATCCAGCGCTTCATCCTATTCCAGATGACGATCAATGTCGTGGCATGCCTCACCGTCCTTATAGGTGCCTTCCTCGGCAAGGAGTCTCCCCTCACCGTGACACAGATGCTCTGGGTGAACCTCATTATGGACACCTTTGCGTCGCTGGCGCTGGCCTCCCTGCCCCCCAGCCCTCATCTCATGAAGGAGCGTCCACGCAAGACCTCTGCGGGGATCATCACACCACAGCTCGCACGACAGATATTCGGAGTCGGTGGCCTATTCCTCCTTCTGCTCTTTGCGCTACATTATATATTGGAGCACTTGGACCTCACGACGAGACAGTGGGTCGAAGGGAAGGAGCAACTTACGGCACTCGACCTATCCGTATTCTTCACCACCTTTGTCTTTCTTCAGCTGTGGAATATGTTCAACGCAAAAGCATTCCACTCGGGGCGCAGTGCATTCGCTGGCATGGATCGGGCACGCTACTTCCTGCTGATCACGGCTGTCATCCTCGTAGGGCAGTTCTTAATTACTACCTTTGCATACGATTTCTTCCAGATAGCTCCTCTTCCACTCAGCTACTGGATTGCACTCCTCATAGCCACTAGCCCAGTACTCTGGATCGGTGAGTTGGGGCGTCTCATCGCTCGCCTCACTGGACGGCTTCGTGCATAAGTAAGCAGATTGCAGTTCCTACTCCGATGATATGTAGTTCACTCCACCGCCCCCTGTGTACCCTTCTCTTGGGGATAGGGCTTCTCGCTTCCTCTTGTCAGCAGGGCGAGCAGCGGTCTACCCGACTCCAGATAGCCACGACGATAGCACCAGCAGCTCAGGTCATCACGGAGATCGCTGATAGCTTGGTCGCGGTGACGACACTACTCCCCCAGGGGAATAATCCAGAGAATTACGAGCCTACACCACAGGCCATCCAAGCACTCGCCTCCAGCGCGGCCTACTTCTATATGGGTGATCTGGGCTTTGAGCGTCGCTGGGTGGAGCGTATCCATACGATGCAGCCAGCCCTGCAGCTCGTACGTCTCGATCAGGACTTGGTAGGGCCTGCACATCACCATAGCGATAGCTCCACTCATCTTCACGACCCACACTACTGGACAAGTGTACGTGGGCTTCAGTCCATGGGTAAGAGCATATACAGCTCTCTTTGCCGTATTGACACGACGCACCGAGTGCAATATGATGCGGGTTACCAGCGCTTCACCCAGCGCTTGGAGCACGTCGAGCAGACGATAAAAGAGCAACTCTCCCATATCCCCTCGCGTGCCTTCGTCATCTACCATCCATCCCTCTCTGAGTTCGCAGAGGAGCATGGTCTCAAGCAACTCGTCATCGAGCAAGATGGCAAGGAGCCTACGCCTCAGCATATACAAGCACTCATCGAAGAAGCTAAGAAACTGAGGGTACGCGTGGTCTTCATCCAGCAGGAGTTTGACTCCAAGCTCATCGAGAGCATTGCGAAAGAGCTCGGCGCCCGTATGGTCGTCATCAACCCGCTGGGAGGGGACTGGGAGGAGCAACTTCTACTCATCACTCGTGCACTGAGCGATACCACCTCATCTATCCCGACACGATGACCTTCCCTATGCAACCACTCTTAGAGCTACATAATGCGACCCTCGGCTATCCCGACAAGGTCGTACTTGAGCACCTCAACTGGAGCGTACGTCGTGGTGAGCGATGGGCCATCACGGGACCGAATGGCAGCGGTAAGACGACCCTCATGCGTACTCTGCTGGGGCTCATCCCGCTACAAGCTGGGCGGCTCCTCCGCTACGACCATGAGGGCCATACTACCGACCAGCTGGTCGCCAGCTACCTTCCCCAGATCAATCAGATTGATCGCCACTTCCCCATCCACGTCCACGAGGTTATTGACTCTGGCCTCCCAAAAGGCACCATGGGGCGCGGTGTGCGTAGAGAGCAGGTAGAGAAGCTCGCAGAAGCCATCGGGCTCACGCACCTCCTCCAGCAACCCATCGGCAAGCTCAGCGGTGGTCAGCTCCAGCGAGCTCTGCTCGGTCGTGCGCTGGCATCTAATCCCGAGCTTCTGATCCTCGACGAGCCACTCAGTTTCCTTGACAAGTCTTATAAGGAAAGCTTCGAGTCGCTACTGGAGCAAGTCGTACGCCCCGAGACGACGATGCTTATGGTCACTCACGACCTCCACCAAGCCAAGTCTGAGTACTGGCAGACCCTTACCCTCGGACGCTTCGAATAGACTTATGAATAAAAAAGCCTATCTACTCGCTCTACTATCCCTCCTCACGGCTCTCCCCTCTGAAGCGCAGAGTGTAGCCGATACGCTCAGCTACACGGCGACAACCGCATATCGTCCCGACACGCTGAGCAATGTGCAGAAAACGAATCAACTCCTCCTACAGGGGGCGCTCAGTGCAGCTCCACTCGTAGGTATAGGAGTGGTGCAGAATATTCACAACGAGCAGATACGCACGATACGCTACGGGCACTATCCTCACTTCCGTCACCACTACGATGACTACCTCCAGTTCGCCCCATTAGCAGCCCAACTTGGCCTGCGCATTGCGGGTGTAGAGGGTATAAGTAAATCACCTTGGCAGGTGCTCACTGCTGATGTCGCTGCTACGGCTACGATGCTCGCTGTCACCTCGGCTATTAAGTACACCGCCCGTGTAAGACGCCCTGACGGATCGTCTCGAAACTCCTTCCCCTCAGGGCATACCGCTATGGCCTTTACCTCAGCGACGCTACTGAGCTTGGAGTATGGCGAGCGCTATCCATGGCTTCCTCCCGTAAGCTACGGACTCGCCTCTATCACGGGGCTGGGGCGAATCCTCAATAACCGCCACTGGATCGGTGATGTCGTCACGGGGGCTGGACTTGGCATCCTCTCAGGGCACATCGGCTACTGGATAAGCGACCGCCTCTTTGGCAGCACAGGACGTCAACTGAAGTACTACAATGAGGAGCCTACTCCTCACCTCCGTCTCTATGCCCCCATTACGCTAAGCGCTACCCCTTCGCAGGGCGAAGGTACATGGAGCCTCCAGGGGCGACATGCTGCGCTGGGCGTCGAGTACACTCCCCCGAAGTGGCCTCTATACCTAAAGGGGAATGTGGGTCTATCCACCTTCCGCGCTCAGGAGGGAGGCGATGGTCTGGGACGCAGTGCTCAAGACCGCTACCTATCCCTACGCTTAGGCCTCGGGCGTGACCTACGCCTATGGCGAGGCTTTCATATCTCGGCATCCGCCTCGGCTGCACTTCGCAAGCACGTAGGGCGGGCTACTACATTCCCAGCCCATGAGCCTGCGCTGTATATGCCAGCGAGCTCGGTGGGCATGGGTATCGAACTGGCGCCTCGCTGGCGCTTCACGAAGGAGCTTGGTCTGCGCCTACCCCTCGGGCTGGACTACTACCCTTCGTCCTATCACCTGACTACCCCTCAGCGGACCTACGGACTTAGTCCCGTCTCGTTCTATGGGGGCACGGCGCTGGAGGTCTACCTCTGATCCCTCCTCGCCCTTTACTCACTTACAATCCTATTATTCTATGAGTTGGTATTACCTCATGCCCGTGATCTTCATCTTAGGGATCATCGGCATTGCTCTCGAAGAGCAAATCAAGATCAACAAGACCGCTACGGCTTTGCTCACAGCCGTCGTGCTTTGGGCCATCCTACTCATCGACACCGATATTGCCTCAGTGACAGAGGGCTTTCATAAGTTCCTCTCCTCCTGCGCTCTCTCGCCAGCCGAAGAGAGAGGCCTATCCGACTACCTCTCCCTCAAGCTCACAGAGCACCTCGGTGACGTCTCGAGTACGCTCTTCTTCGTCCTCAGCTCGATGGTCCTTGTGAATACGATCGATACCTACGGGGGCTTCAAGTCCGTGGCTAAGATCGTCGCTACGACGAATAAGCGTGCGCTGCTGTGGCGTGTAGCTATTGCCTCGTTCTTCTTCTCGGCATTCCTGGACAACCTCGCTGCTGCGATCGTCATCATCGCTATCCTGCGTCGTCTTGTCCCCGACACCACGGACCGAATGAAGTATGCCTGTATCAGCATCATCGCCTGTAATGCAGGGGGCTCTTGGTCGCCTATCGGTGACGTGACGACCCTCTTGCTGTGGAACAACAGTCGCATCACGCCATACTACCAGATCTTCCACCTCGTCATCCCCGCCTTCGTGAACATGGTGGTCCCTACTCTTCTGGCGCACTATTTCCTCTTCAAGAAGAATGCTCAGCTACGTGCCCTACCAGATGTCCCCGAAGACTCACTGGATGATATCCTCCCTCAGCATGCGCGTATCATCGTCCTCGTCCTGGGGATCGTCTCGCTGATGCTCGTACCTATCTGGCAGACCTTCTTCGATGTACCCGCCTTCATGGGGGTTATCTTTGGTCTGGTCATCGTGTGGATCTACACTGAACTGATGTTCTTCCGCTTCAAGAAGCGCCTTGAGAATGCAACTGAGCTCCGTGTCACGACCCTCCTCAATCATGCTGACCTCACTACGATCTTCTACTTCCTCGGCATCCTGATGTCCGTAGCGGCACTGATCGAAGGCGGACAACTCGCCGCAGCCTCCACTCGCGTCACAGCCCTCATTCCCAATACGGGTCTGCTCGCTGCTATCATCGGGGTACTCTCCTCCATGCTGGACAACGTTGCCCTTGTGGCCGCTGTCCTGGGTATGTATCCGCTGGAGACATCGGGGGCGATCACACCCTTCGTCGTCAATGGCTCCTTCTGGGTCTTCCTCGCCTACTGTGCCGTCACAGGTGGTAGCCTGCTGATCATCGGTTCGGCGACAGGCGTGACAGTGATGGGGCTCGAAGGAATCAGCTTCGGCTACTACTTCAAGCGCTTCAGTCTGCTTGCTCTTGCTGGTTATATCTCTGGGGCTGTAGTCTACCAGCTCATCTCGCTCATCTTTTAGCTTCAATTTGCGCCCAAAAGCATACCATACACAGGGAGCGGGTGACCTTCTTCTCCAAGGGAAGAAGGTCACCCGCTCCCTCATTGTTTTTCATAGTATCATTATACATAGCATCAATGGCTCCATTTACCAATAGGATAACACGGCTAAGCAATTTCACTACCTTTGTCCTTAGATAATTTCTAATCACTCATTACATAATTCATTACCAAGAATAATGAAGAAGTTCATCCTCGCTGCAGCGTGTATCTTCGCGCTCGGCACCAGCCTCTCCGCCCAAAGCCCCACCAAGACGGACTCAGTAAAGAAGGAAGCTACAGCCAAATGCTGCTCAGGCAAGAGCAAGCAGTGTGACTGCAAAGCAGGTGCAGCCTGCTCGACACCCGAAGGAGCTAAGGTATGCGAAGCACACCACGCTGCAGTACAAGACTCGACAAAGTCCTGCTGCAAAGCTGAAGGCAAGCACTCGAAGGACAGCAAAAAATCTTGCTGTAAGCGCCAAGATATGACGAAGCAAGACTCCACGAAGTCTTGCTGTAAGAAGAAGTAAATCACTTCCACAGATCTATCTCTTCTAAGAAGAGGACGGCGCCCTGCCCGCACATCTGTGCGAGCAGGGCGTTTCCTTTTGGAATCGGGCAAGAGCTTGTCATCAGCCCTCTCCTATAGGCTATTCTGAAGCACATCCCTGAAGGGGTCGTATCAACCTATATTGGTCGATGGGCTGACCAATATAGGTCAGCCTGCGAAGCTATATAGGTCACAGCGTCGACCTATATAGGTCGGAGCAGCAAGCAATATAGGTTCACACCACTACAAGTACAAGGGGAAGAATATCAGATAGGAACGACATTCCGCTTCTTAGGGGACTATCTCACCAAAGCACCTACTTTTTCGTGGTAGAAACAGGCACGATATACCCCTCGCATTTTGATACGGAGCCGCTACACTCTTTACACTACGGAGGTGAAATAACAAGAAAAAGGTTAACTTTGCAGGCGAAAATAGTGCCCCATCGGTGGGACGTGGATAGATTTGAGATGCTTGCAACCACGAGAAAAAAATGCTAAACCCGTCGTCCAGATAGAGCCAATACCTTAGCTCCCATCCCTTACGACAGACTTAGCGCTTCGACCTTGGTTGCCTCCCTAAAACAACTGAGGTCTTTTTGCATCCACCTAAGGGTACGAGACATATTTAACCAACCCATTCAACCAATATAAGATGAGTTATCTCTTCACCTCTGAGTCCGTCTCAGAAGGACATCCCGACAAAGTAGCCGACCAGATCTCGGATGCCATCCTTGACCACTTCATGGCGCTTGACCCGCACTCCAAGGTAGCGTGCGAGACGCTCGTCACGACGGGACAAGTCGTGCTGGCAGGCGAAGTCAAGAGCGACGCCTATGTAGAGCTGCAGGACATCGCGCGTGACGTCATCCGCGAGATCGGCTACAACAAGAGCGCTTACTGCTTCGATGCCGATAGCTGCGGCGTACTCTCAGCCATCCATGGGCAGAGTGCCGACATCAACCGCGGGGTTGAGCGCACCGCCCCCGAGGAGCAGGGTGCAGGTGACCAGGGTATCATGTTCGGCTATGCTTGCCGTGAGACTCCCTCTCTGATGCCTCTTACCCTCGATCTCTCCCATGCCCTCCTGGAGGAACTCGCTCGCATTCGCAAGGAAGAGCTTCACCTCATGCCCTACCTCCGCCCCGACGCTAAGAGCCAGGTGACGGTAGAGTACTCTGAGGAAGGTAAGCCCCTGCGTATCGACACGATCGTCATCAGCACCCAGCACGACGACTTCATCCAGCCTGCTGATGCGACTGCCGAAGCGCAGGCTATCGCTGATGCTGAGATGCAGGCACGTATCACGGAGGATATCCGTCGCGTACTCCTGCCTCGTGTCTTAGCGCGCTACCCCGAGGATGTACAGCGTGCCTTCGACAGTGAGACGAAGCTCTTAGTCAACCCCACGGGTAAGTTCGTCATCGGCGGGCCCCATGGAGATACCGGACTCACGGGGCGTAAGATCATCGTCGACACCTACGGTGGTAAGGCCGCCCATGGTGGTGGTGCCTTCTCGGGCAAGGACCCCTCTAAGGTAGACCGCTCTGCAGCCTATGCTGCTCGCCACATCGCGAAGAACCTCGTCGCTGCTGGCGTCGCTGACGAAGTCCTCGTACAGCTCGCCTACGCCATCGGGGTCGCTGAGCCAATCAGCATCTTCGTCAACACCAATGGGACAAGCCACATCTCCCTCAGCGATGCAGAGATCGCCAAGCTTGTAGACGAGGTCTTCGATCTCCGCCCCTATGCTATCGAGCAGCGTCTCAAGCTCCGTGCTCCTATCTATCGTGAGACAGCCAGCTACGGACACTTCGGCCGCGAGCCTCGCAAGGTCACAAAGTACTTCTCAACGAATAGCCGTGGCAATGTCGCCCACGAAGTCGAGCTCTTCACCTGGGAGAAGCTGGACTACGTAGACACGCTCCGCCAGCGCTTCGGACTCTAATCCCCCTATCGACACCACCTCGCCCCTCTCGCTACCACTTCGATCGTGGAGCAAGGAGCGAGGCGGTTCCGCTTTTTTAGCTATCTTTGCGTGCAAAGCAGAGCTAAAGAGGCCCTGCGTAGCATCACTAATCACGTCAATGATACTGAGGTCTTCGCTCCCCACGAGCGACACAAGATATAAGAAAGCCGTATGTCAAGCTCTGCTTGGTAGACGGCTTTTCTCTTTATAAAAGCCTCGAGCAATCCCTTCTACACTACATTCTCACAAAGTATCCATCCTATGCAAGACTACAAGAGAGCTACCCTAATCCTCGATGACGGCAGTCGCTTCGAGGGGTATTCCTTCGGCTACGAAGCCCCCGTAGCAGGCGAGGTTGTCTTCAACACCGCCATGACGGGCTACACCGAGAGCTTTACGGACCCCAGCTACCGAGGCCAGATCCTCGTGATGACCTATCCTCTCGTGGGCAACTACGGCGTCCCCTCTCCCAAGCACGATGAAAACGGTATAGCCTTCTTCCGCGAGAGCGATGAGATACATCCCTTGGGGATCATCGTCTCTGACTACTCCGAGGAGTACAGCCACTGGAACTCCGAGGGCTCGCTCGGTAACTGGCTACGCCGTGAGAAGGTCTTCGGTCTCACGGGCATTGATACGCGTGAGCTCGCTAAGACCCTTCGCGAAAAGGGCTCGATGAAGGGGAAGATCCTCCTCGAGGGCGGTGAAGATATCCCCTTTGATGACCCCAACGCACGTAATCTTGTAGCTGAAGCTTCACCCAAAGAAGTCACGATCTATGGTAACGGACCTAAGAAGGTCGTGCTCGTAGACTGCGGTGCGAAGAACAATATTGTCCGCAACCTCATCCGTCCAGAGATCACGCTCTACCGCGTACCCTGGGACTATGATTTCAATCAGATTGATTTCGACGGGCTCTTCCTCTCGAATGGCCCTGGCGACCCCAATAAGTGTAGTGTCACCGTCGAGCACATCCGCAAGGCCTTCACTAAGGAGAAGCCTATCTGCGGGATCTGCATGGGCAATCAGCTCCTCGCCGCAGCTGCAGGAGCAAAGATCAGCAAGATGAAGTACGGACACCGTAGCCACAACCAGCCTGTACGCGAGGTAGGTACGAGCCGCTGCTTCATCACCAGCCAAAATCACGGCTATGCCGTAGATGCCTCCACGCTCGGCGAGGGCTGGCGTGAGAAGTATGTCAACCTCAATGACGGCACGAACGAAGGGATCTGCCACGAGCGCCTGCCCTTCTTCTCTGCTCAGTTCCACCCCGAGGCCTGCAGTGGCCCGACCGATACGCTCTTCATCTTCGAGGAGTTCCTCAACCTGCTTTAATTACCCCTCCCAATAGCACGAGACAATGATCGACAAGAATAAGATACAGAAGGTACTGCTCCTCGGATCGGGAGCCCTGAAGATCGGTGAAGCTGGTGAGTTTGACTACTCCGGCTCACAGGCACTCAAGGCCATGCGCGAAGAGGGGATACGCACCGTACTCGTCAACCCCAACATCGCCACGGTACAGACCTCCGAAGGCATTGCTGACGAGATCTACTTCCTCCCCGTCACCCCCTTCTTCATCGAGAAGGTCATCGAGAAGGAGCGCCCTCAGGGCATTCTCCTTGCCTTCGGGGGACAGACAGCGCTCAACTGCGGTGTAGCGCTTCATCAGAGCGGCGTCCTCGAGAAGTACAATGTCGAGGTACTGGGTACTCCCGTCGAAGCCATCATGAATACCGAAGACCGTGACCTCTTCGCTCGCAAGCTCGATGAGATCAGCGTCAAGACGATCCAGAGCCATGCCGTAGAGACGACCGAAGATGCACGCCGTGCGGCCCAAGAACTGGGCTATCCCGTCATCATCCGTGCCGCCTACGCTCTCGGTGGCTTGGGTAGCGGCTTCTGCGACAACGAAGCTGAGCTTGACGAGCTATGTAGTAAGGCCTTCGCCTTCTCCCCTCAGGTCCTCGTAGAGAAGAGCCTCAAGGGCTGGAAGGAAGTCGAGTACGAAGTCGTCCGTGACTGCTACGACAACTGTATCACCGTCTGTAATATGGAGAACTTCGACCCGCTCGGTATCCATACAGGTGAGAGTATCGTCGTCGCTCCCTCGCAGACGCTGACAAATAATGAATACCACAAGCTCCGCGAGATCGCTATCCGCATCGTGCGCCACATCGGCATCGTCGGGGAATGTAATGTGCAGTACGCCCTCGATCCCGAGAGCGAAGACTATCGTGTCATCGAGGTCAATGCACGCCTATCACGCTCCTCGGCCTTGGCCTCTAAGGCTACGGGCTATCCGCTGGCCTTCGTCGCTGCTAAGCTTGGCTTAGGCTACGGGCTCTTTGAGCTGAAGAACTCCGTGACGCGCACTACCCCCGCCTTCTTCGAGCCTGCACTGGACTATGTCGTGTGCAAGATCCCTCGCTGGGACTTAGGGAAGTTCCACGGCGTATCTCGCGAGCTCGGCAGTAGCATGAAGTCCGTCGGGGAAGTCATGGCTATCGGTCGTACCTTCGAGGAAGCGATGCAGAAGGGCCTGCGTATGATCGGCCAAGGTATGCACGGCTTCGTAGGCAACAACACGAAGGAGATCCCCACTGACGAGCTGGATAAAGCTCTCAAGGCACCCACCGACACGCGTGTCTTCGCCATCAGTCAGGCACTGCACGCAGGATATACCATCGAGCAAATCCATGCGCTGACGAAGATCGACTGCTGGTTCCTCGACAAGCTCCAGAGTATCGTCCGCACCTCCCAGCGCCTCGGCGAAGTAGCCGCTATCGATAAGCTCCCTTACGAGCTCCTGCTTCGCGCCAAGCGTCAGGGCTTCTCCGACTTCCAGATCGCACGCTTCGTCCTCGCAGATAAGGGTGTGAAGGCTGGGGACAAGGAAGCCCTTGCCGTGCGCTCCCAGCGCAAGCAGCTGGGCATCGTCCCCGTCGTCAAGCAGATCGATACGCTTGCAGCCGAATATCCCGCAGAGACGAACTACCTCTACCTCACCTATAGCGGCACGCACAGCGATATCAACTATGAGGGAGACGGACGCTCCGTCGTCGTCCTAGGCTCAGGTGCTTACCGCATCGGGAGCTCGGTAGAATTCGACTGGTGTGGCGTCAATGCACTGCAGACGATCCGCGAACAAGGCTACCGCTCGGTGATGATCAACTATAATCCCGAGACCGTCAGCACGGACTACGATATCACCGACCGTCTGTACTTCGATGAGCTGACCTTCGAGCGCGTGCTTGACATCCTTGATCTGGAGACGCCACGCGGTGTCATCCTCTCTACAGGCGGACAGATCCCCAATAACCTCGCTCTCAAGCTCCACTCGCAGCGCATCCCCATCCTCGGGACGCAGGCTGAGGACATCGATAATGCAGAGGACCGTCACAAGTTCTCCGCCATGCTCGACGAGCTCGGCATCGACCAGCCCCGCTGGCAGGAGCTGACGAGCCTCTCGGATATCGACCAGTTCATCTCCGAGGTTGGCTTCCCCGTGCTAGTGCGTCCCAGCTACGTCCTCTCGGGAGCAGCGATGAATGTCTGCTCCAACCAAGAAGAGCTCTACCGCTTCCTCGAGCTGGCTGCTGATGTCTCTAAGGAGCACCCCGTCGTGGTAAGCCAGTTCATCGAGCATGCTAAGGAAGTCGAGATCGACGCCGTAGCCCAGCGCGGCGAGATCGTCGCCTACGCCATCAGCGAGCATATCGAGTTCGCAGGGGTGCATTCAGGCGACGCTACGATTCAGTTCCCAGGTCAGAAGCTCTACGTCGAGACGGTACGCCGCATCAAGCGCATCAGCCGCCAGATCGCCGAAGCGCTGCACATCTCGGGGCCGTTCAATATCCAGTTCCTCGCTAAGGGCAACGAGATCAAGGTCATCGAATGTAACCTCCGCGCCTCACGCAGCTTCCCCTTCGTGAGCAAGGTGCTGAAGATTAACTTCATCGAGCTGGCCACGCGCATCATGCTCGGGCAGCGAGTCGAGAAGCCCAATAAGAGCGCCTTCGACCTCGACTATGTAGGGATCAAGGCGTCGCAGTTCTCCTTCGCTCGCCTACAGAAGGCCGACCCTGTACTCGGTGTCGACATGATGAGTACGGGTGAAGTCGGTTGCCTCGGTGACGACACCAACGAGGCCGTACTGAAGTCAATGCTCTCCGTCGGCTACCGCATCCCCCAGCGCTCCGTCCTCCTCTCCACGGGTGGCTACAAGCAGAAGGTCGACATGCTTGATGCAGCACAGCTCCTGCACAACAAGGGCTATGCGCTCTACGCTACACAGGGCACGCACGACATGCTGGCTGAGAACGGCATCCCCTCCACGCTGGTCTTCTGGCCTACCGATGAAGGGAAGCAGCCCCAAGCCCTCGACCTCCTGCATGAGCGCAAGATCGACATGGTGGTGAACATCAATAAGAACCTCACCGCTGGCGAGCTCACCAACGGATACCGTCTGCGTCGCGCGGCCATTGACCTCAACATCCCGCTGCTGACCAACGCTCGTCTGGCTTCGGCCTTCATCACCGCCTTCTGCACGCTCCCCATCGAGGATCTGCAGATCAAGAGCTGGGCCGAGTACAAGTAAGAGCAAGGCTCTCCCTAATAACCCATCCCCCTGGAGGCTCCTCAGAGCGCTTCAGGGGGATGGTCTTTCAGACTGGGGAGAGGGAGTCAAAAAAGGCGCAGTCATACCCGCAGAGAAGACGCTGAATATACGGCGATAAATTCTCGTATATGCGGAAATATTTTTTCGTGTATACGGAAATTTATTTCTGCATATACAGAAATTTCCCTGCGTATATGCGAAAGTTTCTTTGCGCATATAGAGCGAAGCTATGGGCGCTCCTATTTGCCTTCTCTCACGCGATAAAACGACGGGCATGCGCTCGCTTCGTACTCGCCTCGGTACGACATCAGCCCGCACTACGAGATGCTCCACGAATGATAGTATCTTTGTACAGTGAGTCCGCAGAGGCTTCACCGACTACAAGACAATCAAGCAACTTCAAGCTATGCGCATCCTGACCATCATCCCCGCCCGCTACGCCTCGACCCGATTCCCTGGTAAGCCCCTCGTAGATATCGGGGGCAAGCCTATGATCATCCGTGTCGTAGAGCGCGCCCTCGCAGTGTGCCCCGATGTCATCGTCGCCACCGACGATGAGCGGATCTTCTCCACGGTCACCGAGCGGGGCTATCGCGCCGTGAAGACTTCGCCTGAGCACCAGTCGGGCACCGAGCGCTGCCTCGAGGCCTATCAACTCCTCGAAGAGCCCGCAGATGTCTTGATCAATCTACAGGGAGATGAGCCCTTCATCGCCGACGAGCAGATCCGCCTTCTTATCTCGGCCTTCGACGACCCCTCGGTAGATCTGGCGACCTTAGCCCAGCCCTTCCCCTCCACGGCGACCAACGAAGAGCTGGCCAACCCAAACGCCGTCAAGCTCGTGCGTAGTACCTCCACGGGCTACGCACTCTACTTCAGTCGCTCAGTCATCCCCTATCTCCGCTCAGTCGAAGGGCCTTGGGCGAAGGAACATACCTTCCTCAAGCACATCGGGCTCTACGCCTTCCGCACCCACGTCCTCCCGACGATACAGAGCCTTCCCGCCTCCCCACTGGAGGAGAGCGAGCGTCTCGAGCAGCTCCGTTGGCTCGAGGCTGGCCTGCGTATCCGCGTCATGCTCTCTGACCAAGAGTCCATCGGTATCGATACGCCCGAAGACCTCAAGCGCCTTCCACTCTAATCCCTCCCCATAGCCTCCTCCCGACCGTGATCGATCAGCAGACCCGACAGCGCATCCTCGACTCCGCACAGATCCTCGATGTCGTCAGCGACTTCATCAGCCTACGCCGCCAAGGTGTGAGCTACGTCGGGCTATGCCCTTTCCATAGCGATAGGAATCCCTCCTTCTACGTCAATCCTGCTAAGAATATCTGCAAGTGCTTCTCCTGTGGCGAAGGCGGTACGCCGCTGAACTTCATCATGAAGCACGAGCAGCTCTCCTATTCGGATGCGCTCAAGTACCTGGCAAAGAAGTATAATATCGAGGTCATCGAGCGCGAGGAGAGCGAAGAAGAGAAGCAGCGCAATAGCGAGCGTGAGAGTCTCTTCATCATCAATGACTACGCAGCGAAGTACTTCCAGACGCAGCTTACCGAGACCGAGGAAGGGCGTACAGTGGGGCTTGCCTACTTCCGCGAGCGTGGTATCCGCCCTGAGACCATCGAGCGCTTCGGCCTCGGCTACGCCCACGAGTCGAAGACTGCCTTCACGGAGCAAGCCATCAAATCGGGCTATCCACTGAAGCGCCTCGCCGAAGTCGGGCTCTCCATCGAATACGAAGACCACCCCGGCAAGGCTATCGACCGCTTCCGTGGGCGCGTCATCTTCCCTGTGCGCAACCTCAGTGGGCGCTATGTTGCCTTCGGTGGACGCGTGATGAGTAAGACGGCTAAGACAGCCAAGTACGTCAACTCCCCCGAGAGCCTCATCTACTCAAAGAGCCGTGAGCTCTACGGCCTCTATTGGGCAAAGAGCGCGATCTCCAAGCTCGGCAAGTGCTATCTCGTCGAAGGCTACACCGACGTCCTATCCATGTATCAGGCGGGGATTGAGAACGTCGTCTCCTCTTCGGGGACAGCCCTCACGATCGATCAGATACGCCTTATTCGTCGCTTCACCACGACCATCACCGTGCTCTACGACGGTGATGCCGCGGGGATCAAGGCTGCCCTACGTGGTATTGACCTCCTGCTGGAGGAAGGCTTCCGCATCAAGGTCGTGCTCCTGCCCGATGGCGAAGACCCCGACTCCTTCGCACGTAGCCACAGCAATACCGAGCTACAAGCCTATTTGGATGAGCACGAGACGGACTTCATCCACTTCAAGATCGACCTCTATCACGAGGAGATGGAGCGGGATCCTCTGCGCCGAGCTGAGCTGATATCCGACATCATGCGCAGCATCGCACTCATCCCTGACACCATCCAGCGTGCCGTACTGATACAAAGCTCTTCGACAGCTCTGAGGATGAGCGAAGAGCTCTTACAGTCCGAGGTCAATAAGCTCCGACGTCAAGGCGTGACAGCTCAGGGCTTCACCTCTCCGCAGCGTACAGCGCCAGTCGCTCCCCCGACTCCATCTGCACCAGTTCCTCCGCCCTTCACGGAGCCGATACCTTCCGAGCCAGCTCCGTCATCCGACGAATATCTCAGCCCGCTGGTCGTCGAGGAAAGCATCAAGCCCTTTGAGCGTGAACTCATGCAGCTGCTCCTACTCTACAGCGATCGTGAGATCATCATCCCCAAGGGCTTAGGTACTCCAGAGTTCGAAGACGAGATTTATCCCGAGCAAGACGCTACTTTTATCCTCAGCTACTTCATCGAGCGCGAGCTCATCATGGTCGGCGCAGACCAAGAGTATTCCCCACTCTTTGCCCGCTTCATGACTGAGCTTCGCAGTGAGTGCCTTGAGAAGCAGATCTCCCCTGCGACTTACTTTGCCAACCATCCAGAGGCGCCCCTCCGAGAGATCACGACAGCCCTCCTTGCAGAGAGTGATCTCTTGGAGTATCGTCCTGACCAAGATCTCCACATCGGTGGTGCTGGTAGCTCCTTCTCCTCCCGCATCCTCAGCGAAGAGGAAGAGCGCGAAGAAGAAGCCCGCAAAGAAGCTCGCTACTTGGGTTCACTTGCCCTACGCGCCTGCAACAGCTATAAGATGGCGCTCTTAGTGCGATTCATTGACGGGCTACATCAGGAGATCAAGCAAGCCCAGCGAGCAGGAGACAGCACAAAGATCCTCGAATGCATGACCGAGATCACGCGCCTCAATGTCCAAAAGCGTCGCCTCTCCGATCTCCTCGGTGAGCGTACAATCATTGGATAACTACCCCACATCGAAGCAACAAGGGCGAAGGCTTATCGTAAGCCTTCGCCCTTATTATATAGGAGCGTTTCGCGAGGAAGTTAGAGGGGATCTACATCGAAGAAGATCTGCAAGCGCTTGCTCTCGGGCATGGAGAGCCGTAGCTGCTGTAGTGCTGAAGCAAAGGCTGCGCGCTCCTCTCGGTAGGACTGCTGGAAAGGACGACGTATGACGATCTGCCTCTGGTAGTAGCCTTCCAAGCGAGCCAAATCGGGAATCTGTGGATCCGTTACGCGCTCATTAGGGAGCAGTCCCTTGAGATACTGCGAGAGGACTAAGGCTGCAGAGGCCAGTAAGCGCTCATCCTTTCCTCTTAGCCAAAGGTACGTTAGGCGAGTGAATGGCGGGAAGTTCGTTGCTTCACGCTCTGCGAGTACCTCGTTGATGAAGGTATCGTAGTCACCTACTTGCAGTACCTTGATGAAGGCTTGCTCGGTACTACTCGTTTGGGTCAAGTAGCGAGGACAGTCTTCCCGAGGAGCACGGGAGCGAAGTCTGAGCTGATGGAGTAGCTGATAGGCACGCTCCTCCGAGCGAAAGTCTGGTACACCCAAGACGGCATCCAGCTGTACAACGGCAATTAAGCCAATCCCCTCCCATATCGGCTGGTTGCGTATAAGCTGGGTACCCAAGAGGATTTCAGCACTTCCCGACTCGATCTGCTCGAGTAGCTCCATACGCTTCTTCTGCGATGAAAAGGTATCGCTGTCGATACGCAGCACTTCATAGGCGGGAAGCTTCTCCTTGAGTTCCTCTTCCACACGCTCAATACCATAGCCTACTTGACGAAGCGCAGGACGAAGCCCAGACTTTGTCGTGACTTCAATGGCTCCACAGCTCGGGCAAGCCTCGGGTAGTGCTGCGGTGTATCCACAGTAATGGCAGAGAAGGGCTGCACGAGTGCGATGATAAGTAAGACTCACATCACAGTTCGGGCACAGCAGGTGGGTTTGGCAGGCATCACACGTCACATAGGGAGAGTAGCCTCGACGATTCTGCAGGAGGAGCACTTTCTTTCCTCGAGCTATCGTGGTGCGAATCTCTTCGAGAAGGTAGGGCGTCAGCGTATGTCCCCACTCGACCTCACGTAGCTGCCGTAGGCGCTTAAGATCAATGAGCTCTATGGTGGGTAATACCTGCTGGGATTGCGAACTAGTCTCCGCTGGGAAAGACTCGGGACGTAGCAGCTGGTACTTTCCACGCAGGGCATGGAAGAGTACTTCTGCCGAGGGAGTAAGGGAAGTAAGGAGCACTTGAGCCCCTGATTGGTGCGCTCGCCAGAGAGCGACGTCGCGAGCATGATAGCGTGGAGCTACGAGCTGTTGCTTATAAAGATACTCCTGCTCCTCGTCAATGATAACTAGAGATAAGCGAGGAAGCGGTACATATATAGCCGAACGTGTCCCCACGACAAGGGCTGGACTGTCGAGCTTAGAGAGACGAAGGTACGTCTCCACTCGCACTGCCTCACCGATGAGACTATGATAGGGATAGTAATTGGCTCCTGCGATCTCGGCAAGTCGCTGCATAAAGCCAGCTGCTGACGGGACCGAATGCACCGAAGACGTTAGATAGAGCACCTGCCCACCACGAGCAAGCGTCGCTGTGATCTGCCCCAAGATATAGCGTTCTTTATCCTCTGCCGTATGCCCATAATAGAGTGTCACGGGATGGATCAATGGCTCTACATCAGCAATAGAGGATTCTCTGCTTGAAGGCTCCACTGCTCGCAGTCGGCTTACAGGCTCTAAGACCTGCTCCAAGATACCTTTCTCAATGAGAGCACGTAGTTGTGCTTCGCTCTTTGGCACGGCTTCGAGCAAGACGGAGCGGTGTAAGGCGCCTGAATGATCTTGTCCTGTCTCTTGAAGCGCCTCAAGGAAGGCCATCAATAGCTCTGCTTGCCGTGGCGCACGGTTAAGTCCATCGAAGAGAGTAGAGAGAGCTCCCTCATCTTCTTGATATTCGGGGGCAAGGCGAAGATAGCGGGCGAGCTTCGGACGATAGCGTGGCTGGAGCGCCTCCTCAGTATATACCGCTCCCAACTCTATGAGATGGAGGAGCGGACGAGTAAGTCTTCGGCCGACAAGTCGCTCCAGTTGCTCCGTCGTCATCGCCCCCTTCTCGGCAAGTGTGTCTAAGATCAGTAGCTCCGCAGGAGGAAGTGCGTCTTCCGCCTCAAAGCCTTCCACAAGCGAAAGCATCGTCTTGCTCTCGGGAAGTAGCCCTGAGGGGAGCGCATCTCGAAGGATGGAGCCCAGCGGACAGGCATAATAGTATGCCATCCATTCCCATTGCTTCAGCGTAGCTTCGGGGATGATCGGAGTGGCATCAAGGATTTGCTCGACCTCCTTACAAGCGGTTACCTCCGCCTCCTTATCCATAGAGAAGACCACCCCCGTATAGTATCGCTTGCCACCAAAAGGCACAACGACACGACAACCCACGCTGAATCCAGGTGCTTCACTAATAAGCACCTCGGGAACTGCATAGCTAAATAGCCCGTCTAAGGCTAAGGGGATGATGACCTCTACTCGGATCATAAAGTAAGCTTAAGTGAAGAGGAGAGCTCGGTGAGTGTAGCGATGAGAAGATCATTTTCCTCGGGGCGCTGTGCTGCAATACGTATCGTGGGGGAAGAGTAGCCAAAGTTCGTCGCATCACGAACCAAAAGCCCGTAGCGCTGCGCTAAGATCTCTTTCAGCTCGGCTCCACTTCCTATCGCTGGATGAGTACAACGCACAAGGAAGAAGTGCGTATCTGTCGGCTGAGGATCGAAGTATGGGAGCGACTTGATAGCATTCCATATACGCTCACTCTCTACAAAAAGCTGACGTCGGTCCAGTAGGTGCGGGAAGTCATTACGGACGATCCATTCTCCTGCTGAGATGGCGAGCGATCCAACCGACCACGGTGCAGCATATTCGCTTAGTCGGTCAATGACCTCACTGTACGCCATCACGTATCCCAAGCGCAATCCCGGCATAGCATATCGCTTGGTCAGAGAAGCGACAAAGATGACGTTGGGGAAACGCTGTATGGTTTCTTGGGGATCAGGAAGAGTAGCCTCCGTGAAGTAGCTGTAGGAGCTATCGATGACGAAGTAGATCTGCGGGTAGCGACTCCAAAGTGACTCTAAGAAGTCCTGCGAATAGACCTGCCCCGTAGGGTTATTCGGCGAGCAAAGCCAATAGACTCCCGCAGGGGCATCTTGACCGGGCTCGAAAGTCTTCAGCTCACGCTGCTCACGCGCAAAGAGTCTTCCCGCATCTCTATATTCACTGAAGGTCGGATCTGGGCTATAATAATGTACGAGCTCTCGATAAGCCTGTGCGATGAGGTAGATCCCTTCGGTCGCACCACTTATCACGAGCACCTCGCCATCAGCTAAGCCGTGATGCTTCGCAAGGGATTTCCCAAGCGAAGCTGCCGTAGGCTCGGGGTACGAACCAATACGATCAATCTCGCCTCTGAGGTATTCCCGCAGCGAAGTGGGGTCCGTGAGGCTCGTTACATTTGAGCTGAAGTTCGCACGTATCCGCTCGTAGCGGTGGAGGTCATCGCCGTGTCCGTCTCTCATCGCTCAAGTAGCTGATAGATTCGCTCTAGATCGACGTGCTTGCGGAGATGTTCGGCGAGCTTGTCGTACTGAGTTTCCTTGAAGGTGGCATAGTCTTGCCCCGCAGCTTGCTCATGAAGGCGCTCAGCGAAGGGCTGAAGCAGTCGCTCGATAAAGATCTCATTGTCGAGAATGCCATGCAGGTAGGTACCCATGCAATGATCTCCGACGCAGTAGCCCTCAAGACGGCCATCAGACATCTTGACTAAGGGCGAGGCGTCGAAGCCATCTACGACACGGCTTCTCCCCATATGGATCTCGTAGCCACTGCAGGGGACGTCGCTACCGATAAGAGTGAAGGTCGCTTGTGTAGTGACCTTCTCGGTAGCCATCTCCGTTGCGATCGGGAGCAAGCCTAAGCCTGGCAGACGAGTCAAGTCACCCTCTACCCCATCTGGGTCGTAAACCTCTTGGCCTAAGATCTGATACCCGCCACAAATACCGAGGATCGTCTTCCCTGCACGGTGAGCACGGATGATAGCTTGAGCTACTCCGTTGCGGCGCAGCTCATAGAGGTCCGAGAGCGTACTCTTACTCCCAGGCACAATGATGATATCTGCCTGCTGCAGCTCCTCTACATTGTTCGTATAGAAGAGATGAACGCGCTCATCTTGCTCGAGGCGCGCGAAGTCGGTGTAGTTGGATATGTAGCGAAGCAATACGACTGCCACGTTGACCTTCCCCTGCTGAGCGGAGAAAGCACGCTTGGAGAGCGCGACGGAGTCCTCTTCTTCGATGTGCACGTCATTTATGTACGGGACGACTCCAAGTACAGGCACGCCGCAAAGTGACTCCAGCAGCTGGCGCCCTTCGTCGAAGAGACGCAGGTCACCGCGGAACTTATTGATGATGACTCCTACGATCAGCTCCCGCCACTCAGGCTTCTGCAGCATGATCGAGCCATAGACTGAGGCGAAGACTCCTCCACGATCGATGTCGGCGACAAGGATTACCCGAGCGCCAGCATACGCAGCCATCGGCATATTCACAATGTCCGAGTCCTGGAGGTTCAGCTCGGAGATACTCCCTGCACCTTCAAGCACGATGGGGTTGTAGCGAGAAGCCAAGCGATCAAAGGCAGCATGCACTTCGCCACGAAGCTCACCGCGCCCCACGGTACGGAAGTATTGGTACGCATCTTTATTGCCGATGGGTCGCCCATGCAGGATGACCTGGGACGTCTTATCTGAGCTGGGCTTGAGAAGCACAGGATTCATGTCCGTATGACAAGGGATGCCTGCGGCCTCTGCTTGCACAGCTTGCGCACGGCCCAGCTCTAATCCCTCGGGCGTAACGAAGGAGTTTAGAGCCATGTTCTGCGCTTTGAACGGTGCAGGGCTGTAGCCATCTTGCTTGAAGATGCGACAAAATCCCGCCGTGAGGATGCTCTTCCCCACGTCACTTCCTGTGCCGACGAGCATCAGCGGTGCCAGTCGTTTGCTCTCGATCTTATCCATTACTCAGCGGGGGCTGGCTGCTTTTTCTTGCGCTTGTAGCTGAAGGCCTGCCAGCGATCTTCTGGCCAGCCCTGCTGATGCATCTCCCATTTGGCCGAGACGAAGAGCCAGTCGCTCATTCGATTGACCCAAGGGATCAGCCCCTCGGGAAGTGGATCCAGTCGCTCCAAGGTCCATAAGCGGCGCTCGGCACGTCGTGCGACGGTGCGCGCCAGCTGCATTTCGGCCGAGAGGATCGTGCCGCCCGGGAGGATGAAGAAGCCATTCTCTGGGATCTCAGCCATCAGGCGTGCCGTCTCAGCTTCCAACTCCTCGACCCACTGCAGGTCGAAGTGATTGGGATTCTCTTCGCGGCGCTCGCTACGTGTAGCGATAAGGCTCATGGCTTGCATGATGCGCATCTGCACTTCGCCGAAGAAGCGGTGACGGGGATCTTCCGTAGGGATGTGGGCTCTTATCAATCCAAGGTGGGCATTGAGTTCGTCCATCGCACCATTAGCTTCGATACGTGGATCATCTTTGGGGACTCGCTCGCCACCGAATATTCCGGTGGTTCCCTTGTCTCCGGTTTTGGTCATTATTCTTGCCATTACTTGTCGTGTAAGCTTGAGGTTGGGCGGATATCGCCCCGACAAAAATAGCGCAATTCCACCGTATAGCACGTGTGCGAAGACATTCACCAAGCGAGTGAAAGAAGCGCTACTCACGCCCGCTCCTCAAAGCACCTTGTGAGCAAAGCAAAAGCAATTCATTCGCCCTTCAATTAGCCCGTCTCTACCCTCTTCAATGACCCGCTGGGAAAAACTCCTCTACTTTCTCTCAGAAATACCTCTACTTTTCAATGAAAATACCTCTACTTTTCTGGAGAAATACCTCTACTTTCTGGAAGAAGTAGAGTAACATTCGAAGAGAAGTAATATAACTTCCATCAGAAAGTAATATAACTTCTGACCGAAAGTAATATAACATTTGACTGAAAGTAATATAACATTTGACTGAAAGTAATATAACATTCAGTGGGAAGTAATATAACATTTGCGAGGAGGCTATATACCCTTGGAAAGCATATACCTTATCTCACTCAGAGAAGCAGATTGGAGAGGCTTCGCTTTCCCCTACTCTTCTTCCCCCTTTCTCCTTCCGCCAAAAAGAATCCGCCCCTCAAAGGACGGACCTTCGAGGGGCGGATCATAAGGGAAGTATTACCGAAGAGGCTTACTCCGTGACGGGGAAGCGGAAGGGCTTACCTGCATTGTCGACGAAGGTTGCACCCTGGAGGCTGGGGAAGTGATGTGCACCGGCAGACCAGTCCCAGATCTGAGTCTCATCCTCCGTGATCGTACCGGTAGCAGGATCATACTTCTTCCCGTTCATAGGATAGTATGCTACGAGGTTCGTATCCTTAGGATCAGCCATCTTCCAGACGTTAGCAGCGATCTGAGCTGGGGTACGTGCGACCTTGTAGAATCGCAGTTCGCGCATCAGACCACGCGTGGTGCTGAGCCAGAATCCACCAAGCTTGTAGTCGCCATCACGTACAGGCTGCGAAAGCACCTGACGGCCGTTGCAGTAGACTGAGACGTTCGCCCCGTCATAGACGAAGGAGAACATGTACCACTTGTTGTCTTCGAGAGGCATGATATCCTTCGAGAGCGAGAGGTCAGTACCACCCGTGCGGAAGAACGAACCATCCTTGCCGACGACAGGGTAGATTTCGCTCTTGTCATCCGACCCACCGACGAACTTCGTACCAGCAAGTGCACCATTGATATTGCTGCGCTTGACCATGACTTCCATCGTCCACTGGGGCACAAGGATATCTTCTGCGAAGTAAGCAGCGATCTCATTACCGGTGTTGATGCTGAGAGCCTTCGTCTCGGTAGCTTGGTCGACGACGATGATCGCTTCACTTTGACCGCCGATAGCGTGAGGATTGCTCCCCTGCAGCTGGATGGGCAGAGCGAAGACTTCGCCACTTGAGAAGGTAACAGCCTTCAGCTTGACGGGGATCGAAGCCGAAGTCTGACCTGCGGGAATAGTCACCGAAGCAGGAAGCTCATACATCGTCGACGGAAGGAGCTTGTAGCTCGTACCGTTCTTAGCGTTGTAAGCGTCGAGCTGTGCCTGTGAGCCGACGGAGAAGTTCACCGTGACGGTAGACGAAGCAGGCTTGACCAGGCTGACACGAGGACCATTTGCATCCTGCGATGCACCACTAAGGAGGAAGATCTGCGTCTGCTCCTGACCGTGGATATAGATCCCCTGCTCGCTCTGATGATCCTTTGCAGGATCGTTGTAAAGCTCATTCTGACAGCTACCAAGAAGGCTTGCTGCGAGGAGCGCATATACTATTCTTTTCATCAAACTCTTGTTTTCTCTGTTAGCCATTATTGGAAGTCTGCCTTCTGGGTGTCGCTGACGCGATTACCGGCATTGAGAGCCTGGCGAAGGAAGCGATAGCTGCCACCCTCCGTATCAAGCTCCATGTGATAAGTACCGATACCAGCGATACGCTTACCATTAGGCATGAGCATCGTAGCATAGTCCATGATCTGACGACCGGCATCAAGCTTCTGAATCTCAGGGTTAGAGCTGGTATAACGAGGGAAACCACCCGTCTTAGAATACTTCTGGAACTCTAAGGTCAGGAAGCTCTTACCTTCCCAGTTGTCGAGATAATCATCCTCACCATAGCCGTAAGTACCACCATTCTCAAGCTTTTGGAGTGCACGAGCTGTCGTAGACTCATCATAAGCCTGATAAATATAGTAAGACACCATCTTGGAGGTTGCTCGATCCATATAATAAGGCTCACCATCCATAACAACAATACGCCCCTTCGGATTCAGACGATCATAAAGCGTCTTAATGAAGGTATACATATTGACATTCCCTGTCTCAGAAATCCAAGCAGTAGTTGTAGCCATATTTCCTGAGTGACCATACCCTGGCTCATAGTCAAGGTCAAATCCATCAAGATCATACTTCTCGATCGTATCACAGATAGCATTAGCATAAGCCTTGACACCTTCGAGGAAATCACCGCCACCCTTCTCTGTCACCCAGTAGTCAGTTGCATTCTTTCCTTGAGGAGTAAGCTGATCACCGAGGTTCTGAATGATCCAGCAGAGGAGAACCTTCCCCCCCTTAACCTCACGGAAAAGCTTGAGGTCGGTCTTCTGTGCCTCTGTAAGGTTACCATGCGTACCCCAAAGAGATACGATATCGACGCTATCGGGAAGCATACGGAGGTACTTCTGTGGATCCGTACCCTTAGCCGTCCAGCCACCGAACCAGCCGAAGCCACGTACGTGAGGCGTCTGCTTCCAAGCACGGAGCTCGCTGTAATACTTCTGCTGCTCGGCAGTGAGCTGATCGGCACTCGTCAACTCAATGAAGGGAATGGCTCGCTTGAGGTCCTTCTGATTGTCGAAGGTCAAGCGCTCATCATCAGTCCACTTGCTACAAGCGACAGAGGCGAGGGCCATAGCTGCGACAAGCGCATATTTAAGCATCTTCATAGATGATTCGTTTTAGAGTTACTGATTAGGACGATTGTCACGCACCCACCACAGCGGAGTCTTACCGAGGTCTACACCACCGAGGAGAGAGGGAATGACTTTGAGGTTGGGGTTGCTATCGTAAGCCGATGCAGGGAAGGAGAAGCGCTCAGGAGCACGCATGCTGGCATCTCCACCGATACGCGAAGGAGCCCCGGTATCAGCTGGCTTCATAATGAAGGGATAGCCCGTACGACGATATTCCGTCCATGCTTCATAAGCATTGGGGAAGAGCGCAAGGTACTTCTGCGTGATGATCTTCTGAAGCTGTACTTCCTGCAGGTTACGAGTAGCATCTACATCATTCCAGTTGGGAGAGACATTACCAGAGGAGATATTATCGCTATATCTGCTCGAAAGGTAAGGGTTGTAAGCTACAGTAGTTGCAGCGGGCAATACCCCCGTCTGAGCCAGATAAGCCGTAGCATCTCCTGCGCCAGCTTCGGCGAAGGACTGACGGACACCCTGTTCATAGTAAGACTGTGCCGTCCCTGTAGAGATCAGACCGTAAAGAGCGGCCTCAGCCTTGAGGAAGAACGTCTCCGAAGCACGGAACCAGTAGAGAGGCGTTTCCGTAGAGAAGTTAGGCTTCGAAGCGTACTGAGCAGTATTAGCACCTTCCCTCTTCGACTCGTTGTTGGTCGGAGGGAGGAAGTAGTAGCCTGGTATATTGCGGTAAGTACCCTTCGTGAAGTACTTCTCAAGACGTGGGTCATTGTAGCCCTGGAGGTAAGACCAGATGGTAGCACCCATACGCGTCTCGTTGTACTGATCTACAGAGATGAGTGCTGGGTGTGCCAGAGGCTGCTTATCGGAGTTACCGATCTTAGCCTCGTCAGCCGTGGTCTCAATGACGCCACCATTGGAAGCATCCAAAGCCTTAGCAATGTATTCCTTAGCCAGTGCTGCATCCTTGAAGTGGACACGGACAGCCATACGCAGCATCAGGGAGTTAGCAAGCTTAACCCACTTGCTGGCATCACCATTATAGACGAGGTCATTACGGGAGAGGACGGACTCACGAGCTTCGCGCAGGACTGCTGCACTCTTCTCCAGATCTGCAAGCATCCCCTTATAGACCTCCTGCTGAGAGTCAGGAGTAGGCGTGATGTCACCGCTACCAGCCTTCGTATATACGATAGGACCAAAGGCATCGGTAGCACGCAGCCAGCCGACAACCTTCACGATATTGGCCATCGCCAGGACCTGCTGAGCCTGCAGGTTATCCTTAGCACGGCTTGCCTGGATATGGATGGGGAGCCAAGACTTCGCTACATCCCCGTAGAGGAGACCGTAGAGGATGCTCATACGCCCATTGGTGAACGTCCAGGTACCTTCCGTGTTAAAGTTCCAGTTGTTATTATTCCCGTAGTAGCCTACATAGTTACCCGTAGAGATAAGCTCGAGGACCTGCATGCTATTCCCAGGCCCCGTTTCGCCAGCGACGCCGATAGGCATGACCGAGCGCTGAAGGCTCATCATAGCCAGGCCATAGGCAAGACCACCCTGGTTGAGCTCCTCATCGGTGACACCGACACGGCTGGTATTGATATCTTCCTGATTGCAGGAGGCGAAGACCAGCGCTGAGGCCATCGCCAAAGCGGGAAGGACTAATTTCTTGAAGTTCTTCATTTCGTTTCTTCTTTATCTGATAAGATAAGTACTCGACTTAGATGCCGACCTTGATGCTGGCACCGATAGTGCGCTGGCTGGGGAGCATGAAGTAGTCATAGCCCTGACCAAACGTACCCGTAGACCCCGTGAGTTCAGGATCGTAAGGAGCCTTGTTGTAGATCATCCAAAGGTTCGTAGCGTAGACAGAGAGAGCTACATTCTTAAAGGTCTTGCCAAGGAAGTTCTTAGGCAGGCTGTAAGAGAGGCTCAGCTCCTGCAGACGAACGTTCGTAGCCGAGTAGACGTAGTAGGAGTCGAGGTTGTAGACAGCATCGTAGAACTGCTGTGGAGCGATGGTAAGACCTTCGCCGATGTTGATACCACCAGCATCGCGTGCATCAGCAGAAGCCTGAGAAACCCCAAACTTGTCGAGAGCAGCCTGCGTCTTTGAGATGACGATACCACCAAGACGAGCCGTGAAGAGCATATTCAGATCGAAGCCCTTATAAGAGAAACCATGCTTCCAGCCGAGGTTCCACTTAGCATTGACCGAACCGAGCTTATAAGGAGTCGTTGGCTCCGTGACCAGAGACTGACCTGGGGTATAGTCTACATAGCCATTAGCATCACGCTTGATACGCTCACTAGCGTAGACGTCACCGAGCTCACCACCTTCACGCAGACGGAAGCGGCCCTTGACGATATCCTTCAGGTCAAAGACCTCGTGTGTGATAGGATTCGTGACACCAGAAGCCAGCTTGAGGATCTTATTGCGGTTAGCCGTAGCAGTAACATTCGAGCTGTACTCAAAGCCACCAAACTTCTTATTGAAGCCAAGCGTCATTTCGATACCACGGTTACGGACATTACCAGCCTGTACATAGAGCTTCTTATAGCCCGTACCTGGATCAAGGTCGGTCTCAAGGAGCTGATTGAGCGTATTTGACTGATAGACCGTAGCGCCAAACGTCAGAGCACCACCGAACCAGCGAGAGTCGACACCGAGCTCAATAGAGCGCGTGCGCTCAGCCTTCAGGTCAGGCAGAGGATAGTAGTCGAAGGGCTCTACCTTACCGCTACTCATCGAGTGCGTGATAGTACCTGGAGTCAGACCTGTGAAGGGGATAGGAGAACCCACCTCCGTATAAGAGGTACGTACCTTCAGATAAGAGAGCGTAGGACGGAGCTTAGCACGCAGGTCCTCAGAGAGGAGGTCGGTGACAACAGCAGAGAGACCGATCGAGGGATAGAAGATCCAAGGGTCTACGCTACCTACAAGCTGCGAAGGCTTATCCGTACGACCCGTAAGCGTCAGGTAGAGCGCGTTGCGCCAAGCTAGTTCAGCAGAAGCGAAGACTGCGAAGTTGCTCTTACGCGTAGAGGACTGTGAGCCACCGCTCTGGAGCTGATTCGTATTAGGGAAGATGAACTTATTAGGGATGAGGAAGAGGTGTCCACCAAAGCCCTGACCCTTATTGTCATACTCTTCATACGACGTACCGAGGGTAGCCGTCAGATTGATATCCTGAGCAATAGGGGAATTGTAGTTCGCCATAAAGTCCACATACTTCTGCTTGAAGTAGCTGACATCAGAGGAGAAATAACCGAGAGGCTTAGAGAAGACGCTGGAGGTGGAAGCATAGAGCTTCGTCTCACGCTCAGTGAAGGTGTTATCCAGACGAGCACGCCCCGTGAAGTTGATCTTCTTGTTCAGCTCATACTTCAGTGAGCCGAAGAGCATGTAGCGGTCATTGACCTCGGGGTGCAGATTGCGGTATGCCACCCAGTAAGGGTTCTGCACGTCCATACCCATGCTACCGGGCTTCCACTGCTGTACATTGTACCCCAGCTCTGCATCGTAGCGTTCGAAGTACTTCTCCTGGTCGAAGTTCTCACCACGAGGATAGAGATAAGCACCTACGATAGGATTGAAGTATGCCCCGTAGGAGATCATGTTGTTCGCATAGTCACGGATGTAGTTAGCCGAGACGTCCAGCGTCAGCTTATCATTGAGGAACTTCGACGTATTACGAATCGAAGCATTGTAGCGATGGTACTTATTGTTAGGTACAAGCCCCTTAGCATTGATAGCAGAAGCAGAGAAGTAGGTCTGGTTCTTATCCGTACCAACCGAGAAGTTGAACGAGTTATTGAACGTCACGCCGCGGTTGTAGAAGTCGCGTACCTTATAGGTGGAAGGGGTAGCAAGCTTATCACCCCAAGAGGTGTACTGACCAGCCTGATTGCCATAGGTATTCTGGAACTTAGGCAGGATGAAGGGCGAAGCCGTCTCTACAGAAGAAGAGAAGTTCACACGCAGCTGACCTGCAGCACCCTTCTTCGTATTGATGAGGATAACCCCATTAGCAGCACTTGCACCATAGAGAGCAGCAGCCGAAGGACCCGTCAGGACGCTGATCGACTCGATATCATCAGGGTTGATATTCGAGATACCTTCACCCGAAGCACGACCTGCACCGAAGCCAGAGCCGTCACCACCACGGTCAGCGCTGTTACCGACAGGTACCCCATCGATCACGTAGAGCACATTATTATCCCCAGAGATCGACTTGTTACCACGCATAACCACACGCGTGCTACCACCGACACCCGAGGCACTGCGCTGGATGTTCACACCAGCGACCTTACCGTTGAGGCTATTCATAAAGTTGGCATCCTTCACCGTCGTCAGAGCATCGTTCTTGATCTCCTGGACATTATAGCTCAGGGCCTTCTGCGAGCGCTTGATACCGAGAGCGGTGACGACGACACCTTGGAGTTGGTTGTCTTCACCGGAGAGCTCGATCTTCAGCTCTGTCTGGTTACCGACAGGGACCTCCTTCTTCGCGTAGCCGATGGACGACACGACGAGGACGGCACCTGACTTCACGTTCTTCAAGGTAAACTTCCCGTTGATGTCCGTGGAAGCACCTTGACCTTGTACGCCCTTGACCAGGACGGAAGCCCCGATCACAGGCTCATGATTCGTGGCATCGAGCACGACACCACTGATGCTCTTACCCTGCGCCATCGCGGTAGCGACCGTAAGGAAGAGGATCATGAGGATAGATAGTACTTTCTTCATATTTAAAACTAAAAAATAAGCGGAGGATGGTCTTAGCCTCTGTACTTTCTCTTTAGGATTAGAGAGAAAAGGCTGCGTAGCTCCCCTGTGCAGCTCCCTGTGGGGCAAGCGGCAGCAGTGAGCAAACGACTGATTGAGGGAAAGACGGTACGGGGATCAATACATAAGCCGTATCAATAGCCCCGTCTTGAAGTAGATAAGGTATAGCAACGGAGGAAAGCCCCCAACCATCCAGGTTGAGAGCAGCACAAAGCTCCGAGGAGCGATTAGTCTGTTGCACGAAGGCGCGAGCAGTAATCATATTCCGTTGTAAGTGCGAGCAAAAGTAATAATTAAATTCTTTCGAAAGTTGCAAGAAGATAAATACTTACTTCCTAAAATATTTAAGTATATGACGGCACCTATAACTCGCTGTTATCGTGCCAGATACATCCACAAGACAGCGCTACGCAACTTGACTGTTAGAAGCACCATTCTACAACAAATACGATGCAATCGTTCGAGGAAAGCAAAAGACAGATCAAAAAGTAGATCTTCGACGCACCTATTACTGGGATCAGAAGTATCCTGCGCTCTTGATCAGTCTACTACAGGAAGACATTTGGGATAGCTGCATCTCAACGGGGAAATAGCCCACCACAAATTAGACTATATACCAGCTAATTAGAAGAGAGCTATAAGGGAGAAAAATGAACCAGTACTGGTCACTCATCGGAGCAGTACTGGTCCGTAATATCTACCAGTACTGGTCGGAGCTCCGACCAATACTGGTCAACTCAGCGACCAGTACTGGTTGAAAAACCTACCCTATAAGAGGATTCCAACAAGCTCCCCTACCCGATTCTCCTTTACTCGGAGACACGGGGTATATATACGAGAGGGAAGTAAGAAGAAATATCAGATAGGTGATACACCTTATGAAAAGTTTGCTACCTTTGCAGTGTGACAGCTAAGCAATACACTTAACATAAATATTACTGTCCTATGATCACAACTAAGCAACTTTCCTTCGGCTACAAGTCAGGGCGCCCAGTCTTCAGTGGCCTCGACCTGAGCCTACCTCAGGGTAGCGTCGTAGGGCTCCTCGGTAAAAACGGCGAGGGCAAGACGACTCTCCTGAAGAACATCTATGGTCAGCTCTTCTCCAAGCAAGGAGAGATCAACGTCCTTGGCTTCACGCCACGCGAACGTAAGGTAGCCTTCCTCCAGCAGGTCTACCTCCTACCCGAAGAGATCCAAGTACCTCATGTCACCATCCGACGCTACTTCGATCTCTACGCTCCCTTCTACCCCAACTACGATGAAGCTATTGCCCGCGAACTCATCGAGACCTTCTCGCTCGACTGGAAGATGAACCTGGGCAAGGTCTCACAGGGGCAGAAGAAGAAGGCACTGATTGCCTTCGCCCTATCACTCCGTGTGCCCCTACTGCTCCTTGATGAGCCGACCAACGGACTGGATATTCCTTCTAAGGGAGAATTCCGCCGCGCCGTAGCTCGTCACCTCAGCGAAGAGCAGACGGTCATCATCAGCACGCACCAAGTACGAGATCTTGAGCAGCTCATCGACCGCATCGTCATCCTCGAGCGTGGTAGCATCTACTGCAACGAATCTATCGCTGATCTCTCCGAGCGTCTTTACTTCGGCCTCGTCAGTCCCGACGAAGAAGCTCGCGCACTCTATACTGAGCCTTCGCTAGGTGGTACCGTCGGCATCCTACCACTTCAAGGCGAGGCCGTAACGGATACCTTCAGCATGGAGCTCTTCTTCAATGCTGTCGTCAGCCGAGGCGCAGAACTCATGCGTCACCTTCACACTCCATCAGACACCTCTAAATAAGCGCTACGATGAATACCTCCACGCTACATCGCTCCTCATTTGGGCGCATCTACCTTCTCACTGTAGAAGGCTTCTTCAGCACCCTGCGCCCACTGCTCATCTTCCATGCTATCATGGCGGTGGCATTCTTCGGCTTCCCGTTCCTGACCCTTTTCCTCACGAAGGGATTTGATATCCAAGAGGCCTTCGTCGAACTGGCTGACGTCTATGGTAGAGGCGGAGTCATCGGTCCCTACCTTATAGGGACGATCATCTATATCTTGATCTGGATCAATAAGTGCGTACATAAGCCTTCGCCTGGTGCTTATACCCAGATCCCCGCTTCGGCTGGAGAGAAGATGATAAGTATTGCCCTACTCAGCTTGGGCTATTACCTCATCTCGCTTCTCTCTACGCTGATTATCTCTGGCATCTTTGGGCTCTTCATCCCTGGTGGATTCCTCGACGTTTTAGACTGGGCACTCCCGATACAGTTCTTTTATGGTAAGCTCTATCTAAAAGAATTAGCAGCTATTCTCTCTATGGGACTACACCTGCCACTACTGGTGACGCTCTGCATGATCCACTTCCGCAAGGCGATCTTCGGGCTGTGTGCTGCGGCGTTCGTAGAGTTCAGTGGCTTCCTCATCTTCCTCACCTTCGTCCTCAACTTCGAAGAGGAGATATACCATTACTCGATAGAGCACCCCCTCACTGACGGTGATTATGCTTGGATCGTCCTGATCTTCTTCGGGCTCATCGACCTCTTCCTCACCTGGGCCATCTACCATCGCCTCAAGACCATCCAAATCAAGTAATCGCTATGGCATTCTCCAATGTGGGCTTTGCCCATATCATCGACTACATCAACGAAGGTGTACTGACGGGGCGATTCACCGAAGGCGAGCGTATCCCCTCAGTGCGCGATATGGCAGAACTGATGCAGGTCGCCCCCAATACCGTCGTTCACGCCTATGATAAGTTGGCTCTCCGTGGTCTGGTATATCCCATGCGCGGCCTTGGCTACTATATCAGCGAAGGGGCGGTAGAAACCATCCGTGCTGAGAAGCGTAGAGTCTTCCACGAAGAGTCTATCCCTCGCTTCCGTCGTGATGCAGAGCTTCTCGGCATCACCAGCGAAGAGCTCCGCAAGGCACTCGATCTCTAAGCCTCCTACTCCACTACTTTCAGCGTGCCCCGCATGCCTATCCCATCGGGATTAGGTATGCGGGGCACGGCGCGTTATAGAGGTGAGGAACAAAGGGTATATACCTTTCGTTTGGAAGTTATATTACTTCTGTCCCAATGTTATATTACTTTCGAGTGAATGTTATATTACTTTTCGACAAAAGTTATATTACTTTTCTCCGAAGCCTATTGGAGCCACTGACGAAGGCACTATAGAGCCGTCTTAGAAGGGGCGTAGTCGCGCGTCAGAAGTTCGTAGCTCAGGCGCAGCCAAATGAGCGTGGGAGGAAGTGCCTTCAAGGCATAAGGCAAGACATACGCCTCACGCAGACTGCGGGGGAAGAGGTCCGAAGGCGACAGACTACTTAGCACAAAGGCGAAGACCAGAAGGGCTACGTCCCAGCCTGAGCGCTTCCACGGACTCGTCGTGTACCACAGCGCGATCCCAGCAAAAGGTATAATGTAGGTGCTTGACTCGCTGCCCGTGCTGAAAAGCACTACGAAGAGAAGCACCGAGCTAAGTATCGCATAGCGGAATGCCAAGTGGCGGTACTGCCCGAAGCGAAGGTAAGGCAAGCCAAAGAGCGCCAGCCCAGGGAGGATGACCAAGAGGTCGGAGTAGGAAGCCGAGCCCGAGGCCTTGCGGATCATCCCCAGAAGCGAGATGTTCTGCATCAGGGAGAAGGTGTTCTCACCGTTCTTCGCCGCAAGTCGTTCGTACCACTCGACGTATTGCCCTACGACATACTCGGGGCTACTGATCAGCATCGGCGCGACAAAGCACACGACCGACCAGCCGATGAGAGCCAGGATGAAGCGGGGCTTGCGCTTGACGAAGAAGAAGAATGCCAAGCCGACGACGCCATAGAGCTTGACGAACGTCCCCAAGACAATGAGGAAGGCGGCCGTGACTTCTCGCCCCTTCTCGATAGCTGCGAAGGAGCCGATGATGATGGCAGCGATGGCGATATTGAACTGCTGCATCTGCAGCGCCGTAAGTAGCTCATGCGCGCAGAACCAGTAGAGGAAGATCTGTCGCCCTTCTTCGAGTGGTAGGCGACGCACTGCATAGTACATGCCGAGCGCGAGCACCACGAGCCAGCCGAGAAGACCAATAGCATCGGGCACCACCGCAAAGGGAGCGATGACGAGACTGAAGACCGGGCCGTAGTGATTGTGGTCATTGTACTCCGTCGGGTAGAAGTCATACAGCGACAGCTTCTGGATGGTGTGCCAGAAGACTCCACGGAAGATGAGGAAATTATTATGGCGGTGCGGTGCGATCTTCGTCAGCCCCGCGACCACAGCCAAGAGCGTCCACAGGCCAAAGAGCGTGCGGGGATTCGAGAAGAACGGCTTGTGGAAGAAGGCCTGCAGCTTGGCGCACAGGCGAAGTAAGGGTTGGTCCTTAGTCATGATGCTTGAGGTGCTGAGCGATATGATAGCGTGGGCGCTGCTTGATCTCGATATAGATCTTCCCGATATACTGCCCGATGACGCCGAGCGACAGCAGGACGATGCTCCCGATGAACCACAAGGAGAGCATCAGCGAAGCCCAGCCCGGTACGGACAAGTGCTCGATGTAAGAGACCAGTACATACACCGCCATGCAAATACTGATAAGCAGGCACAGCAGTCCCATACCGATGATCCAGCTGATAGGGCGTGTCGTGAAGGAAGTGATGCCATCTACCGCCAGCAGGAGCATCTTGCGCAGCGTGTACTTCGATTCCCCAGCGACGCGCTCACTGATGACGTCGTCGACTGTCGTAGAAGCATAGCCCAGCTGAGGGATGATCCCACGCAGATAGAGATTGCGCTCAGGGTAGCAAGCCAAAGCATCCAGCGCACGACGACTCATCAGACGGAAGTCCGCATGATTGTAGATCGCACGAATGCCCATAGCACTCTGCAGGCGATAGAATACCAGTGCCGAGGTGCGCTTCAGGAGAGGATCTGCCGTACGTGAGACCTTCACCCCATAGACGATATCATAGCCCTCCAGATAGCGATCGATCATTTCCTCGAGCGCGCCTAAGTCATCCTGCAGATCGGCATCAATGGTGACGACGGCATCAGCGAAGTCCCGTGCCGTCATCATCCCAGCCATGATCGCAGACTGATGTCCCACATTGCCCGCCAGACAAAGTCCATCGATAAAGTGATTCTCTCGGTGAAGCTCTTCTATCAGCTCCCAGGTGCGGTCACGACTGCCATCATTGACGTAGAGGACGTGACTTGTGGGAAGGATCTTACCTGCTGCGATGAGGCGCTCAAGGAGACTCGTGAGTTCGCGAGCGGAATAAGCAAGGATCGCCTCCTCGTTGTAGCACGGGGAGACGATCACTAAGCGGGGAATGGGGATAGAGATCATGTGATGATCAGAGGGATGAATGCTTTGGGGACAGACAAACTTCACTTAATGTTGTAGGTAGAGCTGACCGTGATGCTGGCAGTCTTCTCCTTAGAAGAAGTATTGAAGGAGCCACCCCAGCTGTAATCTTCGTCGCTATTCTGACCGACGATCTGGAAGACACCCATGTTGGACTTCGTCAGGCCACCGAGACTGCTCTTACTGCCCTCAGCGATGACGGAGGCACGATTGCGAGCATCTTCAGAAGCTTCCTTGAGCATCTCGACCTTGAGGTCATTGAGCTTCGTGTAGTAATAGCGAGGATTGCCCGACTCGATCTCAATACCATTATTGATCAGCTCAGAGATCTGGCGAGAGACTGCTTCGATAGCCTCGATGTTGCGCGAGGTGATCGTCACCGTCTGCGTCAGGGAGTAGCCCTTGAAGCGATAGAAGGTACGCCCAGAGCTCTCGTCATAGGAGCTTTCATTCTCACGAGAGATACTGACGCTGCTATAAGCAATAGCTTCGCTGGGGATACTCTTACTCTGGAGGTAAGAGGCTACGGCCTGCTGCTTCCCCTTAAGCTCGGAGTAAGCACTCTGCAGATCTGTCGACTCAGAGGTGAAGCTGGCGGACCAGACAATAAGGTCAGAGGTGAAGTTACGCTCAGCCTTCCCCGTGACGGAGATCGTCTTGGGCGAATTGCTACGGAAGCCCTTCAGACCGCCAGCGAGTACAAAGACGGAGACAAGCAATGCGACAGCTCCGATAAGCGTGAGCGTAAGAGCGGACTTATTAATGTTCATTGAGAAAAGAAATTAGATAGTTATTGTAGAATCAGTGAACTCAGAATAGGTGATGAACTCAGCTCCCTCCTGCTTGAAGTAACTGATCCAGCGATCCAGTCGATCGACCATCGCACGGCCAGAGTTATTGCGCACGATGAAGGGGAGGTTCAGCTCGGGGTGCTCATTCAGCTCGTAGAACTCCCACGGATGGAAGTAGGTCACCAGATAGCCATCATGACGGAGCGTACGACGACAGAGCCAACGATAGAGTCCGAAGGGAAGGTTGTGACACGAGAGCCAGAAGAGCGGGAAGCGAATAAGAGGCGTCACCGAAGCTGGGATCTGCAGTACACCCTCCTTCATAAAGTGCGTACGTGGTGCACTCAGATGCATGTAGCGCCCAGGGATGAAGGTCGGGTTGAGAGAGGTGTTGTAGCTATAGCCTGCCTTATAGATCTCCACCTCGGGGACGGGCATCATACGAGCCTGACGATAGCCTCGCACAGGGACTCCTGCAAGAGCCTCGAGAGCATCCTTAGACTTCTTCAGGTCGGCAGGCTCAAAGGTCCAGTGGTAGTAACCATGCGATGCAAGCTCATGCCCCTCAGAGAGGATACGCTGGATGATCTCGGGAGCGTGCTGAGCGAAGTTCGCCGTACAGAAAAGGGTCGCACGTACCTCATGCTTCTTCAGTACATCGAGGAGGGCATGTGATCCTGCGACAGAGATACGTACCTGCTCCTCCATAGGGAGCTCGACACCATGCTCACGTGGCACGTCGAACTCCTCTATATCGAAGCTCAATAAGATACGATGGGGGCGTGTAGCCATTGGGGAGGTAAGGGGGACTACTTGAAGAGAGTAGACAGACGCTCGATGCTTTGCTCGACGGGAGCACCCTCATAGAGGATATTGTAGACGGCGCTACAGATAGGCATCGTCACTTGGTAGCGCTGGTTGATCTCATGTATACACTTAGCGCCGTAGTACCCTTCGGCGATCATGTTCATCTCCATCTGAGCGGCACGGACGCTGTAGCCCTTACCGATCATATTACCAAAGGTACGATTGCGGCTATAGCTGGAGTAGGCCGTGACGAGGAGGTCACCGAGGTAGACGGACTCTGTCACGTCACGACTGACGAGGTGCACGGTACTGACGAAGTTGCTCATCTCCGCGATAGCATTCGATATCAGCACGGACTGGAAGTTATCTCCCTTATTCATCCCATGGCAGATACCAGCGGCGATAGCATAGATATTCTTCAGCACCGCTGCGTATTCGATACCGACGACGTCACGGCTGACAGCGCAGTGGACGTAGTCGTTGCTGAAGATCTCTTCGCTCAGCACCTTGGCCTTAGCCATATCGAAGCAGCCGACCGTCAGGTAGGACATGCGGTCCTTGGCGATCTCTTCGGCGTGACAAGGGCCTGCGATAACCCCGATCTGACCAGGACGCAGCTCCTTATACTCCTGTAGATAGTCCGAGATGAGGACGTTCTCCTCGGGCACCATCCCCTTGATCGCATTGATGACGAGCTTATTGCGGATGACCGAGTTACGCACACGCTTGAGGTAATAGCGTATGTAGGGGGAAGGGGTAGCCAGGATGACGGTATCACAGGCTCGGAAGAAGTCATTGACATCCGAGTCAGTGAAGAAGGTGATACGATCCGTATCGAAGGTAACCGACGTCAGGTAACCAGGATTGTGGCGCAGGCGCTTGAAGTCCTTGACGTGTGTCGAAGTGCGCAGCAGCCAGTTAAGTTTGGGTTGCCGTGAGAGGACGATCTTCGCCAAGGCTGTAGCCCAGCTACCGCCACCGAGGATACCTACTCTACCGGGGAAGCTGGAAGTCTGTTCGGGCATGATACGTGTACTTACTTAGCCGACTCCCCGATGAAGGGGAGTGGCTCGTGAGAGAGTGCGGGGTGCGCTTACTGAGCTCCCCCGATGGTGGTCCAAGCTGTGACGATTTCGAGCGTCAGAGGCTCCAGATCCAGCTGATACTTCTTCTTGATATCCTGGAGCTGCTGCAGCAGACGACCGGGCTTCTCTTCGGCGCGTACCGACTCCAGTGTCAGATAGCCAGCCTTGTGCAGGACGGGTACCCATGCTTCGGGGATACCAGCAGCTACGAAGACCTCCTTCTTATCGCGAGGAGCTACCTTCTCGGGACGCATCTGAGGGAAGAAGAGTACTTCCTGAATGCTTTCCTGACCAGTCAGGAGCATCACAAGGCGGTCCATACCGATACCCATACCACTCGTCGGGGGCATACCATACTCGAGGGCACGAAGGAAGTCGGCATCGATGAACATCGCTTCATCGTCCCCCTTCTCTGAGAGACGGAGCTGCTCCTCGAAGCGCTCACGCTGATCGATGGGGTCATTGAGCTCGGAGTAGGCATTGGCCAGCTCCTTACCATTGACCATCAGCTCGAAGCGCTCGGTGAGGCGGGGATTAGAGCGGTGCTCCTTCGTCAGGGGCGACATTTCCTTGGGATAGTCGGTGATGAAGGTAGGCTGGATATAGCTGCCTTCGCACTTCTCGCCGAAGATCTCATCGATCATCTTACCGACCCCCATGGATTCGTCGACCTCAACACCGAGCTTCTTGCAGGTAGCGCGAAGCTCGTCCTCGCCCATCTGACTGATATCGATACCCGTATGCTCCTGGATGGCATCAAGCATAGTGATACGCTTGAAGGGAGCCTTGAAGTCAATTTCGCGATCCCCTACTCTGACCTTTGTCGTGCCTAAGACCTCGAGGCAGATGAACTCCAGCATACGCTCGGTGAACTCCATCATCCAGTTGTAGTCCTTGTAGGAGACGTAGATCTCCATAGCGGTGAACTCGGGGTTGTGCGTGCGGTCCATACCTTCGTTGCGGAAGTTACGGCTGAACTCATACACACCCTCGAAGCCTCCGACGATGAGGCGCTTCAGATAAAGCTCGTTGGCGATACGCAGATAGAGCGGGATATCCAGCGCGTTGTGATGCGTGATGAAGGGGCGCGCAGCAGCACCGCCAGGGATAGGCTGCAGTACGGGCGTATCGACCTCGATGTAGCCACGCTCGTTGAAGAACTGGCGCATCGCATTGAAGATCTTCGTACGCTTGAGGAAGATATCCTTGACATGGCTATTGACAACGAGGTCAACATAGCGCTGGCGGAAGCGGAGCTCAGGATCAGTGAAGCTGTCGAAGGTCTGACCATCCTTCTCCTTGACCACGGGCAGGGGACGCAGTGCCTTCGAGAGGAAGGTCAGCGAAGAGGCATGTACCGAGATCTCCCCCATCTGTGTGCGAAAGACTTCACCCTCGACACCGATGAAGTCGCCGATATCCATGAGCTTCTTCACTACATTATTGTATAGAGTCTTGTCTTCGCCTGGGCAGATCTCATCACGCGTGATGTAGATCTGGATACGGCCAGTAGAGTCCTGGAGCTCGAGGAAGGAAGCCTTACCCATGATACGACGGCCCATGACACGGCCAGCGACACGTACCTCACGACGAGGTGCATCATCCTGGAAGGTATCGAGGATCTCACGGGCATACCCCGTGACGACATATTCGTCTGCTGGATAAGGGTTGATACCGAGGGCGCGAAGCTCCTCAAGACTACGGCGACGGAAGATCTCCTGTTCGCTCAGCTCTAAGATATTCATTCTGCTATATGCTGATTCTGATATTTACTTCTTTACTAATCTACGCAAAGATAAGGCATTTCTACGACAGGACTAGACTGTTACACCCAAGGTTCTCGCCTATTGTAGCTAGTCCTATCACCACCTCCCACTGTAGAGAAGATAGCAGAATGGTAATCCAAGCCTTCTCAACATTCTTTCACAGGCCGAGGTTGATAGATAAAAGCATAGTCATCGACTTGAGAGTCGTGCCCTACTGCCTACAACTCAATAAGTATCATATGTAGAATGGAAATACTCGATATCCTTCGCTCCCGCTACACGACCAAGACCTACGACAGCACCTTCCATCTCAGCGACAAGCAGCTGGAGGACATCAAGGAGATGCTCCGCCTCTGTCCCAGCTCCATAAATAGCCAGCCCTGGGCCTTCGAGCTCATCGGCGATCGTGAGACAAAGAGCCTGCTTGCCCAGCACTCATACTCCAACAAAGAGCGTATCGAGCAAGCCAGTCATCTCCTCATCATCTATAACTATCGTGACGTAGCGACCTTCGAAGCAGAGCGTATCGCCACGCTCAGCGAAGGGGCGCAGGAGTTCTATCACAATAAGATCGCTTCTCAGGGCGAGGCCTCCGTCCTGGGCTGGATGCGTAGTCAAGCCTATATCGCTCTCGGGATCGCCTTGACGGGGCTTGCGAGCATGGAGCTGGACAGCACTCCCATGGAGGGCATCGACCTCGAGGCCTACGACCAGATACTCCATCACGACAAGTATAGCCCCGTCCTCGCTATCGCGATCGGTAAGCGTAGCGACGACGATATCAATCAGCCTACGATTACCCCCAAGCAGCGCCGCGGTGAGGTCTTCCTCTAGCCTCCGACAGACAGAAGCAATAGCCCCCATATAGGTCAGCCCGCCGACCTATATGAGACTGTTGCCGCGAGTCCTGTCCTCTATTTAGAGTGCTAAAGCATCGCACGCTCAGCTCTTAGATATACCACTCCGAAGAGATACGCAAGCCCTTCGCCTTATCGTACGTATTCCCCTTATCCAGCGGTGGAAAAAGTGCCATTCTCGTGAAGGAAAAAGCACCTTCACGTAGTGGTTTTCCGCATCTATGTACGTAGTCTTAAAGACCAGGTACGTCAGTCCAAATATCCAAGTACGTAGATATTAGAGCCACGTACGTAGATCAAGCTTATCAGCCACTCGTCCATAACTTTTATCCCTACGCGGAGTAACAACCTAATAGAGGTCACTTCACAAAGCTATATAGGAATCAAGAGAAAGCTATATAGCTTTCTTCACCATCCTATATAGCTCTACACACGTACTCATATAGGTCAGCCTGTCGACCAATATAGGTTCACATCTTCCCTCCTATATCACTTTGCATTATCACGCGCTATCTACCAATAAGCGCCCCCATACAGCACGGTACAGGGAGCCTATGTACCCGGGCTATCCACTTCAGCGGTCTACACTCGTGTAGGCCGTTTGCTTTATCAGAAAAGAGTTGGTAATTTTACCGCAAAGCCAGTGCTATTACAGAGCTGGTGGCACTATGGGTCTAACAATTAATCTATTCGAACGCATATGATCGAACGTATCGGCACCAATGCTGGCCTCGTATGGAATGCCCTTAACAGCCTGGGCAAGATGGACATTAAGGCTCTTCGTAAAGCAACCAAGCTCCGCTCTGACAAGGAGCTCTTTGCAGCCATCGGTTGGCTCGCGAAGGAAGGGAAGCTCCTCTTTGATGAATCCGGTGAAGAATTGCTCGTTGAGCTCACCTACTAATGCTAGATGGGGAGCACCACTCCCCTACTCATACCCTCAAGCTATCCCTTCGCCCCGACGGAGGGATAGCTTTCTTTCATCCCTATAGCTCTTATCCCCGTGGGTACCCCAACCTCTGACACAGCTCGAGCCTCCAACTTCGAGCTACTCCGCATCTTGGCTATGCTGCTCATCCTTGTGCTGCATGCCAACTTCCTCGCTTTCCGCTTCCCAACCAATGAAGCGATCCATGCGCAGCCACTCACATCTCTGGGCCAAGTATGGAGCGAAGCACTTGCCATCGTCGGAGTCAATGTCTTCGTACTCATCTCGGGATACTTCGGGATCAAGGCGCGCGTCAAGGGGATCGTGAGCCTGCTCTTCCAAGCCTTCTTCTATACCGTCGGAGTGTACAGCACCCTCGTACTCCTCGGACTTGAGCCATTCAGCCTATCGGAATTCGTGGGGAGCCTCATGCCCCTAAATCGAAAGGCAGAGTGGTTCCTCCCGACTTACCTGAGCCTCATGATCTTCTCCCCACTCCTCAATGCTCTCACTCAGCGAACGAGCGAAGAGGAGCTAAGACGCTACCTCGCCCTCTTCTTCTTAGTGGAGTTCGTCTTAGGCTTCATAAATGATCAGCTGGAGGTCAAGGATGGCTATTCACTCTTCGCCTTCGCTGGCATCTACCTCATCGGACGCTATCTACACCTCTACCCCAAGCGCCTTGAGCGCTGGAACGGACGGAGCTTCCTCCTTGGCTACTTGGGACTAACCTTTGTGCAATCTCTCGCACTCTTCCTCTTTGCCTATGGGACGGGACAGTCAATCGTAGCAAGCCCACTTGCCTATAAGTTCATGAGCTACGTCTCCCCGATCAACATCCTCGCTGCCGTACTGCTCTTCCTCGCCTTCTCTCGGATCAAGCTACAGAGTGCCGCAGTAAACTGGATAGGCTCATCGACTCTCGCCGTCTACCTCATCCACTGCAATGCACGGCTCATCGGGCGATATACGGGATTTGTGCGGGAGCTGAGCGAGCAGTACCCGACGGGACTTTTCATCGTATCAGTGGTGGGATTTATGTTGCTGGTCTTTGTGGGGAGCATCCTCATTGATAAGCTCCGCCTGCTGCTGTGGCGCTGGGTCATCTCGCCACTCTATGATAGGATCGCCCGCCTATGGGTACGTGCTGGGCTACCTATCTTTCAGTTCCCCGAGCTGAGGAACTAAGGCTTTTCCTTCTTCGTCACAGCCTCCACTTCGCCATCAGCAAAGCGCACCGAGATCTCTGCTCCCGCAGGGATCTGGCTACTACGTGTGACGATACGCCCGCCAAAAGAGACCAGGCTAAAGCCTCGACGCAGGATCTGATCGGGATGTGCCAAGCGAATCGCTTGCTCCTGACGTAGGAGATCAGCCTCCATACGCTCTCTCAAGCGCGACACATGTAGTGGCAGGGGAGAGAGTCGCTCACGAAGCGCCTGACGATACTGACGCAAAGCATAGGATGCAGCTGTCGGGAGGCGACGGAGTGCCAGCTCAAGACGATGCTCAGACTGCTGGAGATAATGACGAGCTGAGAGAGCGATCTGTGAGTGCTGTGTGAGAAGCTTACGCTCAGCCTGCTCCAAGCGACCACGTACCAAGAGCGGCAGGCGTGAGACCTGCGTATGGAGCCAATTACTTCGCCCCATGGATAGGGCTTGTAGCAAAGAGGGAAGTCGGCGCAGCTGCTCCCGCAGCTCCGCCAGTTCACTTGCCAGGCCCTCGACTAAGAAGGCAGCTACTGCCGTCGGGGTCTTCAGCGTAGTATGGGCAATCAAGTCAAGCACCGAGACATCACGCTCGTGCCCGATGCCTGCAATGATAGGTAAGGGGAATTGTGCGGCAGCCTCACACAAGGTATAGTCATCGAAAGCTCTTAGCTCACTCACGGCGCCTCCACCACGGATAATTACCACGGCATCAAAGTGCTCCTCCACCTCGGCGATACGCCCCAGTGCAGCGAGTATAGATGCAGTCGTATCATTCCCCTGCATCTGCGCCGCGAAGAGCGCCGTATAGAGCACTACTCCATAGGGATTCTCATGGAGCTGACGCATGAAGTCCCCATAGCCTGCTGCCGTGGGAGACGAGATGATAGCGATACGCTGCAGGGGGAAGGGAAGATCAAGCTCTTTATTCATCGTGAAGAGCCCATTGCGCTTGAGACGCTGTATAGTCTCCAAGCGCAGACGAGCGATCTCACCGAGAGAATAATTGGGGTCAATATCGATGATATTCAAGCTCAGTCCATACTGCGGATGGAAAGCAATCCCGACAAGAGCCAAGATACTCATCCCCGAAGAGAGCTTTCCCACACCGCTTCTCTCGAAGCGCTGCTCGATCAGCGTATAGGCCGATGACCAAATAGTAGCACGCACCTTCGCCACGACATCCCCTTCCTCACCCTTCTCCAAGAGCTCCAAGTAGCCATGGCCTTGGCCACCAGCACGACGCAGATCACTCACCTCTGCCCGCACCCAATAGCGGTCGGGGAAGGAGTGCTCTAAACAGCGTCTGACCGAACCCAAGAGCTCGGTCAGACTAAATGAACGGACAGTCGTGGCTTGCTGCACGGAGACCGCCTATTGGGGGATATGATCTGGGATATGGATGCTACGCTCAAAGCTTACATCCAGCGAGATCAAGGTCTCGGTAGCGACGACCCCTGGGATGCTCTGAATAATCCCATTGAGGATGCGCATGAGGTCATTATTATCAATCGCATAGAGCTTGATGAGCATCGTATAGGGTCCCGTAGTGAAGTGACACTCGACGATCTCAGGGATCTCACGCATTCGCTCGGCGACCTCTTTGTAGAGAGAGCCTCGCTCCAGTCGCACCCCAACGTAGGTACACGTGTTGTAGCCTATCTTCTTGGGGTTCACATGATACTTTAGTGAGGTCAGGACCCCATTCTCAATCATACGGGTAAGACGCTGATTGACGGAGGAGCGCGAGCTATTCTCTCCTTCAGCTACGTCACGCAAGGGGACGCGAGCATTCGTAGTCAGTCGTCTAAGGATCTTCAGATCCAGCTCATTCAGTTTCTTCATACAAGGGTGGGTCGGTGCGCCACTAATTGCACACTTTATGATACAAATGTAGTAAATATCCCATGATTAGTTGCCATATCGTGCTCTGATCTTGGCAATTTACCTAGTTTCTCTCTCTGCAGACTGCCCAAGTTGGCGCAGAATAGGGAGGCACTTGAGCTGAGGGAAAGAGTGTAAGTGTAGGCGGTAATAGTCAAGGAGGTAATCGAGAATCACCCCGCGCTGCTGCCGGCTATAGGCAAAGCCGTGCATTGTGTAATAGCTCATGCGAAGGAAAAGCGGCAGATGCTGTGTCTCCTCTGGTGACAAGCAATAAGCCTCTCGATGTGGCAGGTAGCACTGCTCTTGCAGGCTGAAGCAATATCCACATCCTCGAGCCTCATCATCGGGAAGATCTGGAGCGATACCGAAGTAAGGGAGGAGTGTCAGTAGGAAGCAGAGGTGGAAATTCGCAACACCGCGACTAAGCCCTTCCCATAGGACAAGCGATGAGGAGATATAGTCATAGAGCTCCTCATCGGGTGTCTGCGTCGTCGACAAGATACGATAGAGGAACTCACTCAGGAAAATCGCCTGAGCTCCCTTAGCAGGATCCGTATGGACTGCGTGTCGAGGATGCAAGCTATGCACCTCCTGAATACGTGCCAAATCACGCTGAGGACTAAGCGACAGCGTGATCTCCACTTCTGCCAAAGGGCGCAAGTGCTCCCGCACAGCGTTCTTTCGGCTGGAGGTCTCGGGGACAAGCGTACCAACGTAGCCTATCTCCCGACTATAGAGGTGTACGATGCTATAGCGGTCACTATAGCGAGTACGATGGAGCACAAGAGCAGGCGTAGTCGTATAACCCATCAGCAGTCTACTTAGGAAATACCAATAAAGAAGAAGACGAGCCTACAGCTATGCCCCACGATGTGGGCAGTGCTATAGACTCGTCTTCGTGAGTGAGATTAGATGCTCATGCCTCAGGGACTAGCTTAGTCTACTTGGACAACGAGGATCTTTGAGTTACTCCAGAAGGCCTGAGCATTCTTGATGTAGAGGACAAGCTGCTTATCAGAGCCTGGAACGAGCTCATAAGAAGAAGCAGGATGCACTGTCAAGAGGCGAGCCTTACGGCTGAAGAGGGGGATCTGCGAGAGCTCGCGGAGGTCCGTCTTCGTGAAGTAGCTCATGTTAGCGTTCTCCGTGACGACGCGACCGCTCTTGATGAGGTTCATCTCCTTGAGGTCAGAGCTGGTGCCGACGCAGTAGCGGACGGTGTTCAGTTCCTTCTCCTGAGCAGCCAGAGCTTCGGCCTGCTGTGCCGTAGCGACATTCAGACGATCAACGTCCCCATTACGCTGGGTAAGCATAGAGTCCAGTACGCCGATAGCGAGGTTCTTACGCTCGAGCTCTTCGGAGAGAGCGAGGACACGCTGCTTCTGGTTTTCGAGCTCCTTACGCAGAGCAGCGATCGTGCCGTGCAGACGCTTGTTTTCCTTACCACTTGACTCCAGCTTCTTAGTCAGCTGGTCAAGAGCTTCACTGCTGGCACGGAGCTTATCGTTGATCAGGAGCATGTTATCCTTGATACGATCACGCTCAGAGCGCTGGAGGTCGCCACTACGAGGATTGACATTGATCATCCCTTCGACGGAGGAGATCTCCTGGAAGTTCGTCAGGACACTGGCTACGAGGGAGTCTGTTTCATGGAGTTCGGCCTCATAGTTCTGGTTGATCAGGGCGAGTGAATCATACTGCTGCTTGAGCGTCTGATATTCGCCAGAGTTCTTCCCGCAGGAAGCGAGAGTAAGCAGCATCGCTGCACCCAAGACAAGTCTCTTTGTCATACGTTTATTCGATTTACTTATTCCACTTCTTCGATCGCTTCATCTTGCGTCGATCCTCTTCGTCGGACGAGCTGTGGATGGGATCTATTATATTTTGTTTCTTATCACTTACAGTGCTTTTACCCACTATGAGAACGAACTCTCCTCGGGGCTCATGCTCCGTGAAGTGCTGGATGACCTCCGCGAGGCTTCCACGAACCACTTCCTCATAGAGTTTAGAGATCTCTCGGACTGCAGCGACCTTTGTCTCTGCTCCCATGTGTTCGGAGAGTTGCTCTAATGTCTTAACGATTCTATGTGGAGATTCGTACAGTATGGTTGTATAGTCTGAAGATGCTATGGTCTGCAGTTTCGTCTGCCTACCCTTCTTCACAGGGAGGAACCCCTCAAAAACGAAGCGATCAGAAGGTAGGCCCGAGACGACCAAAGCAGGGACGAAGGCGGTTGCGCCAGGAAGGCATTCCACCTCGATCCCTCGCTCAATACAAGCATGCACCAAGAGATACCCCGGATCCGAAATAGCTGGTGTACCAGCATCTGTGATCAAAGCCACCTCACCCTCTTGCTCAATACGTTCACACAGGCGTTCGAGAGCCTGATGCTCATTGTACTTATGGTAGCTCTGCATCGGACACTTAATCTCATAGTGCTGTAGGAGTAGCCCTGAGGTACGAGTGTCTTCGGCCAATATGAGCGAGACTCTCTTTAGTACATTGAGAGCCCGCAGGGTGATATCCTCAAGGTTTCCGATCGGAGTCGGTACGAGTATGAGCTTAGGCATCGTGGAGGCTAATGCTTTTTCTTCTTAGTGATGAGCTCGGTGAATAGCTTCGTCCAGCGCTGCATGACGGACTCTTCCGAGAAGCGTACGGAGAGTTCTTTCGCTCTTTTCCCCATCTTCTTGCGCAACTCATCACCTTGAATCAGACGGATGATCCCCTCCGCCAGCTTATGATAATCCTCAAGCTCCTCTACAAGGATACCAGTTTCGCCATTGATAATGATATCACGGGGCCCACAAGGGCAAGCGTAAGAGACGTTCGGCACACCACAAGCATTCGCTTCTGCAAGAGCCATTGAAAAGCCCTCATGGCGAGAACTCACAACCGAGATAGATGAGTCCATATACTCCTTCTGCATATCAGAAGACTCTAAGCGGTCAATACTATCTCTCAGCTGGAGCTTATCAATGATAGGATCAAGCTTCTCCAGTCCCTGGCCACAGATCTTCAAGCGCCAGTCGGGACAAGCTGCATGTACGATTGCCCAAGCCTCAACTAAGTTTTCAAAATTCTTCTGTACACCATGGCGTCCAGAGGAAATCACCTTCTTTACATCAAGAGTGGCACTCTCAACTGGAGCGAATGTATTCCCATTAGGTATGCAGATCGTATTGGGGACGTCCCAGTTCGGTATATCCTCCTGGGTCAAGACTACGAACTGATCAAAGCGTCGAACCAGCTTAATATCGAGCCAATTCTGGAGTTTACCTAAGAGCCCCTTTCTGGAGAAGGTCCAAGTATAGCGGGCACCATGTGCCTCCAAGACCTTAGCACTTCCATCCTTGATAAAGGGTAAGAAGAAGATCTCCTTACCATACATAGAGACCACTATATCAGGACGAATCTCCATCAGAGTTCGCTTCATCCGGACATAATGACGAATGAGGAAGCCAGGCAACTTCATCGCCTTCTGTAGTATGCCAAGCTGGTCTGCTCCAATGTACCCAATGGCATAGTCCACCGTCTTTACCCTCGGATCCATCTCATAGTAAGATGGATTCCCGTCTTGATCCGCAGTTAAAATATACACGTCATGCCCGTGCTTAACCCAGTAGTTCATCTTATTTATCAGCACGCGAGTCTGGCCTCCAGCGTACCAAGTATTATTTAAAACGTAGGCAATTTTCATAAGAGGGGTTACTTTACGAGTTCATTAAATAGCGATAGCCACTGGGGCATGATAACATCAAGGTCATAGCGGTGCGAGGCTACTTCTGCTGCTTGTCCCATATGACGACGGAGCTCTTCATCACGCATTAGCGTTCGAAGACGCTCTGCAAAAGTCTCCTGATCATAGAGGGGAACCAAGAAACCATCCTTACCATCAGTGATTATATCGCAAGGCCCACTAGGGCACATATAGGAGACCGCGGGCAGACCAACTGACTGAGCTTCGAGGAGGACCATAGGGAGTCCTTCATAATGTGAGGTCATCAGATAGACCGAGGAGGAGGCATAAGCCGTCTCCATATCGCTCACAGCTCCCTCAAAGGAGACTTGAGTGGCAATCCCCAACTCTTTTGCCTGACGCTTCAAGCCATCAAGCATCCAGCCACTACCATATAGATGCAGTTGCCATTCGGGGAAGTCAGGTGCGACACGTGACCAGATCTGAAGGAGCTCAGGAAAATTCTTCTGATACTCCATACGCCCCACAGCGATGAGATGCTTAGCTGACACATCGGCTCGCTTTTGGGGAGAGAAAGGAAGGGCATTGGGAATAACACTCAGGTTAGAAAAGCCCTTCCAAAGAGGCTTTTCTTCATGAGTAAGGATAACGAAGCGATCATAGCGAGCAGCGACGCGCTCCTGCTGGGCTACACGAAGCCGCCCAATGAAGCGCCTCAACTTACTCCCCGCAGGATGCATAAGCACTGCTGTAGCCTTGGCTGAATGTAACTCAAGGATCTTTCGACTACCATCCTTCAGGTCGGGGAGGAAGTTAGCTTCCTGACGCCAGACAGAGACGGTGATATCAGCATGCAATCGCTTGAGCTCAGCCTCCAAGCGAGCCTTATGCTGGGAGCGTAACTGATACGTCTTCCAGTAGCGCTTCCAAGGGGAGAGTTCATCAAACTGATCGTAATTCAGCCCTAGATCAACTCGCTCTACACGCTCATCAATAGGGAAAAAGTCAGGACGACCAGCCTGATCCGTAGTGATGATACAAGCTTCATAGCCATGGTTCACAAGGTAGTTCACCTTATTGGCGATGACTCGCTCGATCCCTCCGGACTTAAACATCGCAGAGATACAGTAGACGATCTTCATTGGCTTATATTTCTGATATGTTAATGCACAAAGTTAGCTCTTTCCTCGTACTACCCTATTTATTCATTCGCTTGATGAGGCTGTAGGCCTTGTAGAGCCCCAACTCACCAGCACGACTTAGGTCGCGAGTACCTTCCTTGACCTTCCCTTCGGAATAGTAGAGAAGGCCGCGATTGAAGTAGCTTTCAGCAAAGAGCGGGTTGAGCTCAATCGCCTTGGTATAGTCTTGCTTTGCTCGCTCTACATCCCCCGTCTTAGCATATAGGTTCGCCCGATTATAGTAGGCAAAGGCGAATGTCGGAGCCTGAGTGATGACCTGATTAAGGTCAGTCAAGGGGGAGTATTCGACGACTCTCGTTGGGGTAGGTGCGGGGAGGGGGAGCTCTGCTGGTGCCGTAGCCTTAGCCCCCGTAGCAGCAGCTCTTACTTGAGGTGCAGAAGGAGTAGACTGCTCGACAGGGCGTCCACGCTCAGCCTCACTCCGACGAAGTGACGCGATGGAGCGAGCATAGTAGGCTAAAGTAAATGATGGGTCACTCTCTATAGCTTCGGTAAGAGCTGATATCGCAGCACCGAGATCCTGCAGGAGGAGATGGTCAATACCCTTAAGGAAGGAGAGCTGCGCAGTCTTCTCGGCCTGAGCATTCAGCTGGCTGAGATGCTTCTGCACCTCATCCACCTCTGCCATACTCAGACTACTCCCCTGCTCACGGAGCACAAGACGGAGTGCACGCTTATCCTGATGCAGACGCTGTGTATTGAGGCGATCCAAGAGCGGAGCAAAGTAGACCTGGCCCTGGTTCCCATCCTTATCTATCTCAGTGAAGTATGAGAGAGTCAGATCACGACGAGGCGTCATCTGCGTCTCCTGATCCTGGATACGGCCTCGGATCTGGCTGGTATATCTGGGCTTGTCCTTGACGGGCTCTGGAGCTGTCTCGACGAGCATATTGTACTTCTCGATCGCTTTATCCTCTCGGCTACGCGTCTCCTTGCCATCCTTAGCGGGACGAGAAGCGGAGGCGGCACGATTGCGATAGCTCTTGCTATTCTGCAGGTCAAAGAGATGAAGTTCGTCGCGTGTAGCTCCCTTGACATCACCCATCTTACGGCGGACCTCCGCACGCGCCATGAAGCCTTCAGCAAAGATAGGATAGCGCTTGAGGACGATATTGAGATCCTCTAAGGAAGAGCGAAGATTCCCTAAGCGAAGATGTAGGAGTGCACGGTTGTAGCGCGCGATGTAGTGGTCTGGCTCAAGCTGTAGGAGCTTATCCCAGTCCTGAATAGCCAAGCTATACTCCCCTACCTGCGTACGCAGTAGCGCACGATTGTTGAGAGCAGCACGGTCATTCGGCTCGAGGCGTAGTCCCTCAGAGTAGTCACTCATGGCACCTCGCAGGTCATTGAGGTGATAGCGCATGATCGCTCTATTGACATAGAGGTTGGCATCACCTGCATCCTGAGCTAACACGCGATCAAGCGCACGAATACTCGTCTTATAATCCTTGCGCTCGGCTGCTATCTGGGCACGGAGGAGGTGAGCTGGTAGGTAGGTCGAGTCCTTCGCCAGCAGGTAGTCCACCTGCCGTGTAGCGCTAACTGTATCCTTTCGCTCCAGGGCTGACTGTGCTAAGATGCGATAAGCATCCTTGTTCTTCGGATCGATCTCCAGCAGACGCTGGGCAGCACTATCTGCCGCCGCATACCGCTTATCCTGCAGTAGGGCTATGGACAAGTTGTACTGAAGTCCCACATCTCGCGGGGAGAGCTCGAGTCCTCGACGGAAGTCCTCGACTGCTGGAGTATACTCCTTCTGCGAGAAGCGAGCGATCCCACGTAGAAGGTAGGCACGAGGAAAGATCGGGTTACGCTCAAGAGCCAGCGAAGCATCAGCCTCAGCACCGGCATAGTCATCAAGGTTGATCTTCGCCACAGCCCTATAGAAGTAGGGCTCAGCCATCCAGGGGCGCAAGCCGATGATCTGGTTGAAATACCCCATCGAGACGATATAGTCATTGAAGTAGATCGCATTGCGTCCGATCGAAAGCGCCTGCTCGACATCGATCTGTGCACGGAGCGTAGAGGCAGATAGGAGGAGGGCAAGGGCCGCAAGTGTGTACTTCTTCATATATCGGCTATCTCGTAGTGTGGGAGTGAAGGCTGAGGCACGAGGAGCCCACAGCCCAAGGATTACTTACGCTTCTGTGGAGCGGTGACGACACGATAGTGTGCCGACACCTTGCCCTTCTGCATATTAGCAAGCTTGCCCTTGATGAGCTGCTTGCGGATGGTCGCGATCTTATCAATGAAGAGGACGCCCTCGATGTGGTCATACTCGTGCTGGATCACACGAGCGGCAAAGCCCGTGTACGTCTCACGATGGGGCAGGAAGTGTGCATCCAGATACTCGATAGTGATCGTCGCTGGGCGCGTGACCTTCTCATTGATACCAGGGATGCTGAGGCAACCCTCATTCTCGGCGAGGGTCTCTTCACTACTCTCGACGATGCGAGCATTGATGAAGGTCTGCTTGAGCCCCTTGCACTCGGGGAAGGTCTCTGCCATAGGATCGGCATCGATGACGAAGAGGCGGATAGCACGACCGATCTGAGGGGCGGCTAAGCCAATGCCATCAGAGAAATACATGGTCTCCCACATATCTTCAATGAGGGTGCTCAGGCCTTCGTAGTCGGCGGTAATATCTTGCCCGACCTCACGCAGGACGGGGTGTCCATATATATATATAGGTAGCTTCATCGTAGGGATGATTAGGTGATACTATTTGAATGGTAGGTGAATTGCCCCGAGACCATCACGGCTCTCAAGGTAGCTTTGCAGGATAATGACAGCGCTGACCTCGTCGACGAGCCCTTTATCCTGCTCACGGCGCTTCTTGCCAATCCCCGCTTCACGTATAGCACGCTGTGCCAGAGTCGAGGTGAAGCGCTCATCTTGATACTCAATAGGGACAGAGGGCAAGGCCTTACGGAGCTTCTCTACAAAGGGGCGGATATACTTCATCGAGGCAGACTCCTCATTATTCATCTGTCGGGGATAGCCGATGATGATACGCTCCACAGACTCACGCTGTACGTAGTCTGTGACGAAGGCGAGGAGCTGATGCGTCGGGTGTGTCCCGAGCCCCCCCGGGGTGATCTGGAGAGGATCAGTGACTGCGACACCGCAGCGCTTCTGTCCGTAGTCGATAGCGAGTATTCGTCCCATAGTTTGGGTCAAAGATACGGAAAACTACCTGCTCTCTGCCTCTCGCGCTCGCCACCACCCTAAAGCAAACTGGCTCCCTATCCTCGTGTTGGATAGGGAGCCAGGGAAGTATATCAGCCTACGCAAGATCACTGGATAGGCTTCTTAGAGAAGGGGCGGATATAAGCCTTCAGCTTACTTTGGTCTGCGGCGGAGTAAGCTTCACCCTTTGCATTAGCGACAGAGTCAGCGCCCTACGGACCACGATTACTGGAGATACTCTCACCATAGAAGTAGAGCCAACTTGGTGTAGAACCTGCACCATGGATCCAATAGAAGAGAGAGTTACTTGAGCCAGTTGATCGCTATCATCCTGGCTACAAGAAGCGAGGAGAGTGCCGAAGAGACCAGCAAATAAGAGAACTTTTTTCAAGACACAATCAGGGATAAATTTGATTCTAATTCACACATAGTATAGTACTGAGTTGTGGGAGTGGAGACTGGTACTCAATTCATACCCAGCGCCACTTACAGTCCCATGCGGACATAGAGTGGTAGCAGTTTTTCAAGCCCAAAGACTCAAAGCACAAAAAACCAATTTGTGTGCAAAGACACTATGATCCAGAAACATACTCCAATAGACAGCAACTATTAAATTATAGACACAGCACGTTAAATACCATTAAAGCAAGCAGCATTCTTGTGAAGGAAAAAGCTGCTTTCCGTAGTGGTGCTTCCTCATCCATGCACGTAGTCGTAAAGACCAGGTACGAAAATCTTAAAGTCCACATACGTGGATCTAAGGACCACGTACGTAGACGAAGCTTATCAGCCATTCGTCCGCTACTTCTACTCGTACTCGTAGGAAGGCTTTCCATGACTGTCTCCAGCTTTTCCTTCGCAGGAACGAACCACCACTAAGTAGTACTGCAGTGCAACATTCATTCATAAAACACTGTAGGATAGCCTCTTCTTACAGAAAATTGCATCGGTCTAACACCGAACGATAGGAATACCCATTATCCGAAAGCCGTAGAGGACAGCTCCTCTCTCAGGGGAAAGACGTATCTTTGTGGAAGAGAAAAAGTTTTGCCACGAGCGACATGTCTAAGCAATATACTATCCCTGAGATCCTCAGCGCTGAGATCGAAGCGCTGCGTACCATTCCACAAGACAATGACTACGAAGCAGCTATCCGCCTGATCCTGGAGCACGTGCATCAGGGTGGTGGTCGCCTCATCACCTCAGGTATGGGGAAGGCTGGACAGATCGCTCACAACATCGCGACGACCTTCAGCTCTACGGGGACGCCCGCTTACTTCCTCCATCCGAGCGAAGCACAGCATGGTGACCTCGGGATGGTCTGCGAGAGCGATGTGATGCTCTTGATCAGCAACTCAGGCAAGACACGCGAGGTACTGGAGCTTGTCGCCCTCACACGGCGCATGTATCCCCGCCTACCCTTCATCCTCATCACGGGTAATAGCGAGAGTCCACTCTCTCAGCTCGTCGATGTCACCCTCTCCACGGGCAACCCTGCAGAGGTATGCCCTCTGGGGCTGACGCCTACGACGAGTACGACCGTGATGACGGTGCTCGGTGACCTCTTGGTAGTGAGTGTAATGCAGCGCATCGGCTTCACCTACCACGACTACTCACTACGCCACCATGGTGGCTACCTCGGGGACAAGAGCCGCGAGCTCGTCTCTCCCGAGACAGAGAAGAAGTAGTCTCCACCGCAGGGCGCCCACGCACAGCTCGGGAGAGCTGGACGCATTCCGATGGGCCTCCCGCACTCTATTTTATGATTTATGTATGCACTCATCGAGGTCAGGCTGATGGACTTCACCATAGAGCATACGTCCACGATCCCTCTACCCCTCACGGGGCGGACGGATGCTTACTTATCAGTTACATTAGATGACATTCGAAGAATTAGGGGTAAGTGCCCCTATCTGCCAAGCCGTTCGTGAGCTTGGCTATGAACAGCCCATGCCGGTGCAAGAGGCTGTGATCCCTTACCTCTTAGGGGCCCCCATTGACCTCATCGCCCTGGCCCAGACGGGGACGGGGAAGACGGCAGCCTTTGGCCTACCCCTCCTGCAGAACGTAGAGCGAAGCCTTCAGGCTCAGCCCAACGATGGTGTAGCTACACCACGTGCCCTCGTCCTCTGCCCTACCCGCGAGCTCTGTCTGCAGATCGCTGACGACCTCACGGCTTATAGCAAGCACCTCCCCTCGGTACGCATCCTGCCCGTCTATGGGGGCTCGTCCATTGAGGCACAGATACGCACACTTCGCCGTGGGGTAGAGGTCATCGTAGCTACCCCAGGGCGACTCATTGACCTGATGGAGCGAGGTGCAGCTAGCCTAGATGCCATCGAGACCGTAGTCCTCGACGAAGCGGACGAGATGCTCACCATGGGCTTCTCCGAGAGCCTGCAGACGATCCTAGCGCAAGTGCCTCAGGAGCGCCACCTCCTGCTCTTCTCCGCTACGATGCCCCGAGAGATCAGCTCCATCGCTGCCTCCTACATGCACGAGCCTAAGGAGATCATCGTCGGGACGAAGAACGAAGGCAACAAGAATATCCGTCACTATTACTACGTCGTCTCCGCTCGGCACAAGTATCTTGCCCTGAAGCGCATCGCCGACTACTACCCCGATATCTATGGGATCATCTTCTGCCGTACGCGTAAGGAGACGCAGGAGATCGCCGACCAGCTCATCCGTGATGGCTACAATGCTGATGCCCTCCATGGCGAGCTCTCGCAGGCACAGCGTGACTATGTGATGCAGAAGTTCCGCATCCGCAATCTACAGCTCCTCGTCGCTACCGACGTGGCAGCTCGCGGGCTGGACGTGAACGACCTCACGCACGTCATCCACTACGGCCTACCTGATGACATCGAGAGCTATACCCACCGCAGTGGCCGTACGGCACGTGCAGGGAAGATGGGTATCTCCATCGCTATCTGTCACAGCCGTGAGCGTGGTCGCCTGCGTGACATCGAGCGCATCTCGCATGCCACCATCGAGCGTAAGCACCTCCCCACAGGTCAAGCGATCTGCGAGAAGCAGCTCTTCCATCTAGCAGACCGCATCGAGCGTGTCGAGCTTACCGAGGATACGACGCTCGACACCGTGCTTCCCGAGCTAGTCCGCAAGCTCGACTGGATCGACCGCGAGGAACTTGTGCGCCGACTGATGCTCCTCGAGCATCGTCGCCTGCTCGACTACTACGAGAGCGAAGAGGCGATCGAGGAGGCCGATGACAAGGGCCGCCTCTCGGGCGAAGGTAAGGAAGGCAAGAAGCGTGACAAGCGCAATGCCGTAGCCGAGGAAGGGATGAAGCGCCTCTTCATCAACTTCGGTAAGCTCGACCGCATGTTCCCCAACAAGCTCATTGAGCTGATCAACAAGTGCGTCCCTGGGCGCGTGAAGATCGGTAAGATCGACCTACTCCCACGCTTTGCCTTCTTCGAAGTTGAGGAAGCTGATGCTCAGGAGGTCATTCGCTCAATGAGCAGCTACGAGGTCGATGGCCGCCGTATCGCAGTCGACTATGCCGATGCCATGGGCAGTGGCGACGGCAAGAACGAACGCCGCAGTCGTCGCAATCAAGACTTTACTCCCGAGCGCAAGTCCTACCGCAAGGGGAGTAAGAGTAGCGAGGGGGCCTTCGACAAATACAAGGGAGGTAAGAGCTCAAAGGGAGGCAAGAAGAAGAACCGCTGGTAAGCGTGTATATCATCTATAGTCCCTCCCTCCGTTATAGATACATCATGGTAGATAGGCTTTCTACCGCTGTATATTTAGTACACACGAACGAATTATGAAGAAGATGATCATCGCAGCCGTTGCGCTGCTTGCCAGCACCTTCGCAGTGCAAGCTCAGGGAGTCCATCCCCGTCTCGAAGTCGCAGGGAACTTCTCCACGAATATCGCTAAAGACGCCAATGGCTACTCTGTCAAGGACTACAAGACTCGTCCAGGCTTCCGCGTCGCTGGGGCTGTCGAAGTTGGTCTCCTTGGCCCGCTCTATATCGCTCCTGGTGTCGCCTTCCAGCAGAACGGGAGTAAGCTGGGCGACCAGACGACGACGCTGAACTATCTGAGCGTACCCGTCAACCTCGGTCTACGCCTAGGCCTCGGGGGCTTAGCTGTATCGCTCGAAGGGGGCCCATCGTTCTCCTACGGTATCTCCTCCAGCTCTACCGCTAAGGATGTCCTCCTCGACTTCCAGAATGGTGGCCTCAAGCGCTTCGAGACGGGCATCAATGCTTCAGTAGCAGTACACCTCAGTAGCCTGTACTTCCGACTGGGGTCGGACATTGGTCTGACGAACATCTACAAGCAGAAGGCCAGTGAAGCAAGCCTCAAGAACGCTTCCTTCTATTTCGGTGTCGGTCTGCGCTTCTAAGAAGCACGCCATCCTCTCTTAGAGATTGCAGACCCTCCCGCCCCGATAAAGGAGGCGGGAGGGTCTGCACTCTTATCTCCTACTACTATTATTAATATGTAGGAGTGAACCGCATGAGTTGCATCCGGTTTATATAATATATGAATACAAGCTCCTCCCGCCCCAAGAAGGGCGATCGCATTGACTTCATCCTCCAGCTGTGGTTCTTCGTACTGGCCATCGGCTCTATCGTTGCTTTCTTTGCCTGTCGTAGTACCTATCCCCTACTCTTTCAGAGCCTCGGGATGGCAGCTATCGTCATACGCGTCATCTACTACGTGAAGCTCCTCCTGCTCTCACGGCGTGACGACAAGCGAAAGTAAGTACCTCCACGAAGCCCCCAGCCTATATTATATACCTTTACTCACATGCATAAGACTGCTATGGAGCGCCCTTACAAGGCGCTCTTCATCGATATTGACAATACGCTTCTGACCTTCCGTCCCTCAGCTGAGAGAGCTTTTCGGAAGACCTTCGAAGCTATGGGCATTACCTACGAGCCGAGCTACTACGAAGTCTATTATTGGATCGGCGATGTACTCTGGACGCAGCAGCAGCGCCAACAGATAACCGTACAGGAGATCCACGACACAATCTTCCATCGTCTCTTAGCAGCACTCGCCATCGACGCGGATGCGGATGCCTTCGGGAAGTTCTTCCATCAGCAGCTCCACGAAGAAGCCATCCTGGAGCCAGAAGCCGCTGAAGCACTCAGCTATCTCAGCGAGCGCTACAAGCTCTATGTCGCCTCCAATGGTATCCTCGAGATGCAGCGTTCTCGTCTGCAGGTCGCAGGGATCCTGCACTACTTCTCCGACCTCTTCGTCTCAGATGACATCGGGGCAGAGAAGCCTGCCGAGGCCTTCTTTGAGGAAGCCATGCGACGAAGCGGCGTAGCCCCCAATGAAGTGCTCTTCATCGGAGACAGCCTCCAGGCTGATATGATGGGCGCCCTTCGCAGTGGTATCGACCGCTGCTGGTACAATAGCCACGCCGCCCCAGTACCTGAGAGCCTCCCCTTGAACTACGTCATCCAGCACCTGAGCGAAGTGAAGACCTTCCTCTAAGAGCATCGTCTCATCGCCATAGCGCAAAGAAAGAAGTCAAAGCCTATGGCAAGCTCACCTCCCTCATTCGGCCTTTTGCCTATCCTCTAAAGCGACTTCCCCCGACGGATCCGTAGATCCGTCGGGGGAAGTTGCTTTATTACGCTACGAAATCATCCGTCTCACAGCTCACAAAGGAGTCTAAAGAATTCGTATCTTTGCGCTGGCTACGCCACTAAGAGAGCAGAATTACGAGCCTTCTTGATGGTGGCGTTGACTGAAAAAATGGCTCAGTAGCTTAGTTGAATAGAGCGTCAGATTCCGGTTCTGAAGGTCGAGGGTTTGAGTCCCTCCTGGGTCACATCCGCAGAGCTCCTTGAGTTCGTTTCTGCGAACCGAGAAGAATGCGTATCTTTGCAGCGATCTTAGGAGGATGGAGCGAGTCTCCTCTTCTCGTGATCGACCATAGGAGAGATGGCAGAGTGGTCGAATGTGGCGGTCTCGAAATCCGTTGTACCGCAAGGTACCGGGGGTTCGAATCCCTCTCTCTCCGCAATAAAGGGTGTAAATCAGCAGGTTATGCGACTTACACCCTTTCTACACCCAGAAATATCGATAGCCTATAAGACGATAAACGAGCCCTTGGAGCTTCTTGATGGAGCCCAAAGGGCTCGGCTTATTTTCCCACATTCTCCTAATACATCCTCCCCCTTCCTGGGCTATTCGGGCGTGCTCATTTCGCCTATACATTTGCAGTGTCAGAGCTATTCAAGACCATGCTTGAAGACTCTCGAAGACTCATAAAGACACATTCAATTGGATTGACACCGCAACGTATAAGCAACTATGACACTACACGAACTCCTCGAGAAGCCCGTATGGCAGATGACGGGTGAAGAACTACTCTTCCTCACCCAACAGAAAGTAATGCAACCAGAGGGAGCAGAATCCGAGATGTCTTCCGCCAAAGAAGAAAGACACTTCGTTTATGGACTATCTGGGCTTGCCCGACTTTTTGGGTGTAGCCTCCCCACGGCCAATCGCATCAAGCAGAGTGGAAAGATCGATCGGGCTATCACGCAAGTCGGACGAAAGATCATCGTTGATGCAGACCTCGCCCTTGAGCTAGCAGGACGCAAATCAGGAGGACGCAGATGAATGCTTTCACCCAGTCCTGCGATCCATCACCCGATATGGAGGAGGTATGGAGACGCTCGCTCATCCGAGTAACAGACGAATTCACCCTCCCTCCCGTAGTGCTCCGTGTGGATGATGCAATCATTGGTACGCTCGGCAACTTCAGCGTCTCTACAGGAAAAGCCAAGGCTAAGAAGACCTTCAACGTCTGTGCGCTGGTGGCGGCAGCCCTCATCAATGGCCAGGTGCTAGAATATCGAGCGAGCTTTCCTGAGACCAAGCGCAACATTCTCTACTTCGACACCGAACAAAGCCCCTATCATTGCCAGCTCGTCATGCAGCGCATCTTACACTTGGCTGGACTTCCTCTTGACCGTGAACCCCAGCATTTACACTTCAGCCACTTGAGAGCCATCGCTGAGCCCGAGATCCGTAGGGCCATCATTCGATTCGCTACGCCATCTACCACACCCCTGATGTAGGGCTCGTCATCATTGATGGCATCCGTGATCTTATGCATGACATTAACCGCTCCACTGAAGCTACCAAGCTCGTCGGAGACCTAATGCAATGGACAGGCGAGCAGAACATCCATATCCAGACGGTCCTTCATCTCAACAAGGGAGACGACAATGCACGTGGGCACATTGGCACTGAGCTAAACAACAAAGCCGAAAGCGTGCTACTTATTGCCAGAGATAATGCTGACGCTGATAGAAGCATTGTATCCCCGAGGGCTGACGCATAATGTTGCTCGGCGGGCAAACTTGCGTAGCTTGTTCCATCAACACTCACTTTTTTAAGCTATGGAATCCTCTAGCCTCATTAGCAGCCTCAGTCTAATCGACGACCACCGTAGCGATAAGAACAAGCGCTACCCGTTACCTCTCCTTCTTCTCATCGCCTTCTGTGCCAGCATCTCCAAGCATGACTCTTACACCAAGCATGACTACGCCCAAGCACACGAGGCCAGTCTCGGGGAGCTCTACAAGCTGCTCTTCGGGGAGGAGCTCGAGAGCATGTCCCCCCCCCCCACACACATGACACGCTCAATCGAGCCCTGCAAGTCATCCCCCATCAGGGCTTCAAGCGAGCCTATCAGGACTGGAGCGCTGCCCTACTTCGGTGGAACGAAGAGACGCGGCAGATCTGCATCGATGGCAAGACTATGCGTGGCGTCAAGAAGCCCAGCCTTGACACTGGGTCGCACATCGTATCGGCCTATGCCCCTCATCTTCAGCTTGACCTCTCGGTAGGCACCGTGCCCGTCAAGCGCAACGGGCTGGACTCCATCCGTCAGCTTTTGGATGAACTATATGTTGCTGATGCTCTCATTTCCATCGATCCTTTGGGCTGCCAGCGGCAGGTCGCAGAGCAAGGCCTTGAGGTCGGAAGCCACTACCAGCTTCAGGTAAATAGCAATCAACCTACTCTACTCCAAGAGCTCGAAGATAGCTTACCGAGAACAAACAAGGGCTTCACATTCAACAAGAAGGAAGACCTAGGGCATGGGCGCATTGAGACGCGGCAGATGAAGAGCCTTCTCCTAAACCCCGAAATGCTAGAGGACTCCTACGCCTTTAAGGACTGGGCTGGGATCAAAAGCATCCACCAGCTTAGCCGTAAGCGCTACGACAAGCGTTCGGGCAAGGAGACGATAAAGATCTCCTATTGCATTAGTTCGGTGGAAGATAGCAAGCGTGTCTTCCGAGCCATTCGTGATCACTGGAAGATAGAGAACCTGCTGCATTACATGCTGGACGCGTACCTCAGCGAGGACGGTTGGAGCAGGCCTGCAGGCGAAGGGGCCAAGAATATGGAGCTACTGGCCAAGATCGACCTCTTCATCCTGCAGTGCCTCAAGACGAAGCTCGGTAAGTCCATCCCGCACGTACAGATGCTGCTGGCCAAGCTCAACCCGCTACAGCTACTCAACCTAGAGCTCTAGTAAGGAAATACACGATTATGCGCCTGTCCGCACTAAAGAGCTAACATGAAGTGTGAATAATTATTTTTTTGTACCTTTGCAGTGCGATTGAAGAGGTTGGTCGCACTACAAAAGAAAAAATCGAGGATGGCCCATTATCTGCCCTCGCACTCTTTTCATTTTTGCTTTACTAGCACAAACGACACCTCTTCATCTTGGTAGCTATGCTCTCTGACCCATAGTGATCCCTGACGGATCAGCGAGAGAAGCAACTACCCTCTATGGAGTAATCCTAGGAGTCTTGTGCCAAGCTGTATAGTACAAGTACTCTGAAAACGCAATTATACAGCGATTATTAAACAACATTCTATGAAGAAAAGTATTTTGATGCTTGCTTCGCTGGCCCTGCTCAGTGCTTGTAATAAGGAAAGCAATGAGCCAGTCGTAAAGCAGGAACAGAAGGCTAAGAATGGCCTAAGCATCTCGATGAGCGGACAGGTCGACCTCCCAGAAAATCTGGCACGTGGTCTAGAGTTCCAGCCCTTTACGGGCCAGAATGGGAACACTTCGTATACCCCATTCTTTAATGACACGAACATCCCCGCTCTCGTCTGCTTCTACAACGACGAACCAGATGACAACTCTGAGGATGCCCCTTATGTGATGCGTCAGATTGTACTGGGTATAAACAATACGAAAGGCCCTGATGGTCGTATGGTTAGCTCCTTCTACTTCAAGGAAGATCAGATCGACCCAAACCAGAGACTCTTCCAGGATCACCTCAAACCTCATGCACGCCGAGACAAAGCCAAGGTCTACACCGATCCAGAAACCCTAAGAATGACACTCGTCGTAGGATTTGAGGTGTGGGGTGGCAACGTAAGCGCTTGGGATAACCAACCTATGTATACCTCCCGTACTAGATATACACTCCCTACCGACCTCGATCTAACGAAGCCCATCGACTACTGGGTCGCTCAGGGAGCTAAGACAGGCATTACCCGTCCTATCTTCATAGCGTCCGAAGTGAAGCCTACTGGCGTGGTTGACGGCAAGATTGTCTTCTCTAACGTGAAGTTAAGAATGCTCGGCACGATCATCAAGGCCCGAATCCGCAATAACGACAGTGATCCCCATGTAGTCAAAGGGATGAAGATTGACAAAGTCGGCCGTGGTGACCTTGTGTTTGAGCACCCCACTCGTGTACCAATCCCGGACACGAGAAAGAAGAAACTGGTCCCTCCTACGATCGCAACAGATGCAGGGAGCTCATACCATACAGATCGCTTCATCAGCCTCTTCTTCAAAACTCCCAAGCCTCTTGGTCCATTTGAAGAGAAAGAGTGGCTCATATATCTACCACTGTACAAGACTGAATCAGGCGGTAGACTCGAGGGTCCTGTATTCTCCGTAATGTATGACGGTAAGCCTGGATCTGTAGAAACTGGGATTACACAGAGGCTCAAGCCTCTGAAGCAAGATGGACTCATCGTCTCCAACACATTCAATATCAAACGTGGCTAAGCACACAGATGAATATGAACATGCAACAACAGAAAGAGCGCTATCAGCGTCCCGAAGTTACTTTTCTTGAGCTCGAAGGAACTCAGGATATCCTAGTAAACTTCTCCATCAGTGGAAATGTCGAAGACATCGAGGATGCAGGTGAATGGAATGACAATACTATCTAAGTCATCCACTACAGCCAAGAGCCCCACGTAGCTCAGCTACGATAAGCCCAAGCGACTCAGAGTTCACTCCGAAGACAGCTGTCAGGAGTGATGCTCTGAGTCGCTTCTTTTATACCCTCATACCATCCTGTCCCTTCCCTTCTCAGTTCATGCCATACACCCACACTGCACGACAGAGTACCCTTCTCTCAACTATGCAGTGCCGAGTACCCTCACTACCATCAAGTACAATAGGAGAATGCTCCTCTCCTTACTACAGACGGACAGACTCATTACCTGACACGAAGAAGCCCCCTAAAGTTAAAGCAGGAGCTCTAGCCCACACTTATCTTCTCCCCACCAAGGATAGCTAAGGTGCACAAATAGAGACTTAGAGGAGCACAATGGCATGAACGAGTAGTCTTATCGGATGATCACAGTTTCGAGTCTAGGCTCTTGAGCAGCAATGCCACTATGCCAAGCTGTGATTAGCTTGTCACTCCTTCCGTTTGGCTTAGCTACGTCAGTCTTATCCGTAGACCGCCTCGCTGGACTCTACCCAGTGCTTCCAGACCTTCTGCAAGGTAGCTGCCTGAGGAGTGGCTGTCGAAGCTGAGGGGATGAGAAGCTGAGGGGATGATGGGCTTGTCTCCCACCTTGATCTGCTGACTAGCCCAAGGTTTGGGTTCATATATCTTCGAGATCGGCACATTATACTTTCGTGATGCTCTAGATAGCCTCTCCACGCTACACTTCGTGATCACGTATACGTCGATTTCCCTACGCACTTACTCCGATATAAACTAGAAGAAAAAGGGCCATCGAGAGGAATGCTGACGCTGATAGAAGCATCGTATCCCCCGCGATCATTCGTTCAAAGGCTTTTCAGCCATTCGCCTTCAGATTATCAGAAGACGAAGGCATCTGCTTACCGAAGCTGGACAGCGATTATACCGTCCTACACCCACAAGTTGTCGCTTACCAAGAAATCACCTATGAGGAGCACAGCAAAGCCTTACGAGAGGTGTTCGGTCAGTATACCGAATTAGGATATGGCGATCTACTTGCTCGGCTTAGCTCTGCCTACTCTGCTACGACTGGTCATCCATACCGCCAGACGAAGCTCAAAGAGCTCCTTCGCTTCCTCCTCCGCAAAGGAATGGTCATCAAAGAGGGGCGAGGACGCTATCGCTGCAGCTCAGACCGGCGCCACTAAGTCCTTCGATTGGCCGGTCGGTCGCAGGCTATATATACCTGACCATCCGACCAATCATAAATAGAGAATGGTCGGACGGAAGGGGTGCCTATAGTAAACGTCCGACCGACCAAAGAAGAACCGCCAAAGAAAAAACAGCATGCATCTGCACGACATCAAGCAAATCCCCATCGTAGCGTACTTAGCTCGGCTAGCACCGTCTTTTTCTTTGGGAGGAACAACTACCCTAAGGTCACAAGCTCCCTCAATAGAGCTCATCGCCGTACGAGCAGTGAAACACCCCAAGCTCTTGCTGTATCTCGCAAATCGAGAGCTACATCAGCTTGCTCTCTTGACTAGAACTTCACCTAGAAGAGTAAGCAAATAGAGTCCTTCTTCATTCGCTCTCCCTGCTTCCGAAACTCATACTCTCGCTTCATCCCTACGTTATGATTGAGAGCCTTCTTGATAAGGACGAGGCTGCTGGATCGGGCTACGAGACATCTTCCTAATTAACGGCGGAACAAAAGCTATATAGCTTTCGGGGCATTCCTATATAGGATTGAGTTGATTACTATATAGCTTTCGTCTCATTACTATATAGCTTTCAAGTGATTCCTATATAGGATTACTTCGATTACTATATAGCTTTTACCCTATTACTATATAGCTTTCGGAATAATGCCAATTCACTACAAGGCTTATGATGAGAAAGGTTGACCTAGCAAGTAAGGACTTCATCAACAAATCCCGTTCCTCAGCACCTCGATCATCCGAGGCCAATGTCGAGATCTAGATTAATTAATTTCTCGAGATCTCGATGTCTCAAGTTTAAGTTTACTCGAGCACTAAAGAAATAGAGTGATCAGTAGAGACGATGAAGCGTCCCTTCTTGATACTGGCAAGGTGTGTCTTTGTCCCACAAATTGCTATTTGTAGCACAAAGATCCTTACCCCAACAGGGGGATCAATTAGAGCAGTACTCCCAGCAAATAATCACCCTTGAGCAGCAAGCCATCAGCCTAACGCTAAACTACCGGAAGCGATGATTGCAGATAGATACTACCCCTGGAGCAATAGCATTGATGGCAATAGCATAGTCAAAGTCACTCGTCCTCGTCTAGGTCCAAGACATGTATATCACTATGGTCGAGTTCAGTCTGAATCTCGACATAGAGCTGTCCATCGTGTACGCCTATGCTCTGTATGTGGTTGAAATCACCTGGCGTAAAATCAACTTTTACCTCATCCAGCATTTCATGAGTGCGTAAGTCAATAGCTCCGACATAGGCATTATGCTTTTCTGCGCCATAGAACAAGTAGTCCTTGTAGATAGTCGTAACAAATACATTAGCATTATAGCCTGGATACCTACGAGTATAGACCTCGCCAGTATGAACATCTAGCTCTGCGTATAAGTCTCTATCATCATTGCCGTCCTCCCAATAATGAACATAGAACTGTACCAGCTTATCCCCTCCATACTTTTTGTACTCTCGTGAGGCATCATTCTCCCACAATATCTTCCCTGATGGCACCTCTACGCACAGCACCCGATTCGTTCCCTTAGTCCCTAGCTCCCAAAACCAGACAATAATCACCTTATCCTCGTAGGGATAAACCTGCTTTATATAAGCATCAGGATGGTCTAATTCCCAAAGCACAGCTCCAGTAGTGAGCTCGATGAGCAGACAACCACCTTCCTTCGGTCCTCCTAAGGTGCCCCATAGGAGAGCATAGTTTCCAAACTGTTCGATAAGTCTATAGGGATATGATCTAGTCCATAACACCTCCCCATTTTGAATGTATCTATAGATGTATTCCCCTTTCTCTTTATCTCGCTTATTCATGACATAGAAATGGGGGAGTTTGCCTATCTTCGGATATCCTACAGCTTTGTCTACTTGTAGCTGTAGCTTAATCCCATTCGAAGTCATCTCGTAGATGTCTCCACTAGGAATCATAGCCGCAAATACCCCTCCTCGCAAACCATCCCGAAGAAAAAGCTCCTTCTTCGAAATTTCAACCCCATTCAGTTCTGTGCTTTCTCCGCGAAACCACATAATGCCTAGAGGACTATTCCGTATGTATCCAGCTCCTCTTATAATCTCTCGTACTTCTTTTATCTTCATAATCTAGTTTATTATAAACACCTATAGTGGTTCGCGTGTCGACCCATATAGGCCGCTCTACCTCCCCACGGAGGGAGTGGTGACACATACGGCGGAGGCGGTCGCTTCGCTCTGCGGGCGCACCTGCGCCTTTAGCCGCCATTCCTTTCGGTAGATATGCAGGGTGCTCTCCTCATCCTTTATGTAGAGCCTATTCCCTGCCATCTGTAATGGGAACTGCGCAAGCAGTTGATTACCCGTAGACATCTTCTCTTCCAATGAAATGATATCTCCTATCCAGCTGAACCGGCGAGCCTTCAAGTCGAAGATCCCAGCACAACGGTAGCCATCCGCCTCCCTGTGTCGCTGTGCGATGAACGTAAGGCAATCCCCGTATAGTCGTGCTGCATCAAGATACTCAAACGCCTCTCGTCCAGAAGAATCTACTTCTGAGAACTCATAGCTCTCGATAAACTCAGCTGTAGTAGCATTGAGGATATGTATCCCCCAATTGCTGATCGTTATGATAGCTTTATCCGCCTCGCGAAAGAAAAAGTAAGCGAAGCCTCTGACATATGTGTAGGCTGGATTTGCTTTGTCGGAGGCCGCCGAGGAGAACTGATGTATAGGCTTACCCGTCTCCAGATCCAAAGCTATAAGTCTTGAGAGACGAGTACATATCCAAAGCATCCCATGCGTGAGCCCAAGCACCTTATCAAGATTATCAGGTTCACCGCTACGAGGACGCAGGGGTAAGTCAAAGGTCCAAAGCACCTCGCCAGAGTAGTTCAAACGGCTAAGCTTACACTCGAGGATCTTATAACCGATGATCTCCTCACCCACTTTATACAAGCGGTAAGGGACATTTTGCGCTAAGAGAGGTTGCCCGTCTGAGATCGAAAGGATATTCTCACTCGCCTCAAAGGTCTTGGGGTCACGGACTTGGTACCTAATGTAAGGTCCTACATTTCTATCAAAGAAATACACCTCCCTCTGAAATGTCTTGAGTAAGGTATGCCCCGAATAGATCTCTATGATTCCATAGCGATTATACCACACATAGACGTATTCGCCTACAGAAATGATTTTACTTGCGGTTTCCTCTTTCTCAAGCAAGACACCATCAATACAGAGGTAGCCCCGCCCATTCTCCTCATAGGAATAGTCTCCCGTGATGGGGTTAACGCCCTTCACATTCTTGATTTGGGCAATCTCTTTGTAGGCTATCATTGTCGTCTGAATAAGCTATTTCCTTGGGGGGATATGGGGGAGTTCGCTGTCAAAGTTAGCCCTTTCGACGGTAGTACGGCGGGGGAGCTATCGGAGGGGAGGATGCGGGCTTGCGGATGGGGATGGTATGAACCTATATTGGTCGGCGGGCTGACCTATATAGGTCGTCATAGCGACCTATATAGCTTCATCGTCGGACCTATACTGGTCGCCCCGCTGACCTATATAGGTCGCTACTACCTCCCCGCGGTGGGAGCGGTGGCACAAGCGGCGGAGGCGGTGAGGACAGGCGTAAAGCTGTGCCCCTCGAAACAGCTGTGTAAGACACGTTAATCAGCCCGCTGGTAGATGCGTACCTCATCGTGGGAGTGGGCGATCATTCGGTCGCCGACGATGTGGACTGACTGGATATCCCAACCTTCTCTCATCAGCTACGATGTCATATACACGGACAACGATCCCAAGTAAGAGTGAGCGATGAAGACTACCAATCTTGCATTGATATATATCTACTTATATTAGAAACGGGGCAAAATCGTCTACACCATCTACTCTCTCTGGAAGATATGTAGGGTATCTTTCACATCTTTAATGTACAGCTTATCGCCTGATATATAGAGCGGTTGGGGTGTGACTAAGTGATTACGAGTTGCCTTTCTTTCCTCAAAGGGAATTATCTCCTCTGTCCAAAGTAGCTTGCGAGCTTTCAAATCAAAGATGCCCACTCGGCCTATGCCGTACCAATCAGTTTTCATCTCCGCTAGAAAGGTAAAGTAATCACCCTGAAGATTGGGAGCGTAGATATAATCAAACCTACCAATGCCATCGGGATCGGCCTCTAAGAACACATAACCTTCTGTAAGGCCACCTGTAGTCGCGTTGATAACCTGAACCCCCAAGTAACTGATACAAACAATAGATCTATCAGCCTCCCGAAAGAAACAATCTCCAAGTCCTGCACCTTGAGTGTATTCTACTTTGTCCTGATTTGCAGGATTGCCGGAAAACTGATATACCACCTTCCCTGTAGCTACATCAAGAGCAACTAAACGGCCAAACTGAGTGGAGAACCACAGCAAATCATTAACAACCCCCAGTATTTTGACGATGTGATCTACTTCCCCTGGCGTGTAGATATTATCCTCACCAAGATCTACAAAGGGGAAAGACCATAGGGCCTCAGTCTTATTATCAATGCGCCTAATCTCTTTCTTGCGAAAATTATCGTATGCTATTATCACATCGTCTTCGACATACAACATATATGGAATGGAGTCAGATAAAACAGGATGTTCATCAATAGGGAACGCATAATTGTAGTACGTTTGGAAAGTTGCCAAGTCCAATAAATGCGTGCCTATATACTGAGTTTGTTCGTTTAAGAGATTAGTATTTCCTCCTATTTCTTTCACAAGTACATGCCCCCTGTATAATTCAAATCTTCCCGAAGCATACCAAACATACATATGCGTCCCTCTAAGAGAGAGAGCACAAGGTGCCTCCCCTTTCTCTAGAATCACCCCGTCAAGGACTAGGTAACTCCTTCCTTTTTTTTCATAACTATAGTCTCCATTGTGAGGACAAAATCCTACTACATTTTCTATTCTAGTTTGTTTGATATAGTTCATATCGACAAAATCAGTTAGTTGTTAGTATGGTATTTCTAAATATCAGGAATGCTGAAGCGTTAGAAAGTCCCTGTGCTCAACAAATACGTTCTAAGTCAGTAAAAGTACCGATTCCCATGTGTATCCAGACATTTCTATTTGCATTTGCATTAAATATACTTTCTGCATCTTTTGCTATGGGTCATTCGAGTTGGGCAATTATCTGCTCACGCGTAATGCCTCTGCCTCCCTGCTGGATAATATAGAGCTGGTCAAAGTTAGCCCTTTCAGCGGGGAGTATGGCGGGGCGCAGAGGTGCGGTAGAATGCGAGCTTGCGGTGGGTGGGATGCAAACCACTACTCGTTCGAGGTGCAAACACCGAGAGCTAGGCTTGGATGCAGTCTGATCCAGCTCATAATTGATTAAACTTACTCATGGCATTCGCCTTGATGTCGTCCGCAATGTCGATGTAGGGCTTCATCGCCTTGTAGTCACTGTGCCCCGTCCATTTCATCACGACCTGAGGTGGGATGCCGAGGACAAGCGCATTACAGATAAAGGTACGACGACCAGCATGCGTACCAAGCAGAGCATATTTAGGCGTCACCTCATCAATGCGCTCGTTCCCTTTGTAGTAGGTCTGGCGGATAGGTTCGTTGATACCAGCAAGTTCGGCAAGCTCCTTGAGGTACTCATTCATCTTCTGGTTAGTGATCACGGGCAGTGCCTTGTCGTGCTCAAATACCACATCCTGATACTTCTCCAAGATAGCCTTACTGTGCTTGTTGAGCTCGATGACCAGACTGTCAGAAGTCTTGATCGTAGTGACTTCGATATGATCTTCCTTGATGTCGCTTCTTCTGAGATTGTAGACATCTGAGTATCGCAGTCCGGTAAAGCACTGGAAGAGGAAGACATCACGCACACGATCAAGCGACTGCTTCGCTGGAGGGATCTCGAACTCTCGAAGCCTTGTCAACTCCTCCCAAGTCAAGAAGATAATCTTCTTCTGGGTATCCTTGAGCTTAGGTCTGAAGGTATCGTAAGCATTGTTCCTATGCATTCCTTGGCTGAAGCTCCAACGTAGAAACCATTTCAAGAAGCTGAGCTGCTTCCCGATCGTGCTATTGCGCATCTCGCGTACTTCTCGGAGGTAGCGCACATACTCCGTCAGACCAGCCTCGTTGAAGAAGGAGAAGCTAAGGTCAGCTCGGAAGGCTCTGAGGTGATTCTTCACCGCAGCAAACTTCTCGTAGGTGGCATGCGTCCAGTCATTCTGTCGACCACAGACTCGTATGAACTCATCAAAGGCCTTATAGAAGTCGTTTGAAGGATCGGGCTTATCGGAGGTCGGTTCCACCTGTACATCGTCAGACCTATGGCGGGCATTGAAAGCGTTCTTAACATCAGCAGGGCTTGGCATGACCTCTGCCACTTCAAAGCGCTTGAATACCTCCTGTAGCTCGGTGTAGTAGCCCAAGAGTGCAGCGTTGATCTCTGAGGCTGATTGCTTAAGCTTGTTTGCGCATCCGTTCTTTACTCGTTGCTTGTCTGCATCCCATTTGGCGGCATCAATACGATAGCCCGTGGTGAATTCTATTCGCTGGGAAGCAAAATTCACTCGCATACGGATGGGGACGTTCTCTACGATCAGGACACCATCCTTCTTACGGCTCTCCAGAGCAAAGATGATATTGCGCTTGATATTCATAATTCTCGGGTGTATAGTTTACACACCCAAAGATACACCCAAATAAGGATATAGCAAGGGAGATCCTATGATACTACACTTTAAGGCATACACCCATATACATACTGATAAACAGCACTTTGACATCAAACAAGCATCTATGATAGTTCAAGAGAAAGAGCCTCTCTCTCCGCTGAAAAAGAAAGGGTGCAAATCACAAGCGATTTGCACCCTTTTTTTATACCTAAGGGAATGCAGGTAAGCCCCTACCCTTCTTCGCTGAGGAGGGTAAGGGCTTCGTCGGGGTGTGGATGGGAGGTGGGCTAAAAGCGCTGGCCTTCGCTGCTGGCCTTCTTATTGCGGTAGGCTGCCTTGACGGAATGGATGCGGTAGGAGACGTTCAAGCCGGCGCCCGAGAAGTCCTGCGCTTCGATCTCCTGCGCAAAGATGCCTGCCATCCTGCGCGTCCTGTACTGCTTGTTGTCAAGGAAGAGGTTCTGCAGGCTGAGGTCAAAGGTGAAGTTCCCTATCTCCTTGGATAGCATCAGGCTGTAGCTCCACTTAGCAGAGTACTCACTGAAGAGGCTATGACTTCTACTTGAGTAGCTGGCGTCAGCGTTCACACTCCAGCCCTTCCCCAGCTCTACATAATGGCTTGTCGAGAGCTGAAGCTCTGGGCGATCGAAGGTCAAGCCACTGTACTTGAGGAGCTGCTTTTGGAATTCCACCTCAATTGATGGAGAGTACGGACCGAATGAATCACTCCAATTCAGCCCCAGCGAGAGCGTCGAATAGCTGGGGATATTTATCGTACGCTTGAGCAGCACATCGGCCTTCGTCTCGTGGCGGGCTAGCGCTGTGGTCGCCGTATTCCGAATGTAGTTATAGCTGGCGCTGAAGGACAGCGTCTTGTACGTGCCGAGGAGCTGTAGGGCATCATTGGTCTCGTTGAGTAAGAAGGGACTACCCTGCTGGTAGACGTACTGATTCTCGAGGAGTGTGAAGTTATTCAAGGACGAGTACGCTGGGCGGTGGAGGCTCTTACGATAAGACAGTGTAGCTTGGAGGTCTTCGCCCGAATAAGACAGCGAGAAACTGGGGCTTAGGAAGTGAGGGGAGGGCTTCTGACGGGTGACACGCGTACCATTCTGCGTATAGGAAGAGGCTTCATACTCATATCGCAAGCCTGCATACCACGACAGCCCCAGCCACTGAGCCCTCACATCAACGAAGGTGCCCAGTAGCGTTTGGCCATTCTTCACCGTGGAGCTAATGACGTCAGTCACGATGCCTTGCTCCGTCTGCTGCAGCTCATTCTTATTGAAGCTCAAGGCCAGCTCAGCACCGTAGCCCAGCTTCACCCCCTTGACAGGTGTCTGGAAGGACAGCATCAGGGAGTTCATGCCATAGCGATCAGCCCCCTTGGTCTGCGCATGTGCCGAAGTACCTACCTCGTCGTATACGGAGGACTTCGTCGCACTCCCCAGAAGGATCTCATCGGTGACGTTCACACTCGTCGTCCCTATCTTCCCATTGTAATAGAGGCTAGAAGTGGATTTGTAGGGACGTGAATCTATTTGGGAGGTATAGGGAGTATTCAGGCGTACGATCCCGCTCTCCTTGTGGATCAGCCCCTCAGAAGCGTAATCGATCGTCACAGCAACCACCTTGAGGTTGGAGACAAAGCCGATGTTCGTCTCCTTAGCTGGGGATATATTCAGCCCTAAGCCGCCCATGAAGATGTCACTTCGATTCGTCATATCTGAGGAACTGAAGGTCTCCAATAGGTCTCCACTCCCATTCGGTATGCTGTAGTAATCGCTATTCCCACTCACCGTCGCTGCGCGGCTATAGCCCGCATTGAAGCTCCAATAAGCCCGAGCATTGCTGTGAGCGACGTTGACACCAGTATAGGTGCTGAGGCGATTCTGCAGGAGAGCGTATTGCGAAGCAGAGAAGCTAGTCATATTCTGCTTCTTGATCGTGTGGATCTTGATCACCGAATTCGTGGAGGCCTTGTACTGTGCGCCAGGGGTATTGATGACCTCGACACTTGCGATATCTTGGGAGCGGAGGTGCTGGAGGATGCTCGCATCCTGCACCCGCTGGCCATCCAGGTAGAGGGTCGCTTCACCACCCGTACCCAGCACAGAGAAGGATCCGCCTGATCCCTGCACGAAGGGGATGCGGTTCAGTAGGTTGTCGATTGAGCCGCTATTCCTAAGTGAAGGCACCGCCGCGACGTTGGCGACGAACGCACCATCCTTCAGCTTGAAGGCTTTGCGCTTCGCCCGAACCGTCACATCCTGCAGCTGGTTAGTCTGTACCTCTAAGATGATCTCCGCACCTTCCCGAGGGTAGCGGCTGATAGGTCGCAGTAGATCCTCATAGCCGATGCACGTCGCTCGTATCCACTGCGGAACTTTCCCTTGCTCCGTCGTGATCGAATAGCGCCCGAGCTCGTCGGTGACCCCACCAGCGATGAAGGAGGAGTCTTGCGCTAAGAGGACGATGTTCGCCAGGGGAATCGGTGCCTTGTCTTCGGACGAGATGACCCGCCCCGAGTATATGATCTGCGAGAGCAGCGTGATCTGAGCACAGAGGCAGCAGAGGACGATGGTGAATAGCTTCTTCATGGCTTAGTGGATTTACTTCACATACCTCCCAGTCGCTACGGCATGGCTCTTGGGATCGAACTCCCTCTGGATATAGTACGCTGTCGAAATCATAGCGGAGATGTCGGCGGGTCGCCAAGCAGAGGTGTCCCTGAAAGGAGCTTTGCGATCTCGTCCTTGTAGGACATAGATGATGGCGATATCTCCGAAAGAATCCTTGACGATCACGCGATTCCTCCGCTTGATCACATAGATCCTCCGTAGAAATCCACACACTCCATCCATCGTCGGTGCACTCTCCGTTGCGGCATCAAGACCTATGCGGACCCAGCGCCCTGAGTCGAAGTTAAGCTGATAGCTATACATATAGCCGACATAACGCTTACTATGAGTGCCCGTGCTCTTTACTAGGGTGAAGTCTGGCGAAGCAGCGATGATGGTGTCCTGATCTGAATGGCATTCCTTGAGAATGGAGGCGATATACGCTGCCCGCTCCTTCGGCAGCGCTCCCTTGTTCAGCGCAAGTTGCTCCTCCTTGAGGTTCAGCACCGAGGTAGATACCTTGAAGACGGGCTGATCAGCGATCTTGATCATGTTGGCGCTTGCATCGAGGGCGGTGTGTTGGGCAAAGTGGAGTTCCTGCTGGATACCGCATGAGGCGAGGGCGCTCACACAGAGGCAGGCGAATAGGCTATGAAGGACTCTCTTCTTCATAAGGGTATCGTGAGTTATGGTAAGACGTTTGTGGCGTAGACTCGATGTCTTCAGATTCAGTTGTCTACCACAAACTTAGTAAAAGATATGCACACAAGAAAGGTGCAAAGAAAGAGCCCCCTGACGCATGGCTATTTGCATGCGTCAGGAGGCTTGCTGACTATACTTGCGAGGGGAGGGATGGTATCGAGCCTTACAGTGTAGGCGTCTCTCTGGTGGGCGAATTAACGGTACGCGAGCTACTGCGCTTGATCTTATCTCCGCTGGAGAAGTGCCATGTCACGCTTAATTTGAGGCGTCTACGAGGAGATAAATCCGTACGCTCGAGCTCTGCAAAATCTGTTTTGATACGCATGACCGCTCTATTATGAATAAGGTTGAGCGTCCCAAGATTGATCTGTAGCCGATCATTCAGCAAGCTCATATAGACACCTGCATCTATATCATAGCGTAGCCCTACTTCATGGCTTAGATGCTTCTCTGCTGTCTGTCCAGTAGCCGATAGCGTTAGTCCCATTGTATTACTCAATCTAAACTGCTGGGTGGCACTCCACCCCAGCCAAGCGCTGGAGACGGTCTTACCTGGGCTCTTCTCTGTGTTGTGTCTCACAAAGACCCTATTATTTGTCTGCCAAAAGTCCGACACGCTGGCTGTATAGGAGAGCGAAGTATAGTGCTGTAGACTCGTGCCACTATTCTCGGGTCTCGTGTACACCACATCTGGCTGCATGGGGGCTTGATGAGCAAGCAGATGTATGATGTTCGCACCACTTTTCAGCCTATAAGTCAGTGTCCAATTGGGATTGATGTAGTAATTCGCCTCTACAGAATGAAAGGTTTCTTCCTTTAGGTTTTGGTTACCTATGCTATACAGCTTCTCGTTTTGATAGACAGCCACAGGGCTATAGTAGCCATAATTAGGCAGCGAATAGTCTCGGCGATAAGCTATAGATATACCCGACTGCTTCTGCGGGTTGAGCATGTACTGCAACTGGACATTGGGATACAGACCCGAATAACGGTTGTTCATAGACGCAAGCCGATTGAGATAATCGCTATACTTCATATCTGTTAGCTGATAGGTCAGCCCTACCTGCACGAATGCTCGCTGACCAATCATGCGACTGTACTCTACCCACGGGGCAAAGTCCCCTCCAGAGATCTGGAAGTCTTGTTGCTTTACTTGAGTGAGTATTGTGCTGGCGATACCCGACATTTCGTTTCTGTCTCTCAGACGGCTAAAGCGAATCCCCAAGTTGACACTACTTCCCTTGCTCGACTTCAGTTCTAAACGAGGCTCCACATAGAGGTAGGAGAGCCTCTGCCTCAATTCATTCTCGTCATGAGTATTGAGCTCATAGTCTATATGATCGCTATTGCTCTGATTGAGATACTCGACCTTGGTGGAGAAGGAAGAGTTTTTCCCGACATTCAGATTAGCTCGATAGAGCAAGCCCGCATTACCTTCGACGAAAGAGCTATTGGTCTTTTGTCTCAGACTCAGCAGCTGCCCGTTGTGGTTGGTTTGATTGATGCGGTCCTTAATCAGATATAGCCCTCCATAAACATGCAGGGATTGCGTCGGAGTAAGCTGATACTGTAGCCCCAAATTCTCTAGAAGAGCCAAGGACTCCTTATCCGAATGAAACTTTCGATCTACATGATGAGTGCCGTAGTTATCTTGACGCTTGTACCTTGTGCGATAATTCCCTGAACCCAGTTTAAGGTTGTTATATACAGATAGCTTACCAAACTGATATTGTAGCGTAGGAGTGAGGATGGCATCTACAAAACCCTCTTCGTCTGCCTGTGCCGTCAAGCCAATAGCCCCAAGAAGTCCCTCCTTCTGTCGAAGAGTTACACGCACGATACCTCCCTGGGCTTCTTGCCCAAAGGAAGCTCCAGCATTCGGTATCACCTCGATATGCTTCACCATATTGGTAGGGATGGAGCGTAATTGCTCGGCCGTAATCTTGCGATCTCCAAGATAGATGATGGTATGGTCTTTACCATTGACCAAGATATTTCCGCTAAGCACCTCGACTCCCTGTATATAGCGCAGAGTCTCCATAAGGCTCTTCCCTTTAGCAATGGGATTACCTTGGATGCGCACAGAGAGATCTCCCGAGGGAGAACGCTTGACATAGGAGCTAAGCACGACGACCTCTGACAGTTCGGTGGCGTCACCCTCCAATATGATATTACAGACCGGCTGAGCTGCTATTGTGCGAGCCTTGTAGCCAATACACTTGGCGGTGAGTATATGCTCAGACGCAGACAGCGCATCAAAAGCAAATAGCCCCTGGGCATCTGTCAGACAGCCTGCTACGAAGGTACTGTCCGCACGCTTACGAGCAATAACGTGGGCTAACTCGATAGGTTTCCCCTCGGCATCTACTACGGTGCCTTTGATAGCTTGGGCTAAGAGAATTTGTTCACTACAGAGGAGTACTACGAGGAGTAGGAAGCATTTAGTTAGAGCCTTCATGGTGTTCAATTTTCTTTTGCAGACGATCGGTTGTGTCGAGGGCTGTTTGTGGGGCAAGGCAGAGCGCCTGCTGAGCTCCGTATGAGGCGAGAGTGCTCACACAGAGACAGGCGACATAGACTATGAAGGGCTCGCTTCTTCATAACGGTACCGTGAGTTATGGTAAGACGTTTGTGGTGTAGACTTGATGTCTTCAGATTCAGTTGTCTACCACAAACTTAGTAAAACATATGCACACAAGAAAGGTGCAAAGAAAGAGCCCCCTGACGCACGGCTATTTGCATGTATCAGGGGGCTTGCTGACTATACTTGCGAGGGGAGGGATGCATACCACTACTTGTTCGTAGTGCAAACCAATAGTGGTTCACGAGTCAACCACTATTGGTCACTACTATGAACCTATAGTGGTTCGCGTATCGACCAATACTGGTCGCCCCACTGACCTATATTAGGGTTGTTGCTCCGCGTAGGGATAAAAGTTGTGGACGAGTAGCAGATAAGTTTGGGCTACGTACGTGGCTCTAATATCTACGTACGTGGATATTGGGATTTACGTGCCTGGTCTTTAAAACTACGTGCATAGATAGAAGAATACCACTACGGGAAGGTGCTTTTCCCTTCACGAGAAGGACACTTTTCCCTCCGCTCAATATGGATAGGACTGCCCTACCCTTCTTCGCTGAGGAGGGTAAGGACTTCGGTGAGGGTGTAGTGCTCGGCGGTAGCTTGGGGCTTTCGGTAGCGGCGAATCAAGCCTCGGAAGGGACGCCACAGCGAACTAAAGTCCCGCACACTGCACGTGCTGACTTCGCCCTCCTCGCTTACCAGCGTGCAGCGATTGCTCCCAGAGAGCGGGCTACCAGCCACACGTGTCACAAAGTGCTGGATCCCACGCTCGTCCGTGAGGAGCGCAGCATCACACAGCGTCCAGAGCTCGATGTACGCACCCAGTGTCGCCGCGGGGAAGGCGCCCAGATATGCCAAGCCATTCGGCTCGGCTATGGGAGTGAGGAACATTCGGCTATCCGAAAGGATGCGCTCACGATACCGCCACAAGAGGGAGAGGCTTTGGCGAAAGAGCTCAGTAGCCTCGGTGCGTGCCTCGGGCGTCAGCGGTGCGGGGAGAGATGTAGCGGGATAGAGACGCAGCAGGGTGCCATCCATCCGACGCAGCTGCCCCTCGGGGTGCTCAGTCGAATAGATAGTGCGGGAGCTGGATGTGAGCTCCTCTGTCGAAGTAGATGTAGCTTGGGTAGTCATACCTTTTATTTTTAGATGAGACGATACGTCCTCTCGTGTCAGGCAGGGAGTCTGCCTCTCGCACCTTGCCCCGTATGCGGATAGGTTGCGGACGGCTCGTAGCCGTTCTCTGGACACTTCTTAGAAAGACACTTCCCATCCTGGGAAGCACCACGAAGGTAGGCTTTTTTCTAATAACTACAGTGCCTTACTACAGGCCTACAATAAAGTAGCCAATCGCTCTCTCAGCATATCGACCGTCACCATATCTGTCGTAGAGATACGATAGGGAGGGAGATCATACTTGGAGAGAAGGCGGTCTTTAAGTGCATCTCGGGCCTGCTGCGTAGTACTTCCCTTATGGAAGCTCCAGCCATCGACCTCAATGACGAGTAGCGGACGCTTCGTCAGCGAATTATAGATGAGGAAGTCCACGTGCGAGAGAGGACTCTTGACAAAAGCTCGCTCCTCAGCATCCAGTAGCGACACATCAGCGATGAGTCTCTCAAGGGGATAGTGACAGAGCACGGAAAGCTCGCTACGCTCCACCCCATTGAGAGCCTTGAGTAGCGTATCATAGAAGAGCGTCTCAGATAGTTGGCCAGAGACCTGATGCTTGGACTGATAAGCCAAGCGCTCCGTAGTGTACTGCGTGTATAGCAGGTCAAAGACCGAGCGCAGCTTGCTCTCCTTCACCTCGAAGTTGTTGTACTGAATGTAGCTGATGAGCTGAGATAGGATGCTCCCCTCAGGCAGATCATTCCCTGTCGCCACAATACAGAGGTGAGTCTTGGCACGAGAGATAGCTACGTTGAGGAGGTTCGGATCGTCAGAGAACTCCGTCGGACTATTGTCCACCATGCTCATGATGATCGTGTCGCACTCTCGCCCCTGATACTTGTGCACCGTACTTGCGATATCCATGCCCAGCATCTGGTTGATAGCCTGCGCCTGATCTTTATAGGGGGTGATGATACCGATACTCCCCTGATCCTGAAACTCTGGTAGCACTTCCTGCGTGATGACGTCTATCTCACGCTGGTTGAAGTGTCCTCGGGCATGATTCCCCTTCACAGTGCGTAGGACTTGAAGCACCTTCTCCTCACCCTTATCCGTCGTCATGGAGATTAGCTCACCGTCATAGAAGCGCTGATTGCAGAACTCAATGATCTTGGGGTGGCAACGATAGTGCTCACGTAGCAGCGTCACGGGGGCATCCTTGAAGGTCTCTAAGCAAGACTTCAGGAAGCTATGCGTCACAGCATCATATCGGTCATCGACCTGGTAGGTCTCTCTTATCGCTTTGAGAGCAAGGGTCTCCTCTCGGCTTACTACATTAGGTAGCTGCTTGTCATCCCCTACGATCACAGCATTCATAGCACACGATAGGGTCAATGCTCCCGTCTTAATATCGATCTGCGAAGCCTCGTCCATGATGACATAGTCAAAGACGTAGTCCGAGTTGATATTATCATTCGACTTATATGTGCTACTTAGCACGATGGGATATTCTTTGAGGAAGGCCTCAGTCCCCCGCTTGATATTCTTTGAGGTGAATAGGATTCGAGCTCCTCCACTACTATATCGCTTCGCTATCTCACTCTTTAAGAGCTGACTCGAAGAGTTTGTAAGCTCCTGAATCCCCTGTTTTAGATTGATAGACTGAAGATGCTCCGTGACAGCGACCAGTTCCTTTTCCAGCTTGGATTGATAAGCATAGTAGTAAGCATCTTCCAGGCAAGCGATGACCTCCGCAAACTCTCTCTTGAGGAACGAGAAGGCCTGCGGTCCTAAAGTGAATGTACTCTTGAGGCGAAACCAAAAGCTGGGCCGCTCCGACCGCTCTGCGAGCTGCTGAAAGCGCGTAAGTAAGGCCATCAGCCCAGCAGGAGACTTATCCTTCAGCCAGCTGACATCTTGCCCGATAGCCTCATTAAGGAGATCATTATACTGACGCTCCGTCTGCAAGGCATTGAGCTCGGCCCGTAGCTGCGCCTGCTTCGTCTGATCTTCAAAGCCCTGAGACACCTTCCGTAGAGCCTCCTTGGCCACCTTCTTGACCGCCGAAGCATCCTCGAGCGCCCATCCCTCCATATCGGGGTAATAGGGTTGCTGTTGTTGGATGAAGGCCTCCTTATTCTCAGAGTTCCCCAGCTGTGCCACGAGGAAGCCCAAGCCTTCACGCTGGAGCTTCTCGGCGATATTCTCTACGGCAGAATTATTATTTGAGACCACCAATATAGTCTTGTCTGCGAGGAGTAAGTTCGCGATGATATTGAGGATCGTCTGCGTCTTCCCCGTACCTGGAGGCCCCTGCACGATACTCACCTGATGGCACAGAGCTGCCTCCACCGCTGCCTTTTGGCTGGCATTGCAACCAAAGGGATAGTAGACCTGCCGTGGCATAGAGCGCGTAGCCAGCTTCCTCTTATCACCAAGGTACTGAGCAAGGGGCACGTTATCTCGCTTCACATCCACCAGACGGTAGGACTTCGCTAAGATATTTGTCCCGTCGCTGGCGCATAGTCCCGTCTCAGCTGCGAGCTTCTTCAGATAGTCCCACGTAGAGCCCCCCGTCAGGTCTATCGGCGTGCGGGTAATATAGACCTCCCGACCATCAAGGCACTCTACATAGCCATTCGTATGGGTCACTCGATAGAAATTGTACGTGGAATAGGCGAAGCACAGGAGCTCTGCAATGTCGGAGATACGCTTGTTCCGGACGTAGAGCCCCCTATGCACGATGTTGATAGGCTTGGGATCTTTCAGATAAAGGAGGCGAGCTTTATTGTACTGGAAGACCCGGGGAGAGGTCTTGAAGCGCACCAACCATCCTCCATGCTCACTGACATCCATGGACTCGACCTGCTCGGTGATAAACATTCGTTTGTCCCCCTGCCGCTCCAAGTCTATGATCATACACTGCCTTGCATCCATATCTCTGAGTAAAAATCAACCAATTACTATAAGTCCCTTGCAGCTGTCTTCCACTGCGAAGAAGCCCCTTATGAGGCATCTAAATTACCAAGAATAGTAGATAGTTCTGTGGGAGCCGAGGGCGGCGATGCGGGGCATTCGTGAGGGGCGGGAGGACGTATACCTTGTGCGGGAAAAACGTATACGTTTTCACCGCCAAACGTATACGTTTTGCTCGCGATATTTATACGTCTTGATGAGAAGGGGTATACGTTCGGCCCGTGCAACCGATGAAGCAGGCACTTTGAGCGAAGGGGAAGGCAGAGCGAAGGCACAAGCTTTGGGCGAAGGAAGTAGCGGCCTACCTGCAGGCAAGGGATACAGCAAGCCCCCAGCAGGCGCCACGAGGACGGCTGCTGGGGGCTTTGCTTTAGCGGGAGTGACCCAAGAGCGGGAGCGGCAGGGCGCTACATACGCGAGCGAAGATCCTGGGCGCTCTTGCGCTCATCCTTACCCTCGATGGAGGCACCGAAGGAATAGGTCAAGCCCAGCGTGCAGTAGGGGCTATTCGACTCGTTCTTGACGCGCAGCTGGTAGTCGGGGGTATTGATATTGATGTAGAGCTCGGTCCAGATGAGGCTGTAGGCATCGGCAGCGATACGGAGCTTCCCATCGAGGAGCGTATAGGATAGGCCTGCATTAGCCGTGAATTTATGCGAGTATCTCATACCTCCGTCATCGTAGCGTGGGCTCGCGTAGTAGATGGAGCAGGTACCTTGGAGCGTCTTACTGCGGTTGAAGAAGAAGGTATTATTCATGCTGAAGCTATAGTTTAGACCAGAGCCTCCATAGGGAGAGGACACATTGGTATCAAGCTTCGTCTCATTATACCAAAGGCGCTGGGAGATGTAGGTCTGGAAGAAGCTGACTTTATTGAAGAAGTAGCTATTCTCCAGTCCAATGATCCAGGTCTTCTCGGCATTCTCATGCGTGTAGCTCGCGCGGTTCGTCGCAGGATCCAGGCGTATCACCTGCGTAATCCCGTCCCATAGGTAGCCCCCATTGAGCTCGAAGTTCAGCGCACCGAGGAAGGTATATCCGAGGGCAAGCCGTGCGCGCTTCGCAGCACGTAGGTCTTCCTTCCCTCGCATGATGGTGTACTGATTCTCGTAGTTAGCGAAGGGAGAGAGCTGACTGAAATGCGGACGGTTGAGACGGATGGTACTGCTGAGGCTGAAGGCATGGCGATCATTGGGATTGTAGCCTAAGAAGAGCGTGGGGAAGAGGTTGAGATAGCTCCTCAAGTTCTCCAGACGACGGCCGTTATTCTCCCCTGCCGTATGGGTGTACTCCATACGAAGCCCCGTGCGAAGACTCCAGGTCTCAGAGAGGGGATGCTTGAAGTCCGCATAGAGCGCATAGACCTGCTCATCGAAGCGGATCTTATCATGGTGCTCACCCATCGTGCTCGCTGCATCATAGTCACTACTATTGCTGGTGCGCGTCCAAGCTCCCTTTGCTCCGAAGCTCAGCCTCCCCTTACCGAGGGGCTCGACATAGTCCAGGCTGGCGATATAGGAGTCGATATGCTGATCGGTCAGCGCATTGAAGTGGAAGTCAGAGCCTGCGATAGGAGCACCCTGAGGGGTCAGGCCCGAGGAGGTAAAGCTACGATCCTCCCGATTGCGGTAGCCGACATAGTCCACATCCCACGATAGGCGACGCTTGGGCACCCCCTTGAAGGTCTTCTCCATGTGGGCATTCGCCGAGATGTACCTCCCATGATCGGTGTTCACCGCAAGCCCTGGGAGGGAGCGAAGGAGCTGGTACGAGTCATCGGGAGCGATGCTATAGTCGCGAGAGTCATTCTCACGATGCGCACTATCCTGCTGTGGCGTATAGGAGGCGCTGAAGCCGAGTGTGAGCTCTGGAGTGAAGGCGTAGTCCAGCGCTCCACGTACGTTGAAGTACTTATCCCGCCCCGTGTAGTAGGTATCACTGACGTAGTAGGTCTTCTGCTGAGGATAGGTGCGGTAGGTACGCAGGTCACCATCAAACAGCCCCGTACCGGCACCGAGGTCAAGGGAGGCTGTGACCTTGCCCTGATTATAGTTGAAGCTCGTACTGAGATCATAGCGAGGCCGCGACCTTTTGATCCCGAAGGATGGTGTGACACTTCCTCCGAAGAAGTCATTCTTAGCTTTCTTCAAGACGAGGTTCAAGACGCCCGCATCTCCTTCGGCTTCGTACTTAGCAGGTGGTGTGGTCAAGATCTGAATCTCCTGAAGGTCGGACTGTGGATAGGAGCGCAGGAGACTAAGGAGAGCGGTACCTGAGAGGCGTACGCGCTTATCGTTGACGAGGACGATGACTCCCCCCTTACCGATGAGACTAATGCCACTATTCGTGACATTCACCCCAGGTGTCTGCCGTAGGACATCCAGAGCCGAGCTGGCAGCGGGAGCGATCTGCGTAGCGTCGAAGACCATGCGGTCAGCCTTACGCAACATGATCGGGCGGCGCCCCGTGACTTGGACGGCGGAGAGCTGCTTCGTCTCCTCGGCGAGGAGGAGTTCGCCGAGATCAAGCGTACCAGCGATGGTGAGCGTCTGATGATAGGGTCGGTAGCCCAGCGCACGCACCTCGAGGAGGAAGGTGCCCTCGGGAGCCTCCAAGCGGAAAGCCCCATGCTCGTCACTGGTAGTCCCCACGACGAGGCTACTATCAGCGGGATGGCGCAGGAGGACGTTAGCAAAGTCCACGGGCATGCGGTCGGTCGTCTTCTTTAGGGAGCCCTGTACAGCGACGGTCGTCTGCGCGAGAAGGCTACCAGAAGATAGCGCAAAGGCGACTAAGAGCAAGTGAATGTGTTTCATTTCAAGGAGTGCGGTGCTAATGGAAGTGGTCCCTAAAGGTAGCAACTTTATAGAAAAAAAAATCAGCACCATAAACGCTTGTGAAACACCGCTATTATACGTCCTCTCCCCGCCTCCTGCAGTAGGCGAGCGGGCGACAGCGGAGCTGCGATAGACTACAGCAAGCCCCCAGCAGGCGCCACGAGGACGGCTGCTGGGGGCTTTGCTTTAGCGGGAGTGACCCAAGAGCGGGAGGCGGCGGGGCACTACATGCGGGAGCGGAGCTCTTGGGCACTCTTGCGCTCGGACTTGCCTTGGATAGGAGCACCGAAGGAGTAGGTCACGCCAAGGTTGAGGGTGAGTATATTATTCTCGTTGTCTGCGTGCATCTGGGAGTCAGGTGTCGTGATGTCCATACGGAGATTATTGCGGAGGAGATTGTACGCATCAAGAGCAAGGCGAAGCTTCCCTTGGAGGAGCGTGTAGGATAGGCCCGCTCCGCCGGAGATGATGTGTCCCATATGGAAGCCTCCATCGTAGCCAGGTGTCCGATAGTAGAAGGAACAGGTCCCTTGGAAGGTCTTACTGCGATTGAAGAAGAAGGTATTGTTGAGACTGACATGATAGCTCAAGCCTGCTCCTCCGTAGAGTGATGTGGACTCAGGGCCGATCTTCATATCGGAGTACCAGAGACGCTGGGAGATGTAGGTCTGGAAGAAGCTGACCTTATTGAAGAAGAAGCTATTCTCCAGGCCGAAGGTCCAGGTCTTCTCGGCATTGTCATGCATATAGCTCCCTTGGTTCGTCACGGGATCGAGGCGCACGACCTGCGTGATACCATCCCAGAGATAGCCGCCGTCGAGCTGGAAGTTCAGCGCCCCAAGGAAGGTGTAGCCGAGAGCAAGCTGGGCACGCTTGGCAGCACGCAGATCTTCTTTCCCTCGCATGACGCTGTACTGGTTCTCATAGCTAGCGAACGGCGAGAGTTGGCCGAAGTGGGGGCGATTGAGGCGGACAGTACCATTGAGGCTGAAGGCATGGCGGTCGTTGGGGTTGAATCCCAAGAAGAGCGTGGGGAAGACATTGAGGTAGCTCTTGAGGTGCTCCAGACGACGGCCGTTGTTTTCGCCTGCCGTGTGGGTGTACTCCATACGAAGACCCGTGCGGAGATTCCACTTGTCGGAGAGCGGATGCTTGAAGTCAGCATAGAGCGCATAGACATGTTCGTCGAAGGTGATCTTGTCGTGGCGCTCACCCATGGAGCTCTTGGCATCGTAGTCGCTTCGGTTGGTGGTGTGGGTCCACGTCCCCTTAGCCCCAAAGCTCAGCGTCCCCTTACCAAGAGGCTCGGTATAGTCTAGGCTCGTGATGTAGGAGTCCGTGTGCTGATCGGTCAGAGCATCGAAGTGGAAGTCCGACCCAGGGATGGGAGTACCATTAGGCATCAAGCCTCGGGAAGTAAAGTTGCGCCCCTCCTGACTCCGGTAGCCTACATAGTCGGCATCCCACGAGAGACGACGCTGGGGAGTGGACTTGAAGGTCTTCTCAAGGTGAACATTCGCCGTAGTATAGCGACTCTTGTCCGTCTCGTCGGCGACACCGGGAAGCAAGCGTAGGAGTTCATAAGCCTTACTGGAGAGGATGCGATAGTCTCGGCTATCATTCTCTCGTCGAGTATCATCCTTCTGTGGGCTGTAGGATATACTCGCCCCCATGGAGAGCTCAGGAGTGAAGGCATAGTCTAGCCCCGCACGGAGGTTGAAGTAAGGCCCCTGCCCCGAGTAGGCGGTCTCACTCGAATGGAAAGTGCCCTGCTTGGGATAGGTGCGGTAGGTACCTAGAGAGCCATCATAGCCTGCCGAGCCTCCTCCGAGCTGGAGAGAAGCGGTGACCTTGTCCTTCTTGTAGTTGAGGTTGGTATTGAGGCTATACAGGACCTTATCGTTACGAAGTGCGAAGCGAGAAGCGATACTTCCTCCTAAGAAATCATTCTTGGCCTTCTTGAGGATGATATTCAGCACACCAGCATTCCCCTCAGCTTCGTACTTAGCAGGCGGGGTGGTGAGTATCTGGATCTCCTGAAGGTCGGACTGTGGGTAGGAGCGTAGGAGCCCGATGAGCGCAGCCCCCGAGAGACGGACACGCTTGTCGTTGATGAGGACGATCACCCCGCCCTTACCGATTAGGCTGACACCATCGTCGGAGACATTCACCCCAGGGGTCTGGCGAAGGACATCCAGAGCCGAGCTGGCAGCAGGAGCGATCTGTGTAGCGTCGAAGACCATGCGGTCACTCTTGCGGAGCATGATGGGGCGACGGCCTGTGACTTGGACAGCGGAGAGCTCTTTGGTCTCTTCGGTGAGGAGGAGTTCGCCTAGGTCAAGAGTACCCGTGACCGTCAGGGTTTTATGGAAGGGCTTGTAGCCTAGTGCATGGATCTCTAGGAGGAAGGTCCCTTGAGGAGCCTCGAGGCGGAAGCCCCCATGTTCGTCACTCGTCGTCCCTACGACGAGAGTACTATCGGCGGGCTTTCTCAGGAGGACATTAGCAAAGTCCACAGGGGTACGGTCGGCGGTCTTCTTCAAGGTGCCCTGTATTGGGAAGGTCGTCTGCGCCAGAAGGCTACCTGAAGAGAGCGCAAGGACGACACAGAGCATGCGAGCGTGTTTCATAACAGCAAGAGTGCAACAGTAAAGTGATACACAAAGGTAGCAACTTTATAATAGAAGAAAAAAATCAGCACCATAAACGCCTATGAAACAACGCTATTATATAGTCCTCTCCCCACCTCCCGCAGTAGACGAATGAGCGACAGCGGAGCTACCTGAGCGAGGGAGATCCCATGGTGAGATCGTATAGGATAGCCCAGCTCCCCGATATACCTCTCCGAAGTGATACGCAAGCCCTTCGCCTTATCACGAGTATTCCTCTTATCCAGCGGAGGGAAAAGTCTCCTTCTCGTGAAAGAAAAAGCGCCATCACGCAGTGGTTTTTCTCTATCTATGTACGTAGTCTTAAAGACCAGGTACATCAATCTAAATATCCACGTACGTAGATATTAGAGCCACGTACATAGTCCAAACTTATCTACCACTCGTCCGCAACTTTTATCCCTACGTGGAGCAATAACTTAATAGAGGTCACTTCATAAAGCCATATAGCTTTCTTCACCATCCTATATAACTCTACCCACGTACTCATATAGGTCAGCCCGCCGACCAATATAGGTTCACACCACCCCTCCTACAAGGAGCATATCCCCCCATACGCTCCTCCCCCGAGAAATCACAGTGAAGACGAGGCGCTTACGAAGGGAGAAGGCCCCCGCCTGCTCTGTGGGGAAGGCCTAACCCAAGAGAGCATGCAGACTTTTAGTATCTTTGTCCTATCTGATCAGATTCGATGCAAGCTATAGGCCAGCTACACCATATATATAAGACCCTGGGTATGACCTACCGCCTCCTCCTCGTGGCGGTGGTGTATCTGTGTACCTATATGACGGGCGTCGCTGAGACGCCTCAGCCCCAGCATGACAAGACCTTCGGCCTCCCCCTCACTCTCTCACAGAGCGCTCAGATTAGCTATCTGGCAGCCCAGCCCAGCGCCGAAGACTCCTACACCCTCTACGGCCATGCAGGCCTACGCGTATGGGATGCAGAGCAGGGGATCGATGTGACCTTCAACTACGGTATCTTCAACTTTACCGACGACTTCTCCCTGCGCTTCACTCAGGGCAAGACCGACTACATCGTCCTGCCCATAGCGACCAGTGACTACATGAGCGAGTATCAGAGCCGTGGTGTCATCCGTGAGCTGGTACTCAATACCGACAGCGCGCAGCGTGCCCATCTCTGGCAACTCCTCATCGAGAACGCACAGCCCGAGAACCGCACGTACCGATACAATGCCTTCCGCAACAACTGCAGTACGCGCCCGCTGGATCTCTACTTCGCGACCTTGACGGACTTCGGCAAGCTCGACGAGCGCGGGAGTCAGCTGACCTTCGTGCTGGACAGCGTACCTGGCATCACGCCACTCCCCGACAAGACTTGGCGCGAGGCGATCAACGAGCTGGAGGCCTCCTCTCCCTGGCTGGTACTGGGGACAGATCTCGCGATGGGCCCCGAGCTGGATGAGAAGATGAGCATCCGCGACCGCTTCTTCATCCCCATGGAGGCCGCACGCCTGCTCCCTCACCTCGCTATGGGCATCGTCACCCCTGACCAAGAGATCTGGGGACGCCCCATCCAGCAGACGCTGGAGTATGGCGAGCCCCGCCCTATCGCACCCGCAGGCCTCAGCGTGACCCATCCCCTCGTCATCTTCTCCCTCATCCTCCTGCTCTCTATCGGGATCTTCATCTGGCGCTGGCTCAGAAAGCCCGTCGCTGGAGTCATCGAATTCAGCCTCTATCTCTCAGCAGGCCTCGGGGGGACGCTCCTCTGCTACCTCAGCTTCATCTCTGAGCACCCGATGGTATCGCCGAACTTCAATCTCCTCGCGCTGCATCCGCTCTACCTCATCATAGCACTCCTGATGCCCGCTGGACAGCGTACACGCCGTGTGCGCACCGTCCTGCATGCCGTCTGCCTCGTGCTACTCATCGCCTTCCCCATCGCAAGCCTCATCGCAGGACAGGTGATCAACCCGAGCGTCTATCTGATCGCTCTCAGCCTCGGCCTCCTTTCGTTGGGGCGTCTCCTTCACAAGCCTATATCTCATAAGTATGTCCAAGAGCCCACTGGAGCAGCGTAGCATGCGCTACCTACTGACCTCACTGCTGGCCCTTGTGGCACTCCAGCAGCCGCTACAGGCGGGGGACCTCCCTCGTGTGGTCGTCTATATCACCATCGAGGATCTCCGTGGTGACTACCTCGAGCAGCTACGCCCACTCTTCACCCAGGACGGCTTAGGCCGAATGCTCTCCGAGGGGAAGATCTACCCGCATGTCCGCTTCCCTCTGGCAGAGCTGGACCGCGCCTCGGCCACAGCTACCCTGCATACGGGGGCCTATCCTCAGACGCACGGCATCGAGCGCACGACGCTCTGGAGCAAGAAGGAGCATGCCTGGCGCTCGGTCTTCCATGACCCCAGCGTCACGGGAAGCTATACCCGCGACACCTATTCGCCCAAGGCACTCTTAGTCAATACCCTTGGCGACCGCATCAAGGAGGCCTCCTCGGGAGCAGGCTTGGTCTATGCCATCGCCTCGGACGCAGAGACCGCTATCGCCTCGGGCGGGTGGTTTGCCAACGGAGCCTTCTGGCTCGACAGCAAGATCGCCTCTTGGGCCAGCTCGAGCTACTACGAGGCGATGCCCAAGAGCCTCGAGGCCTACAACCGCTCCGCCGAAGGACCTAATAAGCGCCTCGTCGGTGGGCAGATGGCATGGAGTCCGCTCCGTAGCTATAGCTCACCCTCTCGCACCTGGTCTGACTGGGGTGGTCGCTTCACGCACCGCTATCAGGGACATCAGGCAGCGGACTTCAAGCGCAGCGCTCTGGCCAACGAAGAGGTCACGAGCCTTGCACTACGTCTACTCGACCAAGGGGGCTATGCCGAGAGTAAGTCGCCTGGTATGCTGGCTCTCTCCTACAGCCTTGACGTCGCACCACGCGAAGCTCAGGGTGAGCTGACCAGCGAAGAGGTCGACGCCTACGTACGACTTGACAAGAATATCCAAGCCCTCCTGCAGGAGCTCCGTCGTAAGTTCGGCGAAGGCAACTACCTGCTCGCCCTCTCGGGTACGGGCTATACCCACTATCGCCGTCCACGCCTTCGTGGTGCTGAGGCCCGCTACGGGCAGTTCAGCGCGAAGAAGGGTGCTGCGCTGCTCAACCTCTATCTCTCTGCCCTCTACGGTCAGGGGAGCTGGGTAGAGCGCCTCGCCGATGGACGCGTGTACCTCAATAGGAAGCTCGCTGAGACGAAGCGTATCGCACTCTCCGAGCTCCAGGATAAGACGGCCGCCTTCCTCGAGGAGATGGAGGGCATCGGCATGGCTGTCGCTGGCGAGCGTCTGGTCACCCAGTCCTCTCTGAGCGATGCCGCCCGAGCACTTCGCCGCTCGATCCACGTCCGCCATATGGCCGACGTCTACTGGACCCTCACGCCCGGATGGGAGGTCGAGGATCCTGCAGACAGCCCCAACCTATGGCTTCACTCCACAGCCATCAGCAGTCCCTGCATCCTCCTCGGAGCAGGCATCACGGCACGAGACTTCGACTACCCTATCGTCGAAGCCCCTGACGTAGCCAAGGCCATCGCCTACGTCCTCCGCATCCGCCCGCCGAACGCAGCTCGATAGCGCACCCCGAGTATAGGGTCTCCGATACCACATCGCCCTATACATTATTATATATGTAGGGAGTACCCTTCCCCGCTACCACAGCCCTAAGGAAGCCCTCCCCTCTCCATCATACAAGAAGAAATAAAACAAGATATATGGGATTCATAGACCTATTGTCGAAGCTATTCGGCAACAAATCACAGCGTGACCTCAAGGAGATCACGCCTTGGGTAGAGCGCGTCAAGGCCGTCTACCCCGAGATCGATGCACTGTCTGACGACGACCTGCGTGCCCGCACCGCCTCGCTCCGTCAGCGTATCAACGACTACGTAGCCAGCGAGCGTGCTGAGGTAGAAGCCCTCAAGGCCAGCGTCGAAGGCAAGGAGCTCGATGAGCGTGAAGCTATCTGGGCCAAGGTAGACAAGCTCGAGAAGGAGATCCTCGACAAGCTCGAGATCGTCCTCGACGAAGTCCACCCCGAGGCCTTCGCCATCGTCAAGAGCACGGGTCGTCGCTTCGCAGAGAACGCCGAGATCCGCGTCAAGGCTACGGACTTCGACCGCGACCTCAGCGTCAGCCACGACTTCGTCCGCATCGAGGATGATATGGCTATCTATCAGAACCACTGGCTCGCTGGTGGCAATGAGATCACCTGGGACATGGTGCACTACGACGTGCAGCTCTTCGGGGGTACCGTCCTGCACAAGGGTAAGATCGCCGAGATGGCTACGGGTGAAGGTAAGACCCTCGTCGCTACACTCCCCGTCTTCCTCAACGCCCTCACAGGTAATGGTGTCCACGTCGTCACGGTGAATGACTACCTCTCCAAGCGTGACTCGGAGTGGATGGGCCCACTATACATGTTCCACGGCCTCAGCGTAGACTGTATCGACAAGCACCGCCCCAATACCTCCGAGCGTCGTGCGGCATACAACGCTGACATCACCTTCGGGACGAACAATGAGTTCGGCTTCGACTACCTGCGCGACAACATGGCTACCAGTCCCGAAGACCTCGTGCAGCGCCGCCACAACTACGCTATCGTCGACGAAGTAGACTCCGTCCTCATCGACGATGCCCGTACGCCTCTCATCATCTCAGGTCCTGTGCCCAAGGGGGACGATCAGCTCTTCGAGCAGTTCCTCCCCAACGTAGAGACCGTCGTCGATGCGCAGCGCAAGCTCTGCCAGCAGCTCCTCATCGACGCGAAGAAGAAGATCTCTTCGTCAGACAAGAAGGAGCAGGAAGAAGGCTTCTTCCTCCTCTTCCGTACCTACAAGGGTATGCCTAAGAGCAAGCCCCTCATCAAGTACCTCAGCGAACCTGGTATCAAGGCCGGCATGCTCAAGGTCGAGGAAGAGTACATGGCCGACAACATGCGTCAGATGCACCTCGTCACCGACGAGCTCTACTTCGTCATCGACGAGAAGCACAATAGCATCGAGCTCTCCGACAAGGGTATCGACCTCCTGACGCGCGGTACGGATGACCCCACCTTCTTCATCCTCCCCGACATCGCCAGCCTCCTGGCTGACCTGTCGAACCAAGGTCTCACCACCGAGGAGCTCGCCGAGCGCAAGGAAGCCCTCCTTTCTGACTATGCGATCAAGAGCGAGCGCGTACACACCGTGAACCAGCTCCTCAAGGCCTATGCCCTCTTCGAGAAGGATGACCAGTATGTCGTCATGGACAACAAGGTCATGATCGTCGACGAGCAGACGGGTCGTATCATGGACGGCCGCCGCTATTCCGACGGCCTGCACCAGGCTATCGAAGCTAAGGAGCGCGTCCACGTCGAGGCTGCTACCCAGACCTTCGCCACCATCACGCTGCAGAACTACTTCCGTATGTACCACAAGCTCTCTGGTATGACGGGTACAGCAGAGACCGAGGCAGGCGAACTCTGGGATATCTACAAGCTCGACGTCGTCGTCATCCCCACGAACCGCCCCATCGCTCGTCAGGACCTCAACGACCGCATCTACAAGACGGCTCGTGAGAAGTATGCAGCAGTCATCGAGGAGATCGTCCGCCTCGTAGGCGAAGGCCGCCCCGTACTCGTCGGGACGACCTCAGTGGAGATCTCGCAGCTCCTAAGCAAGATGCTTGACCTGCGCAAGATCCCCCACAACGTCCTCAACGCTAAGCTCCACCAGAAGGAAGCTGAGATCGTAGCTCAGGCAGGTAAGCCTGGCGTCGTCACCATCGCCACCAACATGGCTGGTCGTGGTACCGACATCAAGCTAACGCCCGAGGTCAAGGCTGCCGGTGGTCTCGCGATCCTCGGTACTGAGCGTCACGAGTCTCGCCGTGTCGACCGCCAGCTCCGTGGTCGTGCGGGTCGTCAGGGTGACCCAGGTTCATCCGTCTTCTTCGTATCGCTCGAAGACCACCTGATGCGCCTCTTCGCCTCAGACCGCCTTGCCGCTATGATGGACAAGATGGGCTTCGAGGAAGGTGAAGTACTCGAGCACAGCATGCTCAACAAGGCTGTCGAGCGCGCCCAAAAGAAGGTCGAGGAAAACAACTTCGGTATCCGTAAGCGCCTCCTCGAGTACGATGACGTGATGAACTCCCAGCGTGAGGTCATCTACAAGCGCCGTCGCCACGCCCTCATGGGTGAGCGTATCGAGATGGACGTCATGAACACGCTCTACGATGCAGGACGCCTGCTCATCGACACGCACCAGCCTGCCGAAGACTTCGAGGGCTTCACGATGGACATCATGCGTACCTTCGCTATGGAGTCGCCCTTCGACGAGCAGACCTTCCGCCGCACCAAGGCTGATGACCTCGCCGACCAGCTCTACGAAGCTGTAGAATCGACCTTCATGGCTCGCGCTAAGCAGATCGCCGACATCGCTTATCCTACGCTTCATCAGGTCTTCACTGAGCAGGGTCACGTCTACGAGCGCATCATGATCCCTCTGACCGACGGACGTATGGCCTACAACGTCAGCTGCAACCTCCGCGAAGCTGATGAGAGTGAAGGTCGCACGATCATGCGTGAGTTCGAGAAGGCTATCGTCCTGCATATCATCGACGAAGCTTGGAAGGAACACCTGCGCGAGATGGATGAGCTGCGTAACTCTGTGCAGAACGCCAGCTACGAAAACAAGGATCCTCTCCTCGTCTACAAGCTCGAGTCCTACGAGCTTTTCCGTGCGATGATCGAAGACATGAACCGCAAGACGGCCTCCGTCCTCATGCGTGTCCGCCTCAACATCGCTCCTCCCGAGGAAGAAGCTCCCCGTCAGGTAGAGATCCGCGAAGCTGCCCCTGAGGTACAGCGCCCTGCGCCCCAGTACCACGAGCAGCGTCACGAAGTTGGCAGCCCCGAGGACCGCGAAGAGCAGCGCCGTACGCCTGCTCAGGCAGCCCACACGATCGGCCGCAACGACCCCTGCCCCTGCGGTAGCGGTAAGAAGTTCAAGCACTGCCACGGCAAGGGCTTCTAAGCACTAAGATCCCTACACCTTTCTATATAAGCTCACCCCCAACTCCCGACCAGGAGCTGGGGGTGAGCTTCTTTTTTGAGGTACTCCCCACTCATCTCAAGAGCCCATTGCGCAAGGCCATCTAGTCACAGCTTGCGCAATGGTCCCATATATTGGTAAATGAGTGCGTAGGTGGAGCCATATAGGATGGCGAAGAAAGCTATATAGCTTTGTGAAGTGACCTCTATTAGGTTGTTGCTCCGCGTAGGGATGAAAAGTTGTGGACGAGTGGTAGATAAATTTGGGCTACGTACGTGGATCTAATATCTACGTACGAGGATATTTGGATTTAGGTACCTGGTCCTTAAGACTACATACGTAGATGCGGAAAAACCACTACGTGAAGGCACTTTTTCTTCACGAGAAGGACACTTTTCCCTCCGCTGGATAAGAGGAATACGCGCGATAACGTGAAGGGCTTGTGTAGCACTTCGAAGAGGCCTATCGGTGAGCTGGGCGTGCGATGCCTTAGCACTCTAAATAGAGGGTAGGACTCGCGCAACAGTCTCCTCTAAGGGCTATACGTACCCTATAAGCAAGGCATTTTGATAGTGTACCACGAAAAAACGTATCTTTGGAATGCTTTGTACACACAAAAAGGACAATTAGAATGAAGAACTTCGATATAGCCATCATCGGTGGCGGTCCTGCTGGCTACAATGCCGCAGCGAATGCTTCAGCCAACGGCCTTCAAGTAGTACTCTTTGAACACACAGCCCTCGGAGGCGTCTGCCTCAATGAAGGGTGCATACCAACGAAGACCCTACTCCACTCGGCCAACCTTCTCGACGAAATGCGCGAAAGCGCTGCTTATGGTATCCATGTAGAGGGAGCTATCTCAGCCAACTATGCAGAGATCGTTGCCCGCAAGGATAAGATCGTCAAGACCCTTACCGGAGGTGTCTCCTACAAGCTCAAGGGTGCTGGTGTCACGGTCGTCTCCAAGACTGCTCGCCTCACGGGCGAAGAGGGAGACCGTATCTTAGTCGCTACGGACGACGAGACCTATGCCGTGAGCTACGTCCTCCTTGCTACTGGTAGTGAGACTGCCATCCCCCCCATCCCAGGCCTTAGCGAAGTCGGCTACTGGACGAGCCGCGAGGCCCTCAATGCTACGACACTCCCCAAAGACATCACGATCATCGGTGGTGGTGTCATCGGTATGGAGTTCGCTGGTATCTATACCTCCCTCGGTGTACCCGTACGTGTCATCGAGATGGCTCCCGAAATCCTCGGTGCTATGGACAGCGAGACCTCGGGCATGCTTCGCAAGGAGTACGCACGACGTGGTATTCAGTTCTACCTCGAGACGAAGGTCACAGCAGTATCTGCTGAGGGCGTAAGCATCGAGACGAAGGATGGGAAGACCGAAGTCCTCCCCACCTCGCAGATCCTTCTGAGCGTCGGCCGTCGTCCCGTGACGGATGGCTTAGGCCTTGAGACACTCTCTATCCAGATGAACCGCGCAGCCGTAGTAGTGAACGAGTACATGCAGACCTCCCACCCCCGCGTCTATGCCGCTGGTGATATCACAGGCTTCTCCATGCTCGCTCATACCGCTATCCGTGAGGGTGAGGTCGCTATCAACCATATCGTAGGTGGTAGTGATGACCGCATGCGCTACGACTCCGTGCCTGCTGTCGTCTACATGCACCCCGAGATCGCAGGTGTCGGGGCTACCGAAGAGAAGCTCCGTGCCGAAGGCCGCTACTACCGCGTGCTCAAGCTCCCCATGGCCTATGCAGGACGCTACGTCGTAGAGAACGAGCAAGCCCCTGGGCTGTGTAAGGTCCTTGTCGACGAGAATGACACCATCCTCGGCTGCCACATCTTAGGGAATCCCGCATCGGAGCTCATCCTCCTGGCTGGTATTGCCGTCACCGACCGCTCCAGCATCGAGGACTTCCGACGCCACATCTTCCCCCACCCCACGGCAGGGGAGATTCTCCACGAGGTCCTCTTCTCCTAAGAGCTACCTACCCACTCCACAGATTAATAGACACATCATATAAGCTAAATCTCATGGCGACATTCGATATCAAGATGCCCAAGATGGGCGAGAGCGTAACCGAGTGTACGATCACCGTCCTCAACGTGAAGGTAGGGGACTACATCGAGGAGGACACAGACCTCTTCGAGATCACTTCTGCCAAGACGGCCGCTACGATCCCCTCCCCCGTAGCTGGTACGATCGTCAAGATCAACTATGGCGAAGGCGACACCGTAGCTGTCGGTGAGCCCGTCATCATCGTCGATACCTCGGGTCAGGCAGTAGCTCCTGCCACCCCAGCACCCGCAGCAGAGAAGGAAGCACCTGCTCCTGCTGCTGCCCCCACCCCATCCATTCCCGTCACCGAAGTTCATCGTGGCACGGTAGAGCGCTGGTACTCACCAGTCGTCCTCGAGCGTGCTAAGGCCGCTAAGGTAAGTCAGGAAGAGCTGGACAAGATCCAGGGTACGGGCTTTGGTGGTCGCGTCAGCAAGGCCGACATCGTCCGCTACATCGAGCAGAAGAAGGGTGCACCCGCTCCTACTCCACGTGCAGAGCGTACCGCTGCTCCTGCTCCCGCATCCTCTGCTCGTCCTCAGGTCGCAGCTCCCGCTGTGCCCGTAGGTCCCGAAGACCGCGTGATCCCCATGGATCCTATCCGCCGTATCATCGCTGACCGCATGGTACAGTCGGTACAGGTAGCTCCTCACGTGACGAGCTTCCTCAAGGCCGATATCACGGATCTGGTGAAGTGGCGCGAAGCAGAGAAGGACAGTTTCAAGAAGCGCGAAGGCTACTCACTGACGTACATGTCTCCCGTCATCGAAGCAGTAGCCCGTGCGCTGAAGGACTTCCCCCGCATCAATGCAGCTGTCGATGGGTACAACATCATCGAGCGTAAGCACGTCAACGTCGGTATGGCCGTAGCCCTGCCTGATGGTAACCTCGTTGTGCCCGTCATCCGTGATGCCGACAAGCTGAGCCTGGCAGGTATCGCTGAGCAGGTAGCTCGCCTTGCAGACAAGAGCCGCAAGGGCCAGCTCACGCCAGACGAAATGTCCGGTGGCACGTTCACGATCTCGAACTACGGCTCTTCGGGCACGCTCTTCGGTACGCCGATCATCAACCAGCCAGAGTCCGCTATCCTCGGTATCGGGGCTATCGAAAAGGAACCCACGATCCTCGAGACACCTGCTGGTGACGTCATCGCCGTCCGCCATAAGATCTATCTCTCCTTCTCCTATGACCACCGTATCATCGATGGTATGCTCGGCGGCGCCTTCCTGCAGGCTGTAGCACGCTACCTCGAAGAATGGAAGACTAACAACGCATAACCATGAGCTCAGTAAAGAAGATATATGGGATCAAGACCACCGACAAGGAGACCCTTCGTCGCTGGTACTACCTCCTCTACCTCGGCCGCTGCCTTGATGAAAAGGCGCCCAGCTACCTGCTACAGTCTATCGGGTGGCAGTTCCACGCCTCCAACGCTGGCCACGATGGTATCCAGCTCGCTATCGGACAGATCTTCCAGCGAGGCAAGGACCATCTCTTCCTCTACTACCGTGACCTACTGGCAGCCCTATCAGCTGGTATGACGGTCGAGGAGATGATCCTCAATGGTATCTCCAAGGCTACCGACCCCACGAGTGGTGGCCGACACATGTCTGACCACTACGCTAAGGTCGAATGGGGTATCCACAACATCTCCTCCTGCGTCGCTGCACATGACTCTCAGGCTGTAGGTCTGGCACGTGCTCTCGACTACTATGGCGTAGACGGTGTGGCTATCGCTTCGCACGGGGAATCCTCCGCTTCCGAAGGCTACGTCTTCGAAGCCATCAACGGTGCAGCACGTGAGCGCCTCCCAGTCATCTTCGTCCTCCAGGGCAATGGCTATGGCATCTCCGTGCCTACGCACGAGCAGACGGCTAACCCACGCGTCGGGCAGAACTACGCTGGTATCCGCCATCTCAAGGTCCTCTTCTGTAATGGTAAGGACGTCTTTGACTCCATGAACACCATGGAGGCTGCACGTGAGTACGCAGTCAAGCACCGCACGCCTGTCGTCGTCACGGCAGACTGCGTACGTATCGGCGCACACTCCAACTCGGATAAGCACACGCTCTACCGCAGCGAAGAAGAGCTGCAGCGCGCTCAGGCAGCAGACCCGCTACCGAAGTTCCGCCGTATGCTCCTGCGCTACCATCGCTTCACCGAAGAAGAGCTACAGGCTATCGAAGCAGAAGCACGCGAAGAGCTGAAGGTCGCTAACCGCAATGCTCTCAAGGCACCAGATCCCACGGCTGATACGGTCATGGAGTACGTCATCGGCGAAGCTTACCCTGGCGACAAGTACGGCACGGGTATCCCCGATGGTTCGGGCGAGAAGCTCACACTGGTACAAGCTCTCAACAAGACCCTCAAGCAGGAGTTCCGTCACAATCCCGACACCTTCCTCTGGGGTCAGGACGTCGCTAACAAGGATAAGGGTGGCGTCTTCAACGTGACGAAGGGCATGCTTCAGGAGTTCGGCAATAAGCGTATCTTCAACGCTCCTATCGCCGAAGACTACATCGTAGGTACGGCGAACGGTATGAGCCGCTTCAGCGACAAGATCCGTATCGTCATCGAAGGGGCTGAGTTCTCCGACTACTTCTGGCCTGCTATGGAGCAGTTCGTGAACTCCACACACGACTTCTGGCGCAGTAACGGGCAGTACTCTCCCAATATCACCATCCGCCTCTCTACGGGTGGCTATATCCAAGGTGGTCTGTACCACTCGCAGAGTGTCGAAGGTGTCCTGACGACCTTCCCTGGTGCTCGCGTAGTTTATCCCTGCTTCTCGGACGACGCTGCTGGACTTCTCCGTACGGCGATGCGCTCACGTGGTGTCACAGTCTTCCTCGAGCCCAAGGCACAGTACAATAGTGCTGAGTCTGCCTCCGTCATCCCCGAAGACTTCGAAGTACCCTTCGGCAAGGCACGTATCCGCCGCGAAGGGACGGACGCTACGCTCATCACCTACGGGAATACGCTCCACTTCGCTCTCAATGTCGCTGAGCGCATCCAGAAAGACCTCGGCAAGAGTATTGAAGTCATCGACCTTCGCTCGCTCGTGCCCTGGGACGAAGAGACCGTCTATGCCTCTATCCGCAAGACGTCCAAGGCGCTCATCGTACACGAAGACCGCGTCTTCGGTGGCTTCGGTGCAGAGCTCGCGGCTTCGATCGCCAAGAAGGCCTTCCGTGATCTGGATGCCCCCATCTTCCGTGTCGGGGCACTCTCCACGCCCGTAGGCTTCCACAAGTGCTTTGAGCTGACGACCCTGCCCAGCGAAGACAAGATCTACGCCGCAGCTAAGGAGCTCATCGAATACTAACCCCAAAAGCAACGACAATATGAAGACTATAGGACTGCTCTACAGCAAGAGCACAGCCTACACCGCCGAGCTGGGAGAGCGTATCGCTGCAGCCTGGGGGAAAGGGATCGAATATGTAGACATCGACACGGCGCATCTGGCTGACGTCGAGAAGCACGCAGCTCTCATCCTCGGTACGCCTACCTACTTCAACGGCGAGCTACCTTCGGCTTGGGACGAATTCCTTCCCGAGATCGAGGACGCTGACTTCTCCGGCAAGCCCGTAGCTATCTACGGCCCCGGCAATCAGGTAGAGACCCCCGTCAGCTTTGCTGATGGCGTGGGTATCCTCGCCAGGTACTTCGAAGAGCTGGGTGCTGAAGTCGTCGGCCGCACGTCGCGCGAAGGCTACGAATACGAGCATTCACTCGCCGAGTGCGGTGATCAGTTCGTCGGCCTCATCGTCGATCCCACGAATCAGCCTGAGCTTACCGACGCCCGCCTCTCCGCTTGGATCAAGCAGGTCAAGAAGGAATTTGGCGTAAAGTAAGGCGCACGTAGAGGCCACGCCTCTATTTGCTATCCATCGCAAGTCCGCCCCCTCAGCGCGCCCACGACAGTGGTGCAGCGTCTGAGGGGGCGGACTTTTCTATTCGGTCCTATTGAGTTCTGCGAGCAAAGGAGCTTATTTCACGGCGAAAAGTAGCCGTGCCGAGGGAGCAAAAGGAACGTGATCCATCCTCACACCATCGCTGCTGCACGGACGGAACTACTGAAGGCGGCGAGAAAAGGTACTTGCCTTCGCGCGCTTTCTTCCTTGAGTTCACAGCAGACAATACGGTTAACTTCAAAAAATCGACCGTATGAATGCGCACATTTATACGTATCAACCTGCGAATTTATACGTATTAATCTTCGGATTTATACGTATTAATCGATGAAATAATACGTATTAATTCCCGCATTAATACGTATAAATTGCCACGAAGCTACTTAAGAATCGTCGGCATCTTCCTTATAAATGTGCACGAAGTTCAGGAAGAAACTTCGCCCACTCAAGCTGGTTTCCGCGGTTAGTTGAGGTGTTTCGGTTAAGATATCACCGCAGTCAAGGCACCTTCCACCCCTTGGGAGGCGCTGCGCGAGATCATCGTCCATGCCCATGTGCTGTGACTTTCGATGAAGAGCCGTTAGCATCCTCCGCTCGGAAGGCCTTTCTGCAAGGCATCTCTCACGGTGCATGGGGGCTTTTTAGTACCTTTGGGGCGAGATATGTTTGTTTGGTTCGTAATTAATTAGATCATACGTGGAAGCCAAAGTCCCCTCCTCTACCTCGCACTACCTCCGCTCTTCGGTCCCAGTGATCGGGGTCGTCATCTTCTTCCTATTCCTTGCGTTAGCTTACTTCGCGCCCGCTGTCTTTGAGGGTCGTGAGCTCTTCCAGCAAGACGTCGCTGGTGCCAGCGGCAATGCTTCGGATGTCTACAAGCACATGGAGGCTACGGGGGAAGGCTTCTCCTACTGGACCAACAGCCTCTTCGGGGGGATGCCGATGTATCAGATCGCACCCTCTTACCCCTCGGTAGGCGTCATCCGCACGATACAGGATGTCCTCACGCTGCAGTGGCCCTTCACGCTCCTACCAGGATATAGCTGGCTGCTCTTCGCCATGCTCGGTGGCTTCTATCTCTTCATGCGTGCCCTGCGTATGGAGCGCCTACCATCGGTGCTCGGGGCGATCATGTGGACCTTCTCCAGCTACTTCATCATCCTCATCACGGCAGGACATATATGGAAGCTGATGACCCTCTGCTTCATCCCGCCGACGATCGCAGGGATCATACATACCTATCGAGGACGCTACCTCCTCGGTGGTGCCATGACGGCTCTCTTCGCGGCGCTTCAGATCCTATCGAACCACGTGCAGATGAGCTATTACTTCGCCTTCCTCATTGTCTTCCTCCTCATCGGCTACTTCGTCGAAGCCCTGCGAGGAAAGGCTCTGCGTAGCTTCATCATCGCCACCTGCGTCACCCTCTTTGCTGGTGCTATCGCTATCGGCATCAACGGCTCGAATCTCTATCACACCTATGAATATGGGCAGGAGACGATCCGTGGTGGTAGCGAACTCACACCCGAAGCTACCGAAGGCAACCAACAGCAAGTACAGGCTACTGCTAAGGGCCTCGACAAGGAATACATCACCGCCTGGAGCTACGGCAAGGGCGAGACCTTCACGCTCCTTATCCCCAACCTCTATGGTGGAGCATCGGGTGCGCTCAGCGAAGGCTCAGCAAATATGGAGGATGTACCTGCCGAATTCCAGCAGATCATCGGAGGTATGAACCACTACTGGGGTGATCAGCCCTTCACGGCTGGTCCCGTCTATGTCGGTGCCTTCGTCTTCTTCCTCTTCCTCCTCGGTATCTTCATCGTACGTGGTCCGCTGAAGTGGGCACTCCTTGCTGGTACGGCACTCTCTATTGCGCTGGCGTGGGGTCACAATATGATGTGGCTCACCGACCTCTTCATCGACTACATGCCACTGTACAATAAGTTCCGTACGGTGTCATCGATCCTCGTCGTCGCTGAATTCACCATCCCCGCACTCGCCGTGCTGGCACTGGTCGAATTCGCACGCCACCCGAAGGAAGTCCTTCAGGACAAGCTCGCCGTATATGTGAGCCTTGCTCTGACGCTACTTCCCTGCCTCGTGCTGTGGCTCGTACCTCAGACCTTCCTTGGGCTGATGAGTGACGCTGAGCATGAGATGTTCCGTCAGGCGATGGGCAATAGCCAGCTCCCCGTCTCCTCGATCATGAGCAGTCTGAAGGAAGTCCGTGCCGGTATCGTCTCTGCCGACGCCCTCCGCTCTGGGCTCATCATCATCCTCTCCCTCTTCCCCTGCGTACTCTATGCCCAGGGGAAGATCAAGAAGTCCCTCCTCTTCGCCTCTATCGGCGTCATCACCCTCTGTGACCTCTGGCTCGTCGATAAGCGCTATCTGAATGATGATCTCTTCATCCCCAAGGAAAGCGTCGAAGCACAGGCTCGTCCTGTGACCGCCGTCGACAAGGCTATCGCCGAGGATAAGGATCCTCACTACCGTGTGATGAACCTCGCGGTCAATAGCTTCAACGATGCTACGACCAGCGCCAATCACCGCAGCGTAGGTGGCTACCACGCTGCTAAGCTCCGCCGCTATCAGGACCTCATCGAGCGTCAGCTCGCCAAGCAGAACATGGAGGTCTACAACATGCTCGACACGCGCTACTTCATCTTCGCTGACCAAGAGCATGGCCTGCAGTATCAGAAGAACCCTGAGGCCTTCGGCCCCGCATGGTTCGTCAATGATATCCGCTGGGCCACGACAGCTGACGAAGAGATGTCCGCACTGGATGATACGCCCCTGCGCACTACGGCTGTCGTCGACAAGCGCTTCGAGGGCGAACTCTCAAGCTACAAGGCTGCTCCTGCCACTGCTACTACAGATAGCCTCGCCACGGATAGCCTACAGCCCGCACCCGCTATCGGTCAGGTCGAGCTCCTCTCCTACGCTCCCAGCCAGGCAAAGTACCGCGTCACGACCGATGTACCTCGCCTCCTCGTCTTCTCTGAGATCTACTATCCTCACGGGTGGCACCTCACGCTGGACGGCAAGAGCGAGCTCCCTCTGGTACGTGCTAACTATACGCTTCGTGCCGCCTATATCCCTGCAGGGACACACGAGCTGACGATGACCTTCGATCCCGCTTCGATCCATCACACCGAGCTGGTCGCTAAGATCTGCACCGCACTGCTCGCCCTGCTCCTCCTCGCCTCCCTCGTCCAGGCCTTCCTCAAGCGCAAGGACAAGAAGGCCACGACTCCGCAACATTAACCCTTCATCATATTTATCCCAAGCAGCAATGATCAAGCAAGTGATCACAGGCGCCCTCGTATCGGCGACTGTCTTACTCACCGCAAGCAGCTGTAGCCAAAAGCTACGCCCTATGACGGCCGACCAAGTCAAGGCCGAACCTCAGCCCCTCGAAGTCGTCGGGGGCAAAGTACCTGTAGCCGTCCACCTCACCTTCCCCGCAAAGTGGTTCCCCAAGGATGCTACGCTGACCATCGTCCCTATCCTCCGCTATCAGGGTGGTGAGAAGTGGGGCAACGGTACCACCTTCCAAGGCGAAAAGGTCTACGGCAACGACCGTATCGTGTACCATGCGAATGGCTCCAACGCCACCGTCAACTTCGTCCTGCCCTACGTCCCCGCTATGGCAAAGAGCGAGCTCTACCTCAACTTCAAGGGGAAGCAGGGTAGCCGCACCGTCAAGCTCCCCGACCTCAAGGTCGCTGATGGCGTGATCGCTACCGAAGCTCTCGCTACGCTCGCAGGTGTGACGCCCGTCATCTCTCCCGACGGCTTCCAGCGCGTCATCAAGGAGGCGTATGATGCCAACATCATGTTCCTCATCCAGCAGTCCAACGTCCGTAGCTCCGAGCTGAACAAGGATGAGGTGCAGGAGTGGAAGTACACCGTACAGAACGCTAAGGAAACTCCCAACCAGGAGGTATCTGTCGAAGTCCAGGCCTACGCCTCCCCCGATGGTGGTAAGGAGCTGAACGAAAAGCTCAGTGCTTCGCGTGAGAAGAACACCACGGCACAGCTCAAGACAGCCTTCAAGAAGCAGAAGATGTCTGATGTCGCTATCGACGCTCACTACACCGCTCAGGACTGGGAAGGCTTCAAGAAGCTCGTCGAGCAGAGCGACTTCCAGGACAAGGAACTCGTACTTCGCGTACTGAGCATGTACCCCGACCCCGAGCAGCGTGAGCATGAGATCCGCAATATCTCGGCTGTCTTCAGCAAGCTCGCAGATGAGGTCCTCCCCAAGCTCCGTCGCTCACGCCTCGTCGCTAACGTCAAGATCATTGGCAAGAGCGATGCTGAGATCCAGAGCCTGCTGGAGAAGTTCCCCAGCGCACTTACTGTCGAAGAGCTCCTCTACTCGGCTACCCTCACCGATGACGTAGCTCAGAAGGAGAACATCTACAAGCTCGTCATGCAGAAGTACCCCAAGGACTACCGCTCATACAACAACGTCGGCTCACTCTGCCTGCAGCGTGGTGACTATGAGTCTGCCCTCGTATGGTTTGACCGTGCGCTCAAGCGTAAGGACAACCCCGAGACGAAGGTCAACCTCGGCCTGCTGGCTCTGAAGGATGGCGACCTCAACAAGGCCACTTCACTCATCGCCGAAGGTAGCTCTATGCCCGGCGTAGGTGACGCTCTTGGCTTCCTCTATCTACGTCAGGGTGACTACGCCAAGGCTGAGACGGCCTATGGTGATGTCACGACGAACAATGCTGCCGTAGCACAGATCCTCAACCGCAACTACAGCAAGGCTATCAAGACGCTCGAAGCTATCGCTAAGCCCGATGCTACGACCGACTACCTCCGCGCTATCGTAGCTGCTCGCATGGGAGACTCTGCCAAGGCTATCTCTTCGCTACAGAAGGCTCTGCAGAAGGATCCCAGCCTCACCTCACGGGTCGATGCTGACCTTGAGTTCGCTCCACTGCATGGCCTGAAGGACTTCACTCAGCTGACGCGCCTCTACTAAGCCTACTCGCTCACTTAATAAGCGACCACAAATATGCCAGCGGGCGGCTACCTCACGATGGAGGTGGCCGCCCGCTGGCGTATAAGGGGATAGCTCTCTCGGGAGCTAATTGATGAGAAAGGCTTACTTCAGATGGAGGCCATTGAGGAAGGCTGAGGCAGGCATCGCCTTCTTCCCTGCGGGCTGTAGGGTCTTGATAGCAAGACGACCCACAGAGGTCTGAATCTCCAGACTACGTCTGCCCGTGATGATGACAGAGCCGATGGGGTGCTCCTCCGTGGAGAGCTCTTCACCGCTGACAGCCGTCTCCAGGATCTTAAAGGGCTGAGCTTCTTCGCCAGCAAAGGAAAGGAGGCACCATGCTGCAGGGTAAGGAGAGAGGCCACGCACGAGATTATTTAGCTCTACCGCTGGGCGATCCCAGTGTAGCTGGGTATTCTCCTTCGTCAGCTTAGGTGCATGCGTGGGATTCGCCTCATAAAGGCTCTGGGGCTTGGCCTTAGGCTCTTCGTCTGCGAGGAAGAGGTCGACACTGCGCTGGAGCGTCTCTGCTCCGAGGAGCATCAGCTCATCGTGGATCTTCCCCACACAATCCTCTGGCCCGATCGGTAGGCTCGCTTGCAAGAGGATATCCCCAGTGTCGAGCTCATGGCGCAGGCGGAAGGTCGTGACCCCTGTCTCCGTCTCACCATTGATGATCGACCAATGTATGGGAGCTGCACCACGATACTTAGGCAGGAGAGAGCCGTGGAGGTTGATCGTCCCGAAGCGGGGGAGTGACCAGACGACCTCGGGGAGCATACGGAAGGCGACCACGATACCGAGATCGGGGCGTAGTTTCTTCAGGCGACCGACGAAGGCTTCATCCTTGAGTCGCTCAGGCTGGAGGACCTCGAGCCCTACTGATTCGGCGTAGATCTTGATGCTACTCTGCTTGAGCTTATGCCCACGACCAGCGGGCTTATCTGGCATCGTGACGACTGCCACGATATTGTATCCACCTTCGACGAGGCGCTGGAGGGACGGCAGGGCAAAGTCTGCCGTCGCCATATACACGATACGTAGATCTTCTTTCTTCATCTGTTTATAGGGGCTATGGTGGAGCAAAGCTACAAAGAATTGCCCTATCGGCTGGAGGGAGAGGCACTACGAGAGCGGGATATGAACCTATATTGGTCGTCGGGGCAACCTATATTGGTCAGCTTCGTGACCTATATTGGTCGGCTTCACGAGCTATATAGGTTCACCCGACGACCTATATAGGTTGGTAGCACCCTCCTTTAGATAGCTGCTCGGGACAGTAGCCTCTCTATGCTATGGTTAGAGGAAGCTGGGGCCTTAGAAGTACCAGCTATTCGCAGAGGATATATCGGGATGTCGATGAAAATCACTATCTTTGCGCCGTTCGACGATTGTCTCGAAGACGAGAAGCCCTCCTTCCTCCGCGGACAGAGAGGACTCGTGTGATGGGAAATTAGAAGACACTAATTTTGAGTAACACAATTTAAAACAAAGAGAATGAAGACTTTCCAACTCTCAGGCCAGCTCCGTAACGAGCTCGGTAAGAAGGCCACTAAGGGCCTCCGCGCTGGTGATCAGATCCCCGCAGTCCTCTACGGAGGCAACGAAGTACTCCACTTCACCGTAAGCCAGGATGGCGTACGTAACCTCGTCTACTCTCCAGACATCTTCGCTATCGACCTCGACATCGAAGGCCGTCAGGTCAAGGCTGTCCTCAAGGACCTCCAGTTCCACCCCGTCACTGATGCTATCCTGCACCTCGACTTCCTCCAGGTAGAAGCTAACAAGCCTATCGTCATGGAAGTTCCCGTCGTCCTGACTGGTCACGCTGAAGGTGTGAAGGCAGGGGGTAAGCTCAGCCTCGAAATGCGTAAGCTCAAGGTACGCGCTCCTTACACGGAGATCCCCGAGAAGCTCTTCATCGACGTTACGGAGCTTGGTCTTGGTAAGACCATCCAGGTCGGTGCCCTCAGCTTCGAAGGTCTCGAAGTCATCAACGCTAAGAACGCTGTCGTCTGCGCCGTTAAGCTCACCCGTGCTGCACGTGGTGCTATGGCTAAGGGCAACAAGTAAGCTACAGCTCAGCCTAAGCGATAGAGCACCTCGATGTGCTCCCATCGCCCAACCTACAGAGGCTATCCCTACCACATGTAGGGGTAGCCTCTCTTCTTCTCCCTCCTACCCTCTCCCCAGCTCATGTAGTCCCGACCATCAGATGTCCCTTCGCGCTCGCCTATTCCTTCTCCTCAGCCTGTTCGCTCTCACCGCACCAGTCTACTCGCAGCCTTACCCCGAAGCGATCGAGATACTGCGCCGCTATGAGCAGCGTCCTGGGGTACGTGTCACAGCTCTCGTACGCGACCTCCAGACCGGAGAGCCCATACTTGCTCACCGCACGTCCGAAGCCTTCCGCCCCGCCTCGCTGGTGAAGATCCCCACGACGGGAGCCTTCCTTGCGCTACGTGGGCACGACTACCGCTTCCACATCCCCGTGATGATCCGCGGACAGGTCGATGGCGAGACACTTCATGGGGACTTGGTGCTGAAGGCCTCAGCAGACCCTTCACTTGGATCGCACTACATCCCCAATCAGAAGCGCCTCATCAGTGAGGTCAAGGCGCTGCTTGAGGAGCGCGGGATCACCCGTATCACGGGACGTCTAATCATTGACCTCCGAGGTTTCCCCCGTCCTTTCTTCAATGAGACTTGGGCCGACGAAGACCTTGACGAGTACTATGGCGCTCCCATCTCGGGCTTTAACATCGCAGACAACTACGCCGATCTCTTCCTCTTCTCCAGCGACGGGGAGCAGCCTGTCGTGGAGCCGAATGTCGCCTCACTCCTCGTCCCCACGCGCCAAGAGCTACTCCTCGGTAGTTCAACTCAACTGGACCTTACCCCGATGCGTAGAGCCGACACCCTGCTCATCTCGGGTACCGTACGCGAAGGCCTCTCAGGTCGACACCTACGCTGGACGATGCCTGACCCTCCCAGCTACGCCACGATGTGGCTCAATGAAGGCCTGCGCCTCGAGGGTATTGACCTACAAGATCGCCCCGAGCTCAACTACGACGAGCTCATCACGGGCCTTGATACGCTGGGCTACTACACCTCACTCCCTGCGGATACCCTCGCGAAGATCACAAACTTCCGCAGCTCCAACATCTATGCCGAAGGTCTTGCTTATGCACTCAATAGCTACGAGCAGCGTAAGACAGGTCAGCCTACGGTGATGCGCTCCTACTGGCGAGAGCGTCTGGGACTTACTCCGACCGAATTCTATCCCATGGATGGCTCTGGGCTCAGCCCCGAGGGACGCCTCTCCTCAGGTGCACTCAGCCTCATCCTCTCAGAGCTCTGGCGTGACCAGTCACTCCACAAGCCTTTCTTGGCCTCACTCCCCGAAGCGGGTGTCGAAGGCACAGTGCGCAGTCTCTCCATCCCGAGCGAAGTGACCGCCTACCTCAAGAGTGGCTCTATGCGTGGTGTACGTGGCTATGCGGGCTACCTCCTTCATGAGGACAAGTGGTACAGCATCGTCTACATCGCTAACGGAGCTATCAATAGTGCTGAAGCGCGTACGACCTTCACCCGCCTCTTGACAGGGCTCTTCACCCAGCAGCCCCTTCCTCCGCTTCCTACTCCCACGAAGAAGGTAGCGGCGAAGGGGAAGAAGCATAGCGAGCACAGCAAGGGTAGCAAGAAGGCTTCACACAAGGCCTCCTCTAAGTCCTCACGCAAGGGGAAGAAGCGTTAGCCAAAGAGGGCTAATAGCGTGCTACATGGGTGGATAGTCGTATATTTGCGCTATAGTATAACTCGGTATCCTTCTCTAATCCCCCTTTCCAGAGGGAGCATACCCCAAGGAATATGAACCAAAAGACTACCTTTACTACTCTCGCTCTCTGCGCCCTCGGGTGCATCGGAACGGCCAAAGCCCAAGAAGCTCGCTACTTCAATCCTGTGACAGCTGCTGTCCCATCCCTGCAGATTAGCCCTGATGCGAGGGCCTCTGGTATGGGCGACGTCGGGGTATCAACGACAGCAGACCCCTATTCCCAGTATTGGAATCCCGCCAAGTTTGCCTTCATCGATAGTAAGGCGGGCCTATCGCTCGGCTATACACCTTGGCTATCTCGCCTGGTAAGCGACATTGCACTGATGCATGCGGGAGGCTACTTCCGTATTGGGAATGACAACACCCAGACTATCGGTGCTTCGCTCCGCTACTTCACCATGGGTAAGCTCACGACGTGGGATGCCTCAGGAAGAAGTCTTGGCGTATCGCACCCCAATGAGTTCGCCATCGATGCGAGCTACGCCCGTAAGCTCTCCCCCAACTTCTCCCTCGCTGTAGCTCTGCGCTATATCCATTCGGATCAGGGAAGCCGTGAGCAAGGTGACCGCCCTGGGTCGGCCTTCGCAGCCGACATCGCGGGCTACCACCAGAAGTACATCACGATCGGTGGGGCTGAGTGCCTGTGGACAAAGGGCTTCAACATCCGCAATATCGGCACGAAGATCTCCTTTGACGGAGGGACGACTTCCTCCTTCATCCCCACGAATCTCGGTCTGGGTACGGGACTCCTCTACCCCATCGACAAGGAGAACATGATCTCCATAAACCTCGAGGCTAATAAGCTCCTTGTCCCCACACCTCCCACGGGGGATGCAGAGAAGGTCGCCGACTATCAGAAGACCTCTGCCATCGCGGGGATCTTCAAGAGCTTCGGTGATGCGCCTGGTGGCTTCGGCGAAGAGCTCAAGGAAATCCGCTGGAGCCTCGGTGCCGAATACAGCTACTGCGATAAGTTCTTTGTGCGTGCTGGCTACAGCTACCTCCATCCCAACAAGGGGAATCTCCAAGCCTTCACCGCTGGGGCAGGCTTCCGCATGAGCGCCTTCCGCATCGATGCCTCCTATCTCATCTCTACGATCTCCGACAATCCACTCGATCAGACTCTCCGCTTCACGCTGGCCTTCGATATGGACGGTATCCGCGGACTACTCAAGTGATATATATGCCACAGATACCTTTCCGGACGGGCTTCGGCTATGACGTCCACCGCCTCAGTGACGGCTATGAGCTATGGCTCGGCGGCGTGAAGATCCCCTTTGAGCAGGGTCTCGAAGGGCACTCCGATGCCGATGTCCTCCTCCACGCTGTATGTGACGCCCTCCTCGGAGCGGCTGCCCTCGGTGATATCGGGGTGCACTTCCCCCCATCCGATATGGCTTACAAGGGCATTGACAGCAAGATCCTCCTCAGCCGTAGCTGCGCCCTCGTGCGTGAAGCAGGCTATGAGATCGGCAACATCGATGCGACAGTAGCAGCAGAGGCACCGAAGATCAACCCACACATCCCCGAGATGCGCCGTGTGATGTCCGAAGTTATGGGCATCCCTGAGAGTGCGATCTCGCTGAAGGCTACGACAGCCGAGCGCATGGGCTTCGTCGGTCGCCGCGAAGGGATGGAAGCCTTCGCCACCGCACTCATCGCCGTCAAGGGAGCTTTCTAACGAAGCTCCTCTCAGAGTAAACAAAAGCAAGCGCGGGCGAATCACCAATGGTGATTCGCCCGCGCTTGCTTTATATAGGACTAAGTAATTAGTCGAACTTCTTATCAAATTGGACGGATGCTTCGCCCATGAATTCCTTGATGCGCTGCTCTTCATCGTGCTTACAGATCAAGAGGACCCCCTTGCTCTGAGCTACGATGCAGTCATTGATCCCCTGGACGACGACGAGCTGCTTCTCTGGATCTCCATCAAGCGAGACGATGTTGCCCTCAGCCTCATAGAAGAGAGCCTTGGTGTGGAGTGCCACATTTGCACGAGGCTCCTCACGCTTGAGCTCATAGAGCGAGCCCCAGGTACCGAGGTCTGCCCAACCGAAGTCGACGGGAAGCACCATGACATTGTCCGCCTTCTCCAAGACAGCGTAGTCAATCGAGATATTGGGGCACTCAGAGAAGACTTGGCTGACACGACTCTGCTCCTCATCGGTAGCATAAGCGCCCTTCACCTCGTCGAGGATAGAGGTCAGCGAAGGCAGGTACTGATGGAAGGCATCGAGGATCGTCTGCACGTTCCATGCGAACATCCCACTATTCCAGAGGAATTCCCCGCTCTCGTAGAAGACCTTCGCCATCTCGATATTAGGCTTCTCCGTGAAAGTCTTCACCTTCACAAAGTGCTCATCCTCTGAGTCGGTGAACTGGATGTAGCCGTAGCCCGTCTCAGGACGCGAGGGGCGTACGCCGAGAGTGACCAGCTTGGGATGCGCCTTCACATAGTCCAGCGAGCGGCGGATAGCTTCGTCGAAGGCATCCTCTTGCAGGATCAGGTGGTCAGCAGGAGTGACCAGGACGTTAGCATTGGGATTCTTCGCATAGATGTGATAGGTCGCCCAGCCGATGCAAGGTGCTGTATTGCGGCGCATAGGCTCCAGGAGGATCTGCCCTGGGGTCAGCTCGGGGAGCTGCTCCAGCACAAGGTCTCGGTAGATAGCGTTGGTGACGACGACAAAGTTCTCCTTAGGGATTACCTTCGAGAAGCGATCATAAGTCATCTGAAGAAGGGTGCGACCTGTGGCGAAGATATCGAGGAACTGCTTCGGCCTGGCCTCACGGCTATATGGCCAAAAGCGGCTGCCTACGCCTCCGCCCATGATGACACAATAGTTGTCTGTGTGCATAGTCTTTTTACTACCGGGGTTAGTATTACTACACAAATATAAGCATTAATACCATACGAAGCGATAGACTACTGGAGTAAAAACACCAAGTAGCACCCGCTACAGGACTGCCTCCCACGCTATCAAAAGCAGATGCGACTTTCCCTACATATTGCACGAAAGAGAGGTCATCCAGCAAAGCCTATCTATCTACCAGATAAAGCAACCAGTACTGGTCACCAAGCGAACCAGTACTGGTAAGATATATCGACCAGTACTAGTTCACACTTCGAGCAGTACTGGTCACTTCGCTGACCAGTACTGGTTCGTTTCGCCTCTCCATAGGGCCTCTATCTATAAGGCTATTAAAGGGGCTGGTTGATGCGAAAGAAGCAGGCTCAATAGAGGCGCAGGAAATAGAATGCCAGCAGCCCTTGGAGCAGGACGAAGACAGGGACGAGATAACGAAAACGCTTGTGCGAAGTCTTATGATTCCACACGACCATCCCGAGGCAGGCACCTAAGGCTCCACCGAAGGCAGCCAAGAGAAGGAGCGTCCGCTCAGGGATGCACCAGCGTCCGCCTTGAGCACGCCACTTATCGATGCCATAGACGACAAAGGTAAGGGCATTGAGCAGGAGTAGGAGTACTAAGACGAGATCAGCAGGCTGTAGTCCGAAGAGCTGCATCATGCGATACTGACGAGCTCCAGCTCGAAGATCAGGGTTGAGCCTGCGGGAATGCCAGGCTGCGCATAGCGACCATAGGCCAGCTCTGCAGGGAGATAGACTTCCCAGCGGTCACCGATACACATCTGCTGTAGGGCAATGATCCAGCCCTCGATGAGATCACTCAGGCGGAAGGCTGCAGGCACATCGCCCTCCGTACTATCAAAGACCTGCCCATCAATCGTCCGCCCCGTATAGTGAGCCGTGACGATGCTACGAGGCGACGGATGCTTACCATCTGCACGTCCTTCGGTAATTACCTTGTAATAGGCTCCTTTGGGCAGAGGCTTAACACCCGCTTCCTGAGACTTTGCTTTGAGCCAAGCCTTATTAGCCTCAATATATTCACGCTTCTTCATACACATTCATTTATAGGCCTTCGCGACGAAGGCAAAGTAAACCCCGCCTCCACAAGTGTGGGGGCGGGGCTGTGATAGGGCTCCTCTATGGAAGAGGGTTGCCTTTAGATAGAGTAAAGGATGCTGATCGACTCGTGATTGATCACACGATTGATAGCCTCAGCGAAGATATTGGCTACCGACACGATGTGGATCTTATCCGAGTGCTTACGCAGGGGGATGGAGTCGGTGAAGATCATTTCCTTGAGTGCCGAAGCATTGATACGCTCGGTAGCAGGATCACTCAGTACTGCGTGGCTGGCTACAGCGCGGACGCTACGAGCGCCATTCTGCATCATCAGGTCAGCCGCCTTACAGATCGTCCCTGCCGTATCAACGATATCGTCCACGAGGATGACGTCCTTATCCGTGACATCCCCGATGATCGTCATCTCAGCGACTTCGTTGGCCTTAGCACGGCTCTTGTGGCAGATGACCATGGGCACGCCGAGGAACTTAGCATAGGAGTTAGCACGCTTAGCACCACCGACGTCTGGCGTAGCGATGACCGTGCGCTCAAGATCAGACGTCTGGCGCAGGTAGTCGATGAAGACCATAGAGGCGTAGAGGTGATCCACAGGCACGTTGAAGAAGCCCTGGATCTGGTCAGCGTGCAGGTCCATAGTGATGACGCGCGTGACCCCTGCCGTGCTCAGCAGGTCTGCCATGAGCTTCGCCCCGATAGATACACGGGGCTTGTCCTTACGGTCCTGACGAGCCCATCCGAAGTAAGGGATGACCGCAGCGATGTAGTGTGCGGAAGCACGCTTAGCAGCATCGACCATCAGGAGGAGCTCCATGATGTTGTCCGAAGAGGGATAGGTGGACTGTACGAGGAAGACATCCTTACCACGGATACTATCCTTGTAGTAGACAGAGAATTCGCCGTCAGCGAAATGCTCTACCTGCATATCACCGAGGTTAATACCCAGGGCTTCGGCGATCTTTCCTGCCAGTTCCAGCGAAGCAGAGCCTGCGAAGATGGCAATGTTCTTTGTGTTGATACTCATTTGACGTGTAAGTTGATTGGGGCTCACCACTATGGAGAGTCATTTAATTGTTTGTGTTACGCTTGAGCACGAGAGCCGTACGTGCGGGGAGGTAGAGGCGCAGCGGTGCCAGAGCTGGACAGGCTGCAGTCCCAGCCTTCTCGGCAGGCTGCGTGGCATAGATGAGACTGTCGTCGATAAGGCCATAGCCACCAAAGGCCTTGCAATCGGTATCAATGACGACGGTGTATGCGCCCTCAGGGACATTGATAGGATAGTCGACGTGAGAGCGTGTGGGGTGGAAATTGAAGACGAAGAGATAGTCCCCACGCCCGAAGGCCAGAGTCTTATCCTCCTCATGGATGTGATATTGCTCAATATGGAGCGAGGGGAAGGTCTTCACCGAGTTAATGAAGCGAACCATCGCACGATCGAACTCCTGCAGGTCGTGGTAGAGGAGATCTGCATTATCTGCGAGGCTCCACTGACGGCGGGCGTAGTGGTAAGACCAGCCATTACCTTCGCGTGGGAAGTCAATCCATTCGGGGTGACCGAACTCATTCCCCATGAAGTTGAGGTATCCACCATTCATCGTGGTAGCAGTAGCGAGACGAATGAGCTTATCGAGAGCGATAGCGCGGTCGGTGACAAGCGTGCGGCTTGAGTGACTCATGTGCCAGTACATATCGGCATCAGCGAGGCGGAAGATGAGCGTCTTGTCGCCCACGAGCGCCTGGTCATGGCTCTCAACATAGCTGATGGTCTTCTCATCTTCACGACGGTTCGTGAGCTCATACCAGATCGCACCTGGGCTCCACTCCTCGTCGGGGTGGTCCGTGATGAGCTTCGTCCAGAAGTCGGGGATATTCATCGAGAGGCGGTAGTCAAAGCCAAAGCCTCCGTCCTCGATAGGAGCAGCGAGACCAGGCATACCACTCACCTCTTCGGCGATCGTGATCGCGCCGGGGTAGACGCTATGGATCAGCTTATTGGCCAGCGTGAGGTACGCCATAGCATCGGCATCCTGATGACCATTGAAGTAGTCAGAGTACGAGGTGAAGCACTCACCGAGGCCGTGGTTATAGTACAGCATCGAGGAGACGCCGTCGAAGCGGAAGCCGTCGAACTGGAAGACCTCCAGCCAGTACTTACAGTTGGAGAGGAGGAAGTGGATGACGTTGTTGCGCCCGTAGTCAAAGCACAGCGAGTCCCAAGCGGGATGATCACCTCGAGGACCTTCGTGGAAGAAGAGCGTGCGGGAGCCGTCATAGTATGCCAGCCCTTCGACTTCATTACGCACGGCATGGCTGTGCACGAGGTCCATGATGACCTTGAGACCTGCTGCGTGGGCTGCGTCGATGAGCGCCTTCAGTTCGTCGGGAGTACCGAAGCGGCTACTGGGTGCGAAGAAGCTTGAGACATGGTAGCCAAAGGAGCCATAGTAAGGATGCTCCTGGATGGCCATGATCTGAATGGCATTATACCCGAGGTCAATGATACGGGGCAGGACCTTCTCTTGGAACTCCCGGTAGCTACTTACCTTGCCCTCCTCTGACGACATACCGATGTGGCACTCGTAGATCATGAGGGGCTCTTCGGTGCGAGCTGGACGTGCGTGACGGAAGGTATAGCTATCCTCAGGTGCCCAGACCTGGGCGCTGAAGATACCCGTCGAGGGGTCTTGCACTACACGAGTAGCCCAGGCGGGGATACGCTCACCACTCCCATAGTCCCAGTGGACAAAGAGGCGATAGAAGTCACCGTGACGCATTGCCTTGTCAGAGATGCAGATCTCCCAGTTGCCATAGTCATCGACACGCTTGAGCTTCCACACCGACATCGTCTGCCAGTTGTTGAATGAGCCAATGAGATGCACACTCTGAGCTCCAGGGAGGAACTCACGGAGGATCCAGCATCCCTTCTCCTTATCATGGTGTAGGCCATAGTGAAGGTAGCCGTCGGCAAACTGCTCCAAGGGAATATCTCCACCTTGAGTGATCGAGCGCTCACGGGCATGAGTGAACTCCATGCGGCGGCGGATACGCTCTTCGTAGGGCTTAAGCCATGGGTCATTTGCTGCTAACTTCGTCATAGTCTTTGTGCGTTGAGGCCAGTTACTGGCGTGAAGTGATGAGGAGTGGACCTATTTCAGATTCAGTATCAAGGTGGAGGGAAGCTGTTCAAGAAGCTCTTCAGAAGTATCAAAGGACTCCTGCCAATAGGTGTAGCTGACGACCACGAGGTCATACTCGGTGGGGACAGAGCAGAGCTTATCTGTCGCGATAATCTCTTCTCCAGGATGAGAATTGAGGCCCTCACGTGCGACTCCTGTAGAGAGGACAATACGCAGTGTAGCCTGATTATTTTCGGCCATCGTGCGGGCATAGGGCAAGAGACGTAGGTCGCTGGCGCTACGCACATACACGAGGATATGCTTAGGTGAATCAAAGGAACGGCTCAGCAGGATACCTACCGAGCAGGGGGCACGGTGCACGAAGAAGGCCATCTTGTCACGCAGCATGCTATGGATGGAGAGGAGGCTCTCCGTGGTGCGCATCGGCAGTGAGCCCATGAAGCGGCTCATCTGCTGACGCATTGAGCTGGCCTCACGGTCATCTTCATCCGAGGAGAGACGTACGCCAGCCCCTACGATCAGGAGGTTGTAGCGCTCCGAAGTGAGCTTATTCAGCACGGCACTCTCTACCTCATCAGCTACGATATAGTCGGTCTCGAGAGGCTGCTCCAGCTCTTCGGCAGCACGGAGGATAGGGCGGAAACTGTCTTGGTAGAACTTATCCGCCTCGATGGGATTGATATCCTTGTCAGTAGTGATGTGCAGAGCCGTCACATTGGGGTGAGCGCCACCACGACGCAGTAGCTGATTCGTCAGATGCAGCAGCGTAGCCCCAGAGGAAGGACGACCAAAGGAGAGGAGCACCTTAGTTCCTGCCTGCTTATCAATAGTCTCGATGCGGTCACGCTTACGCTCCTTCATGCGGATGAAGACATTGATCAGGTGCACCATCGGCATCGTCATTACCGTCGTGATCACCGTCATCAGCACCAGCACCGCATAGATCGTCGGAGGCAGGATCTTCATCTCATAGCCGATACCCAAGACGACGAGCTCCATCAGCCCACGCGTATTCATGAAGGCACCGAGATAGATGCTGCTCTTGGGGCTCTCGCCAGAGAAGCGCGCAGAGACATAGGTACCACCGACCTTGCCGACGACAGCGACAAGAGTGAAGAGCCCGAGGAGCACCCAGGTAGCAGGGCTATCGATCAGCCCCAGCTCTGTCTGCAAGCCGCTCGACACGAAGAAGAGCGGAAGGAAGAGCATCAGCGAGACATCCTCGATCTTGTCGGTAAGAATCTTGCGGAAGGAGAGATCCTCTGGCATGACGAGCCCGAGCATGAAGGCTCCGAAGAGGGCGTGCATACTCAGCAGCTCGGTGATGTAGGCGGAGAGGAGGAGAAGGATGAAGATCACCCCGACCATACCATGGCTGATGACCTCCGTATTGTTGTACACCTTCCCCGCTACACGGAAGAGCGGGCGGATGATGCCAAACATCACCAGCAGGTAGGCGATGAGGAAGAGTAGATTGTAGCCTGTGCTCAAGATACTCCCACTCTGCGAGATCGCGATGATCGCAGCGAGCATGAGCCAAGCGGTGATATCACCAGCAGCAGCCGTAGAGAGGGAGAGCTTCCCGAGGTGCGTGCGCTGTAGATGGTTCTCCTGGATGATACGTGCCAGTACAGGGAAGGCCGTGATACTCATGGAGATCCCGATAAAGAGAGCAAAGGGCGTGAAGTCCGTTAGGCTCGAGGCATACTCCGTATATATAACGTAGCTGAGTGGTAGGGAGAGTGCAAATGGGATGAAGATCCCAGCATGGCTGATGATAAGGCTACTCTTGAGCTGACGGCGAATATCCCCTAAGCGGAGCTCCATACCGATGGCAAACATAAAGAGAATCAGCCCAAAGTTGCTTAGCAACTGAATATTAGGAAGGCTCTCCGTAGGGAAGAGTGCACCAAAGAGCTCTGGAGACACATGGCCAAAGAGCGATGGTCCTAAGAGAATCCCTGCGACGATCTCCCCGATGACGGCAGGCTGACGCATCTTGCGGAAGACCCATCCCATAATACGGGCGGCCAGGAGGATAATAAGGATCTGGAGGAGGAGCACCCCGATGGTAGAGTGTATATGGTGCGTGACGCTGGCGCTGAAGTCTCCGAAGGCAGAGGAGAGCGTCGCGACTTCTTCTGCGGGACGCAATGCCGTAGGGGTAAGTGCCTCACCTAACTGGAGCGTCCCCCAAAGGGCAGCCACAGAGGCAAGCAGTATCACGATGTAGAAGACATAGGGAAGGACTCCCCGCTCTTTAGGCATGCTGTTCCGTTGTGTTGTAAGCGCGGGCTGCGGCAGATGGAGGGTACTCGTCCTCATCAGCCAAGCCCATACGCACCACCAAAGATACAAATTCTTTAGGAGGTAGGCAGTAGGTCACACACACCTCCAGAGGGGATCTTACCTACGGTACATGTTCCTACTCAGACACGCATAGCGCACATTTCTCAGCACACATCCATACACATTATTATATACGCCCATAGAAAGGGCTAGTAATTAAGATTGCATTTTATGATTATCTTTGCAAGAGATTACAATTAATACTTAAAACGTAAAGCAAAACAAGCAATGGGAAAGTTCATCCAAGAGTTTAAGGAGTTCGCCCTCAAGGGTAATGTCATGGATATGGCTGTGGGTATCATCATCGGTGGTGCCTTCGGTAAGATCATCACTTCGCTGGTCAATGACATCATCATGCCTCCTATCGGCCTCATCACGGGCAGCAGCTTCAGCGATGCTAAGGTCGTCCTGCGTCCCGCAGAACTCGATGCTGCTGGTGAGACTGTCAAGGAAGCAATTGAGCTGAACTGGGGTAACTTCGTCCAGACGACTGTGGACTTCTTCATCATCGCCTTCTGTATCTTCCTTATGATTAAGGCTATGAACGCCTTCCGCAAGAAGGAAGAAGAGCAGCCCGAAGCTCCTGCAGCTACGCCTGAAGATATCGAGCTCCTCCGCGAAATCCGCGACGAGCTGAAGCGCCGCGGCTAAGCTTCCCTCCCGCCCTCTGTGGCTGGTACAGCATCAAGCCCTTCTCTGAGCACATCGCTCGGAGAAGGGCTTTTCACTTTCCTCCCCTAAGCTGGCAAGTTAGCGACTAAGAGTAGAGCATACACGAGGCAATATAAGTGGAGGATGTAAACCACTATTCGTATGGAGGGCGAACCAATAGTGGTACAGCATACAAACCAATAGTGGTCGATGAGTGAACCAATAGTGGTCACGACGTCGACCAGTATTGGTCCGAAAGCGAACCTATACTGGTCGGAGCGGTGACCAATATGAGACTGTTGTCTATAGTCCTGTCCTCTATTTAGAGTGCTAAGGCATCGCACGACCAGCTCCCCCCCGATATGCCTCTCCGAAGTGGTACACAAGCCCTTCGCCTTATCGCACGTATTTCTCTTATCCTGCGGAGGGAAAAGTGGCATTCCCGTAGTGGTTTTTCTCTATCTACGCACGTAGTCTTAAAGACCAGGCACGTCAGTCCAAATATCCACGTACGTAGATATTAGGACCACGTACGTAGTCCAAACTTATCTGCCACTCGTCCGCAACTTTTCTCCCTACGCAGGACAATAACCTAATAGAGGTCACTTCACAAAGCTGTATAGGAATCCAAGCAAAGCTATATAGCTTTCTTCGCCATCCTATATAGCTCTGCCCACGTACTCATATACCTATTATGAGACCATTGTGTAAGCCCACCTTCGGAAGCATGCTCCATGGCCTGCCCAAATGGAAGCCTCCTTGACGGCAACGTGAAGAGGAGAAGCCCTGAGGACAACTGCCCGATCAGCAGAGTCCAAAAGTTGGCGTATCTTTGACAATCCACTCCTCTCCCCATGGGAAGAGGCACTCATCTGGAGGCGTCTCGCCTCCCTACCCTACCAAGAATACTTATGAGTAATAAGCGTACCATCCCCACCTCTGAGCTCATCATCAATGGTGACGGCTCTGTCTTCCACCTTCATCTGCGTCCCGAGCAGCTCGCTGACCGCGTCTTCCTCGTCGGGGACCCCGCACGAGTTGACATGGTCGCTTCACGCTTCGACTCCATCGAGTGCAATGTATCGAGCCGTGAGTTCCACACCATCACAGGCTCTTACAAGGGCAAGCGCATCTCCATCGTCAGCCACGGCATCGGCACGGACAATATCGACATTGTCCTCAATGAGCTGGATGCCCTGGCGAACATCGACTTCGAGACCCGCCAAGAGAAGGACACCTTCCGTCAGCTCACCCTCGTACGTGTCGGCACCTCGGGCGGACTGCAGGACGAGACTCCTATCGGCACCTACGTTGCAGCCGAGCACTCCATCGGCTTCGATGGTGTGATCTACTTCTACTCTGATACGGCACGCATCCGCAATCGCGCCTTCGAAGAAGCTCTCATCAGTCAGCTCGACTGGAAGATCGAAGGCCTGCGCCCCTACGTCGTCGCTGCAGACAAGAGCCTCATCCAGCAGATCTGTCAGGACGACGTCCTGCGAGGAAACACCATCGCTGCTAATGGCTTCTACGGCCCCCAAGGTCGTCAGCTGCGCCTCCCTCTACAAGATCCCAAGCTCAATGAGAAGATTCAGGGCTTCAACTTCGAGGGCTACCGTCTGACGAACTATGAGATGGAGAGCTCCTCTCTCGCTGGGCTTGCTGCTCTCATGGGGCACCGTGCTATGACTGTCTGCTGTATCATCGCTGGGCGTAAGGCACAAAATATGAATACCGACTACAAGGGCAGCATCGAGGGGCTTATCGACCTCGTCCTCGAGCGTATCTAAGCCCCTTCACTGCTAAAATGGAGGCACTTTCTCTCAAGGCCCTATTATACATCTTCATCGGAGGAGGCTCAGGGAGCCTCCTCCGTTACCTTATTGGCTGGGGGACAGCACAGCTCCTCGGACGGCCTACCCCATGGGCGACCTGGGGTATCAACCTCTTGGGCTCCCTTCTCATCGGGCTACTCTTGGGGCTGATGATGCGCCCTACGGGGCTCAGCTCTGACTACCGCCCGCTGCTCATCATCGGATTCTGCGGGGGCTTCACGACTTTCTCCACCCTCTCGGCTGACCTCGTGAACTACCTACGTAGCGGGGAGCTTCTCACAGCTCTCGCCTACCTCAGCCTTAGCCTCATCGGGGGCGTCCTCTTAGCTTACCTCGGCCTTCGCTGGGGGCGCACCCTCTGATAGTATCCTCATCCTACGCTATGCATAGATCTCTACGCTTTCTCACCCTACTCCTTTTCCTCACAGCTCTCACAGAGAGTGCCCTTGCTAAACCCATCGACCAAGCGACAGCCTCGCAGCTGGCACGCCAAGTCCTCCGCGTCAGCAATACCTCCGCACGCAGCCTCCAGCACCTTCAGCTCACCGAGCGCCCTACCTACTATATATATAATGTAGGGGGAGGTGGGGGCTTTGCACTCATCGCCAAGGACGATACAGGGGGAGCTATCATCGGCTACAGTGACCGTGGGAGCTTTGATCTGGAGCGCATGCCCCAGGACCTCAGAGCCCTTTTCTCTACCCTTGACCAGCCTCAGCTCGCCGCACCAGGCAAGAGCGAAGCACGCGCCTTTGCCTATCCACCCAAGCACGGGAAGGTAATAGCCCCCTTAGTTAGCTCGCGCTGGGGGCAAGGCCATCCCTATAGCCTCGGCACCCCGACCTATACCGACAGCGATGGCGACCAGCAGCACATGTATGCTGGGTGTGTGGCCGTGGCTATGGCTCAGGTGATGTACTATCATCAGTGGCCTGCTCAAGGCACTGGATCCAAGACGCACAATCAGCTCGGCTATCGCGACTTCTCCGCAAGCCACTACCGCTGGGGCGATATGCGCCCCGTCTATGGGAACGATGAGCGCTACATCGGCTCGGGGAACAATCGTCGTGTACGCCCCGATGATGATCCGATCTTCACCTCGGTAGCCCAACTCATGTCCGACCTCGGCGTCGCCGTATCTATGGGCTACACCCAGTACGCCAGTAGCACCTCCTCCGAGCAGGCTGCCGCAGCACTCTCGACCTACTTCAGCTATGATGCTACGCCTGCTCTATCGGCCTCGGTCCTTGGGATGAGTACCATTGAGCGTCTTCTGAAAGAAGAGCTTGAAGCGGGCTTCCCCATCTACGTCAGTGGGATGAATCGGAGTGGAGGCAAGCTCTATGGTCACGCTTGGGTCGTGGACGGAGTAGATGCCGACGGGCTCTTTCACATGAACTTTGGCTGGGACGGGCAAAGCGATGGCTACTATTCGCTCCGACGTATTGCCCCTGGGCAAGCAGGGAATGAGTTTGCTGGTCGCAAGGTCGACTTCTCCCAAGGGATACAAGTCATCTTAGCCCGTCCCAAGCGCACGGGTACAGCTCCACTCTCTGATGAGGTGAAGGGCATGGGATCAGGATTAGCAAGTCACTACTCAGCCTTCCTCCGCCTGCATGGAGCTGGAGGCATGAAGCGTGCTCGCAAGAAGAGCATCGATGTAGACCTCGCTGGCTTCATCAACAAGGGGCTTCCCTTCAAGGGTGACTACGGCTATGGACTCTACGATAGCGAAGGGCATCTCCTGCGTATCTATCCCTCCAAGTACCACAGTGCAGGGGGCTTCACCAAGGTCAAGCTCTATGGACAGATGGTCGATGGGCAGTACATCAGTGAGGAGATGGCCGAGACGGACCGCTTAGCTATCGAGGGCCTCTCAGCTGGTATCTATGCCCTGCGTCCGATGAGTTCACGCCTCCAAGAGGATGGAAGCTGGACTCCCTGGCAGCTCATCCTGGATGCCCCCACCCTGGGTCTTCATCTCACTGATAGTGAGGTGGAGGTCATCGAGGAGGACGGCTTCGACCGTGGCTTCCAGATCATGGAGCCCCTGCAGCAGCCCGCACTCTATCCTGGTGATGAGGTCCGTCTTCCCCTCGTTATCAAGCATCTCGCTGCCACCAGCCGCGACACCCAGCTCGTCCTTCGTCTCTATGACGAAGCAGGCAAGCTCGTCGAGGGCTTCCAAGAAGCAGCACCGCTTGAGCTGGAGTTCACGCCTATGGAGACACGTCTTGTCCACCTACCTCTCACCCTCCCTGCAGGGATACAAGCAGGGCGCTATCGTCTCTCGCTTGAGGTAAAGCACGGTGATGGTAGCAGCACCTATCCGACACAGCGCTACCAGCTTCGTGAGGAGACCTATCTCACGGTATCAGCTCCCATGACGGGACGCGTACAGGCCGTAGGAGCTCTAATCACAGACGCCGCAGGGCAAGAACTCAAGAGCTATCCAGTAGACCTCACTACAGGTAGTAGCTCATACCTTGCTGTCAGCGTGAAGACTCCTTCATCTAATACGTCTCTCGGCACGATGCGCCTCTACCTCGAGGATCCCACGACAGGTAGCCGTACACTCTGTGCAACACGTACCCTCACCCACTCGAGCTTCTACACGATGACCAACATCATCAAGAGCGATGCCCTCACCCAGCAGCTTCTCGGCAACCTCATCACAGGTAGAGCCTACCGCGTCGTGGCAGAGGTCACACAGGGTGAGACGGTGTACAGCGCTTGGGCACCTAACGAGCCTGCCGTCTACGTGACCTTCATCACAGGACGAAGCCCAGAGACGCCACCGACAGCTGAGGTCCGTCCAGCCGAGCCCGCAACTGAGGAGCAACCTGAGCCTGAGCCAGCACCTACACCTACTCCGACACCTCAGCCACAGCCTACGCCCCAACCGACTCCGAAGCCCACGCCAGTGCCAGTGCCCGTGCCTGACCCCAAGCCAGAGCCTAAGCCGACACCGACACCAAAAGAAGAGGAGCATCAGGAAGGGCAACTTCGCTACTTCCCCAGTGAAAGCCGTGTCGAGGTCATCGGCAAGCAGCTCCTTCGTCTGGAGGTCTTTGACCTGGCGGGTAAGCGTCTTATCCTCCATACCCTCACAGGTACGACGCAGGCAAACCTCTCGCTTAGCACCCTGCCACGCGGGCTCTACCTCGTCCGTGTGCTGGATGGGACGAGCTACTCGACGCACCGTATCGCCCGATGATCAGGCGAGCGGTATTGGCTACAACGGATATTATCACTACCTTTGCCACACAATTACAGAAGCCTTGCCCATGGGCAACATGCTTCACACAGGCGGCTGTGGTGTAATTGGTAGCCACGTCAGACTTAGGATCTGATGCCGCGAGGCGTGGGGGTTCGAGTCCCTTCAGCCGCACTGAAAGCAGGCGATCTACTCTATCGATGAGTAAGACCGCCTGCTTCTCTTTTATACTTGGGACGCTATTTGTTTGGTAAATGCCCTACCTTGGCTTACCTTTGCGCCCGAAAGAACTAAGGACAAAGGGGTGCTCACCGCACATGATGGTGAGCTGAGATGATACCCTCAAGACCTGACCCAGATCATGCTGGCGTAGGGATTGTTCATCGACCATTATCTACCCTTTCCCCTTCAGCTCTGCATTACTATGCAAATGAATAAGTATTGTATGATGAAGAGAAAAACAACGCTCCTCTCCACCGTGGTCCTCTCGGCCACAGCTACCTTCATAGCCTCTCCCTCCGTAGCTACAGCTACACAGCTCGCAGATAGTCTCAGCACGCACCGCCTCGAGGAAGTGCAGGTAACCGCTACACGCGCTTCGGCAAAGACGCCTATGTCCTTCACCAATGTATCGAAGGGTCAGCTACTGAAGTCAAACCTTGGGCAAGACGTCCCCTACCTTCTTCTGCAGACACCTTCCGTCGTAGCAACGAGCGAGCCTGGCATCGGTATCGGCTACACCTACCTGCGAGTACGTGGGGTTGATGCAGCGGGCATCAATATCATGACCAATGGCGTGCCACTCAATGACTCCGAGAGCCAAGGGGTCTTCTGGGCAAATATGCCGAACTTCTCCTCCAGCATCCAGGATGCTCAGCTCCAGCGTGGCGTCGGGACATCATCTAATGGCTCTGCTGCCTTCGGTGCCAGCCTCAACCTCCGCACCGACCACTTCTCCATGACGCCGACCGCCTCCCTCACCCTCCTCGGTGGGTCTTACAACACCTTCCGACGTGACGTCCATGCCTCCACAGGGCGCATCGCAGGGCATTGGGCCTTAGAAGCTCGCCTGGGGAAGACGACCACGGATGGCTACATCGACCGCAGTGGTACGGAGGGCACCTCCTACTTCATCCAGGGAGGCTACTTCGGGGAGAACACCATCCTCAAGCTCCTCTCCTTCGGCGGGAAGCAGCGCACGGGTATCGCTTGGAACGGGCTTAGCCCCGAGGAAGAAGCCGTCTACGGCCGACGCTACAACTCCGCTGGGCACATGAATCCCGGCAGCACACCTCAAGATGCTCGCTACCGATATAATACGGACAACTATGAGCAGTACCACTATCAAGCGCAGCTCACCCAGCGTCTGAGTGAGGGCTTGATACTCAATCTCACGGCACACTATACCAAGGGTTACGGCTTCACCGACGAGTACCGCACGGGGCGTAAGCTCAAGGAATACGGGCTGAAGGAGTTCATCCTCCGTGATGAAAATGGCGCTGCTATCCTCGATAAGAATGGCAAGGAGCAGAAGATCAAAAAGATCACGCTGCTTCGCACCAAGTACCTTGACAATGATTTCGCAGGGGGTATCGCGACACTCGACTATAAGTCCGATCGTCTGGAGCTCACCGCTGGGCTATCAGCCAACCACTATACGGGCGACCACTACGGCGAGCGCCTTCCCGTCACTCCCTACCCTTACCTCGTAGAGCCCAATGAGCGCTACTACGAAGACAAGGCCAATAAGACCGACCTCTCAGGCTTCGTCAAGGCGAACTATGAGGTAGTGACTGGACTCAACCTCTTTGGCGACCTCCAGTACCGCTTCATCGACTACCGCATCGCAGGTACTATCGACCACTTCGTGAAGAATAGCCAGGGAGCGATGGTAGCGCAAGAGATCGACCTCAAGAAGACTTTCAACTTCCTCAATCCAAAGGCAGGGCTCTTCTATCAGTTCGCTCCCCAGCATCACGTCTATGGATCGGTCGCAGTAGCTCACCGAGAGCCCAATCGTAAGAACTACACTGAGGTCAGCCCCAAGGACTACCCCCGTGCTGAGCGCCTCACGGACTACGAAGTCGGCTACGGCTTCCGCAGTCGCACCTTCACCGCTGGGCTCAACCTATATTATATGGACTACCACGATCAGCTCGTGCTCAATGGTAAGCAGAGCGATGTCGGCGGTAAGCTCAGCGAGAACGTAGCCAGCAGCCACCGCATGGGTGCCGAGCTCAATGCCTCATGGAAGATCTGCCCCGTGCTTCGCTGGGATCTGGCTGGTGCCGTCAGTAAGAACCAAATCAAGCAGTACCACCTCTACGCTTGGAGCGATCAGGCTGGGACCGAAGTGCTGACGACCTACGACCGCACTCCTATCGCTTACTCACCCCAGCTGGTCCTAAGCAATACGCTGACCTTTGCGCATCGAGCCTTCGAAGCGGCTCTTACCTCGCAGTACGTCGGTATGCAGTACCTCGACAATACGGGGAGCCGTGAGCGCAGTCTCCCCGCCTACCACGTAGCGAGTCTACGCCTCGGCTATGAGCTACCCGTACACTTCGTGCGTAGCTGGAGCATCAGTCTGCAGATCAACAATCTCTTCGATGCACGCTACTCGAGCAATGGCGGAGCTGGCTACACCTTCGACAAGAAGGGTGCGATCAGCAGCTACACCTGGACCTATCCTCAGGCTGGTATCCACGCCTTCCTCGGCACCACCATCACGATATAATCTCTACCTTTACGGTCTATGGATCTGACCGCTCTCCTCTCCTTCCTCTCCTCGCACGTCCTGGAGCTCGTCACGCTCGTCGTGTCACTCATCTGGCTGTACCTTGAGTACCGCGCCAGTATCTGGCTCTGGCCCGTAGGTATCATCCTGCCCTTGCTATGGATACCGATCTGCTATCAGAGTCATCTCTACGGCATGCTCGCTATCAATGTCTACTACCTTGTGACCAGCGTCATCGGCTGGATAGCGTGGCTACGTAAGGGCAATGCCGAGGGAGAAGAAGTCCCCATCTCTAATATTCCAGCGAAGGCTGGGGCGATCTACCTCGCCCTGGCCTTCGTGGGTTACATCGCTCTGCTCTTCCTCCATCCCTTCATCCCCGAGTGGCAGCTCCCTTGGGCGGATGGACTCATGACGATAGCCTCGGTCATCGGCATGCTCTGGATGGCACGAAAGTGGCGTCAGCACTGGCTCTGCTGGATCATCGCGAATGCTGCTGGCTTCATCGCCCTCTACGGAGCAGAGGACTACATCTCCTCCTTCGTCTACGTCGTAAACTTCGTCACCGCCTTCTTCGGCTACCGCAAGTGGGGGCAGCTGATGAAGCAGTCCGACAAGCATACCGCCTAAGTAGTCCCCCGACACCATGCGCACCTACCCTCGCTTCACTCAGGAGACTCTCCCGCAGACACTCGTCCTCGCGAACGGGGCCTTCCCCACCGCCCCCACACCCCTTGCGCTCATCGACGACTGGATACTAGGCAAGGAGGGCTACAGCCTCACCTGCTGTGACGGAGCCGTCAATAAGCTCCGTCGCTATACCGACCGTCTGCCCGACGCTGTCATCGGGGACCTCGACTCGGTATCTCCTGCACTCAAGGATCTCTTAGCGGGGCGCATCCAGCACTTCCCAGATCAGGAAACCAACGACCTGACGAAGACCTTTACCTATCTCCATTCGCGCTACGGGAAGCAGGCCATCACCCTCCTCGGTGCCAGTGGCGGACGCGAAGACCACATCCTTGCGAACCTCGCACTCCTCCCGACCTATGCGCCCCTTGTCGAGGACCTCGTGATGCTCACCGACGAAGGCTACTTCCTCCTCATCACCGAGCCCTCCACGATCGACGTCTTGATCGGGCAGCAGATATCGATCTTCAACTTCCAGCGGACGCCCATCAGCTTCGGTGGAGTGCGCTGGCCCCTTGTGGAGGCTACACTTCCTGCGCTATGGTGTGGCTCCCTGAACTGCGCCATCGAGAATCAGATCACCGTCCACACCACCTCCCCCATCCTCATCTATCTGGCCAATGTCTGAGCAGGAAGCCCTCACTATCGTCCTCGGTGCGCTGGATCAGCTCACGCCACGGCGCACCGATCCGCCCACACTGATGGAGCTGACTCTATGCCTTGGTTATAGTGAGGCTGAGCTGGACGAAGCCTTCGCGACCCTCTTTGCCTGCCGTGCAGACGAAGCTCTCGCGCTCTTCTCTCAAGACGCTCTTCGCCTGCGCCCTACGGAGTTCCGCTCCGACTACCCCACACGACTGACCCTTGACAGCAGCTACACAGGGTCCGTCTCCTACTGCTTCTTCCCCTACCGCTTCGGTGAACTACTTTTAGCCACTACGCCACTCGGGCTGTGCTACAGCAGCTTCACCCTCGGCGACTGGCAGGGGACTTACGCTGAGCTACGCCAGCTCTATCCCCAAGCCTCACACGACCTCAAGGTCGAGCACGAATACCTCCAGCAGGCGATTCGCTATCTCAAAGCCCCGACGACGGAGGCTCTTCCCCCACTCCACCTCATCGGCACGCTCTTCCAGCGGAGCGTCTGGATGAGTATGCTCCTCATCCCAGAGGGGAGCCACACCAGCTATCAAAGCCTCGGTGAGACCTTCGGCATGCCTCAGGCCGCCCACGCCGTCGGGTCAGCCGTAGGAGCCAACCCCTTAGCTCCCTTCATTCCCTGCCACCGCGTCCTGCCGAAGGAGCACACCATTGGCCACTACCACTGGGGGGTCACGCGCAAGGCCCTACTCCTCATACCCGAGCTTCTCGCACCGCAGGCATAGTCCTCTGCACCCTTATCACACCAAGCCCCCGCATCGGTTGCCCAATAGGAGCACGATGCGGGGGCTAACTATTTATATCCAGTCCACGAACAAGGAAATCGCTCATGGTAAACTATCTGAGGCTTAGGCGTGTTCTCCTATTGCCTATTTATTTAAGTATTTAATAATATCTCCCGATGAGTATCAATCTACCTCCATCTTCTCTTCCCCGCGTCGTCATCGCTGGCGGGGGCTTTGCTGGTCTCAAGCTGGCACAAGCCCTTGACTCTTCGCTCTTCCAGATCGTCCTCATAGACCACCACAACTACCACCAGTTCCCCCCACTCATCTATCAGGTCGCCTCATCGGGTCTGGAGCCCAGCTCCATCGCCTTCCCTTTCCGTGCAGCCTTCAAGCGCAAGAAGAACTTCATCTTCCGCCTGGCGAACGTCATCGGCGTCGAGCCTGAGCAGAAGCAGCTCATCACCTCGGTGGGCGAAGTACCCTACGACTACCTCGTCTTGGCATGCGGTGGTACGACGAACTACTTTGGCAATGAGCAGGTCGCCAAGCATAGTCTCCCGATGAAGACCCTCTACGAGTCGATGAACCTGCGCAACGTCCTCCTGCAGAACATCGAGAAGGCGCTCGTCTCCGACAAGCCCGAGACCCGCGAAGCCCTCCTCACGGTAGTGATCGTCGGTGGCGGTCCTTCGGGCGTAGAGATCGCAGGGGCGCTGGCGGAGATGAAGCGCTATGTCCTACCGAAGGACTACCCTTACATGGAGACGGACCAGTTCAAGATCCACCTCATCGACGCTTCACCCCGCCTCCTGCTGGCGATGAGTGAGAAGAGCTCTCGCACCGCCGCCGAAGGTCTCACCTCCCTTGGCGTCGAGATTCACCACAACACGATGGTCACCGACTACGATGGTCGCGTGCTTACCCTCGGTGATGGGACGAAGATGAATACCCGCACAGTCATCTGGGTCAGCGGTATCATTGCCAACACCGTCGAGGGGATCCAAGCCGACTCTCTCGGTCGTGGCAAGCGTATCCTCGTCGATGGCTACAACGAAGTGCTGGGCGTACCCGACGTCTTTGCTCTCGGTGACCAGTGCCTCATGACGGCTGATCCAGCCTACCCTCAGGGGCATCCTCAGATGGCTCAGGTCGCTATCCAGCAGGCAGCCCTGCTGGCCAAGAACCTCAAGGCACGCCTCACGGGAGGAAAGCAGCAGACCTTCCGCTACAAAGACCTTGGCTCGATGGCGACCATTGGCCGAAATCGTGCCGTCGCTGAGATTGGCAAGGCCAAGTGGGGAGGCTTCACAGCCTGGCTCCTCTGGCTCGTCGTCCACCTGCGCTCCATCCTCTCGGTGCGCAACAAGGTCATCGTCCTCCTCAACTGGATCTGGAACTATGCGACCTACGACCGCTCGCTCCGCCTCATCCTCAAGCGCAACGTACCCGTCGATCCCTACCAGGCTCGTCAAGAGCGTCTCGCCAACCGAGACACGCGTGTAGAGTAGGTAGCTGGTATTCCCTCTTACGGATAAGGCCCACCCCGTGTCGTACGGGGTGGGCCTTATTGCAAGGTGCCGCCTCGACCAATATAGGTCATCGGGCGAAGCTATATGGGTAGCGAAGTCAAGCTATAGGAGGCTGTTGCCGCGAGTCCCGTCGTTTATTTAGAGTGCTAAGGTATCGCACGCCCTTCACCTTATCGTGAGTATTCCTCTTATCCTGCGGAGGGAAAAGCATCGTCCTCGTGGAGAAAAAAGTGCCTTTCGGTAGTGGTATTCTTCTATCTATGCACGTAGTCTTAAAGACCAGGCACGTAAATCCAAATATCCACGTACGTAGATGTTAGAGCCACGTACGTAGTCCAAACTTATCTGCCACTCGTCCGCAACTTTTATCCCTATGCGGAGCAACAACCTAATATGGGTTCGCTCATCGGCCAATATAGGTTCACACCTCACACCTCTACTCATTCACTCCACATACCGCTATTCATTTATGCTCTTCGCCTCCATCAGAGGGTAGTACCCATGGCTATACCTTGCATCTACCCTTCATGGCGCCACGCTCTTGAGCCCACGCTCTTCAGCAGCTTGTCCCAAGCGTAGCGCGGACACTTACCCCATCAGGCTTGGAGCGAAAAATATGGGGCGCATTCCCTTGGAAAGTCGTATCTTTGCCCGCGAGGCTCAATATATAAGAAGGAATTGGGCTGTGATGAGATATTACATATGATCAAAAGACTTTGTTTGGCTTGTGCGGGGCTCCTGCTCCTCTCTTCATGTGGTGAGTACTACCGCGTGCAGAAGTCCACGGACCTCGGGGAGCGCTACTCCTTCGCCAAGAAAAGCTATAATGAGAAGAAATATGGGCGTGTCGTGAGCCTCCTCGAAGACATCGTCCCCCAGCTCGTCGGTACGAACGAAGGCCCTCAGAGTACCTATCTCTTGGCCGACGCCTACCTCCAGCGGGGCGATGAGAGCGAAGCTTCACGCTACTTCCAGAACTACTATACGAGCTACCCCAAGGGACCTATGGTCGAGGAAGCCCGCTTCAAGGCTGGCTACTGCCTCTTCCAGGCATCGCCTGACCCACGACTGGATCAGACTGCTACCATTGGGGCGATCAAGGAGCTCCAGTCCTACCTCGACTTCTACCCCAAGGGCAAGCATAGCTCAGAGGTCGAACTGATGCTCTTCGAGCTGCAGGACAAGCTCGCCTATAAGGAGTTCCTCGCTGCCAAGCTCTACTACAACCTTGGCCTCTACCTCGGCAACAACTACGAGTCGTGCATCATCACGGCACAGAATGCTCTGAAGGATTACCCCTTCACCAAGCACAAGGAAGACCTGACCTTCCTCATCCTGCGTGCCAAGGCCGAGATGGCTGACCTCAGCGTCCCCGAGAAGCTGCAGGAGCGTCTCCGCGACGTCATCGACACCTACTATGCCTACCTCAATGACTTCCCCAACGGGACATACACGAAGCAGGCACAGAAGATCTTCGACCGCATGAACAGCAAGAAGGTCAGCGAATAACCCACCCACGAAGTATCATAGAGAATAAAGAATATGCCTAAGTACAAAAAGAATGTACCGACCAACACGATTAGCCGTGACATGGTCAGCCTCAGCAAGGACACGGAGAACATCTACGAGACCGTGATGATCATCGCCAAGCGTGCCAACCAGATCGCTCAGGAGACGAAGCAAGAGCTCGAAGCTAAGCTGCAGGAGTTCGCAGTCTACACCGACGATCAGCAGGAGATGGTCGAGAACGAAGAGCAGATCGAGATCTCCCGTCAGTATGAGCGCATGCCCAAGCCTACGCTCATCGCTGCTAAGGAGTACGAAGACGGCGAGCTCTACCACAACATCGCTGGGCGCACCAAGAAGTAAGTCCCGACAAGCTCTCTACCGCTATGTGGCAACGCATACAGACAGTATGGCTCCTCCTCGTGGGGCTCATCATGATCACCTTTGCCCTGCAGGACGTCGCGGTCTTCACCCTCCCCGAGGGGCAGGCTTGTGTCCTCGACAACTGGCGCATCTATAGCGCTGTCGACAGTACGACGCTGCACAGCACCTGGGTCATCGGTGTACTCAGCCTCCTGACGGGCTGTGCATCACTCGGACTGATCTTCCTCTACAAGCGAAGAATCCTGCAGATGCGCCTGACGATCCTGACGATGCTGGTCATCATCGGCGAACTCATCTACATCGCTTGGGCCAGCTATCAGTTCTGCTCAGCGAACGGGGCGACCTTCGCCATCCGCTTCCCACTGGCCCTGCCGATCATCTGCCTGCCTCTGCTCTACTTAGCCTCCCGCCGTATGATCTACGACGAGACGCTTATCCGAGCCTCACAGCGCCTACGATAATCCCCATCTGTGAAGCACCTCCCTCTACACATGTGAGACGGGAGGTGCTTCGTTGCTTTCTCCCCCTTCCCCTCCTATCACATCTATTACTCTGCAATCATGCAATTCGATTCGCTACAAGCTATCTCCCCCATCGATGGGCGCTACCGCGGCCAAGTAGAGGCCCTCGCCTCTTACTTCTCAGAGGAAGCCCTCATCCGCTACCGCGTACGTGTAGAGATCCTCTACTTCATCGCCCTCTGCGAAGAGCTCCCACACCTCCGTGGTATCCTCAGCAAGGACCGCACGGATCGCCTCCACGATATCTATCTGAGCTTCACCACCGAGGATGCCCTCCGAATCAAGGAGATCGAGCGCGTGACGAATCATGACGTCAAGGCCGTCGAGTACTTCATCAAGGAGAAGTTCGACGACCTCGGCCTAAGCGATGAGAAAGAGTTTGTCCACTTCGGGCTCACCTCACAGGACATCAACAATACGTCCTTCCCTCTGATGATCCGCGAAGCTGTCGAGCACGTCTTCTTGCCTGAGTTCGGCGGACTGATCGACCAGCTCCAGTTCTACGCTACGGAGTGGAAGCACGTATCGATGCTGGCACGTACCCACGGGCAGCCAGCCTCCCCCACGCGCCTCGGCAAGGAAATCGAGGTCTATGTCTACCGCCTGCAGGAGCAGCTCAAGACGCTCGAAGCGCTGCCTCACACAGCGAAGTTCGGTGGAGCTACGGGGAACTTCAACGCCCATGCCGTAGCTTACCCTCAGCATGACTGGAAGCGCTTCGCTGCAGACTTTGTCCGTAGCCTCGGCCTCGAGCGTGAAGCCTTCACCACGCAGATCTCCAACTATGACCAGATGGCAGCCCTCTTCGATGTGCTGACGCGTATCAACGTCATCCTCATCGACCTGGCGCGCGACTTCTGGATGTATATCTCGATGGACTACTTCAAGCAGCAGATCCGTGCTGGCGAAGTCGGCTCATCAGCTATGCCTCACAAGGTCAACCCCATCGACTTCGAGAATGCAGAGGGTAACCTCGGCATCGCGAACTCCGTCTATGGCTTCCTTGCTCGCAAGCTCCCCATCTCGCGCCTGCAGCGTGACCTCACCGACTCGACCGTACTGCGCAATGTCGGTGTGCCCTTGGCACACAGCCTCATCGCACTGAAGAGCCTGCGTAAGGGCCTCGGGAAGGTACTCCTGAACAAGGATGCCCTCTACCAAGATCTTGAGCACAACTGGGCCGTCGTAGCTGAAGCACTCCAGACAATCCTCCGTCGTGAAGGCTACCCCAAGCCCTACGAAGCCCTCAAGGAGCTCACGCGTACCAACGCTGCCATCACGGAGAAGGCCATCTACGACTTCATCGAAGGCCTCGCTGTCAGCGACGCGATCAAGGAAGAGATGCACCGCATCTCCCCCCACAACTACACGGGGCTCTAAGCCATCTCACCCAGCTTCGCGGGCGACATTCCGTCCACTGAGCCCATAAGACAAGTGTGCCCCCGAGTAGCTCTATCGCTACTCGGGGGCACACTTTTATATGATGTGGTGGGCCGTCTTCGCCCCCCAACCTACCAAAAACGAATAGGGACTGTCTCCCGACAGCCCCTACTCTCTGTTAACCTTAAATCTAATACCATGAAAAACACACTACAAAGGTACGACATTTTTTTATACTACCAAACAAATCTATAAAATAGATTAAACTTCTTCTGCGAAGGGCTACTATCCCCGCATAGATATAGCATATTCCTTATGCACACATACAGAGTATAAACTCTATATATCAACGCATTGCATCAAGAGAACAAGGTGAATCCACCTCCATACGAGGAGATAATACCTTCACAAATGAGCACAGAAAAATTTTCTTGAGTAGCGAGAAAGAGTACCGAATCCGTCCCTTTTTCATCCGCTGCTCCCCCTATCAGCGGATGATTTTCTTCACTTTTGAGGTAATAGAACGTATAAAAGCACCACGGGCCTACGGCTAAAAGAGCGATCCCCACTATGGTCTGATGACCATAGTGGGGATCGCTTCATTGTACCCAGAGCCGGGATCGAACCGGCACGAACTTTCGTCCATTGGTGTTTGAGACCAACGCGTCTACCGATTCCGCCATCTGGGCTTATCGGATCGGCTGCAAAGATACGACAATTATTAGAAGTAGCCGATACGGATTCATTGCACTACTACTATGCGGAGCATTCCACTACGGCTCCATGCGCGAAGCACTATTGCTTTCCACTCGTAGCACTACTGGTTCACACCGCAAGCAATAGTGGTTCATACCGCATACCACTATTGAGACCGTTGCTTTGCATAGGGATAAAAGTTGTGGACGAGTGGCAGATAAGTTTGGGCTACGTACGTGGCTTTAATATCTACGTACGTGGATATTTGGACTGACGTGCCTGGTCTTTAAATCTACGTGCGTAGACAGAGAAAAAGCACTACGTGAAGGTGCTTTTTTCTTCAGGAGAAGGACGCTTTTCCCTTCGCTGGATAAGAGGAATATGCGCGATACAGCGAAGGGCTTGTATATCACTTCGGAGAGGCATATCGGGGAGATGGGCGTGCGATGCCTTAGCACTCTGAATAGAGGACAGGACTCTATACAACAGTCTCCTATTGGTATGAGTCTGTCTGCATGAGTCTCCTGCTAAGCCCTTGTAGCTTATCAAGATAAGCGCCTTCTACTTCACAAGATCCCTACGAGTAGTGTGAGAGCCCCTACAAATATATCGCTTCCGATGCAGCCCCATACCCAAATAGCGATACATCGGATAGACTATTTCCTTATATTTGCAATAGTATACAAGCATACATTTAACAAAGGCGGCCATAATATACGCCACCAACTTACAGAAAAGAACCTAATCAATGAGCAATATTTTCTCAAAAATCGCACAGCTCTTCTCCAGCAACAAGGAAGGGCGGCGCACACAAAGTACCGAGACACAGGCATCATCTTCTCAAGCAACGGCCTCCCAAGGCGTAGTCTCTTGCTCTCGCCCTGCAATTAACTTGACACACATTGACCTACCCACCGCCCCCTCTTTCAACACACGCAGCCTCGAAGAAGTACGGGCGGCAGCTGAAGCTGGAGATGCCGAAGCACAGTACCTCCTCTTTGACTACTACGCCTCAGGGCATGGGGAAGAAAGTGATTGTCCTGCCTTCGAATGGCTAACTAAGGCTGCAGAGCAAGGCTATCCCTTAGCACTCTATACCAGCGCTCTTATCCAGATCGAAGAAAAGGAAGGAGCAGCTGTACCTCCACAGGCGCTCTTCTATCTCCAAGCCTCTGGAGAGCGAGGCTTCTCCGATGCCTATCTCCAGCTCTATCATCTCTATCGTGATGGGAAGGGTGTCGAGGCCAACGAAGACACAGCTATCAACTATCTCAGAAAGGCTATGGAGGCTGGTTCGGGCACAGCCTATCTGATCGTCGCCAAGGGCTTCCTACCTGGCAATGGTGGGGGGCCCATTGACTACGATGCTGCCTACTACTATGCTGAGCAAGCAGCACACCTTGGCTGTCCTGAGGCGGTGGAACTCATCATCCATCTGCTCGAAGAGAACCTTGCCTCTGGCGACCACACGGAGCTCCTGCGCTACTGGCGCCGTCAGCTTCGCCCTACACATTAGTTATAAGCTCGATGAGCTGACACACTACAAGAACCCCTATACGTGCAAAGGGTACTCTCCACTTGAGGAGAGTACCCTTCTATTTTATTAGTCCCCTGTAGATAGAGGACAAGTAGGCTATATAGTAGACGGACTTTATTCCTCTGCCTGATCAGGCCAGCCTTGAGCACGCAGACGAAGCTCTGCGCCATCGGGGGTAACGAGGTAGCAGCCCTGCCCAGGACTGGTCACATGACCGATGATATGGATACCATCCAGCTCCTTCAGACGATCCAGCTCCGCAAGCGGAATGGTGAAGATGAGCTCAAAGTCTTCGCCGCCATTCATCGCTACAGTCGTCGTCGACATATTCAGCTCCTCAGCCATACGATGCGTCTCGATATCGATCGGCAGACGCTCCTCATAGATACGCACCCCTACACCACTCTCCGTAGCGAGATGGAGGAGTTCGGAGGCTAAGCCATCCGAGCTATCGATCATCGACGTGGGACGCAGTCCCTTCTCTCGAAGAGCAAGGATGATATCTTGGCGGGCTTCGGGGCGAAGCTGACGCTCGAGGATGTATTCATGCTCGGCAAAGTCAGGCTCGAAGTCTCCCTTCTCCCCTGCGAAGACGCGCTTCTCACGCTCCAGAAGCTGGAGTCCCATATAGGCGGCGCCAAGGTTACCACTGACGCAGATAAGGTCAGTAGGCTGAGCACCACTACGATAGACGATCTCCTCTTCGCGAGCAGCCCCCAGACAGGTGATGCTGATGCAGAGTCCCGTGAGGCTTGCCGAGGTATCTCCACCGACTAAGTCTACCCCGTAACGGCTACATGCAAGGCGAATACCAGCATAGAGCTCCTCAAGATCCTCCACAGCGAAGCGAGCCGAGACACCTACCGAGCAGGTGAGCTGCTGTGGATGCCCGTTCATCGCATAGATATCAGAGAAGCTCCCGACAGCAGCCTTATAGCCTAAGTGTCTGAGCGGAGTATAAGTCAAGTCGAAGTGAATCCCCTCAAGAAGGAGGTCAGTCGTCACGAGCGTCTGCAGTCCTTCGGGGTAAGCGATGACGGCAGCATCATCGCCCACACCACGGCGGGTGCTCTCATGCTGTATGGGGAAGTCTCGGGTCAGGCGCTTGATGAGCGCAAATTCGCCGAGCGAAGAGATCTCTGTTCGTTGCATATAGATATAGAATACTTGGGATAGGCACCGCAAGCACAGCACCTTCGATGGGAGAGGAAAAGATCCTTAGCGCAGCCCTTGCAGGGAGGGTGGTAGGGAGTTAGCCGCCTTGCATATCATCTCACGGAACTCCTGCGGCTTGTAGAGTATCTGCGTCTCGATCGGGAGGAAGTACAGCTGCTTGACCAGCACTTCAGGGAGTTCTCCAAGGCTATCGGTGAAGCGCACCGCATCCTTCTCCGTACAGACGATGTAGACAAAACGCCCCGAGTGCTGCTCACACAGCTCCTGCCAGCGCTCACTGATCGCTACAAAGTCCTTTCGCCGGAACTGATGATGATCAGGATAGACGAGCTGGTCAATCAGCTCATATCGCTCCTCAAGGAAGGAGAAGAAGAGCCCAGGTGAAGCGATCCCCGAGAGGGCGATGACGAGTGCATCCTTAGGGAGCGGACTACCCTCCTCCCCAAGGAGCGTACGCACTGCGCGTGGCTGCTGATAGTGGATGCGTGAGAAGAAGATCTCCTGATGCGCATAGAGGTCAAGGTTGCGCTGCATGATACGTAGCTTGATCGGCGGCATATCATGTGGGCACTTCGTCAGGATGATGCAGTCAGCACGATAGCGTGCCGTAGCAGGCTCGCGCAAGCCTCCGAGGGGGAGAAGCTCATCATCATGCAGCTCACGCTGGGCATCGATGAGCAGGATACTGAAGGAGGGCTGCACGTAGCGGTGCTGGAAGCCATCATCAAGGAGGACCACCTCGGGGCGCTCTTCCTCAGGGAGTGCGAGTAGGTAGCGCATAGCACGACGACGATTGCCATCGACAATGAAGCGCACCTCGGGATACTTCTGCTTGATTTGCTTGGGCTCATCTCCGACTTCTTCAGCAGTCGAGGTCAGGGTCACCTCCCTCAAGCCACGGCTCTTTCGCTTGTAGCCACGACTGATGACAGCGATACGATATTGCTTACGAAGGATCGAGATGAGTAGCTCGACATGGGGCGTCTTCCCTGTCCCACCGACGGTGATGTTCCCAACGCAGATCAAGGGAATGGGATAAGCCTGCTGCTTGAGTATACCTTGGTTGAAGAGAAAGTTGCGCAGGCCTACCCCCAGACCATAGAGCCAGGAGAGCGGATAGAGGAGCGGATTATTACTTTTCTTCATTACACCGAGGTGAGGAGAGGGAGGGTGCGAGCGATGCTTGCGCCCTCCCTGTGATTAGTAGGATGTATATTCGTAGGGCAGACGTGCGAGGATCCCCGTATAGCGGTAGCCTTCGCGGAAGAACTCACGGATCTTCTTCTCTTCATCTGTCATGAAGAAGTCACGTAGACGTGCAGTGAAGCGCTCAGTGGTCTTTGAGGCAAAGAGCTCTTCGAGGAAGCTCGTAGACGTAGAGCCATAGTCTACGCTGTAGCCCTCATGAAGGCCTGCGAGACGTGCAGCAAGGCGGATAGCCGTCTCCAGCCCCCCAAGCTCATCGACAAGCCCAAGCTCCTTCGCCTTAGCCCCAAGCCACACGCGACCCTGACCGACGGAGTCTACTGCTTCGACAGACATATCACGGCCGATAGCGACGCGGGAGAGGAAGGTCTTATATCCACGCTCTACCTCCATTTGGATCAGCTGTCCCTTCTCAGGAGTCAACGGACGCAGAAGCATAGCCATCGGATCACTCATACTCATATCTGCATAGGGCGAAGTCTGCACGACATCAATGCTTACCCCGACCTTACGTCCAAGCTCAGACGCATCGGGCAGGATACCGAAGATCCCGATAGACCCCGTGAGCGTCACGGGACTGGCGACGATAGCATCAGCTGCCGAAGCGATGTAGTAGCCACCTGATGCCGCTACGTCCCCCATGGAGACGACGACCGTGCGCGACTGACTCAGCTCACGTACCTCATGCCAGATCTGCTCCGAGAGGAAAGCACTCCCCCCTGGCGAATTGATGCGCAGGACGACAGCCTTAGCCGTAGAATCCTCACGCAGCGCACGGAGGTCACGTGCCAAGTCGCTCGTGATACCATCGCTACTAAGCGGACTCTCTGTGATCTCCCCTTCAGCGAAGAGTACCTTCACAGCATTGTCCTTATCCGTGCGTCCCTTATCCAGCGGATCAGGCTCCATGAGGAAGTCAGACAGCGTCACCATAGGGATATCATCAGGTGAAGTGACATCGAGGCGCTGCGCCATAAGATCTTCTACATCAAGGCGATAAGCCAAGGTATCGACGAGGTGAGCACGCACGAAGGTCTCTGCCTCACCGAAAGCTCGACCACTATCAGCGAAGGCGCGCAGGCTGTCGACAGGTACCGAGCGCGAAGCCGAGATCTCACGAAGCATGAAGTCCCACAGCCCGTTGAGGTAGACCGAGATCTGCTCACGATTAGGCTCACTGAGCTTATCGAGCATGAAGGGTTCTACAGCTCCCTTGTAAGTGCCGACCTTGAAGATATGGGCCTTGACCCCGAGCTTATCCAAAGCCTGACGGTAGAAGGTCGGTGCCGAAGCCAGCCCGACAAGCCCCACCATACCCTGAGGGTTGAGGATGACCTTGTTCGCTACAGATGAGAGGTAATAGGCCTTCTGGTCATAGGAGTCAGCGTAGGAGATGATGAACTTCCCCGAGGAGCGGAAGTCCTTGAGTGCCTCACGCAGATCTGCTGTCGAAGCCATACCCCCACTATAGCCCTCCACATTGAGGTAGATACCTCGTATGCGAGAGTCCGCCTTCGCCTTACGGATGCTGGCGAGGGCCTGCGAGAGTGAGATCGGCTTCTCGTCCGAGCCCATGCCAGGGATGAAGCTCGAGAGTTCGTCCGTAGTGACGATCTCGGAGATCGAGCTAAGATCGATCTTCAGCACGCTTCCATCACGGATCTCGGTCGGAGTAGAGCCTGAGGCCAAAGCACCTACGACGATGACGATGAATAGGAAAAAGGCGAAGATCGAGCAAAGGATATTTGCTGCGATGAAGCCAACGAAGGAGGCCAAGACGGTCTTCCAGAAGCCTAAGGGCTTTTTGGGTTGTAAGGGTTCTTCCATTGGGGTGTGAAGCCAGAGAGGGAGGTGATAGATAGTGCAGGGAGTGCACTTAGGCACTTACCCCTTTAGGACAAATATAGTGAATCCTCACTATTTGACTGTCGGAGCGCCAGAGCCTGCACATCAAAGTCAGAGGGGCATATTGAGGATATCTGAGGGACTATCTACCAGCACGGAGCAAATCCTTCAGCAAAATCCACCCTTTCAGAAGCCCCCTGTACTTCTCATCTTTATACCATACGCGCAATATGCAAGCTCCAAATTAATAGTACCCAGGCACGCCCAGCTCCCCGATATGTCCCCCCGAAGTGATACACAAGCCCTTCGCTTTATCGCGCGTATTCCTCTTATTCAGCGGAGGGAAAAGTGTCCTTCTCGTGAAGAAAAAGTGCCTTCACGTAGTGGTTTTCCTCTGTCTACGCACGTAGTCTTAAAGACCAGGCACGTAAATCCTAAAATCCACGTACGTAGATATTAGAGCCACGTACGTAATCCAAACTTATCTGCTACTCGTCCGCAACTTTCATCCCTACGTGGAGCAACAACCTAATAGAGATCACTTCACAATGCTATATAGCTTCGCACCGAAAGCTATATAGGAATCCAAGCAAAGCTATATAGGAATCAGTCCAAAGCTATATAGCTTTCTTCGCCATCCTATATAGCTCTACCCACGTACTCATAGTAACAATATGAGACCATTGATACGGTTAGCCTACGGAATCCCTTGTACATTTCACGCTCCCCAGAGATAGAAAATCACCAGTCCACGACCTGACGGCTGAGAAGAAGGATCGCTATAAAAGTGGTACTTTTGCGCTAGCTAAGCCCTTGTGAATGGGCGAAGCTCCCCAAGACTTCAGTACATTATAATGCAAGCTCTCAATTCGTGGCTACACGATGTCTTCATCACCCCTTCGGTGCTGGAGACCCTTGTATGGCTCACCCTCGTCTCTGCCGTAGGCATCCTGCTCGGCAAGCTGCGCGTGGGTAAGATATCTCTCGGCATCACCTTTGTATTCTTCGTCGGGATCCTCTTCGCTCACTTCGGCGTGCGAGTCGACCCCGAGATGAATAGCTTTGCCCAGACCCTTGGCTTAGCACTCTTCGTCTACGCCCTCGGTGTCGAGGTGGGGCCGTCCTTCTTCCCTTCGCTCAAGAGTCAGGGTGTACTATATAATACGTTAGGCCTTATGGTCATCGGCCTCGGCCTCACCGTCGTGGTCGCCCTACATTATATATTCGGTATCTCGATGCCGAATATGCTCGGGATCATGGCCGGCGCTGTGACGAATACACCGATGCTAGCAGCTGTACAGAGCACGATGCAGGATGCTCTTGGCTCTGCCGGTGCCCGCCAAGTCGCTGACCTTGCGCTCGGCTGCGCCCTCACCTACCCTCTCGGCGTCGTCGGGATGATCCTCGCCATACTGACCCTCAATATCCTTGATCCGAAGCGCCACAAGCGTAATGAGGAGGAGAACTCCCGCAACACTTATATCACCGAGCTGGAGCTCACGAACGAAGCTCTCTTCGGTAAGACCATCCTCGAAGCTGTACGCCTTGAGGAAAAGCACTTCATCATCTCGCGCATCTGGCGTGGTGATACGCTGATCATTCCCTCCTCACAGACAGTACTCCACGAGGGTGACCACCTCTTGGTCTTGGTACACCCTGAGGACGTCGAGGAGATGGAGCAGTTCTTCGGTCGCCGTGCTGAGAGCCGTGACTGGAACCGCCCTGACATCGACTGGGATGCTATCGACTCCCAGCTCGTCAGCAAGCGTATCATCATCACAAACTCCAAGGTCAATGGCGCTAAGCTCGGTGCTCTACGCCTGCGCAATCAGTACGGGATCAACATCACCCGTATCGATCGTGCTGGTATCGAGATCCTCGCTACACCCGACCTACACCTGCAGCTCGGTGACCGTCTCTCGGTGGTAGGTGAAGCGCAGGAGATCGAGCGTGCCTCGAAGTTCCTCGGGGACTCGATCAACGTCCTCGACAAGCCGAAGCTCTTCAGCTTCTTCTTCGGCCTCGCCGTAGGCTGTATCCTCGGCTCGATCCCCTTAGCTATCCCAGGGCTGAGTATGCCGATCAAGCTCGGGCTCGCTGGTGGGCCTATCATCGTGGGTATCCTGATGGGTGCCTTCGGAGCACGTCTGCGCATCGCTACCTACATGAGCAATAGTGCCACGCAGCTCATCAAGCAGCTCGGCATCATCCTCTACCTCGCAGGGCTGGGTCTGGCCAGTGGTGAGCACTTCTTCGAGATGATCATCCACGGAGATGGTCTGCTCTGGATTGGCTTAGGTTTCCTCATCACCTACCTCCCGACGATGGCTGTCGGGCTTCTCTCGCTCTTCGGCTATAAGAAGACGCATGCCGAGACTGTCGGGATGCTCTGTGGCGTGATGGCGAACTCCATGGCGCTGGACTATGCGATGTCCATCAACGAGTCACGCTCCAGCTCCGTAGCCTATGCTATCGTCTATCCCGTGGGGATGTTCGTACGTATCATATCTGCTCAGATCCTCCTGAGCTTCTTCCTCTAACTTCGACTATATGCCTCAGCAAGACGGACTCATCGTCCTCTCGGGAGGGATGGATAGCGTCACCCTCCTCTACGAATATCAGGCGAATATCGCGCTGGCCATATCCTTCGACTACGGATCGAAGCACAACGCACAGGAGATCCCCTACGCCCGCCTGCACTGCGAGCGCCTCGGCATCGAGCACTTGACGATCCCTCTCGGCTTCATGGGGCAGTACTTCCGCAGTGCCCTCCTTCAGGGGGGCGGAGAGATCCCCAAGGGGAGCTATGACGAGGAGAATATGGCTGCGACGGTCGTACCCTTCCGCAACGGCATCATGCTCTCCATCGCTGCTGGTCTCGCTGAGAGCCGAGGCCTAAAGCGCGTATATATTGCCAATCACTTCGGCGACCACGCTATCTACCCCGACTGCCGTGCCTCCTTCATCCGCCCGATGCACGAGGCTATCGCAGCCGGTACGAGCAACGGCGTCGAGGTCACAGCCCCCTATACCAATATAAGTAAGGGTGAGATCGCTCGCCATGGCAAGGCACTCGGCATCAACTACGCCGAGACCTGGAGCTGCTACGAAGGCGGCGACGTGCAGTGTGGCCAGTGTGGCACCTGCATCGAGCGCCGTGAGGCCATGCTCAAGGCTGGCATCGAAGACCCCACCATTTACAAAGACTAATCACAAAGAACTCCTATCCGAATGAAGTTCATCTCCTGGAATGTCAACGGCCTGCGTGCCGTCTTCACCAAGGGTTTTCCCGATATCATCAAAGAATTAGATGCTGACTTCGTCTGCCTACAAGAGACGAAGATGCAGGCGGGTCAGCTTGATGCCGACCTGCCCGGCTACATTAGCTACTGGAACTATGCCGTGAAGAAAGGCTATTCTGGTACCGCTATCTATACCCGTCATGAGCCTCTCTGCGTCAGCTACGGCATCGGCATCGAGGAGCACGACCAAGAGGGTCGCGTCATCACCCTCGAGTATCCCGACTTCTACCTCGTCACGGTCTACACGCCGAACTCACAGGACGACCTCCGTCGCCTCGACTACCGCATGACGTGGGAGGATGCCTTCCGCTCGTACCTCAAGGGGCTGGATGCGAAGAAGCCTGTCATCGTCTGCGGCGACCTCAATGTAGCGCACAAGGAGATCGACCTGAAGAACCCCAAGTCCAACCGCCGCAATGCGGGCTTCACTGACGAAGAGCGCGGCAAGCTGCAGGAGCTTTTGGATGCAGGCTTCATCGACACTTTCCGCCACTTCTATCCCGACCAAGCAGACATCTACTCGTGGTGGTCGTACCGCTTCAAGGCCCGTGAGCGCAACTCAGGCTGGCGTATCGACTACTTCGTCGCCTCCGAGCGCCTCGCTCCCCGCCTGCAGGGTGCCGCCATCCACACGGAGATCTACGGCTCGGACCACTGTCCCGTAGAGCTCATCCTCGACTAATCTACCCAGAGATAGATCCACTATCACTTATGATCCTTTGTATAGAGACCTCCACGACGAAGTGCAGTGCCGCCCTCGGTCGTGGTAAAGAAATACTCGCTTCACACGAAGCTGAGTCCCCCGAAGGTGGGCACGCCGCGGCCCTTGCCCCCATGGTCAACGAGCTGCTCGAGGTACTCCGCAGTCACGAAGGGGCTACCCTCTCGGCTATCGCTGTGAGTGCAGGCCCTGGTAGCTACACGGGACTGCGCATCGGGGCTTCGCTTGCCAAGGGCCTCTGCCTCGGCTATCGCGTCCCCCTCATCGCTATAGACACGCTGGAGCTACTGGCACATCAAGCACAGTGCGCACTCCCCGAGGGGCGTACCGCTACGCTCTTCCCTCTGCTGGATGCCCGACGAATGGAGGTCTATGCCGCAGAGTTCACCCACACGGGGGAGCGCAAGCAGGATGACTTCGCAGCGATCCTCGATCCCGAAGCACCTATCTTCGGCTCTGCTTCAGACCCTATACTCATCGGTAATGGCGCGACGAAGGCCCGTGGTCTGTGGCCAAAGCACAGCTATGAAGTATGGGACGAAGGCTTTGCCCCCACGGCGAAGGCCATGGTCGCCCTTGCCACGGTATCCTTCGAGCGTGAGGAGTTTGTCGACACAGCCTACTGGACGCCCAACTACCTCAAGGACTACGTCGCTGTCATCGCGAAGAACAAGGTCCTCAACCGCTAAGCACTCATGCCCCAACTCCCCCCGACCAATCAAGTCATCCTCACGGGTGAGCTCACCGAAGAGCCGAGCGTACACTATCTGGCGCCCGACTTCCCCGAGGTGCGCCTGCGCCTCAAGACCGAGGAGGAGGTCACAGGGCGCGAAGGTGGCCGTCCCTACCTCCAGCGGCTCTATCATCGCATCATCGCTCGCGGTCAAGCAGGGATAGCGCTGGAGCATCTGCACGCGGGAGCTCACATCTCCATCGCTGGTCGTATCGAGTACGTACGTGAGACCGACCGCGAAGGGCGAGTAAGCACCAGCACAGAGATCGTGGCGCTCAGGGTACGCATCCATCAGACATCCCCCGCTCCCGACCACCAGGGAGGAGCAAAACCAACCGCCCCATCCTTCGATGCCCAGCGCTACAAACCCGCCGAAGATGAGGATCCGCTGAGCTAATCACTCCCACACAAGATAAGAGGCACACCAAGGTATAGGTCAGATGACCAGCCTTGGTGTGCCTCTTTTTCGTAGATGGATATACCACATAGGATACTCACCATTCCCCATTCACCCAGTCGGATACTACACTCTAATTATCATATATATAGGACACCTCCATAGAGCTATCCCCTTCGCGAACATACGAGGGGCAGATGTGAACCTATATTGGTCGGCAAGCTGACCTATATTGGTTGCGTTGGTGACCTATATTGGTTGCACCGATGACCTATATAGGTCAGCCCGCCGACCAATATAGGTTTCCTTACCTTCTTCGATAGGGATGAATTTCCCCCTACCGAAAATCATTCCAGACTGCACCTCGGAGGTAGGACGCCCCTTCCCTTTTTCGAGGTCTATCCTCCCCCTCTAATAGGTGGGCCGAATTCCCTAAATCAAACCCAGACAACGCACTCATTTCCTTAAATTATATAGGATATAAGCAGCCATTGAAAAGGAATACAACGTATTGTCTTTTTATTTACATTTGCTATTGCACCTCATCCCAGCCCTATTCTTTATATAAAGGGAGTGAGATGCACTGAAGCACTAACCTACCAATGTCTCTACAGATTATGGGAACCCAGCTACGTAACCTCATCGTGAGTCTGATGCTACTCATCGGCTCCGTGACGGCCGTTTGTGCCCAGACGATCCTTGTCCAAGGGACGGTACTTGACTCCAGAGGTACGCCTCTACCGAAGGTATCTGTCACGGTCAAGCTCGACAACTCCACGCACACGACGACCGACAAGGAAGGGAAGTTCTCCCTCCAAGTCCCTGAGAAATCCGTCCTCGTCTTCACCCTCACGGGCAAGAAGGCCATCGAAGCCCCTGCTACAACTACCCCCCTCGAGATTACCCTCGAGGATGGTGAAGAGCAGCAGAAGGGCTCTACGGTGACGACCATGCGTCAGACGACCTCTATCCAGACCAAGTACTATCCGCTCTGGGTCATCGATGGTGTCGTCTATAAGCAAGACAGCACGTTCAACACCGCCGACCTCGCCTCCACCGACGCCAAGCGCCTCATCGCCGCAGCTCTCCCTGGGCTCTCCGAGCGTGATATCGAGAGCTTCACTGTCATCACCGATGCCTCGGCGACGGCTCTCTATGGGAACCAAGCTACCGGTGGTGTGATCTCCGTGCGCACCCGCCATGCAGGCCAAGGCATCAACCGCTTCACCTATACCTCACAGCTCACCTACCGCTTCATCCCCTCCTACCGCGAGTTCAACATCCTCAACTCGCAGGACCAGATGTCGGTACTCAAGGAGCTTGAGGGCGGTGGCAGCCTCTCTCCCGAGACCGTGCTCTACCAGACGCGCTACGGGGTCTACGGGCTGATGTACGACAACGCGATTAAGTATAAGAACAAGGAGTATCTTCAGGATAACACCCTCGAGGGCCGCACCCGCTACCTACAAGAAGCTGAGATGCGCAATACCGACTGGTTCAAGGAGCTCTTCCAGCACAGCATCCGTCATCAGCACACGGTCTCGCTGGCATCTGGCGGACAGGTATCGAACTTCTATGCCTCACTCGGTGCTACCATTGACCCAGGGTGGGCTAAGGTACAGTCGGAGAACACCTACTTCTTCAACCTCAACGCCACCTTCAAGCCACACAAGTACTGGACCTTCGGGACGATCGTCAATGCCTCCTACACCCGCGATCATGACGGTGGGGACTTCACGCCCCTCTCGGTAGCGCAGACGCTCTCCCGCACGATGGATCCCACGCAGTACTACCTCTACGAGTTCGCTCCCTACAACATCAAGGAGGAGATGAACCAGAACTACCGCGATGTCGATGCTGTGAACGTCCGTCTGCAGGCCTCGATAGCCTACCGCCCCTCAACGAAGTTCAACGCTTCGCTCCTCGGTTCGATCCAGTACTACAATGACCTGACGGAATTCATCCGCACCGAGAAGTCCAACGCCTCTGAGCGCTTCCGTGCGATGAATAAGCGTCTCATCCGCGACCGCAATAGCTACCTCTACAAGCCTGCCGATGATGTCTATGCTGTACCACGGGTCGTCATGCCTCATGGGGGCTACCGCACCATCCAGGAGTACGCTTCACGCCGCTTCGACCTGCAGGCCCGTGCTACCTATACCGACACCTTCGCTGAGGGCAAGCATGCTCTGACACTCGTCGGGGGTACAGACCTCTACGACTACCTCGAGCGTAATGGCTGGCACAATGAGTATGGGGTGAACTTCGAGATCGGTCAGCTGAGCACCTTTGACCCTATGCTCTTCCACTGGCTCCATGATCGTCGCAACAACTACTACTCGCGCTCGACGACGATCTATCGTAATGTCTCCTTCCTCGGGAACCTCTCGTATAGCTACCTCGGTCGCTATACCCTCGATGGCTCCTTCCGCTACGAAGGGACGAACCGCTTCGGGAAGTCTCGTCTGGTACGCTGGATCCCCACTTGGAACGTAGCCCTCGGCTGGGACGTCTCAAGCGAATCCTTCTTCCCCAGCCTCAGCCCCCTCTCCTCACTCTCCACGCGTCTCTCCTACGGGATGACTGGGACACTCCCCTCTGTCTACAACTCCTACCAGCGCATCAAGGGCTACCTCCCCTTCCGCCCAGGTGACCTCAGCTCTCCCTCGCTCTATATCAGTGAGCCTGCTAACCACGATCTCACCTATGAGAAGATGTATGAGCTGAACTGGAACCTCAACTTCGGGCTTCTGAAGGACCGCATCGGCGTATCGCTCAGTCTCTTCTCGCGTCAGGGTCGAGACCTCGTAGATATCTCCTACAATCAGGGTACTGGGGGCTTCTTCAAGCCCTACGGCAATGTGGCCTCCATGGAAGCTAAGGGTGTCGAGCTCTCGCTGACGACGCAGAACGTCAAGACGCAGAACTTCTCTTGGACGACGTCCTTCTCCTACGCTCGCAATACGAATAAGGTGACGAAGCTTCTCTCGCAATCAGACGTCTCCACGCTAGTAAGCTCCTCAAGTGGTGCTGCCCGCGAAGGCTATCCTCTGGCATCAGTCTTCTCTATCCCCTTCTACAAGCTGTCAAACGAAGGCTTCCCCCTCTTCTACAATAGCAAGGGGCAGATCGAGCGTGACCACATCAACTTCAGCGCTACGGAGGATCTTGACTACCTCAAGTACTCGGGTACGCTCACACCTACTGACCAAGGGGGGCTCAACAATAGCTTCCGCATCGGCAACTTCACGCTGAGCGCCTATATCCTCTACTCCTTCGGTAGTATCAAGCGCCTGCCAGCTGAGTTCAGCACCACGTACTACGACTACGAGGTCCTCGGGCATGAGTTCAACCGCCGCTGGAAGGCCCCTGGTGACGAAGAGCACACCAACGTCCCCTCCATCCCCACGGCAGATCAGCGTAACCGCTACCCCAATCTCTCGCAGGCCTACACGACCTACGACTACTCCGACGTGCGTATCGCTCGCTGCGACTACATCCAGCTGCGCGACGTATCACTCGGCTACTCTATCCCCAAGAGCCTCCTCACGAAGAGCTTCCTCTCCTCTGTCGATCTGAAGCTGCAGGCCTCCAACCTCTTCCTCATCTACTCGGATAAGAAGCTCAACGGTGCGCTCCCCTACGCCTATACTCCACACTCGCTCATCTTCACCTGTACGGTGGGTATGTAGTCATCGAAATACTTAGAAGCTATGAAGCCAATCACGATTCTAAGCCTTGGTGTCACGCTCGTCCTGTCGATGACATCATGCAACAAGTTCCTCGATGAGAACCCCTACTCCTCGCTCGTCGAGCCCGACAATGCGAGCAAGATAGAGAAGCTCCTTGGTAGTGCTTACTCTACCTCTTCGATAGCCTACCTCACGGAGCTCTCCTCCGACAACATCCAGGATGACGGGGTGAATAACCCTTACACGAATCAGTTCTGTGAGAAAGCCGCCTACTGGGAAACCATTGTGAACTCCGATAGGCTCTATGATGCGCCCTACCTCATCTGGCAGAACACCTATAACTCCATAGCGCATGCCAACGAAGCTCTGGAGGATATAGAGGCTCTCGGTGGGGATAAAGAGGAGCTACAGGGTATCAAGGGGGAGGCTCTCTTGGCTCGTGCCTATGGACACTTCTGTCTGGCCAACCTCTTCTGCCTGCCCTACGACCCCTCGTCCAGCTCCACGGATCCTGGCATTCCCTACATCAAGAAGCGCGTAGTCAACCTCCAGCCCAACTACCCTCGCGGTACGATGGCTGAGACCTATGAGCAGATCGCTGCTGACCTCGAGGCAGGGATCCCACTTCTGGAGAAGTATTCGAACTATACGGACAAGGAGAAGAAATTCCACTTCACCGCAGCCTCTGCTCATGCCTTCGCCGCACGCTTCTTCCTCTACTATCAGAAGTGGACGGAGGCGATAGCACATGCAGACAAGGTGCTGGGCTCCGATCCTAAGCTCGTCCTACGCAACTGGAAGGCCTTCTACAGCATCCCTCGTACCGATGCCTCCTTCGCACTGGCCTACTACGACATCAGCAACCCTGCGAACCTGCTTACCATCCCCACCTACAGCTACTACCCATGGCTTGTGACGGGCGGGACGGCCTACTACAATACACGCTTCACGCAGTCGCAAGAGCTGACGCTCACCGAGACCCTCTTCGCGAAGAACATCTGGGGTACTAAGGACCCCTACTGGTTCCAGCCCTTCATCTATACCGAGGGGAATATCAACAAGACGGTCCAGCCTAAGCTCCCCACCTTCCCCAGCAATAGCATCCAGACGATGGAGACACCCTTCACCACCGACGAGACGCTGCTGGTACGTGCCGAGGCTAAGCTCCATCTGGGTAGCAGTCAGTACGCCTCTGCTATCGAGGATATGAATCTCTGGACGACGAACTACCTCAACGACGGGGAGAACAACTCACGTCAGAAGACCTTCACCCAGCAGGAGATCGTCGCCTTCTACTCCGCCCTGCCCATCGACTCCGAAGGGAAGGCCTCGATCCGCAAGGCGTTCAATGCGCACTTCACCATCGATTCGGATGAGGAGAATGCCCTCCTGCAGCACCTCCTGCAGTGCCGTCGTATCCTCACCATGCACGAAGGTCTGCGCTGGCAAGATATCAAGCGCTTCGGTATCCCCATCTACCGCCGCCTCAATAATGGCTACCGCTACATCGTCCAGGACAAGCTCCCTGGTCGCGATCCTCGCCACGCCATCCAGCTTCCCAGCCAAGCAACGAAGGGCGCTATCACTCCCAATCCGACTACCAACTAATTGACTACGCGCTATGAAGAAGCTATTTCTCCCCCTTGCAGCCCTCGTACTCACAGGGCTCACGGGTTGCGACGCTGATATAGACTATGTACAACCCAGTCGGCAGGTCGTCGCGAGCACGACGGTCAGTAGCTTGCCTCGCCTCGACCGCTATATCCAGCAGGCCTTCGCGAAGAAGTACAATGTCGATATCGCCTACCGCTACGATGACAAGGTCACAGACCGCCGCTATCTCCTCGCTCCAGTCAAGGAAGAGAAGGCGCTGGAGTACCTCAACCTCATCGAGTATATGTTCTTCCAGGTCTACGAAGCCTCTACTCCTGAGGGCTATCTACAGACCCACACAATCAAGTATCTGAACCTCTTCGGTTCCTCAGGCTACGCCATCGACCGCCGTATGGCAGGTGCAGCTCCACAGGGGATGATCTGGATCTACAACATCAATGAGCTGAATACGCAGTACACGGGTACTGTGCGTGCGGACTACATCAGCGTACTCTTCCACGAATCGGCTCACACGCTTCACGAAGAGCGAGCTTACCCACCTGAGTTCGACAAGCTCTCCGCACTCGAGTACCAGAAGCAGGATGCCTTCAGCTACTGGTGGCGTACGGGGCAGAATGCGAGCTATGCGGGCTTCGTCAGTGACTACGCCAGCACCGATGCTGACGAAGACTTCGCCGAACTCTTCGCCTACTACATCCTCGACAGCGACAGCGAGTGGGCAGACCGTCTCAAGGGTGCCGAAGGCAAGAACCGCTCCGACGCCAAGTATACCGGTCGCGAGATCATCGAGAAGAAGGTGGCTATCATGAAGGAGTACCTCCGCTCCGAGTACTCTGCCGACCTCGATAAGATACGTGCCGAGGCTCAGAAGCGCCTTCCACTGGTCGCATCAATGGACTTCACCAAATATCCTAACGGCTACTAACTATGCGCTACTACCATATCTTGGCCTTAGGCCTCTTCACGCTCTTCACATCCTGCCGGATGTACGAGGACATGCCCAGTGGTGATAACTACGTCTCGACAGCTATCGCCAGGGACACCCAGAGCCTACGTCAGCTCCTACGCTCCAGTGAGCATGGCTGGATGCTGACGCTCGTCCCGGGAAAGGGACAATACGGTGGGCTCAACCTCAGCCTCAAGTTCACCTCCGACAACGAGGTCACGATCTTCTCCGAAGAGTCGCAGACTCCTGCTACCTCCAGCTACCATTTCTCTCAGAATGGTGGGGTACGCTTGACCTTCGACACCTTCAATGATGCTCTGCACCAATATTCCAATCCTCAGTGGGGTATCCCCGTAGCTTACGATGGCGACTTCGACTTCACGGTCCTACGCGTCAGCGAAGATGGGCGGACGATCACCCTACGCGGTGGACATACGCAGGGAGAGATGCAGCTGACGCGCGTCGATGAGAATCCTAATAGCTACTTCACCAAGATCACCGAGAGCCAGCACGCTCTGAAGGGTAAAGCACTTGCGCCCCTTCAGCTCGGTGGCAAGGAAGTCGCTGTATCGATCTTCGGCTTTGCACGCCAGCTCTGGGTACGCTATGACAATGAGCAGAAGCTGCTACCCTTCGCCTTCACAGACAAGGGGCTACGCCTGCTGACGCCCTTCACCATCGGCTCAGATACCCTCCGCACACTGGAGCTCAATGCTGATAAGACGGCAGTCACGACGCAGGATGGCAAGCAGACCTCCAGCCTCTACACAGGGACGTATGACCTCTCGGAGCAGTACACCATCCTCTCCTATGCGAGCTCGGCGACGGCAGGTACTGATGCACTGAACCTCTTCACGCAGGTGCAGGAGACGCAGCAGGGTGACGTATATCCTGGTAGCTTCGGCACGGATGTGTACTTCGGTCGCACGAGTGCCATGATGCCGAAGATCTCGCTCTTCTTCCAGATCACCTACTGGCTGGATCAGAGCTGGGGGAGCTACTACATGGACTTCACGTCGATCTACGGACAGCCCTCGCAGTTCCACACGACACGCATCATCCAGAAGGATATCTCTTGGCTCTTCGGTCACCGCGCCTTCGACTGGTATCTACAGTCTATCACGAGACACTCGCCCTACTCCATCGAGCCGATCTCGGGTGATGCAGACCATGTACGCATCAGCTCGGTAGCCTCACCCTCGACCTACTGGATGCAAGCGACCGTCCCCACGCCCCACGACTAATCAGTAGAGACGCATTCACATAAAAAGCTGAGGCGGTGCCCCATGTGTTGGGGCACCGCCTCAGTGCTTTTAGAGAGTCAGGAAAGGACTACTTGAAGGGCACAACCTTGTAGATCGAAGCTTTATTCTCAAGAAGCTCTTTGACCCCCTTCTCTATATCTTCTGCACTACCATATGTATCTTCGGGTTTCCAATCCTTACAGCCAGCGAGGAAGTCATCGAAGTAAGCATTCCAGTCTGCATACTTGGCCTGTGCCAGAGGTACGAGCGAAGAGATGTAAGCATCGACTTCTTCGCGAGTCGTGTAGCCAGCACGCAGACCTGCCCATACGATATAGACGCCACGTCCCCAGTCCCAAGCCTTGTATTCACCTTCTGAAGATTTAAGGTTCTCCAGCAGCTCCTTAAGGCCTACGCTATCAGTGACCCCCCAATCTTTGCGCAGCATCGTGACGACAGAGTCGACGCTTTGACCTTTATAGGGGTCGATAAAGTATTCCTTATAGCCTTCAAGCTTGCTGAGAGCCTCACTCTTGATCTGCGCATCGAAAGCATCTACACCATCGTGATCACTATAGAAGTACACACCACCCAGCAGCGTGGGACGCAGGGCATCGTAATCAGCCGTGTTGTCAGCGCATGAAGCGAGGGCACAGACTGCGACTACAGCCAAGAAGGCTACCCTGAAGAAATTCTTGAGCATATGCAAAATGGTATAAGTGTTATTCTGGCTATCTCCACCTTGGAAATAGCTCTATACAAAGGAACGAAATTAACACCAATAACGAGACCTCACAGATAACATTTCCTAACGCCATCGTATGGAGGGGAAGTAGGAGAGGCACAATATGATGCCACCCACATACAGCACAGCCGAGAAGCCCACTGATGGGCTTCTCGGCTGCATTGTTCAGTTAGTCCGGCTCTGTCTACGAGCTTACTCGCCGTAGTACTTAGCCTTGAGCTCAGCGACCGTAGGATCGACGATGTAGTCGTCGTAGTCCATGATCTTGTCGATGATGCCACCAGGAGTGAGCTCGATGATGCGGTTAGCTACCGTCTGGATGAACTCATGGTCATGGCTGGTGAAGAGGACGTTGCCCTTGAAGGTCTTGAGCGTATTATTGAACGCCTGGATCGACTCCAGGTCAAGGTGGTTCGTGGGGCTATCGAGGACGAGCACATTCGCATTCTTGAGCATCATACGCGAGATCATACAGCGCATCTTCTCACCCCCGGAGAGGACTGAGGCGCTCTTGAGGATCTCCTCACCGGAGAAGAGCATACGCCCAAGGAAGCCCTTGAGGTAAACTTCGTTGGTGTCGGCAGCGAACTGAGAGAGCCACTCAACGAGGTTCATATCCGTATTGAAGTACTCCGAGTTATCCAGTGGCAGATAGGCTTCGGTGATAGTCTGTCCCCATTCGTAGGTACCTTCGCTGGCCTTCTCTACTCCATTGATGATCTGGAAGAGGGCAGTCATCGCACGAGGGTCACGGCTGATGAAGACGATCTTGTCGTCCTTCTCTACATTGAAGTTCAGATCGCGGAAGAGCAGCGTACCATCATCCGCATAAGCCGTGAGGCCCTTGACTTCAAGGATCTTGTTCCCTGGGTCACGGTCAGGTGTGAAGATGATACCTGGGTAGCGACGGCTGCTGGCCTTGATCTCTTCGATGTTGAGCTTCTCGAGCATCTTCTTACGGCTCGTAGTTTGCTTACTCTTAGCGACGTTGGCACTGAAGCGACGGATGAACTCTTCGAGTTCCTTCTTCTTTTCCTCAGCCTTCTTATTCTGCTGCTGTTGCTGACGCAGAGCGAGCTGGCTGGACTCGTACCAGAAGCTATAGTTACCAGCGAACTGCTGGACGCGACCGAAGTCAATATCCACCGTGTGCGTGCAGACCGAGTCGAGGAAGTGACGGTCGTGGCTGACGACAAGCACCGTCTGCTCATACTCGGAGAGGTAGTTCTCCAACCAAGTCACCGTCTCAAGGTCAAGGTCATTGGTAGGCTCGTCGAGAAGGAGGTTGTCGGGCTTACCATAGAGTGCGCGTGCCAGGAGGACACGCACCTTCTCCTTACCGCTAAGCTCCTTCATGAGCTTGTAGTGCTGGTCTTCCTTGATACCGAGACCGCTCAGGAGCATGGCGGCATCGCTCTCAGCGTTCCAGCCTTCCATCTCTGCAAACTTATCTTCCAGCTCAGCGACGCGATTGCCATCCTCATCGTTGAAGTCGGGCTTAGCATACAGCGCATTCTTCTCCTCCATGATTGCCCAGAGGACGCTGTGCCCCATCAGGACGGTATCCATGACGGTGAAGGCATCGAAGGCGTGGTGATCCTGGCTAAGGACCGAGAGACGCTCACCAGGACCGAGGGTGATGCTACCGCGCGTAGGCTCAAGCGCCCCACTGATGGTACGCAGGAGGGTTGACTTACCAGCACCGTTGGCACCGATGATGCCATAGCAGTTACCTGGGGTGAACTTGAGGTTGACGTCTTGGAAAAGGACACGCTTACCGAACTGTACGGCGAGGTCGCTGACTGTGATCATATTGCTTCTGGTTTATTTCTTCTTATCTGCTTAGGAGAGGGAGCGCGAAGTAAATCAGGGGATTGGCTATGTAAACCCTACTATAATATGTAGCTACCGTAGGTTATTTATGCCATGGATGCCCCTCGTACTCCACTAATACGGGTACGCAAAGGTAATACTTTGCTTTTGAATCGCACGTATTTACGCTACGAGCTCCCGCATCAAAATCTCCTCCTCATCCGCAAGCCGTATGGAGGCAGGATTGATTTGCAAACCACTATTCGTTTGGAGTGCGAACGACTATTGCGTCGGGATAAGCCCTGCGTCTTATCGCGAGTATTTCTCTTATCCAGCGGAGGAAAAAGTATCCTTCTCGTGAAGGGAAAAGCGCCTTCACGTAGTGGTATTCTTCTATCTATGCACGTAGTCTTAAAGACCAGGCACGTAAATCTAAATATCCACGTACGTAGATATTAGAGCCACGTACGTAGTCCAAACTTATCTGCCACTCGTCCGCAACTTTTATCCCTACGCATAGCAACAACCTAATATAGGATGAGGGTATGAACCTATATGGGTCCGTGCGACGACCTATAGAGGTTCGCCCCGCCCGTCACATACATCAGTAGCATCACCGCTGTGAGGGGGAGCCTATCCGTCGAAGGAGTATAGGTCACTCAGTGCTACATGATAATGTAGTACCTTTGCAGGCACGACCCGAAGCACGGGGAGCGTTATACGGAAGAGAGGGGCTGGACGCCCCATCGACACAATAATTATATAGGAGTAAGTCAAGGATCGTAGGGCATGCGCCATTGGCAGGTCAATCGTCATTTCCTCAAGGTACTGAAGGTAGTAGCATGGATAGCTGCTACCCTCTTTGTCTTGCTCTACCTGCTCCCCCTCGGACTCTTCCGCATCCCCGCCGTGCAGAAGGAAGCTGCCAGCCGTGTAGCAGGCCTGCTCACCGAGCTGTTTGGCAGCCCCGTACAGCTGGAGCGTGTTGAGCTCATGTCCTGGACGAATGTCGAGGCCCATCGCGTCGTCGTCCTCGACACCGCTGGGCGACGTATGCTCACCGCAGACCGCCTCATCGGGGGGATCTCGCTGAGCGACCTCATCACCCAGCAGGAGGTACGCATCACCTCTGCCCGACTCTTCGAGGCGGATCTTCGGCTCATCCGTGACCCTAAAACAGGACGACTGAATATCCAGCACACCATCGATCACCTCTCCAAGCCCAAGAGCTCCAGCAAGTCGATCCCCGTAGACATCAATAGCATCATCATACGTGACATGCGTCTCTCCCTCAGCGAAGCCGAGCGGGAGCGCCTCGTCATCAACAAGCTCTCCACCCGCGTCCGCCGCCTGCGCTTCTCGAAGGGCTATATCGGTGGCGCTATCGATGAGCTGAGCTTCACGACAGACAAGGGCTTCACCCTCTCCTCGCTCACAGGACAAGGAGAGCTACAGGGCAGCCTCCTCACCCTATCCAATCTCCAGCTTAGCCTGCCAAAGAGCTCGCTCTCCATCCCGCTGGCGCGCCTTGAGACACAGCGCAAGGGGCTTGCCCTCCTCGAGGAGCTGGAGCTGGGCGACACGCAGCTCACGCTCTCTGACCTCAGCATCCTCTCCCCCGCCCTCAAGGATCGCAATGAACAGGCGACCCTGCAGGCGACCTATTGCCGCGAAGGGCTTGCAGCCGGACGTGCGAACTTCTCCCTACGCCTCCCCCGTCACATCATCCTCGAGGGTAGTGGCCGTGTCACGTGGGACAGCGCAGGCGAGGTCACCAGTATCTCGACTGACATCACCGATGCCGAGGTAAGCTCCGCTATCGTCGGCTTCATACGCCCTCACCTCCCCGCCTCCTCCCTCCCCCTCGTCGAGCGTCTCAGCCGCCTGCAGAGCATCCGCCATGCGGGAAAGACGCAGTTCGTCCCTGGGAAGTCCTTCTCAGGAAAGGGCTACATCGCCTCAGCACAAGGACGCTGGGACTATGACCTCACGGGAAACCTTGAAGGCAAGAGCCTGCGCAAGCTCACGGGGAAGGCTTCGACCCAAGGTTTCGACCTCGCCCCTCTCATGGGCGATCTGGCACCCGTAGGCTCGGTAGCCATGACTATTGACCTCGATGCTACGAGTAGCACCGGCACCCTTGAGGACTGGCAGGGCACGCTACAGATGGCACTCCCTTCAGTCACCTACCGCGGGCAGACCCTCCGTGGCACACAGCTCGCCGTCACCCCCGTCGGTGCACGTCGTCATAAGGTGCACCTCGAGGTCGATGACCCAGCAGCCTCCCTCGCTCTCGACGGGGTGGCGACTTTCTCGGGCCGTGCCCTGCATGCCGTAGAGGCTGACCTACAGGTGCGCCACCTGCAGACCGACCTCTTCGGGCTCAATCCCAACAGCCCCCGTCAGACACTCTCGCTCACGGGGCGCTTCAACATGGACGAGCTAAACATCGACCGCGGGCAGGGACGTCTCGCTATCGATCATATCTCGCTGACCTCACCACAGCGCACCCTCTCACTGGACGAGCTGAACATCCTCTTCTCGGGCAACCCCGAGGAGACGCGTATGATTTACCTCCGCTCGCCTTATCTCTCTGCTACCCTACGGGGGCACTATGTGCTGAGTGCGCTGATCCCTGACCTACGTCGCACGCTCTATCATCACTTCCCCTCGCTCGACCTCGCTCAAAGAGGAGGCGCGCGTAGCAGCGAGATCTCAGGTACAGACTTCGACCTCTCCCTCCAGCTGCACAAGATCCCCGAGGAGTGGCAGCAGGCTCTCAAGCTGCCTATCGGCCTCGAGGAGGGTGCAGATGTACGTGCCTCCTATATCGGTGCGAGCCACTCGCTGGGTCTGCAAGCCTCCGTCCCTACCCTCCGCCTGGGTGGTCATGAGCTACGTGGAGCGGCTCTGAGCCTTGAGGACGGGGAATTCAAGCTCACGGGTGAGGCAAGACTAGCAAGTGGCGCACAAATACAGGGCTTCGCCATGATGACGAAGATCCTCACCGATAGCCTGCACGTCCAGCTTGATCTGGGGCGTGAAGTCAAGAGTAAGCTCCACAATGGCTTCCTCAATATCGGTGCGTCCCTGCACCAATACACACAGAGCGAGAACGGCCGTCCAGCACTCGGCTTCGACGTCACGCTCGCCCCCTCGACCATCCGTGTACACAGCGACACCTGGAGCGTCGCACCCGCACACCTCTCCCTCCGAGGTAAGGAGCTTCGTGTCGAAGGTCTTGATCTGGCCTCCTCAGAGCGCCGCATCAGCATCAGCGGCGCACTCAGCCCCAATCCCGAGGAGCACCTCAATATCGCCCTCAAGAAGATCAACCTTCTCTATATCCTCGAGTCAGCAGGCGTGGGCTTCAACATGATCAACACCGACCTCACGGGCTCCGCTACGGCAAGTCTCCAAGGCGGGAAGATCATCGCTACGGCTGCTGTCACTTCGCCAGCACTCCATGTCAAGGGCGTTGATGTCGGCGCACTGAAGGCTGACCTCACCTTCGACAGCGGTGTCGGAAATATCATGATCGATGGGGACGTCAACCAGAGTGAAGGTGGACACAGCCATGTCACGGGCTACATACGCCCAGCTGGTGGCGCAGGTATTGACCTCACCTTCGAGGCGGAGCGTCTGCGTGCCGACTTCATGGGTAAGTTCATGGACACGCTCTTCGACCATGTACAAGGCCGTGCCACGGGTAAGGTACGCCTCTTCGGGGTCTTCGAAGAGGGCGTCACCGTAGAGGGCGAAGCCGACGTCGAAGATGGTAATATCGGTGTCCGCCTCCTCGGCACAAGCTACAGCTTCTCGCACCGCCTGACCTTTACCCCCACCTCGATCATCTTCTCTAAGATCCCCATGCGTGATGATGAGGGTCACACAGGTATCGTCGATGGGGTGATACGTCACCGCTTCTTTGATAACTTTGATCTTGACCTCACCGCCTCGGAGATGCGTGGAGTGAAGGTCCTGCAGACCGCTACGAAGCAGGCACTGCCTATCTATGGCACGGCCTACGGCACTGGTACAGCCCAGATGAAGGGTAAGCTCCCCAAGCTCCTTCTGGATGTGAACCTCCGCAGTGCTCCTGGTACGGACGTCGTACTTGACTTCAACAAGACGGATGTACGCAAGGACGAGCGTCTCTTCACCTACCGTCCTCTACGTCCTCTCTCTACACAGGATAGCCTCGCCTTCGCAGACACCATCGCACGCCCAGCCGTCGCAGCCGAGACGGAGGTCACGATGCGTATGGCCCTTCACGTCACACCCGATGCACGCCTCTCCCTGCGCCTCGGTAGCAGCCAGAGCATGCAGAACGATATCGTCACACGCTGCGAAGGGGACCTGACGATCGAGATGCCCCACTCGGGTTCGCCCACGACCTATGGTAGCCTGACGCTACGTGAAGGACAGTATACCTTCAACTTCGAGCAGTTCGCCCGTAAGCGCTTCACCCTCAAGGAAGGTGGACGCCTTGACTTCCGTGGCGACCCCATGGCGGCTATCATTGACCTTAAGGCCGCCTACGACCTGACGGCGAATATCGCGGACTTTGATGCGGGACTCTCTACCCTCACTCAGCGCACCAGCATACCCGTGAGCTGCACCGTCCAGCTCAGCGGTGTGATCACGCGTCCAGACATCAAGCTCGGCGTCGAGCTCCCAGGCTCAGAACCCGAGATGGAGCGCCGTATCCAGTCGCTCCTCACGTCGGAGGACGAGCGTAACCGCCAGTTCCTCTACCTGATGACCCTCGGGAAGTTCTACACCACCGACACGAAGCAGGGCACGACGACGGTCTCCAACAACCTCACCTCCTTCGCGACGACGACACTCTCCGACCAGCTCTCTCGACTGCTCGGTAACTTCTCGAACGATATCCAGATCGGCGCAAATATCCGCACAGCCAATAGCGCACTCGACAACACCGACATTGAGCTACTCTTCTCGGGTAGCTGGCTCGATGACCGCCTCCTCATCAACGGGAACGTCGGCTACCACGACAACCCCTTCCTCTCCGGGAAGTACATCGGCGAATTTGACCTTGAGTACAAGCTCAATGCTGCTGGTACACTCCGCCTCAAGGGCTACAGCCACTACAACAGCATGTACCAGTACGTGCGTCAGTCGCTGACGACGCAGGGCCTTGGCTTCATGTTCCAGCGCCGCTTTGACTCGCTTCAGGAGCTCTTCTCACGCAGGAAGAAGAGGCTCCAGCCCGACAGCACGGCACGCCCTCAAGAGGCCGATAGTCTCCGCAAATAAGATCGCCACCACCCTACTCCCCAGCACATGCCGTGGGAGCAAGAGATATATGCGCCCTTTCCCCCTTGGCAATCGCAGAGAAAAGGCGTACATTTGTGAGACAAGAGAAACCCTCAACCAAATCATAAATATCCAATAGTTATGAGCTTCCTCACACAAGACAAGCTGACGATCGTAGGTGCCGCTGGCATGATCGGCTCGAACATGGCCCAGACTGCAGCCATGATGTCTCTCACCCCCAACATCTGTCTCTATGACCCCTTCCCCACTGGCCTCGAAGGGGTAGCCGAAGAGATCCGCCACTGTGGCTTCGAAGGGCTCAACCTGACCTTCACCTCTGATATCAAGGAGGCACTCACTGGCGCTAAGTACATCGTATCCTCAGGTGGTGCTCCCCGTAAGGACGGTATGACTCGCGAAGACCTTCTCAAGGGCAACGCCGAGATCGCTGCTCAGCTCGGTAAGGACATCAAGGCTTACTGCCCCGATGTTCGTCACGGCGTCATCATCTTCAACCCTGCTGACATCACGGGTCTCGTGACGCTGATCCACTCTGGCCTCCGTCCCGAGCAGGTCACCACACTCGCAGCTCTTGACTCTACGCGTCTGCAGAGCGAGCTCGCTAAGCACTTCGGTGTAGCTCAGAGCGAAGTCGTCGGTGCACGCACTTACGGCGGTCACGGCGAAGCTATGGCTGTCTTCTCCAGCGGTGCTACTGTCGCTGGCGAGCCTCTCTCCTCGCTCATCGGTAGCGCTAAGCTCTCCGCCGAAACGTGGGAAGACATCAAGCAGCGCGTCACCAAGGGTGGTGCCAACATCATCAAGCTCCGTGGTCGCTCATCCTTCCAGAGCCCTGCATACGTCTCTATCGAGATGATCCGTGCAGCTATGGGTGGTGCTCCCTTCCGCTGGCCTGCTGGTTGCTACGTGAACATCCCTGGTCTCGACCACGTCGTCATGGGTATGGAGACTGTCATCGATAAGGATGGTGTGCACTACAGCCACGAGATCAAGGGTAGCGAAGAAGAAAAGGCTGCTCTCAAGAAGAGCTACGAGCACCTCGTGAAGATGCGCGACGAAGTCATCTCTATGGGTGTCATCCCCGCAGTAGCTGACTGGAAGACCGTCAACCCTAACCTATAAGTCGAAGCGCGCACGCCGCACACTCCGACTAACGGAATCTAAAGCGCAAGGCGACTACTACAGCTTCTCTCACGAAGCATGTAGTAGTCGCCTTCTCTTTTGCCTCGCCATGAAGCATCGCTACATAGCCTTATTTCCCCTTGCCTTTCTCCTCCTCACGCTACACATTTCCTCGCCCCAGCTATGGGCGCAGAGGAAGGTGCTGCGTGTGATGAGCTACAACGTAGAAAACTTCTTCGATACCGAAGACGACCCTACTCACGACGATGACAGCTTCCTCCCCACGGGAGAGCAGCACTGGACACATGCACGCTACCAGACGAAGATCCAGCATATCGCTGAGGTCATCAGTGCCGTCGGGGGAGAAGCCTTCCCCGACCTCATCGCTCTCATGGAGATAGAGAATGCCACCGTACTCAGCGACCTCCTCCATCGCACCGCCCTCGGGGAGAAGGCAGGCTACCGCCATATCATCACGCACGGAGAGGATAAGCGTGGCATCAATGTAGCGCTCCTCTATTCTCCCGAGACCTTCCACCTCATCGCTTCCGAGGAGATCCCTATTCACTTCCCCTTTGATTCGCTGCGCCGAACGCGCTCCCTACTTCGCGTCACGGGCGAGGTCCCCTCGGGCGACACGCTCCACGTCTTCGTCTGTCACCTTCCTTCGCGCCGTGGCGGAGCACGGGCCTCGGCCCGCTACCGCAGCTACTGCTGCACTCGCCTTCGAGAGCAGGTCGATAGCCTGATGGCGCAAGGCGGAGAAAGGACGCACAGCCTGCTCCTCGGCGACTTCAACGGCGATCCCGAAGAAGCACCCACCATCGAAGCCCTGCGCAGTCGTCCCTATACAGCAGATATGGCTGTGCAAGACCTACCACCCGAGAGCCTTCTCGCCCTCCTTCATCGGAAGACAAAGCAAGAGCCCCCAGGTAGCTACTGCTATCAAGGCGTATGGTCTCAGCTTGATCAAGCCCACCTCACCGCCTCACTCCTCCAGCAGCGGGGACGCCTTCGCTATGTGGCAGAGAGTGCCGAGACCTTCTGCCGGCCATTCTTCACGACGCAGCTCAGCGGGGGCGGCGCACCTATACCTTGGCGCACCTACGGGGGCAACTTCTATCGGGGTGGGTATAGCGATCACTTCCCCATCTGCCTACTCCTCGAGTACGAGTAACTGGGGGAAGGCGAGGGGGAATAAGCAAAACGGCATTGCTTCAAGTGAAGCAATGCCGTTTTCTATTTGCTGAGCCGAAAGCCGGACTCGAACCGGCGACCTATTCATTACGAATGAATTGCTCTACCAACTGAGCTATTTCGGCGCACTATCCTGAGGGACATCCCTCAAATGCGTTGCAAAGGTAGAGAATTATTTTAGATCTTCCAAAAGTTCGTCCAAGAAACGATCCAGTTCTTCACCTACACCATCCAGCAGGGGGGGCTCGATCTTGATGAGGTCCTCATCGAGGAAGAGGAGATCCTCAATGACGGAGAAGTCGGGGCGGATAAGCTCAATGGAGAAGGGACGTGCGAAGCAGGGACGATCCCAGAAGCCCTTTTGCTCAAGGCGTGTCACCAGCTCGCGGAGCGTCTCGACAGCGACCTCTGAGGGCTCGCTCTCTGTACCGGTCTCAGCCCAAGCGAAGACGGAGACGTGGCTGATCTCCTTGTCCTCGTCATCATAGAGATGTAGCGTGCCCGTAGCACAATCGGCTAAGAGAAAGAGATCGGTGAGAGGGCGACTGATGATCGGCGACTCTTCGCTGACCAAGGAGAGGAAGTGCTTTCTCAGGAGCTGTAGCTCACGCTCGTTGCTTTGCGACATAATGCTTCGTGTTCGATTAGGAGAGGGTCCGCACTGCGGAAGCCCCCTCGTATTAATCACAAAGGTAAGCAGGAATCTCCATTCCCCCACATGCCACGCCCGTGCGCGCTGTGCTTTTCTCTCTCCAGCCTCTCACAAGGGCGCTATGAAGCTGCGCCCTGAGCGCACTAATACCGCCTTTATCAGAAGCTCCATAACAAGAGATAGCCCACACAAATAGAGGGATCTTCCCCACCCTCCTACAAGGATAGAACTACTGTCCTCTATAGCCCGGGCGAACCTATATTGGTCACTGAGTGAACCACTATTGGTCCACACACGAAGCAATAGTGGTCGAAGCGCGGACCAATAGTGGTTTTTCCGCATCTACGCACGTAGTCTTAAAGACCAGGCACGTCAGTCCAAATATCCACGTACGTAGATATTAGAGCCACGTACGTAGCCCAAACTTATTTGCCACTCGTCCACAACTTTTATCCCTACACGGACCAACAAACTAATATAGATCACTTCACAAAGCTATAATAGGAAGCAGTCCAAAGCCATATTGCTTTCTTCGCCATCCTATATAGCTCTACCCACGCACCCATATACCTATATGAGACCTTTGCGCAAGCAAACGCTAAACTAAGCACACAATACCTCAGCCTCTTCTTCTTGCTTTTATGCAAGAAAAGGGGCTTACTTTTATTATGCTGGATGGCTATTGTGAGGGAGAAATATAGGTGCTACATTTGTAGAAAACTCATAGTTTTTATGAAGAAGATCACACTTGCACTCGCCCTGCTAGCGGGAATCTGCTTCGCATCTTGCGACAAGACTCCCAATGGTGGAGGTGACACACCCAATCCTGGTCCCGACTCCAGAGAGCCCAAGAACATCCAAGAAGTTGGGCAACTCCTCCGATCTGCTGGACACGTTACTGAGGCTGCCGAAGCCAAGCTAATAGCCAAACCGATAGGCGCACCAACTTCAGAGGCAGCTCCTAGGCAGACTCTGGAGTCCTCTGGACTTATCGTTGATTGTGACAAGGTGACTCAGACCATGGAGTATGACTTTACCTCCAACTCTGAGGACTTCGCTATCCTTGATCCTTGGGCAAGCATTCTTTGGCCAGGCTGTCTCATCCAGGGAAAATCAATCCGGGGAAAGAATATACCGACAGCTATTCCCATCATAAGTAAGCGCCAGCCTGGTCGTATCAATCTACGGGTCATCTCAGGAGCACGGTCAGCTGGTGATGATGGCGAAGGACTTTGGTACGAAGAAGTATCAGAGATGCGTGAGAGCAACGTCATCCAAGCCCAGAATAAACTCATCCGTCGCTTTCAAGAGAGTGGAGTACCTGCAAGTACCTCATTCACTATGGAAGTCGTACACAGCGCTGAGGAAGCCATCATCGCCAGTGGGCTAGATATTGACAAGAGCTGGGGAAAAGTCAAGGCTTTCTTCGGCACAGGCTTTGACAAAAGAAAAAGCCACGTACTCGTTAAGCTCTACCAACGCTTCTACACTCTCAGTTATGAGGACCCCGATGGAGGATTCAAGGGAGCCTTCAAGCCTACAATCGAGCATAGTGACTTAGCTCCTTATACAGGTCCAGGAAACCCTATCTGTTACATCTCCTCAGTATCCTACGGACGTGTATACTACCTTCTATTCGAAAGCAGCCATGCATCAAGCGAACTGATAAGTGCACTTAGTACCAGCTTCACAGGCATTAAGGCAGGGCTAGGAGTACAGAAAAGCCAAGTGCTTGAAGAGAGCCGAGTCAAAATGATTCAGCGAGGAGGGGATGCCTATGGGGGGCTTGTTGCTGCGATCTCTCCGGCTCAGGTCTTCAAGTTCATTGAAGACGGAGCACTTCCTTCCACGAAGAACGTTGGAGCCCCCATCTCCTTTACGATTAAGCATCTTTATGATGCATTACCCGTCCGCATGTCTAATACGCTCAAATACTCTTATGACAAGGTAACCTTCATTCCCAAAACCAAGAATAACAATATTTCCATACTCCTTAGAGATATCGTTGTTGAAACTAGCTCAAAGGGGAAATGGAAAATATCACATAGAGGACACGTTAAGATCCTTGATGCAAACGTCAGCTATGACAAGATAGAAGATAAGGGTATACACTACAAACTATACTTATACGATAACAAGAATGGTAATACAGTGTCTCAAGCTGGTCTGCGAAGCACAGCGTATCTCCCTATCTATGGGCGCACTAATTACAACTGCAAACCTGAGGGGATCAACCATGTGACCTTATCTATAGACATCGAAATTCGCCCCGAAGCATATTCAAGTTGGAGCAGATCTGGACAGAGCAACCAGAGAGTAACCCTCACACGAAGCTTCCATTACGACGAAGCGCAGCGACAATGGAAGGCTCTTAGTGATGACACGGGCACGAGTGGTGATGCCTACCGCACGCTATCGGCTACGCGTACCTTTGAGGATCTCACCTTCAATATACGCACTAACTTCTCTTTCTTCGTTGACAATAGCCTCATCGAATAAAGGTATTTCCTCTATTATAGCATAAAGTCTTCCCCACCCCGCAGCTGTGAGATGGGGAAGACTTGCTTTATGGGGTATGGGAGATCTGCATGGGGTAAGCGTTTTTCCTTAGCTTTGCGCTATGAATAAGATCACAACAACCCTCCTTGGTCTACTCCTCATGATACTCGGCAGCTCCTGTCGCTCCACACAAGCGGTCAGCGAAAACGACTACGACCTCATCGCTATCCTCAGCTTTGATCCGACAGTCGACTCAACTGCACAACCGAAGTATCTCATCAAGAATCTCGATGGCACGCCCTTCGATACGCTGGATATGAATGCCGAGTATAACTTCTTCAATGACTTCGGCAGCCCAAAGCTCAGTGGAAAGATTGTATTCTTCTTCCCAGGGGAGGTTCGCTATCACTTCTTCTGCAAGAAGCCCGAGGAGGGGAAGCCCTTACAGATCCTCATCGGTGATGAATGGAAGACGATCGAGTCTACTCCACAGATCAAGGTAGATAGTACCCGCCACTTCTTCACAAAAGAATTCGTCTTCCTCCCAATTGTAGACTACGGGCAGGATCTACCTATAGCCTTCTATCCCACTCCCAAGGAAGACCCTGCCAAGCGCATCACCCTGAAGCAAGACAAGCTGAACGATGTAAAGGTGTTCTTCATGCGCGATATTCAGGGCGAGTGGATGAAGCTCCAGCTATGCGTCGACCTCTCGTCGAATGGGCTTTTCCGTGATATAGACAGCGCGTCTTATGACTGCGAATTTAGAGACTGGGACCAGCTCAGCAAGGTGAGCAAGGACAATCCTACCTACTGGATCCGCTGGCGTGATGGGAGCAAGGTCCTGATCCCACAGGACTATCTGGAGTACAGAGACGTCGAATGCTAAGCGTAGCGCATATCCCTTATGTCCGCACGTCTTCCCCATCCCGCAGCTGTGAGATGGGAAGACTTGTCTTATGGGCTATGGGAATGCTATCAATTATAAGGCAAGCGTTTTCCTTAGCTTTGCTCTATGAAGAAGCTCACGACAGTCCTCCTTGGGCTACTCATCCTTTTCAGCTCCTCCTGCCGCCTCCTCAAGCCAAGCAAAGACATGGGATATGACTTCGTCGCTACGCTCTTCAATGGCGAAATAGGAGCCGATGGTATGCGCTACTTCATCAAGAATCTTGATGGGACGATGTACAATAGCAACGTAGCCCTTGTAGACGGCGGCCCCAGCGTAGACTCTGCCCTCGGTGAGAAAATATTTATCTACTACTGGGCGAATGAGGCCTACGGCTTCTTCTGCAAGAAGCCCCAAAAGGGGAAGCCTCTCCAGATCCTTGTCGGTGACGAGTGGAAGCTCCTAAACCATACCCAGTCTGTCCGTGTCGATAGCACCGTCAAGTTCTTCCAGCGCTACATGATAGCCCGAAGATAAGGGGCAGGAATCGCGTCTGGTCAACGTCTACCTCGTCCCACGAGAAGACCCATCACAGCAGTTTGAGATACGACAAGATAGCTCTGAGATCAAGCACTTCTTCATACGCGAGATCCGTGCTGAATGGATGAAGCTCCAGCTATGTATCGACTATAGTTCCTACTTCGCTGTGTACGTCGGCGCGCTTACCACAGAGGCCTGGGAAGAGATCTCGAAGCACAGTGAAAGCTACCCCATCTATTGGATCCGATGGAGGCAGGGGACGAAGCTACTCACTCCCCTCTCAGACTTCTACGACAAGTACGCCTATTGGTAGGATAGCTCAACCGCTATGAAGCTCCCCCTTGCGGTACTAAGCAGGCTACCTCGTCGCGCTATCGATAGGCGGCGATAGGAAGGAGCGACAAGTGAACCATGGGTTTTCCTTAGCTTTGCAGCATGAATAAGATTACGACAGCCCTGCTTGGGCTCCTTACACTCCTGTGTGTATCCTGCCGCTCTACGAAACAAGAGCAAAGCAATGACAGTGGCTATGACTTCATCGCCTCACTCTTTTATCCCTCGGAAACCGATACCAACGGCATATCCTACGTCCTCAAAAATCCTGATGGCACGGTCTATTGCAATATCGGCTACTCCTACGAAAAGGGCTTCTACGAAGAGGGCTTCAGCGACTCGCTGCTCTCCGGAAAGATCTTCATCTACTTCCCCGATAACGGGATCTATGGCTTCTTCTGCAAGAAGCCCGAGGAGGGGAAGCCTATCGAGGTACGAGTAGGCAATGAATGGAAGATCCTTGAGAGCGCCCCCAGCATTCACGTTGATAGCACGTCGAAGTACCTGCAGGACTATATGTTCTCTCCCTTGGGTCTACAAAACGAGCCCTTTGACATCGACTTCTATCCCAGCCCGAAGGCCGACCCAGCAAAGAAGATCACCCTCATGCAAGACAGCGTCGGCATGAAGGACTTCTTCGTGCGTGAGATCCAAGGCGAGTGGATGAAGCTCCAAGAGTGCATCGACTACGGCCCACTCTATGCCGAAGATGCTATCGTCGATAAAGAGGGTTGGGAGAAGATCTCCAAGCTTAGCGAAAAGAATCCCATCTACTGGATTCGCTGGAGAAAGGGAGACAAGATCCTCACACAGACGGGGTTCTACTTCAAGTACGGCTGCAGCATATAGCTAACACATCAACACAAAAGCAAGGCTTCCCTATCCCTCAACGACGAGGCGGGGAAGCCTTCCTTATTTAGTTCCTCCCTCTACGAGATGATAGTGTGGTAGAGCTTTTTCCTTAGATTTGCCGTATGAATAAGATTACGACGGCCCTGCTTGGGCTCCTTACACTCCTGTGTGTATCCTGCCGCTCTACGAAGCAAGAGCAAAGCAATGACAGTGGCTATGACTTCATCGCCTCTCTCTTTCACCCCTCGGAAACCGATACCACCAGCATATTCTATACCCTCAAAAATCCTGATGGCACGGTCTATTGCAATATCGGCTACTCCGACGAAGAGGGCTTCAGCGACTCTCTGCTCTCCGAAAAGATCTTCATCTACTTCCCCGATAGCGAGATCTATGCCTTCTTCTGCAAGAAGCCTGAGGAGGGGAAGCCTATCGAGGTACGCGTAGGCAATGAGTGGAAGCTCCTTGAGCGTGCCCCCAGCATTCACGTTGATAGCACGTCGAAGTACCTGCAGGACTATATGTTCTCACCCTTAGGCATGCAAAACGAGCCCTTGGATATAGACTTCTATCCCAGCCCGAAGGCGGATCCCGCAAAGAAGATCACCCTCAAGCAAGACAGCTTCGGCATGAAGGACTTCTTCGTGCGTGAGATCCAAGGCGAGTGGATGAAGCTCCAGCAGTGCATCGACTATGGCCCACTCTACGCAGAGGATGCTATCGTCGATGAAGAGGGCTGGGAGAAGATCTCCAAGCTTAGCGAACAGAATCCCACCTACTGGATTCGCTGGAGAAAGGGAGACAAGATCCTCACGCCCCAGACTGAATTCTACTTCAAGTACGGCTGCTAAGCGTATAGCTAACACATCAACACAAAGCAAGGCTTCCCCATACCTCGATCACGAGGCGGGGAAGCCTTCCTTATTTAGCTCCTTCTTCTCAACATCATCCCGATGATAGTGAGATAGAGCTTTTTCCTTAGATTTGCCGTATGAATAAGATAACGACTGCCCTACTCGGACTCTCCACACTCCTCGGCATCTCTGGCTGCGGAGCAAAGCAAAGCAATAGTCAACAGACTATGAATGAGGATGACGGCTACACATTCGTCGCTACGCTCTTCTGCTCCACGGATGGCCCCAACAGTAGCCCCGCACACTACTACCTCAAGAATCCTGACGGCACCCTCTACCTGGATATCCATAACGAGGAAAACGACCTTACGCCCGATACCCTACTCGATGGTAAGATCTTCGTCTACTATTGGAATGTCGTGAGCTACGCCTTCTTCTGCAAGAGACCAGAGGCGGGCAAGCCTATCGAAGTACGCGTCGGAGATGAATGGAAGACCCTCGAGAGTAGTGCCCATATCCAGATCGACAGCACGGGGAAGTTCCTCCAGCAATATACGTACGTGCCGAGAGGAGAGGAAGGCGAACGTCTCCCTTTGGACTTCTACCCCAACCCGAAAGTTGCCCCAGGAAAGAAGATCACCCTCATACAAGACAGCTTCGGGAGAGGATTCTTCATCCGCGATGTCCAGGGTGAATGGATGAAGATACAGGGTATAGACTACAGTGCATGCCCCGACAGAGAAGGAGTAATCGAAGAGGAAGAATGGGCGAAGGTCTCCAAGGCCTCCGAAGTCAATCCCAGCTACTGGATTCACTGGAGGGAGGGTAGCAAGATACTTATCTATCCAAATGAGTTCATCCACAAATACAGTGTATAGTCAAGAAATAATCTTACCTTTACACTGTTCATACATATATTAATCTCTAATCGAACAAAGATTATGTCTAAGTGCTCAAATGGAAACGGAAACTTCTTCCTCGGTGTGCTCATCGGCGCAGCCGCAGGGGCAGCCGCAGCTTACTTCTCCGATCGTCGTAAGCGCGAAGCTTTCTCGGATAACTTCTCCAGCAGCGTAGAGCGCGCTCGCGACAGCATCGTCGAAGGGTACTACGAAGCGAAGGACCGCTATAATCGCTACCGCAACAAGCTCACCGAAGAGACCCACGATCTGCTCGATGAGATTCAAGACAACGATTAGTCTTCGCACGCGAAGTCAGTCCTAAAAGGCCGAGGCGAATACACGAGGGCAGCGCTCCCCACAGGGAGGTCTGTAGCTCCGTGTATTCGCCTCGCTTTCTTCTCCCTCCATATATTCTAAGTATACATAGCGCATATGAAGTCTAAGCAAAGTGGATTCTCACTGCCTAAGTTCGTCCATCATCTCGGTCACCTCAGCCGTGAGCGTATCGATATCACGGCCCTATCACTGGGAGGATCGATAGCCCGTGGCACCGCGAAGATCGTCTTCTGGGTGCTGATTGCTTTCCTTTTCTTCTTCCTCTTCCTCGCGCTGAATATCGCTTTGGGCTTTACGCTCGGCACTTGGAGTGGCGAATCCCCTGCGATAGGCTTCCTCTATCTGGCAGCTGGCTATGTCGGGCTCATCTTGCTGACAGTGCTCCTGCGCCCCTTGATCACCAAGATCGTACGTGATACCGTTGCCCGCCGAGCACTCGCTCAGACACAGCGTCTGAATGTGCGTCTCGACCTCATCCCCACCTTCCGCAAGCAGCGCTACAATAGTCCCTCCCGCACTATACACGAGCGTGGCTCGTACCTCGTCCTTGAGCAGGCTCGCTATCAGACGCTCCTACTGCAGGATGAGACTTTCCCCGAGGTCGCACGTGGCTTGACTTATATCCGCGACCACGGCTCTGAACTGGTCACCTCCTATGTCCGAGGCGAGGCGATCAACTATGCTACGACCATCCCCGTCGTCGGCACCATCCTCAACAAACTCGGCTATAAGTCCACCCGCCATCAGCGCGTCATCGGTACAGGTGGAGCTGACTCTACCCATGGGAAGCTCGGCAAGTACAGCAAGTACATCCCCTATGTACTCTCCATCTGGGAGATCTTCGCCCCCGCTCTCATCGGTGTGGCAGCATCTCAAGCACAAGGCTTCTTCCTACGACTCTTCACCAAGAGAGCCACGAACGTCACGAAGACCAAGAAACCTTTCTGGCGCCGATAGCCCCTCCTTCATCCGATCCATCCACACACTATCTATTGACTCTACCCAATGAAGAAGTATACTATCGTCGGCATCGGTGAGCTGCTCTTCGATGTCTTCCCCGACCGCAAGGCCCTTGGTGGCGCACCGACGAACTTCGCCTACCACTGCCAGCAGCTCGGGCACGAAGCTATCTCTGTCAGCGCTATCGGGCGTGACACCTTAGGTGAAGAGATCAAGGCCGAGATCCAGGCACGCCAGCTACCTACCATTCTACAAGAGACAGACTACCCCACCGGCACGGTACAGGTCACCCTCTCTGCTACGGGAAGCCCCACGTATGAGATCTCCGAGGGCGTCGCGTGGGATCATATCGCCTTCACCGACGAGCTGCGAGCTTTGGCACAGCGCACTGATGCCGTCTGCTTCGGTTCGCTCGCACAGCGCCACGAGGCATCTCGCACGGCGATCCTCAGCTTCCTCAAGGCGATGCCCGAGGGAAGCCTACGTATCTTCGACATCAACCTGCGCCTGCAGTACTATACCCGCGAGACGATCCACACATCCCTGGAGCATGCAGATATCCTGAAGCTCAACGACGAGGAGGTGCCCATCGTCGCACGCCTCTTAGGGCTCGAGGGCGATATGGAGGCCGTCTGCCGTCAGGTGCTCACCGACTACAGTCTGCGCGCAGTCATCCTCACCCGCGGGGCAAACGGATGCTCGATCTATCATGAGAAGGGAAGTGTCTTCCATCCATCGGCCTGCATCAAGGTAGCCGATACGGTAGGTGCTGGCGACTCCTTCACCGCAGGCTTTGTCTCAGCGCTATTAGTAGGAAGAAGTCATCTGGAGGCTGTCGCACTTGCCACACGTGTCGCCGCCTTCGTCTGCAGCCATCACGGCGCTATGCCCATGCTACCGAGCGAGTATCGTGTAGTCGAGGCATAGGTATAAAAGCTGACCTGGCCATCTCTCCCGAGATAGCCAGGTCATTCGATTTATCACTTAAACGGTTTACTATTTACAAGAGTCAATTGCTTCTAAAGCCGTATCACTCTCACAATGCAAAGGTAGACCAACCCCAGAGAGGCCACAATACCCATTTGTAATGATTATCTGCGCCCCATCTACCTAATTTAGTGGATTGTACTCGGTAGGATAATGCTCTACCTTTGCCCTACATTCATCGGGCTAGCCTCCAAGCACAGCCTCCACAGTATCCCTCAACGACTTGATCAATGAACTCATACAGACACCTCCAAGGTCACACCTACGTCACGCCCTTCACAGCTCATACCCGCATCAGTGACGTCATCTTAGGCAGCGCCAGCGCACTGCTCATCACCTCGCGCTTCGGCATCCCCTTGGGCTTTGGTGACCAAAGCATCGGCCAGGTATGCCAAGAGCATGGTGTCGATGTCAAGACCTTGCTTCTCCTCCTCAATAGCTCGATCATCGATGGATACGAGCCCACGCCCGAGCTCATCGCCTCGGTGCATCTGGATAGCCTACTGAAGTACTTGATCAATTCGCACTCTTACTTCCTCGACTTCCGCCTACCGTTGATCCGCCAGCGCCTCCTCTCGGCGATGTCGAACTGCCCCCAAGACCTAATGTATGTCATACGCCGCTTCTTCGATGAGTACGCCGAAGAGGTGCGTAAGCATATGAACTACGAGGACCGAGTCGTCTTCCCCTATGCCCGCAAGCTCATGGCAGGCGAGCGCGACAGCAACTACAACATCGGCATCTTCATCAAGCGTCACGACCAGATCGAGCTCAAGATCACCGAGCTCAAGAACCTCCTGATCAAGTACTACACCGCTCCGACGGGCTACGAGATGACCGCCGTGCTCAACGATATCTTCGCCGTCGAAGTCGACCTCGCTGGTCACAACTATATCGAGGACGTGATCTTCACCCCCTTCATCGAATATCTGGAGAGCCAGCAGGCCTAAGGTCACACCGCCTACTCGCACTCCCCACAGCGGGCATCACTATAGACCAAGGACCCGCTCTACTCTACCCCACCCAAGCTGATATATCCCATGGTCACGCCTATCAAGATAGCTGTCGCAGAGCCGTCCTCCATCGTCCGATCGGGGCTGGAGGCTCAGCTGCGCAAGCTCCTCCACTATAAAGCCCAGATCATCTACCTCCTCGATGACAACCGTCGTGAGTGGCAAGACATCGCCTCGGTCATCTCTGCGGATATCTTCATCATCAATCCCCTCCTGACGGGTCCTACCCCACGGGCTTGCCTTCCCCATCTCCCTGAGCACACGAAGCTCATCGCACTGTGCTACGGGCTATATGATACGGGCATTCTCAAGGAGTTCGACGCTGCGATTCACCTCTCCGACTCCCCCACACAGATCTCCGACACCATCGACCAGCTCCTGCAGAGCGAGCCTTCAGCAGTGCCCCTCGCCTCGGACTCACAGACCCTCACACCACGCGAACGTGAGATCATCATCTGCGTCGTCAAGGGCATGACGAACAAGGAGATCGCGGGGCAACTCTATCTCTCGACCCACACCGTCATCACCCACCGACGCAACATCTCGAAGAAGCTGCAGATCCACAGTCCCAGTGGCCTGACGATCTATGCGATCATGAATAAGCTCGTCGAGCTGGAGGACATCAAGCAAGACCTCTAAGCGTCATGCCCCTCCGGGCGTAAGTTCACCTCCATATCTCAGCGCTCCCCAATAGCGGTTCCTTCGATAAGGACGCTATTGGGGAGCGTTCGTTTGCAGGCACTTCGCCATACGAAATGGCACATCATTTCTCTTGAAGAAAAGCTCCAAGTCACCTCGAAGAAACACGCATTTCATCTCAGGAAAAGGAGTGACGCAGTAGTGTAAAACCTTCGTCTACGTGCGTAGTCATAAAGACCATGCAGGAGGATCATAAGCTCTACGCACGTAGATTTAAAGACCAGACACATAGACCAAAGAATAGTCGTAGACCTTCAGGGAAAAATTCGCTTGAGAATGAAAGAATAGATGCTATTCCAAAGGCTTATCTATGAGGAGGATTGCGACGCATAAAAAGGGGTATGCCTTGGTACTACTCTATAGAGCGACACCGCTGACGGCGCGCCTCCCGTAGCAGAGCGCTGATCCAGCGGGAATTCCGTATATTTGTATACTACAAAAATTACATTCGCACAGCATGAAATTTACTGTCACCAGCAACGACCTGCTCCTGCAGCTCCAGGCTGTAGCCAAGGTCATCAATCAGAAAAGTGTAGCAGCAGTCCCCGTACTCGAAAACATCCTCTTCGAGCTTCAGGGCAACATACTTACCCTCACCGCCGCAGACCAGAGCAACCGCCTGACCTGCGCTCTCGAAGTCAACAACCTCGGGGAAGATGGCTCCTTCGCCGTACGAAGCAACATCATCCTCGACGCTATCAAGGAGCTCTCCGACCAGCCTATCGAGATCGACGTCGATAGCGAAGGCGGGAAGGCTACCATCACCTATAGCAACGGGCACTACAGCTTCCTCTCTACCTCTGCAGACATCTATCCTCAGGGTATCGAGCTTGACGAAGCTCGCACCATCGTCATGCCCGCTCAGAGCCTACTGAAGGGCCTCGAGCGCACCCTCTACGCTGCCAGCGATGACGACACGCGCCCCATCATGACGGGGGTCTATCTCGACTTCTTCCCCGAGAAGCTCATCACGGTAGCCTCCGACGGCCGTATCCTCGTGCGCTACACCGACTCCAACATCAAGTGCGGTGAGACGGCATCCTTCTGCCTCCCCGCTCGTATCGCACAGCTCCTGACCCGCGGGATCCTCGCGAAGGAAGCAGGCGAAGTGACCATCAGCTTCGACGGGCGCAACGCCAGCTTCTCTATGCCCAGCGGCTCGCTCACGGCACGTCTCCTCGAAGGGAAATTCCCCAACTACAACTCCGTCATCCCCACCAGCTCGGTACACAATATCATCGTTGACAAGGATCAGCTCTTCTTCGCTTCGAAGCGCGTCTCGCTCTTCTCGAACCGTGCCAGCAGCCTCGTGATCCTCGACTTCGCTGATGACTCGATCCGAATCACCGGTCAGGACCTTGACCTCTCGATCGCAGCTGAGGAGACGATCTCCTGCTCTGGCCAGCAGGCTGGTACGCGTCTGCGCATCGGCTTCGACTTCAGCTACCTGCAGCGCCTCCTGCAGAACGTGGCGAGCGAGCAGATCCAGTTCAGCCTCAACGACCAGACGCGTGCTGGTGTCATCACCCCGCTCACCAGCGACGAAGGTATCGACATCACCGCCCTGATCATCCCCATGAAGCTCTTAGGCGAATAGTAGCCGAGGAGCACTACACCTATTGCATACATGAAGCTTAATCTACAGCGCCCGATCGTCTTCTTTGACCTGGAGACGACGGGCGTACAGATCACTCGTGACCGCATCGTCGAGATCTCGATCCTGAAGATCAGCCCCGACGGTGAGCGCGAGACCAAGACCCGACGCATCAATCCCGAGATGCCCATCCCCGCAGAGGCCTCTGCCGTGCATGGCATCACGGATGCCGATGTCGCAGACTGTCCCACCTTCGCGCAGGTAGCACGCAGCCTCTATGCTTGGCTGGAGGGCTGTGATATCGCGGGCTTCAACTCCAACCGCTTTGACGTACCGATGCTCGTCGAGGAATTTCTCCGTGCTGGCGTCGCTGTGGACTTCGATGACCGCCACTTCGTCGACGTGCAGACGATCTTCCACAAGATGGAGCGCCGCACACTCGAGGCTGCCTACAAATTCTACTGCGACAAGACGCTGGAGAATGCCCACTCGGCTGAGGCGGACACGCTGGCCACCTTCGAAGTCCTCGAAGCCCAGCTCGACCGCTATCCCGAAGACCTCAAGAACGATATCCCCGCGCTGGCAGAATTCTCTACCCACGGGCGTCGTGTGGACTTCGCTGGGAGCCTGGCGTACAACGACAAGGACGAGATCGTCATCAACTTCGGTAAGTACAAGGGTGTCCCCGTCAAGGAGGTCTTCCGTAAAGACTCTGGGTACTACAACTGGGTCATGGGCGCACAGTTCCCGCTCGAGACGAAGCGCTGGTTCTCCCGCCTCTACCAAGAGACACGTAAGCTATAATGGGCATCCTTAGCGGTAAGCACATCGTCCTCGGCATCTCGGGGAGTATCGCGGCATACAAGGCCGCCGTCTTGACGCGTCTTCTCGTACGCAAGGGAGCGGAGGTACAGATCGTCATCACCCCCGCGGGGAAGGAGTTCATCACGCCCATCACCCTCTCAGCACTGAGCTCACGCCCCGTCATCAGCGAGTTCTTCAGCGGACGTGACGGCACGTGGAATAGCCACGTCGACATCGGTCTGTGGGCAGATGCTATGGTCATAGCACCCGCTACCGCCGCCACCATCGGGAAGATGGCACACGGTGTAGCGGACAACATGCTCCTGACGACCTACCTCTCGATGAAGGCTCCCGTCTTCATCGCTCCAGCGATGGACCTGGATATGTTCGCCCATCCCTCGACGACGGACAACCTCGACCTGCTGAGCCAGCGTGGCAACTTCATCATCGAGCCTCAGTCAGGTGAGCTTGCCAGCCACTTGGTCGGTAAGGGGCGCATGGAAGAGCCCGAAGGTATCGTCGCTGCACTCGAAGACTTCTTCTCCTCTACCCTCGACTATGAGGGGCGTCGCGTAGTCATCACGGCTGGGCCGACGCACGAGCCTATTGACCCCGTACGCTTCATCGGCAATCACTCTACGGGCCGTATGGGCATCGCCCTGGCGGAGGAGTTCGCTCGTCGTGGAGCGGAGGTAGACCTCATCCTCGGCCCTTCGTCGCTCAAGCCCTCCGAAGCTGTCCGCACCACCCGTGTGACGACGGCCGAAGAGATGCTACAGGCTACGGAGGAGGTCATCGAGGAGGCTGACATCGCTATCTTCTCGGCTGCCGTCGCCGACTACCGCCCACGCTATCACTACACGGAGAAGATCAAGCGTGAGGGACAGGCGGAGATGGAGCTTGAGCTCGTCCGCAATCCCGACATCGCTGCTACGCTCGGCGCCCGCAAGCGCCCCGAGCAGTTCTTCGTCGGCTTCGCCCTCGAGAGCAATGCCGGTGTCGAGGAGGCTAAGCGTAAGATGCACGCCAAGCACTTCGATGCTATCGTGCTGAATAGCCTGCAAGATGCTGGTGCTGGCTTCGCCCATGAGACGAACAAGGTCACGATCTTCGACCGTGAGGGCTCTATCGAAGCCTACGAGCTGAAGAGCAAGGATGCTGTAGCCCACGACATCGCGAGCTTCATCATCAAGCGCCTCGGCGAATAACTCTCCCCCTCATCCGCCCCATCAAGTCAAGCCTGATGCGTCTACTCCACCTCGTCCTACTCATCCTCTCGCTGGGGCTTCTGCCACTACGAGCGCAGGAGCTGCGGGCAACGGTAGAGCTACATACAGAGGCGCTGGGTAGCGAAGGGCAGATACACTATGAGGGTCTGCGTCGCCAGCTCACCGACCTCCTCGGTCGCACACGCTGGACAGACCTTGCCTACAAGGAGGGAGAGCGTATCGATGTCTCCTTCATCTTCACCTTGCACGAGCGCAGCGAAGCGGGTGAGTACAAAGGCGAGCTGGTCATCTCCGCCCGTCGACCCGTCTACGGCACGGACTATATGAGCCCGACGCTTCTCCTGCGCGATCCCAGCATCACCTTCACCTACCTACCAGGCGACCCACTCACCTATCAGGAGACGGAGCCCGAGCATCCGCTGGTGGCGCTCTGCTCCTTCTACGCGCTGTACGTCATCGCGAGCGACCTTGATAGCTTCTCTCCCCTCGGAGGTAGTCTCCTCCAGCCTCGCCTGAGTGCCCTCGTGGCCTCAGCTATGAGTCACCCCGACTGGAAGGGCTGGAGCAGTACCGAGCGTGGTCTGTCACGCACGCGACGCTTGGAGTACCTGACCTCGCAGGAAGATGAGCGCTACCGCCAGTGCTGGTACCGCTACCACCGCGAGGGCTTAGACCGCCTCTCCTCCAGCCCTGAGGAGGCCCGTGAGGTCCTCCTTGAGGTCACTAAGGAACTCGTGGAGCTTCGCAAGATCCGCTCCCGCTCGGTCGCACTCTCCGACCTCGAGCAGACCAAGCTCCCCGAGCTTATCCAGCTCTTCCGCTCCGCCCCCCAAAGCGAGCGTCTTCTTCTCTCTGAGCGCCTTCGCCAGCTCTTCCCCACCGCGGGAGACCAGCTGCAGGCACTCCGCTAATCCCCGCTTCACTCAGTTATGCTTCAGAGTCTCAGCATTCGGAACTTCGTGCTCATCGACGAGCTCACCATCCAGTTCACCCCACACTTCTCCGTCATCACGGGTGAGACGGGTGCTGGTAAGAGTATCCTCCTCGGTGCGATCGCCCTCCTGATGGGGCAGCGCGCTGATAGCTCCACGATCCGCCCTGGGGCTGAGCGCTGCGTCATCGAAGCCCGCTTCACCCACCTTGACGCAGCCGTGGGGGCCATGCTCGAGGAGGAAGATATCGATAGCGACGAGGAAGAGTGCATCGTGCGCCGTGAGATCACGGCCAAGGGCAAGAGCCGCGCCTTCGTCAACGATACCCCCGCCTCGCTCCAGCTCCTCAAGCGGCTGAGCGAATACCTCATAGACATCCATTCGCAGCACAAGAACCTCCTCCTCGGCGACGCAGGCTTCCAGCTCTCCGTCCTCGATCTGTACAGCGGAGAGCTACCCTTACTCAGCGAATATCAGGCAGCCTTCCGCACCTTCCGTAGTGAGCAGCGTGCCTACGAAGAGGCTTGTCAGGAGGCCGAAGAGCTGAGACGCGAGCAGGACTACCTACAGTTCCAATACGACCAGCTGGAGGAAGCAGAAGTGGAGTCGGGCGAACTCGAATCGCTCGAAGAGGAAGAGCGTCAGCTCTCCCATGCCCAAGAGATCCGTGAGGAGCTCAGCAGTGCGGCCTCTGCCCTCGAGGATGACGAGCACGGCGCTCTACCCGCCCTCTACCATGCCCTGCGCTCCGTCGAGAGCATCCGCCGCTACCACACGCCCGCCGCTGAGTGGTGTGAGCGTCTGGAGAGCGCACGTATCGAGCTCCAGGACCTGGCGAGCTCGATGAGCGACGAGGCGGAGGAAGTGACCTTCAGCCCGAAGCGTCTGGCGAAGGTCGAGGCACGCCTGGATCTCATCCGTGGACTCCTGCACAAGCATAGCCTCACGAGCTGCGACGAACTCATCGCCCTGCGTGATGATCTCTCCAGCCGTCTTGAGCAAATCAACTCCTCTGACGAGCACCTCACTGCCCTCTCCGAAGCCCTCAAGAAACGCGAAGCCGAGGTTCTCCGCCTCGGGAAAGCCCTCAGTAAGACCCGCACCAAGGCCGCTCGCACTATCGAAAGCGCCCTCATCACCACACTCCACGAGCTGGGCATGCCCCACGTGCGCTTCGTCATCCGTCAGGATATCTTAGACGCTCCCACCCTTCACGGGCTGGATCATGTCACCTTCCTCTTCTCCGCGAATAAGGAGATCGAGCCCGAGCCCGTGGCAGAGATCGCCTCGGGTGGGGAAATCTCCCGCCTCATGCTCGCTATCAAGGCACTCATCGCTGACCGCCGTAGCCTGCCCACGATTATCTTCGATGAGATCGATACGGGCGTCTCGGGCGAGACCGCCGAGCGCATCGCCACGATCCTCCGCCGTATGGGCGAGAGCATGCAGGTCCTGGCGGTGACGCACCTCCCTCAGATAGCCGCAGCGGGCGAAGACCACTTCTACATCTACAAAGAGCACGGCGAGGCAAGCACCCGCAGCTACATCCGCCACCTCACCGCAGAGGAGCGCATCGACGAGATCGCGCGTATGCAGAGCGGTAGCAAGCTCACCGACGTCACCCGTGCCGCAGCTAAGGCACTCTTAGAGACCGCGCAGAGCTAAGCTCCCTCCCAATACCCTCCCCTTCACTTCATACGCCTCCCGCCGCAAGACTCTCGTAGGTCTGCAGCGGGAGGCGTAGCTCTATACCGCACATGGAGGTAGAGGTAGAGATATCAACCTATATTGAGATTGTGGCCGAGAGTCCTGTCCCCTACTTGGTGTGCTAAGGTATCGCACGCCCAGCTACCCGATATGCCTTCTCCGAAGTGATCGGGCAAGCCCTTCGCCTTATCGCGAGTATTCCTCTTATCCTGTGGAGGAAAAAGTGTCCTTCTCACGAAGAAAAAAGCGTCTTCATGTAGTGGTTTTCTTCTATCTATGTACGTAGTCTTAAAGACCAGGCACGTCAGTCCAAATATCCACGTACGTAGATATTAGAGCCACGTATGTAGACCAAACTTATCTGCCACTCGTCCGCAACTTTTTATCCCTACGCGGAGCAACAACCTATATAGGTTCGCCCGCTGACCAATATAGGTTCATATCCCCCCACCTATGACATGCGAAGGAGCGGACTATAGCTGGGAGCCATTACCCTCCATAGAAGGCTATATCACCCACGCCCATAGCCCTCTATCTGACTCAAGAAGAGAAAGGCCTGCAACGCAAAGAAGTCCGACTTTTTATGTACCTTGGCACAGTCTTTGTACATAGTACATCAAGAAGTAAGTATTCACTAACCTCCGTCGTCTTGTCGGGATATACTCCCCTGAGACGGCCTAAAACAGTAAGCAAACAATGAAATTCCCTAAGTGGGCTATTGCAGTAGCTGTCATCGTCCTCCTCGCCATCTGGGGGATCTCTAAGTACAACGGCCTCGTCACTATTGACCAGAATGTCAAGAACAAGTGGAGCCAGGTAGAGAACCAGTACCAGCGTCGTAGTGACCTCATCCCCAATCTGGTGAATGTCGTCAAGGGCTATACTTCTCACGAGCGTGAGACCCTCGAAGGCGTCATCAATGCCCGCAGCAAGGCTACCTCGACGACGATCAATGCCAACGATATGGACGAAGCTGCACTGAAGCGCTTCCAGCAGAATCAGGATGCTCTCTCCTCTGCCCTCTCTCGTCTGATGGTCGTCGTAGAGAAGTACCCCGACCTGAAGGCTAACGAGCAGTTCCGTGACCTCTCCTCACAGCTCGAAGGGACGGAAAACCGTATCACTACGGCTCGCCGCGACTTCAATGACGCTGCTCAGCAGTACAACACGCACCGCAACAAGTTCCCCACCGTCATCGTCGCTGGGCTCGCAGGCTTCCGTGAGCGCCCCTACTTCACGGCTCAGGCTGGTAGCGAAGTAGCACCCACCGTCGACTTCTCTACGGAGAAGTAATTCCCCACTAAACGACTATGCGCTACAGGATGGATAGAGCGCTCCGACATCTCCTCCTGCTCGCCCTCATTAGCCTCTTCCCACTCGGTCTCTGGGCCGAGGGGACGGTCTATACGCCCGAGCTCGTACCGAATGTCTTCACGACCGACAGCACGCGTCTGCTCTCCGACCCCGAGGGCTACATCAGTGCTGAGGGGCGAGAGCGCATCGATGCGGCACTCTACGAGATCCGTCGCACGACGGGGGTAGAGTTCGCCACGGTCATACTCCCGAGTATCGGGGAGCGAGATATCGAGAGCTTCTCCACGGACCTCTTTAGGCTATGGGGCTTGGGCTCGAAGACCCGCAATGATGGGCTCCTGCTGCTGGTCGTCATGGACCAGCGTAAGGTGCGCTTCGAGACTGGCTATGGGATGGAGGGGATATTGACCGACGTCCGTGCCAGCCGTATCCAGCGACAGTACATCATCCCGCTGATGCGCGAAGGGGACTATGACGGAGCGATATATAATGGTGTCGTGGCCGTAGGTAAGGTACTCCAAGGAGAGGAGTACACCTCCGACCGCAGGACAGCACGTGGCGAAGGGGAGTCCTTCACCTTCATGCTGTGGCTCCTCTACGGTGTCTTGGTATTCTCTGCTGGATATAGCGCCTTCTCCAGCCTCTATGAGGAGAAGCTCCGTAGCCGCACACCGCGCTTAGCCAGAGAGCGCCTTCCTCTGATCGAAGCCCGAGCTAAGACCCACCCCATCCTACTCTACATCATCTGCCTGCCCGTAGGGCTACTCTATCACTTCTATGCACGTCGGGTGCTGAACGAAATACGCCACCTCGCCAGCTCCTGCCCGCAGTGTAGACAGGATAAGATGGCTCCCCTCGCTCCGGCTGAGGCCTGGCGCTATCTGACGCCTGCCGAGCAGAAGGAGATGGAGATCGGCTCACGCCCCTACTCGGTCTATCAGTGTAGCCACTGTCACTATGCGGAGACCGCTGGGCGTGACATCAGTGACGCATGGACACGCTGCGAGCACTGTGGAGCCCGCACGGTAGCCCTTGAGCGTACAGAGCTCATCGATGGAGGGCGCTATGAGCGACGACACTACCGCTGTCGCAACTGCGGACACGATTCGCATAGCGACCATCGCCGTCAGTCAGATAATGATGAGCTCTTGAGAGGCATGCTCCTCGGCGCTCTACTCAACTCAGGTCGCAATAGAGGCGGCTGGGGTGGCGGAGGCTTCGGCGGCGGATTTGGCGGAGGCAGCTTCGGTGGAGGCTCCTCGGGTGGTGGTGGTGCCACCGGTGGCTGGTAGCCTCAGCTCCATACCCCTTAGATACGAATTAGCCCCTACGACTCACAGTGAGTCGTAGGGGCTAATTCGTTTAGTCAGTACAGAGAGCCCTAAGGATTCTGCTGACAGAGAGGATTGACCTTGATCTCTGAGTAAGGGATCTTGAACTGCCAGTTCTTATCGTCGGGCGTCTTAGGCATTGTCTCGAAGGATGCATTTTGGTTCTTCGCGATAGCCTCCTGGTACTTCGTCTCACCACCACCAGGACCGGCGAAGTCCTTAATGATCTGGAAGTTCTTCGCTGCAAGGCGATTGGGCACGATACCCAGGCGCTTCATATCGAAGAAGCGTACCCCCTCGAAGAGGAGATCCAGGCGCTTGTGCAGAAAGATCTTCTCGATCAGGGCATCCCCCGTCTCCGTGGGCTGTACGAAGTCAGCATCGCGCGTCTTCACTACCGTGTAGAGCGTCGTCTGAGCTGCCGTACTCTTACCCTGACGAGCCTCAGCCTCCGCCTGGATGTAGTACATCTCGCCGAGTCGCATGATGAGGACGTCGCCCTTACTTGAGGCATGATTCTGTACACGATACTTCATGCACTGCCCCGTGATCTCAAAGCCTGGCACTCCACTAATCAGAGGGAGGTAGCCGGCATCAACATTCTCTGGGATGTTCTGATCCAGGTCATAGCAGTACCACCACTTGCGACGTACGTCATTGGGTCCCAGCTGGTCGAAGATATTTCGGTTCACAGCGAAGCGGAAGTGGTCCTGCCAGCCGTTATCGAAATTCGTCGAGTACTGGGCGAGGAAGGTACCATAGCCTTGGTTCTGCGTCTCAGCATAGCGGTAGCCCCACATCCACTCGTTGGCGGTGTAATCGTTGAAGCCATCGAGGAGCTCTTCACCCACCTGGAGCTTAGAGTTAGCGTTTGCGATAGCCTCCTTAGCATAGGTCTCCGCTGCAGCCCAGTCGGACTTACAGAGAGCCACACGCGCAGCGATACCACAGACCGTCGAGTAGCGTAGGTGGTTGCGCGAATTATTCTGATCCAGATCCTTGAGCGTCTCCATAGCCATCTTCAGGTCCGACTCGATGAGCGCATAGGCTTCAGCGACCGTACCACGGCGAGCCTTTTCGTAGAGCTGAGCGTTAGTCGCTTCATCAGTACGCATGACGACCCCAGGATCGCTGGCTGCCGTCGAGGCATTGTAGCGCTTAGCATAGAGCTGGACAAGCTGATGATAAGCATAGGCGCGGAAGGCATAGGCTTCCCCTACGGAGTAGCGGATCTTCTTATCCTTACGCTCCTCTTCTGTCAGGGTTTTCTTGAAGCCTCGGATAGCGATATTCGTGTGCTGGATGAGGGTATAGTAGAAGTCCCAAGCCCGGAAGTTGATGACGTCATCCCCACGCTCATTATGCGCTCCCAGATAGGTGTACTCTCTTAGGGAAGCAGGCTGCGTATTGATGACATCGTCGCTCATCAGGTCAAGGCGCAGGTTGAGCGAAGGTGCTCCAGCCCCGAAGCCCTGACCAAAGTTATAGGCGTACATCATACTATGTAGCCCATTGACGATCCCCAAGAGCCCTTCTTGGGTCCCTTCAGCTTGCTTGTCCCCCAGTGAGGTGGTGGAGGACGTTTCGAGGAAGTCCTTCTTGCATGCTGGGAGCGTGAGCAAGGTCACACCAGCAGCTATAGCAAGGTATGTATGCAATCTCTTCATGATCGTAGGCAAAGATTAGAAGGTGACATTGAGAGTCGTAGTGAAGGTGCGGGCAGCAGCATAGCCGACAGAGTTATGGACTCCTGTGTAGCCGCTGAAGGGGTTGAGCCCTTTTCTCTTGGAGAGGATAAAGAGGTTCTCAGCAGCGAAGGTGAGGCCAACACCATCGACCCCGAGCTTCTTAGCGAAGCGCTTGGGGAGATCGTAGCTCATCGAGATACTCTTCAGTGCAAGGGCAGTCGAAGAGATGAGCCAGCGGTCAGAGGTCATCGTCGAGAAGTTCTGTGGGTCTGCATCGAGGCGAGGGACGTCAGTGACCTGCCCAGGCTTGCGCCAAGCACGATAGAGGTCAGGGTGCATAGCTGTCCCCGTAGTAAGGTCACGTGACATCATGCTCTGATAAAGACCATCGTAGGACTTACCACCGATCTGATAGGCAAAGACGAAGTTGAGGCCAATATCCTTGTAGCGGAAGTTCGTGGAGAAGCCACCATAGACATCAGGGATAGATGAGCCCGCATAGTGCTTGCGAGCCTTTTCCCCATTCTTCGTGTAGGTAGCGCGCTCACCCGTAGCTTCGAGGCCAGGTTCATCAGGATACTTCTCCCGGTCGAGACGGTACATAGCCTTACCATCAGCTGGATCTACCCCGAGGTATTCGTAGAGGTAGTAGTCATAGAGACTACGACCTTCCAAATACTTCTTCGTCCCGACGATGATACCATCCTCACGATTGAGGTCAGGGAGCTTGACGATCTTATTCTTCAGCCACGTAGCGTTAGCGCGCAGGCTCCAGGAGAAGTCACCGATACGCAGGATCTTAGCGCCGAGCTCGAGCTCGAGACCATAGTTGCGGACCTTACCAATATTACGGTCGATGCTGGCGACACCCGTCGAGGCAGCGAGCTCATACTGGAAGAGCAGGTCCTTCGACTCCTTGTTGAAGACTTCGATCGTACCATCGATTCGGTCAAAGAGACCGAATTCAAGAGCTACGTCAGAGGTAATCTGAGTTTCCCACGTCAGGTCGGTATTCCCGACATGTGCTACACGCAGCCCAGGCTCATCGAGGTTATTGCTGGAGCCGTAGGTAGTCTGATAGGGATAGTAGCTAGATAGACCGTCATTCCCCGTCTGCCCATAGGAGCCACGGAGCTTGAGGCGGTTGACCCAAGAGACGTTCTTCATGAACTTCTCGGAGTTGATATTCCACCCAGCACCGACAGCCCAGAAGTTCCCCCAGCGGCTGTTCTTATGGAAGCGGCTGGAGCCATCTCGGCGGTAGGCCAGTGAGAGATTGTAGCGGTCGCTGTAGTTGTAGTTGAAGCGACCGAAGTAACTTTCCTTGCGATAGACATCGGTGCTGGAGTTGACCGAGCGTACCTTGGTATAGTTGGAGAGCTCATCGATGACGATGAACTTCAGGAACTCCTTCGAGCCCGACATACCGAAGGTCTCGAGATCATAGCTCTCATGGGCGATGAGCCCTTCGAACTCATGATCCTTACCCAGCTTCTTCGTGTAGTTAGCGAGCTGTGTGAAGGTCAGAGTCGTGCCACGACCTACATCCACATTGAGCACACCCTGAGGATTATCCCCCGTCTTATTATTGAATCGGACCTTAGAGCGGGTATTACGCTGGTCGTAAGCTACCTGAAGTGAGAGCTTAAGCCCATCAATAGGCTTAATATCGAGATGTGCACGGCCCATCAAGGCATCACGCAGCGACTCATTGTGGTCAAGGTAAGCCAGCTCGATCGTATTGTAGTTCTTACGATAGGGGCGGGTGCCGCTGTGGTCATAGATCCTATTCCCGCGGTCATCGAGGACGTATGCTCCCGTCAGCGGGTCGTGGACATGGATCGGATAGATAGGAGCGACAGTCTGGGAGAAGTGTGCACCATTGGCAGAAGCACCACCGAGCGAGCGAGGACCTTCGGAGCGTGTGTGCGTCAGCCCAATGTTCGTACCGAGCGTCAGCCAGGGGCGGATATCATACGAGAGGTTAGCACGGAGGTTGTAGCGCTTGTAGCCTGACTCGATCATGAAGCCACGCTCGTTGAGGTAGTTCAGCGAGAGGTATGACTGGAGCTTATCGGTACGGAGACCTCCACTGAGCGTGTACTCACCACGATGGCCCGTGCGGTAGAAGGCATTGTACCAGTCGAGGTCATCGCCATAGAGGAGGCCATTGATCTCGGGATTCAGCTCACCAGTAGGAAGGAGTATACCAGGATAAGCACCCTTAGCAGGGCCACCCTTAGAGAGATGATAGACCCCATTGGCGTCCTTACGATAGTAGGAGTCGATACCACTATAGGGATTGTACTTCAGCGCTTGATAGGTCTGGAGAGCTGCGATCGTACCGAGCTCTTCATCAGTCTTATTCTTATTGCGCTCATTGTAGCGTAGCGTGTTGTACCACTGCTGCCAGCGGACCTTGTAGTGATCCATGGTACCGATCTTATCGTACTCAGGAAGCCCACGGACGGAGAATCCTTGGCTGGTAGAGAAGGTAAAGTGAGGCTGACCAGCCTGCCCAGCATTGCGCTTCGTGGTGATGAGGATAACCCCATTACCTGCACTGGAGCCGTAGAGGGCGGTGGCAGCAGCGTCCTTCAGCACAGAGATATCAGCGATATCCTGCTGAGCGATATCCGAGATACGGCCCGTATAGACGGCACCGTCGACGACGTACAGAGGGGCTGAGGAGGCATTGACCGAGCCGAAGCCACGGATACGGATATCTGCTTCGGAGCCAGGCTGACCCGATGAGGTCGTGACCTGCACCCCTGCGGCAGCACCGGCCAGAGCGTTCGAGGCATTAGAGATAGGTCGGGCTGCAAGCTGCTTGCCACTGATCGAGGCTTGTGCCCCGACGAGGCTCTGCTTCTTCTGCGTACCATAGGCTACGATGACAACCTTGTCGATGGCCTGCTCATCGTTGTCCAGGAGGATGCGAAGTTCTTTGCCCGTGATGGTGACGACCTTACTGGCATAGCCGACGCTCGACACACGTAGCGTGCGAGCTCCCTCGGGGAGATGAAGGGTGAAGCGTCCCTTCGGGTCGGTCAGCGTACCGATGTTGGGATAGTCTACAGACTGGACTGAGGCCGGGACGATGGGCTCTTTGTCCTCCACAGAGAGGACGATCCCCTTGACGGTGATCTGCTTCTTTTGAGCCCATGCTACTCCTATCGAAAGAGTTAGGAATAGGAGTAAGAGTAAACTCTTCTTCATTTGCGTCTTTGGGTAACTAAGGTGAAACGGATGGGATCTGACGACGGGTGGAGTGGACCTCATCCGCCCCCCTGCTGGAGAGTGATGAGATACACATCGATTAAAGACTCTCCCCTACTCGTGTAGGTTGGTGTTCGCAGCGGGAAGGGAGGGTCTGAGAGAGGATGGTACGGCTGTGCGGGTCTACTCGGAGTGCCTACTCTCGTGAATGAAGAGGTACTCAGGGCATGCGTTTAAGACTTATCGCTCAGCCATAGGGAGAAGGTACGTCGGTGAGGGTAATGCGCTGGTCGGAGAGGATCGCGTAGGTGTGTCGGTGTGTCTCTCCTTGTCTATCTTGATGGTAAAGGTAGGAAACTTCTTATTAAATACCAATCTCTCAATACCAGATAATACAAAAAGCCCCGCCGCAGGGATCTGCGACGGGGCTTCTGTCTATCTATCTGCAGGGAAGACGGCGGGGCTTAAGCCTTCGTGTCTTCGCTCATCAGCTTGTTGAAGTCTTCGGGAGATACTTCCTTCTCCGTGACGGTGATCGCTTCCTTAGCGATAGCAGCGAGCTTGGAGTCAGCGACGCGGTCGATGAGGTTCTCCTTCGTGCGCTCATCCTTGAGCATGCTCTGAGCGTAGTTCTCAAGCAGTTCGTCGGGCACAGAAGTCATGCCGTACATAGCGAACTGATTCTTAGCTACGATGAGGGCGAACTTATTGACGTCCTCATCAGAGATCTGCACACCAGCAGCCTCGAGGAGCTGACCCTTGATGCGGTCGAAGGTGATGTCATCGAGGATCTGTGGCATGTCACGATCGAGATCTTCGACCTTAGCCTCAGCGTTGCGAGCGAGGAAGATGCGCTTGAGCAGAGCTTCGTCGTAAGCTACCTTGCCAGCCTTCTTCAGAAGGAGGGCACGCAGGTCACGCGTGAACTTAAAGTCACTCTCGGTGGCGAACTGCTCAGCGAAACTCTCCTGGATGTTCTTACGCAGAGCTTCTTCGCTGCGGATGTCGCTACCTTCGCCGAAGGCTTCGGTGAAGAAGGCTTCGTTGAGCTCAGCAGCTTCGCGGCGTGAGATCTTCGTGATCTGGTAGGAGAAGGCTACACCCTCGAGGGCGGGGACAGCTTCCTTCTCGATCTGGAGGAGTGAAGCGATCTCAGCAGCCTGACCGTCATAGAGAGCGAAGGGCTCGAAGGTGATCGTATCACCGAGTTTAGCACCGATGAGCTTAGCCTTCTCAGCTTCACTCTTAGTGAAGCGGGGGAGGATCAGCGCCTGAGCAGCTTCGATACCGCCTTCCTTGGGCTGACCATCAGCGAGCTCGAGGGCACGGCCGTAGACGACGTCGTTGTCCTCTACAGTGTCAGCTTCGATCTGCTTACCAGCGTTCTCAAGCATACGCTTGATCTGCTCGTCTTCCATTTCCTTGGTAGCGACGATGCGGTAGTAGGTGAGCTTGTCCTTCTTCTCGAGCTTAGCTTCGATCTTAGGAGCGAGGGCTACGTCGTAGGAGAATTCGAAGTTCTCTTCCGTAGCGAAGTCGTACTCCTTAGCGTCCTCTACGGGCAGGGGATTGCCGAGGATCTGGAGCTTCTCTTCGTCGATATAGCCGAAGAGAGCGCTGACGACAGCACGGTTGATTTCCTCGACCTTGACCGAGGTGCCTACCTGCTTCTTGATGAGGCCGAGGGGTGCGTGGCCCTTACGGAAGCCAGGGATAGAAGCATTCTTCTGATAGTTCTTCAGTGCCTTATCTACTTGGGGTTGGTAGTCTGCTGCACTCACCTGGACGGTGATGACAGCTGCTACATCGGAGGTCTGCTTAATCGATACAGCCATTCGTCTTTTATTATTTTAATGTATACTATGCTTATTCGTAATATCTGTCGGGTCGGGTAAGGAGGTGAGATCTCTGTCCACAACACCCTAACAAATTGAGTGCAAAGGTAATCTAAATAGACTACTTAGACAAGCTACCGCAAGCCTGCACCACGGGCGATCCGCTCACGAAGGATCTCGGTAGACTTCGGGTCGTCGAGGATCTCGCCGAGCAGGGAGAGGAACTTCGTCACACGCGTCTCGGGGGTCAGCATCTCCTCTACCGGCAGAGGAGCCGACGAAGGAGCATCTCCCGAGGGGAGGACGAGCGCCGTCAAGAGCACCTGCGTCACGAAGAACGTGAAGGGCTGCATCTCGGGAGGGAGGAAGTCAGCACGCTCACGGAGGGGGAACATCGGGCGGTACGTGTGGATGAACTTGTAGAAGGGCCCGATGATGAAGGGATTGATGTGTTGCAGGATCGAGGAGAGCTGCACAGGAGTGAAGTGCTGGAGCGTCTCGACATGCATGTAGAGATGCTTGATCTCGAGGCGCTTGATGGCGAGCGAGACGGGGTTCTTCCACTCCTTCAAGCAGTCGGCATCATTGACGTAGACGAAGGTTGCCTTCGCCCCCTGCTGTATGGGCTGCTTGAGGAAGGTCTGCTGTGAGACCACCTGCACGGGCAGATGGATGTACTCGCTGTACTGCAGGAGGACGGACTGCCAGAGCAGGACATCAGTCTCATTCCCTACGATGATATAGCCCTTGTTGCGCTCGACCTCTCCCTGATAGACCTCCTCGACGAGGCGAGCCAAGAGGTGCATATAGAAGGGATGCTTGAGACCGACGATGAAGCCAAAGCCATTCAAGCAGAGGTCATAGAGCAGGTGCTCGACCTCGGAGTAAGCAGGATTGATCTGCTTCTTATCCCAAGGGATAGCCTTCTCGGGATAGGCAGAGCTGAGCTCGGTCTTCCACTGACTGAGTTGGGCACACTCCTCTGCGAACTCCTGCACATCCTCGTAGCAGCGGAAGGAGGATGAGATCGCCAGTGCCTCCTCACAGATCTGCTCGAGGAGGTGATAGTTGCTCTCGGGGAGGATCCCTTCGGGAGAGAAGTACTTCTCCTTCAGACGCTCGTACTCGGCACGGTACGCATCGCCTACACGGAGACGGATGCTACGCCCGCCCTTGTAGCTGACATAGATAGAGGAGTATTCGGCAGCATAGCTCAGTCCAGCCCAGGGGTAGCCTGGGACGTGCTCCTCGAGGAAGAGCGATACCGCCTCGAGGTGCTTACACGTACCGAGACCATTGGTACGGAAGTCCAGACAGGAGCAGAAGTTGCGATCGCTCTGTACGCCACGGAAGGCGACACGGTAGCGGCCGGTGCTGCTACAGACGAGGTAGTCACCCCAGATGCGGTTCTTGTCGAGGTGCTCCACGGTGAAGTCACTCTCGCGTGCGTTCTCACGGCGGAGGGCTACCTGCCACTCCTCGATCGTCATGTTGTCGGGACAGATCTTGTTGGATAAACGGTTTCCAAGTTTCATGGGTGTGGTGGTTATAGTGTTAGGGGTAAGGGTTTATTCAATACAACATACTATTACTATTTGTGTGAAGCCTTCTTACGGCCAGCAAGCTTGAGTTCGTCGGCGAGGAAAGGTGCCGTAGGGCTATCCTTGACCTTTGCCAAAGCCTCGGGAGTACCAGCGAAGAGTAGCTGCCCACCGTCCTTCCCACCCTCAGGACCGATCTCGATGATATAGTCGGCACTCTTGAGGACATCAAGGTTATGCTCGATGATGATGACGGTATTCCCACGATCGACGAGGCGATTGAGGATGCCGAGGAGGACGCGGATATCCTCGAAGTGCAGACCTGTAGTCGGCTCGTCGAGGATATAGACGGTCTTCCCCGTGTCGCGCTTAGCGAGCTCGGAGGCCAGCTTGATACGCTGGCTCTCTCCGCCAGAGAGGGTCGTCGAGGACTGCCCGAGCTTGATATAGCCGAGACCTACATCCTGCAGGACCTGGAGCTTCTTGAGGATATGGGGGACGTGAGCGAAGAACTCCACTGCCGCATTGATCGTCATGTCGAGGACGTCGGCGATGGACTTGCCCTTGAAGCGCACCTCGAGGGTCTCTCTATTGTAGCGACGTCCGTGACAAGCCTCGCAGGGAGCGAAGACGTCGGGGAGGAAGTTCATCTCGATGGTCTTGTAGCCATTCCCCGAGCAGGTCTCACAGCGTCCGCCCGAGACGTTGAAGGAGAAGCGTCCAGGCTTGTAGCCGCGCATCTTACTCTCGGGAAGCCCCACGAAGAGGTTACGGATATCGGTGAAGACGCCCGTATAAGTCGCAGGATTACTACGGGGCGTACGGCCGATAGGCGACTGGTCTACGGCGACGACCTTGTCGACGTACTCCAGCCCCTCGATGCTATCATAGGGCAGCGGATCCTTCAGCGATGAATAGAGGTGCTGACTGAGGATCGGCAGCAGGGTCTCATTGATGAGCGTACTCTTACCACTCCCCGATACCCCAGCGACACATATCATGGTACCCAGTGGGAGGCTGACATCGATACTACGAAGGTTATTGCCACGTGCGCCTGTCAGGCGGAGCTGACGCTCGGTCATCGGGCGACGCTCGGGGGCGATCTCGATGGTCTCGACACCGCTGATATAGCGTGCCGTCAGCGTACCTGCTCGCATCATCGCCTCAGGCGAGCCTGAGAAGACGACCTCGCCACCGAGGCGGCCTGCCTTCGGACCCATATCGATGATATGGTCTGCCTCGAGCATCATATCCTTGTCATGCTCGACGACGATGACGGTATTCCCTAGATCACGGAGCTTCTGCAGCGAATGGATGAGGCGCACATTGTCTCGCTGGTGGAGGCCTATGCTCGGCTCATCGAGGATATAGAGTACCTCGACAAGCTGAGTACCTATCTGCGTCGCCAGACGGATGCGCTGGCTCTCGCCCCCTGAGAGGGAGGCAGTCATGCGGTTCATAGAGAGGTAGCCGAGGCCCACATCCAGGAGGAAGGACAGACGGGTACGGATCTCCTTGAGTACCTCGGTAGCGATGGTGCGCTGCTGATCCGTCAGCTTATCCTCCAGCCCCTCAAGCCAAGAGGCCAGGTGCGTCAGCTCCATCGAAGCGACCTCACCGATATTCTTCCCGCCGATGAAGTAGTGCAGGGCTTCCTTGTTCAGGCGTCCACCATGGCACTCAGGGCAGACCTCTGCGCGGGTGAACTGTGCCATCCACTTCTCTGCATCTCGGGGGCTCTCCTCCTCTTCGCTCTGTGCCATGAGGTAGGCACCGAGGCCATCATAGGAGAGGGGTACGCCACGCAGCTCTGTGAAGCGGTCGTCCAGCAGGACTAAGTCCTCTTCACTGCCCTCGACGATCTCTGTGAGTAGGTCATCGGGCAGCTGGGAGATAGGATCCTTGATCGAGACCTCATACTTAGCGCAGAGGGCTTCGATCTGGGCGAAGACCAGCGTACGGCGGTACTTCCCTAAGGGGAGAATGCCCCCAGCATAGATGCTCTTCGTGCGGTCGGGCACGATGCTATCGAGATCAATGACACGTACTTCACCGAGGCCCTTACAGCGCGGACAGCTGCCGTTGGGCGAGTTGAAGGAGAAGTTGTGCGGTGCGGGCTCGTTGTATGATAGCCCCGTCTCGGGGTCCATCAGATGGCGGCTGAAGTAAGCGACCTCGCCTGTGGCGATCTCCTGGAGCATCATCACGCCATCACCCTCCTTGAGGGTCAGGCGGAGGCTGGCAAGTAGGCGGTCGCGGTTCTTCTCCGCTATGGTGAGTTTGTCGGTCTGTACCTCGACGCTATGGAGCTTGTAGCGGTCGAGCTTCATGCCGTAGGTGATCTCTCGTAGCTCCCCGTCGACGCGGACGGTGAGGAAGCTCTTCTTGCGGAGCTGCTCGAAGAGCTCTTTGTAATGCCCCTTACGCTGCTTGACGACGGGGGCCAAGAGGAGGACCTTCTTTCCCTCATAGCGCTCCAGGAGGAGCTCCAGGATCTGCTCCTCGGTATAGCGCACCATAGGCTTGCCCGAGAGGTACGATATAGCGGTACCTGCGCGTGCATAGAGGAGGCGGAAGAAGTCGTAGATCTCCGTGACGGTCCCGACGGTAGAGCGGGGATTGCGGTTCGTGGTCTTCTGCTCGATAGATATGACGGGGCCGAGACCTGTGATCTCATCGACGTCAGGGCGCTCGAGACCTCCACCAAGGAAGCCTCGGGCATAGGAGCTGAACGTCTCGATATAGCGACGCTGGCCCTCAGCGTAGATGGTGTCGAATGCCAAGGAGGACTTCCCGCTCCCACTCAGGCCGGTAAAGACCGTCAGCGAGTAGCGAGGGATATGAGCATCCACGTCCTTAAGGTTGTGCACGCGGGCACCACGAATATCTAAGTCTTGCATCTAATAAATGAAAGGAAGACCCGAGCAGAGCCTACCGTGAAAGAATGTATAGTACACAAAGTTACGAATAAATCGGCTCTCTGTCTCGCCTTTGACAGCCCCCTCACCCCCCCTAAGCCAAGAGATTTCTCTATGAGTCTATCGTACCCCTCGCATAAGGGAGTGCTACCAACCTATATTGGTCGGCGGGCGAACCTATATAGGTCATCACACGGACCAGTATAGGTCACGACGTCGATCTATATAGGTCGGAGCAGTGACCTATATTAGGTTGTTGCTCCACGTAGGGATAAAAGTTGTGGACGAGTGGCTGATAAGCTTGATCTACGTACGTGGCTCTAATATCTACGTACGTGGATATTTGGACTGACGTGCCTGGTCTTTAAGACTACGTACGTAGATAGAGAAAAACCACTACAGGCAAACGCTTTTTCCTTCACGAGAAGGACACTTTTCCCTCCGCTGGATAAGAGAAGTACTCGCGATAAGGCGAAGGGCTTATGTATCACTTCGGAGAGGTATATCGGGGAGCTGGGCGTGCGATGCCTTAGCACTCTAAATAGAGGACAGGACTCGCGGCAATAGTCTCATAATATGCCCCTCAGCCCACGCTGGAGGAGCTCTGCCGACAAGGCACTCCACAGGATAATCATCTATATGATAATAATGTACTATCTTCACTGGGTGATCCTCGACACCAACCTACACACTTGCCCTCAGGCTCCCCTCATGCAACTCAACTGAATCCACAATTTATAATGCCTATGGAGCGAATCCTACTCACTATCCTTTACGCCTTCCTCGCTTGGCTACTCTATTACGCAGAGTCTGCTGGTGACAACTGGAAGGATCGTCTTCCCAGTCTCTTTCTCTTCATGCTCCTCGTCGGAGCTATCCCCGAAGGGGTACGCATCACACGTCGCCTCCTCCATCGCTTGCGTAGAGACTGGCACAGCTATCGTGGCATGCAGCACTAAGCTGTAGCTCAGAGACAGCGACACCCTAAGAGCAGTGAGCCCCGCAATGCGACCGCATTGTGGGGCTCCTACCTATATATATTATGGAGAGATTCGCTGTACCTTTGCGGGGCAAAAGAAGCCCTTAGCTCCCAAAGCAAGGGCTCGGCATATAGGCCCTCCCCTACATTATTATATATACCCCTCTCGTCATGAGTGCAAGTGATACCCTCGACCTACCCTACCTCAGTGAGCTCAACGAAGCCCAGCGTGCCGCCGTCGTCTACAACGATGGCCCCGCACTGGTCATCGCTGGCGCAGGTAGCGGCAAGACCCGCGTCCTCGTCTACAAGCTCCTCTATCTCTTAGACTCGGGCTATCACCCCGCAGGTCTCATGGCACTGACCTTCACCAACAAGGCCGCCCGTGAGATGCAGGCGCGTATCTCCCGCCACGTCGGCTCGGTAGCTCGGCAGATCCATATGGGTACCTTCCACTCGATCTTCGGGAAGATCCTCCGCCAGCATGCTCCCCTCCTTGGCTACACCTCGGACTACTCGATCTACAACACCTCCGACAGCCGTAGCCGTATCAAGGCCATCATCAAGCAGCTCGGTCTCGACGACAAGGTCTACAAGCCCAATGTCGTGCACAACCGCATCTCCTCGGCGAAGAACCGCCTCATCACCGCCAGTGCCTACGCCTCCTACACCGACTTCCTCAAGTACGACGCGAAGAGTGGCCTGCCGAAGCTCTACGAGATCTACCAGCACTATGAGGCTGAGCTCAAGCGCTCCAATGCGATGGACTTCGATGACCTCCTGCTACAGATCAATATCCTCTTCCGCCAGCACCCCGACGTGCTGAAGCTCTGGCAGAATCGCATCGACTACCTCCTCATCGACGAGTATCAGGATACCAACTTCGCCCAGTATATGATCGCACGCCAGCTGATGCAGGACAAGGGTGCTATCTTCGTCGTCGGCGATGATGCTCAGAGTATCTACTCCTTCCGTGGGGCAAACTTGGATAATATCCTCAGCTTCGAGAAGACCTTCCCCAACGCCCGCACCTTCAAGCTCGAGCGCAACTACCGCTCCACGCAGACCATCGTCAAGGCTGCGGGGCAGATCATCGCAAACAATGAGTACCAGATCCCCAAGGATGTCTTCTCAGAGGAGTCTGTCGGTGAGCCTATCACCGTGCATGAGGCACTCACGGGTGACCTCGAAGCCCTCTGGGTCTCCGACGAGGTGCAGCGCCTTCATCGTGATGGCAATCCCTACAGCTCGGTAGCTATCCTCTACCGCACCAATGCGCAGAGCCGTACCCTTGAGCAGGTCTTCCGCCGTGTAGGACTCCCCTTCCGCATCTATGGCGGGCGCTCGTTCTTCGACCACAAGGAGATCATGGACGTCGTCGCCTACTTCCGCGTCTTGGTCAATGAGCTGGATGAAGAGGCGCTCCTGCGTATCATCAATTACCCCAAGCGAAGCATCGGCGACACGACAGTACAGCGTGTACGTCAGGCCGCCTCACAGCAAGGCCAGCCGATGATGCAGATCCTTCGTGACCCTCTCGCCTATGGCGTGGAGGTCAATAAGCCCACAGCTGCCCGACTACAAGCCTTCGCCGCCCTCCTCGATGACCTGCGTACCTACAACCAGCAGGAGGACGATCTCTATGCGATCGCTGAGCGCGTGATCAATGAGACGGGCATCCTCGCCGACCTCAAGAGCGACACCACCAGCGAAGGCAAGGCTCGCGTGGAGAACATCCAGGAGCTGCTCGGTGGTATCGACGAATACATCCACGCCGCTCTCGAGGCCGACCAGACGCCCTCACTCGGTGTCTACCTCAGCGAGATCGCGCTGATGACCGACCAAGACAAGGCGGGCGACGATGAGGACTGCATCACGCTGATGACCGTCCACTCGGCGAAGGGACTGGAGTTCCCTCACGTATTTATCGTAGGGCTGGAGGAAGATCTCTTCCCCTCGATGATGAGCAATACGGGCAAGGAGCTGGAGGAAGAGCGTCGACTCTTCTACGTCGCCCTGACGCGTGCTGAGAAGACTTGTCATATCGGCTATGCGAGAGAGCGCTTCCGCAACGGGCGCACGGAGTTCAGCCGCCCCAGCCGCTTCGTCCGTGAGCTCCCCAAGGAATTAGTGACCTTCGACTCAAGGCTAAGCAGTCACGCCTCACCCTGGGACCGCCCCAAGGCAGTACGTCCCGCAGGCGGTGACCTCCCGACGGACTTCTCCGACCGCCCTGTCTTCCGTTCGGCTCCTCCCGCTCCTTCGCGCCGTATCCTCATCGAGCGCAGAGAGGCGAGCGACACGCCCGAGGAGAAGCACAAGCGTATCGGTGCGCTCGCTGTCGGCGGACGTGTCGTGCACAAGCGCTTCGGTGCGGGTGTCATCGACGAGCTCGAAGGCTGTGGCGACAATGCCAAGGCTACCGTCACCTTCGACACCGGCGAGACGAAAAAGCTCCTCCTGCGCTTCGCCCAGCTCGAGGTCCTTTAGCGCGGCAACGTCCTGTTCACCGCTTTGCCCGTCCTCTAATTCAGCGATCAAACAGCGCTTTTCCTTCCCCTTCCTTCGCTCTCGGGCGAAGGGAGGGGAAGGCGTTTTTTGTCGGGTCAGAAGGTCATTCGGGAGGGCTCTACAAAGCCTGCCTACACAAGGCTTTCGGAGGGGCTGGAAAAAGTAATATAACTTTCAGTGAAAAGTAATATAACTTTTGAGGCGAAGTCATATCACTTCCAGTAGCTTCGTCAGGTAGCTTCGGCGGGATCTCCCTTCGGGAGGCTGCAGAATCAACCAGAGGAATTATCTTTGTGAGAGAAACATCTACCTCATACACTATGCCTACCGCTCCGACAACGAAGAAGCAGCTCCTGCTCGATGCCTTTCTCATCGTCTTCGGCTCTTTCATTTTGGCCATTGGCTACAGTCTTTTCCTCGCCCCAGCACATATTAGCCCGGGCGGTGTCTATGGTTTAGCGCTCGTCATCCGCGAGGTCGCTCGCAGCCTCTTTGGGCTGGAATTGGGCCTTGGTACCATTGCTCTTGTCTTCAACATCCCACTCTTCCTCCTGGCGATGAAGGGACTTGGGAAGATCACCGCAGTCAAGACCGTCGTGACCTTCGTCCTCGTCGCTCTCTTTTCTGACCTCATCGAGACGTGGTCAGGCGGTCGTCCGCTCGTCGAAGAGTCTATTCTCTGTAGCTTCTACGGCGGGGCCCTGCTCGGAGTAAGTGTATGGATGATCTTCACGGCACAAAGTACCTGCGCTGGTACCGATACCTTGGCACGCGTACTATCTCGTGCGTTCAACACGAAGGTCAGCACCCTGATCATGCTCATCGACTCGCTGATCGTCCTCTTAGGGCTGTGGGTCTTCCAAGACTGGCGTGTCCCCCTCTATTCATGGATCGCAATCTTCGTCTACAGCAAGGTCGTCGACGCACTCCAGCCTCAGAATCCCCACAAGTCTGTCTTCATCATCTCGGACAAACCACAGGAGCTTCGCGAGGTACTCATCGGACAAATCGGCGTGCGTGGCACCTTCCTCCACGGCCAAGGGATGTACTCAGGCACGCCCCGTGAGGTGCTCTTCATCATCATCGAACGTAAGCACTTCGCTATGCTCAAGAAGCTCGTCAAGGATCTTGACCCCAAGGCCTTCATCACCACAGCTGATGCGTCCAACGACAGCATGCCACTCCTCCCCTAATCTCACACATCACACACTCCATGCGACAGCTTTTCCGCCCCTTACTCGCGCTCTTCTGTGCCCTTAGCCTAAGCTCTATCGTCAGCGCACAGAGCGAGCAGCGCCCCCAGATCCTCGTAGAGACGACGAAGGGTAACTTCATCATCGAGCTCTTCAACGAGACGCCCGTCCACCGTGACAACTATCTCAAGCTTGTCAGACAACATGCCTTTGACGGCGTACAGTTCCACCGCGTCATCAAGGACTTCATGATCCAGGCTGGGAACTTAAAGACCCGCGGTCTCTCCCGCGAGAAGTCCCTCCCTGGCGACTCCGACGAAGCTACGATAAAGGCAGAGATCATGCCCGAGAAGTTCGTCCACGTCCGTGGCTATATCGGTGCTGCCCGCGAGGGAGATGATACCAACCCCAAGAAGAAATCATCCTTCAGCCAGTTCTATATCGTCACGGGGAAGTACTATACCGACATGGATCTGGACGAGATGGAAGCTGGTCGCTCGTGGAAGTACACGCCCGAGCAGCGCGAAGCCTACAAGCTCCAGGGTGGTGCAGCACATCTGGATGGCGGATATACCGTCTTTGGTCGCCTGCTCGATGGCTGGGGTACTGTCGATAAGATCCAGCGCGTCGAGACGGATGACAACAACCGCCCACTGAAAAACGTCATCATCAAGCGCATGCGCCTCTACACCCCGAAGAAGTAGCCTGCACACCCTACCAAATACAAGCCGACGCCCCGCACCAACTACTTGATGCGGGGCGTCGGCTTATCTATTCATTCCGCTCCAAGACAAAGTACCGAGAGCCGTGGCTGTATGCGTACTTATTCGTATATTTGACCACGTTAAAGCTTCAATTGAGTGGCTTTCACAGCCAACTAACTACAAACTAACGATGCAGCAGAATAAAGCCGGGCTCTCCCATGAGGCCTTTCGTGGAGTCGTAGACGGTAAAGCCGTCCAGCTCTACACTCTGATCAATAAGGTAGGAGCCGAAGCGCACTTCATTAACCAAGGTGCTAAGCTCGTCTCTCTCGTAGTCCCCAGCCGCACAGGTCATACAGACGTCGTCCTCGGGCACGACAGTCTCGACGAATATATCCACAGCGAAGAAGCCTACTTCGGTGCTATCTGCGGGCGCTATGCGAATCGTATCGCCCGAGGTCATTTCACCATCGATGGCACAAGCTATGAGCTCCCCATCAATAATGGCCCCAACAGCCTACACGGTGGACTCAAGGGCTTCAATGCCGTCATCTGGGATGGCGAAGAGCTGGCTCCTAACAAGGTCGCCTTCACCTACACTTCCCCCGACGGCGAAGAAGGTTATCCAGGCCGGCTCACTGTACGTGTCGTCTACACACTCACTGATGAAGGCGAGCTCTGCATCGAGTATGAGGCTACGACTACGCGTCCTACGGTAGTGAACCTCACCAATCACGCCTACTTCAACCTCTCCGGCGAAGGCGATCCTTCGGTACACGACCACACCTTAGAGATCTTCGCCAAGGAATACCTCCCCACCGACGAGACGGCTATCCCCTATGGCGCTCCCGCTGCAGTAGCAGGTACACCTATGGACTTCTCTACGCCCCACCTCATCGGTGAGCGTATCGACACGGATACCGACCAACTTCGCTGGGCACGTGGCTATGACCACACCTATATATTGGACAAGGAGCTGGGCAAGCTCGCGATTGCCTCGCGCTGCTCTTCACCCAAGACGGGCATCGTCATGGAGGTCTACACCGACCAGCCAGGCGTACAGCTCTACACGGGCAACTGGATGAGCGGCAACCTCCGCGGGAAGCACGATCACCGCTATCCGGCACGTGCCGCACTCTGCTTAGAGACGCAGCACTATCCCGACAGCCCCAACAAGCCCGAATACCCTTCGACGCGTCTGAATCCCGGAGAGACCTTCCGCTCGACGACGATCTTCCGCTTCACGCTCGAAGCTTAGCCAGCTAACAAACAAAATCCATTCACATAAACAGTAAGCAATGACACAACAGAAACAGACTCAGAGCTATCTGGTGCCGTTCATCATCATGGTCGTGCTCATGGCCCTCGTCGGTCTGATCACGAACCTGAACGGGCAGTTCCAAGCACCTATGCAGGCCGCTTTCCTGCAGAAATCGGGCTCGCTCACCAATGCGCTCACCACGCTGATCACCTTCGCTTTCTTCCTCGGCTACCTCGCTATGGGTATCCCCAGCGCCAAGTGCATCGAGAAGAAGGGCTATAAGAACACCCTAATCACGGGTCTCTTGGGGCTGATCGCTGCCTTCGGACTGTATGAGCTCTCAGCCTATGTCTTCGAGTCGGTAGACCTCGCAAAGTTCCAGGCTGCTACCGATCCTAACGAGGTCATCATCCCCGTAGCCTACTACATTTTCCTTCTGGCTGGCTTCGTAGCGGGCTCTGCTATGACCTTCCTGCAGGCAGTGCTGAACCCCTACATCGTCGCTTGTGACGTGAAGGGCACGACGGGTGTCACGCGTCAGTCTATCGCTGGTACGGCCAACTCTACGATGGCTACCATCGCTCCTATCCTCGTGGCTTCGGTCATCTTCGCAGGTAAGAGCGGTCTGGACATTGCACTGAGCTCACTCTACATCCCCTTCCTCGTACTCATCGTCCTCGTCGGTGGTCTTATCGCAGCGCTCTCTAAGCTCCACCTCCCCGCGATCGCAAGCACGGAGAAGAAGGAAGGCGAAGTCCTCGAAAAGAGCGTATGGAGCTTCTCACACCTCGCCCTCGGTGTCGTCGCTATCTTCATGTATGTCGGTGTCGAAGTCTGTATCGGGAACAACATCAACCTCTATGGTAAGAGCCTCAACTTCGAGCCTTCGGATGCGGCACTTCTGGCTACCATCTACTGGGGTCTGATGCTCGTCGGCCGTCTCTGTGGTAGCTTCCTCAGCAGCATCAGCGCCAGCAAGCAGCTCCTCATCACCTCTCTGGGCGCAGGTATCCTAGTCCTCGGCGGTATGATCCTGAACAATCCTTACCTCCTCGCTGGTGCTGGTCTCTTCCACTCCGTCATGTGGGGTGCTATCTTCTCACTGGCTATTGACAAGCTCGGTAAGTACACGTCCGCTGGCTCAGGTGCCCTGATGATGGGTATCGTCGGTGGTGCTATCCTGCCCCTCGTACAAGGCTTCCTCGCAGACAGCCTCGGCGGTTGGCAGTTCACCTGGATCATCGTCCTCATCGGTGAAGCTTACCTCCTCTACTACGCTCTCGTAGGTCACAAGGTTCGCCAGCTCCCTTAGTCCTCTAAGGACAATCTCATCAGTCCCCCTCCCGCACCCCATCAGTGCGTCAGGGGGACTGCTATCATACCACGTTTACTCACTCCTATCAAGCTCCATCACTCAGATGAATACACAAGCTATCCGCGACAAGTTCGCATCTCTCTACGGCGAAGCCGGTACCCTCTACACGTCTCCTGGCCGTATCAACCTCATCGGCGAGCACACCGACTACAACGGCGCCTTCGTCTTCCCCGGCGCTATCGACAAGGCTATGGTCGCTGAGATCCGCCCCAACGGTACGGACCGCGTCCGTGCTTTCGCACTCGACCTCGGCGAATCTGCTGAGTTCGGCCTCAAGGAAGAGGATGCACCCAGCCAGTCCTGGGCACGCTACATCTTCGGTGTATGCCGTGAGATCCAGAAGCGTGGCGGCAAGATCGCTGGCTTCGACACGGTCTTCGCAGGCGATGTACCTCTGGGCGCAGGGATGTCTTCGTCCGCTGCGCTGGAGAGCACCTTCGCCTTCGCTCTCGATGACCTCTTCTCTCTCGGTCTCTCTAAGTGGGACATGGCGAAGATCGGTCAGGCTACCGAGCACAACTACTGCGGTGTGAAGTGCGGTATCATGGACCAGTTCGCTTCGGTCTTCGGTAAGGCAGGCAAGCTCCTTCGCCTCGACTGTAAGAGCTTCGAGTACGAAGAGCACCCCTTCGATCCTAAGGGCTATCGTCTGCTGCTCGTCGACAGCTGCGTCAAGCACGAGCTGGCCAGCTCTGCCTACAACAAGCGTCGTGAGAGCTGCGAGAATGTCGTAGCTGTCCTCGCTAAGCGCTATCCCGAGATCAAGTTCCTCCGCGATGCTTCCTTCGCTCAGCTCGAAGAGGTGAAGAATGAAGTCAGTGAAGAGGACTACAAGCGTGCTGCCTACGTCATCGGCGAAGTCGAGCGCGTGCTCGCTGTCTGCGAAGCCCTCGACAAGGGTGACTACCAGACCGTCGGTGAGAAGATGTACGAGACGCACCACGGCATGAGCAAGCTCTACGAAGTGAGCTGCGAAGAGCTCGACTTCCTCAATGACCTCGCTCGTGAATTCGGCGTCACCGGTTCACGCGTCATGGGCGGTGGCTTCGGTGGCTGCACGATCAACCTCCTCAAGGAAGAGCTTCACGACAGCTTCATCGCCGAAGTCAAGAAGCACTACGAAGCCAAGTACGGCATCCAGCCTAAGTTCTACGACGTCGTCATCTCTGACGGTGCTCGCCGCCTCTAAGGCTTAGCCTAACTCCACACATACGACACCCCGCAAGGGACTTGCCTTCTCTGGAGGCAGTCACCTTGTGGGGTGTCGTCGTATAGAGTCGTATAGATACGTAGAGGTCGATGGAGGGAGTAAAGGAAGGAGGCGAAGGAAGTAAAGGAAGTGCATGAGCAAAGGAGGGGAGCTTGACGACGAATGTAAAGGAGTTTCGCGAGCAAACTACCTTGAGTTTGCCACCATTCAAACGGTAGTTGCTGGAAGATTAACCGAATGAAGACAAAGATTTATACGTATAAACTCGGCAATTAATACGTATTAAGTCGGGATTTTATACGTATTAATTCGCAGATTAATACGTATTAATCCGCAACCTCAAGCGATAAAAACACCGAACTTAACCGAAAGAGATTTCGCATTCTAACGATAGTAACTACCTTTGCTCAAGGAACAAACCTCGCGAAGTCAAGGACTTTCTCTCGGGATCTTCAGCTCCTTCGCCCAACTACACAATGTACTATGACAAGCAAAACCCTTCAGTACGTCCTCTACCAGAGGAAAGTCACCTTCGGCAAGCACCGTGGTAAGAGCATGCAAGTCGCACGACTCACGGGCCGGTACCAGGTGGACTTCGAGCGCTTCTGCTCGCTCGTCGCTCGCAACACCACCCTCAACTACATGGAGGTGCAGAGCGTCCTCAACCTCGCCGCAGACACCGCACGCGACCTCGTCTCGGAGGGCGCCATCGTCGACTATGGTCGGCTGGGACACCTCATGCCCACCTTCAAGTGCCGCGCCGTAGAAGAGGGGGAGAAGTTCAACCCCACCATCCACATCGAGGAGGTCAAGGTGCACCTGCGTCCCTCGAAGCGCTACTTCACGCTCGAGGATATCCACTTCCGCAAAGCCCCACGCAAGGCGAAGAAAAGCAAGGCGTAGCGGAGACAAGACAGAGTTTTTTGCTACCTTTATTAGGGCAAAGCGGGAGCCCTCCCACACCTTTGCCCTACCCCATACAAATACATTCACCCCTTGGACCCATACCTATTATGAGCCAGATCAAGAACTATATCCGCGAGCACGAAGCTCGCTTCCTCGAGGACCTCTTCGAGCTCATCCGCATCCCATCGGTCAGCGCCAAGAGCGAGCACAAGCCCGACATGCAGCGCTGTGCAGAGTACTGGCGTGACCACCTCAAGAAACTCGGCGTACAGACCGTAGAGATCTACCAGACGGCAGGTAACCCCATCGTCTTCGGGCACTATGAGAAGGACCCTTCCAAGCCCACGATCCTCGTCTACGGACACTATGACGTCATGCCCCCCGAGCCACTTGAGCTGTGGAAGAGCGAACCCTTCGAGCCCGAGGTACGTGACGGCCACATCTGGGCACGCGGTGCTGACGACGACAAGGGTCAGTCGATGATCCAGATCAAGGGCTTCGAGACGGCTCTGGCACTCGGTCTCGTCGAGTGCAATGTGAAGTTCCTCCTCGAGGGTGAAGAAGAGATCGGCTCGACGCACCTCGAGCAGTTCTGCCGTGAGCATCTCGAGATGCTCCGCGCTGAGAATATCATCGTCTCCGACACGAGTATGGTCAGCGCCGAGACGCCTTCGCTCACCACGGGCCTGCGCGGTCTGGCCTACTGGCAGATCGAGGTCACGGGTGCCAACCACGACCTGCACTCCGGCCACTTCGGCGGCGCTGTCGCTAACCCCATCAACGAGCTCTGTAAGCTCATTGCTCAGGTCCAGGACAAGGACGGGCGTATCACCATCCCCCACTTCTACGATGACGTCGTGCCCCTCTCGGATGAAGAGCGCGCGATGATCGCGAAGATCCCCTTCAGCGAAGAGGAGTACAAGAAGTTCCTCGACATCGATGACCTCTTCGGCGAAGTCGGCTACCACACGCTCGAGCGTAATAGCTGCCGTCCTTCCTTCGACGTCTGCGGCATCTGGGGCGGCTATCAGGGCGAAGGCTCGAAGACCGTCCTTCCCTCCAAGGCCTATGCTAAGGTCTCTTGCCGCCTCGTAGCCAACCAAGACCACCACAAGGTCAGCCAGGCCTTCATCGACTACATCGAGAGCATCGCTCCGAAGTACGTCCGCGTCAAGGTCACGCCTATGCACGGCGGCGAAGCCTACCTCTGCCCCATCGACCTGCCCGCCTATCAGGCAGCCGAAGAGGCTGTCGCAGTAGCCTTCGGCAAGCGCCCTCTGGCGGTACGTCGTGGCGGTAGTATCCCCATCATCGCAGCCTTCGAGCGCGTCTTCGGCGTGAAGACCATCCTCATGGGCTTCGGTCTGGAGAGCAACGCCATCCACTCGCCCAACGAGAATATGCCCCTGGATATCTTCTACAAGGGTATCGAAGCCGTCGCCGAGTTCTACAAGATTTACCCCAAGCGATAGGCTCCTCACCCCGAATAGATATCTATGACCTCTATCCTAATAAAGAATGTCCTCCACGGGACGACGACTACCGACGTCCTCATTGAGGGAAACCTTATCACTCGTATCGCCCCAGGTATCTCCGCTCCCGCAGGAGCGGAGGTGCTTGACGGCACTGACAAGGCGATCATCCCCGGCTTCATCAATACGCATACCCATGCGTCGATGACGCTCTTCCGTGGCTACGGCGATGACCTACCGCTGATGACGTGGCTCGAGGACTACATCTGGCCCGTGGAGGCGCAGATGACTCCGCATGACGTCTATGTCGGCGCCAAGCTCGCCTGCCTCGAGATGCTTCGCTCGGGCACGACCTGCTTCCTCGATATGTACATGCACCCGCTGGAGACCGCCAAGGCTGTCGAAGAGATGGGGCTACGTGCACATCTCTCCTACACGCTCTTCGACCAAGGCAACCCCGAGCGTGCTGCACTTGATCGCAAGCGCAGCTATGAGTACATGGAGCGCTTCGGCGAGTTCAGCGACCGCATCACCTTTACCCTCGGCCCACACGCTATCTATACGGTGAGCGGTGAGCAGCTGCAGTTCTGCCATCAGTTCGCAGTAGAGCACGGCGTGAAGATCCACCTGCACCTCTCTGAGACCAAGGGCGAGGTAGAGGAATGTATCCGCCTGCATGGCCTCAGCCCTGTGCGCTACCTCGAGAAGCTCGGCATCCTCAGCGAGCACCTCGTACTGGCGCATGTCGTCTGGGTAGATGATGAAGAGATGGACCTGCTGGCCAAGCACAACGTCTCCGTCGTGCACAACCCCGCCTCCAACATGAAGCTCGCCAGCGGCTACACCTTCAAGTACGAGGAGATGAAGCGCCGTGGCATCCGCATCGGTATCGGTACGGACGGCTGCTCTTCGTCGAACAACCTCGATATGGTCGTAGCGATGAAGCTCGCTTCCTTCCTCGGGAAGGCTTGGCGCTTCGACAGCACGGCGTGCAAGGCTGATGACATCTTTGCCTCTGCTACGGCAGTGGGTGCAGACATCCTTGACCTCAACGCAGGGCGCATCGAAGAGGGACGCCTGGCAGACGTCTGCCTCGTCGACCTCAATACGCCTGAGCTCGTGCCGCTGAATGACCTCACGTCGAACCTCGTCTATGCTACCTCGGGTAGCAGCTGCATCGACACCGTCATCGTCGATGGGCGCATCCTCATGCGTGACAAGCACGTGCCAGGACAGGAAGCTATCATCGCAGAAGCCCGCGAGGTAGCCCAGCGTCTCTTCAGTAAGCACAGATAAATGCGAGGACTTCCCTCCATACTTCACCGAGTAGCACACGCAGCCCTCGTCAGGCGACTAAGCGAGCGTCTCTGGCTCTTCGTCTTAGTCTTCCTCGCCCAGCTGCGTGTGCTACTGGCTTATCTACCCTATCAAACCGAGGTGCCCTCGGGCGAAGTGCTCCCGCTGGTCCTCAGCCAGCTCCTTCGCATCGGGGGCTGGGCGAGCCTCCTGACCCTCCTCTTCGCCCTCTCCCCGTGGAAGTGGCTGACCCGCACGCTCGGGCTTCTCTTCTCCATCGTCGTCCTCACCCTCTCGGCCTACGAGCTCTACCTCATCGGGCTCTACCATGTGACCTACAACATGGACTTGGCGCAGATCATGCTCTCGACCAACTGGCGTGAGGGCAGTGAATTCCTCGACAGCATCACGGCCGAGCAAGCCCTCCGCGTGCTCGGCCAGCTCACGCCTGCCGTCGTCATTGCCTTCGTAGCATCCCTCGTCTTCAGGAAGAAGTATCCCTCCTGCATCACCCTGTGCTGCAGCCTTACGATTACACTTCTCTCCCTCTTCGTGGGTCTCGAAAACATCTATAGTAACCTCCGTCTATGTCGTCGGCACTACAACTTCGGAGGACTCCAATACGCTGGTATTGATCGCATGATCTTCAATACCCTTAGTGCTCACAAAGCGATGAAGCATATCGCTGCAGAGCTGGACACGATACGCCGCTCCCAGCACAAGCTCAATAGAGTCGTCATTAACCCCATATCTAAGGCTCCACTCAACATCATCCTCATCCTCGGAGAATCAGCCCGTCGTAGCAGTATGCACTGCTATGGCTATCCTCTGCAGAACACCCCCTATGCAGACAGTCTAATTCAGGCTCAGGAGCTTATACCATTCTCCAATGTTGTATCGCCAGCCTCAGCAACGATCCTCTCCAATACGCGTTCACTGACCTTCTACACTCAGGAGCAAGGCGAAAAGCCCTGGTATAAGTTCCCTTCGATTATTAATGTGCTCCGTCAAGCAGGGTATGCTACAGCCTGGATCGCAAATCAAGAAATCACAGGTAAGTACTCGATGTCTAACCTACTGGGTAGACAGGCAGATATCCTCACGGGCAATCCGGCCTTCTTCAAAGGACTGGGCGGAGAAGGTGTAGCAAATCGCCCCGACTTGTTTGATGAAGTCATACTCCCCTTTCTCCTTCATCATCGAGACCTATCAGATAGTCTCCGAATGAGCTCCCCCAGAGGACTCTTCCAGATCGTCCATCTTATGGGTTCGCACATGACCTACAAAGAGCGATACCCCCAAGCATTCAACAAGTTCACATCCGATAGCCTACCCATCCACAAGGGAGAAGCTAAGGATCTGGTCATCTCAGCCTACATCAATAGCCTTCTCTATACCGACTACATCATCCACGAGATCATCGAGCGCTACCGCGAGGAGAATGCCCTCATCATCTATCTCTCCGACCACGGCGATGCGCTCTTCGACGAAGACTACCCCGAGCTGATGGGCCATGCACTCGTGCCCCGAGCCGTAGAGATCCCGCTCTTCGTCTACTTCTCCCCGCAGCTCCGTGAGGAGCGTCCCGACCTCTGGCGCCAGATCAGCCGTCAGCGGGATAAGCGCATCCTCTCGGATCTGCTCACACACGCTCTCGTAGATCTCCTCGGCATCCATACCGAGTATACACAGCCACGCTTCAACTTCTTCGCGCCCACCTACGACGACCATCGTACTCGCATCGTCGTCTCCCCCACGTCGAATAAGAAGATGGTGATGGAGTAGCCCGCTTCACACCAAGCCTCCCCACGTATATATTCATCAAGCGATCATGGCATTTTAGATGCTAGCTATCTCCCTATATATTGGGTATATCGCTCCGCTAAATCTGCGTACACTTTTTCTCTACTTTTACAGCGTCAAAAGACGAACGAACAATAGATCCTATATGAAGCGATTGCTCTATATACTCGCCATACTACTCGCACCCGTCCACGCGTCGGCACAGATGCTTTTCTCTGAGAACATGACGATGAGCATCGATAGCACGAAGACACTCCAGGGGACGATCAGCCCTTCACTCAACTTCCAGACCGAGAAGGAGGAGGTATTCACCTTACGCAATAGCGCCAATATCAACCTGCTCATCAAGCGTAGCCGAGTGATCAACCTCATGAATAAGTTTGAGTTCTCCTCCTATGGCAAGAAGGTAACTCTCAGTGGCGGGTACATCCATGCTGAATTCCGCTACTTGCTGGACCATGCCTTTGAGGTCTACCCTTACGCGGAGTCTCAGTGGGCTGCGAGTAGAGGGATGGTCTTTAAGTTCTCTACGGGGATTCAGTCGCGCTATCGTCTGCTGAATTCCTCCACGACCCTCATGTTCGCTACACTGGGTTTATTCTACGAATACGAAGAGTGGGAGCGCCCGATGCCCGCTGCGAATGGCCCCAAGTATGCCTACAGCCACCGCATCAAGAGCCATCTCTCGCTCAGCATGCGGAATAAGATCGGCGAGCACTGGGAGCTCACGACGACAGCCATCCATCAAGCTACTCCTGACACTTACTTCAAGAAGGCCCGCTTCGGAGGTGCCGTCGACCTCAAGTACAACATCACGCCCTCCATCGGGATACGAGGCGCCTACCGCCTGATCTATGATACAGACCCCATCGTAGACATACGTAAGGACTACAATGTAGTCGATGCCGGCCTCGACATCTCATTCTAACAGCAGTCTAATCAATCTCACCTCATTCATATAATATGACAGCACTTTCCTACCTCCAGTCGGATGACCTCTTCTATCTGAACGTCTTCCTAAAGCTACTCCTCGGCTTACTTGCCATTGTCCTCGTCATCAACAAGTCCGGCAAGGGCAATCTGGCACCAACCTCTGCGATAGACCAGGTGCAGAACTATGTACTCGGGGGGATCATCGGTGGGATCATCTATAGCCCAGCCATCTCGATCCTCCAGTTTGCAGCCGTCCTCGCTATCTGGGCCTCCCTCATCATCGGCCTGCGACGACTCAAGACGAAGAACCATAGCATCAAGAGATTCATCGATGGTGCTCCTGTTGTCCTCATCAAGCACGGGGTCCTTGATGTAGAGGCTTGCCGTAAGGCTAAGATCACGGCGAACGAAGTGGCATTCAAGCTACGCCGCGAGGGGGTCTACCACATCCGTGACGTGAAGCGAGCTGTCTTCGAGCAGAATGGAGAGCTCATCATCGTCCTGAGAGGCGAGGAGAACCCCAAGTACCCTGTCATCACAGATGGCATCGTACAGACCAGCGTGCTGGATGACGTAGACCGCACCGAAGAGTGGCTCGCCGAGGAGCTGCAAAAGATGGGATATGAGTCTGCTGCAGATATATTCCTTGCCGAATACGAAAGCGGGGAGCTGAAGCTGGTACCCTACAACTCCACCGTGGAAGAGAAGGAGTAGATAGCGCCGTCTCCCTTCCCCGATTATTGCTATATTTGTTTTGCCCTTGAGGCAAATACTATTCGCAATATTCGGCAAGATATATCCCTATTATTATGCTCGACCAACACTATCACGAGGCGGCCAACTACCTGGCATCACGCCTGCCAAAGGATATCAAGACCGCCATCATCCTCGGTAGCGGCCTTGGCAAGCTCGGCGACATGCTCGAGAATCCCACCATCATCCCCTACACACAGATCCCCCACTTCTCACACTCTACGGCTATCGGCCATAAGGGGAATCTCATCGCTGGTACCCTCTCGGGCGTAACCGTGCTGTGCATGCAGGGGCGCTTCCACTACTACGAAGGCTACCCTATGGAGCAGGTCACCTTCCCCATCCGCGTGATGAAGCTCCTCGGTATCGAGAACCTCCTCGTCTCCAACGCCGCAGGTGGCATCAACCAGACCTTCCGCGTAGGTGATCTGATGATCATCCGCGACCACATCAACAATCTCCCCAACCCGCTCATCGGCCCCAACGTCGAGATGTTCGGCCCACGCTTCCCTGATATGACGCGCCCCTATGACCGCGAATTCATCACGAAGGCGAAGGCCATCGCTCAGGAGCTCGGCATCCACGTCCACGAAGGTGTGTACGTTGGTCTCACGGGTCCCTCGTATGAGACCCCTGCTGAGTATACCTACTGGTCTCGCTCGGGTGGCGACGCTATCGGTATGAGCACCGTACCCGAAGTCATCGTCGCACGCCACGCTGGTATCCGCGTCTTCGGTATGTCGGTCATCACCAACGAAGGCTGGCACTTCGATGATGACTTCGTCAACGATGGTGACGACGTCGTACGCGCCGCCAATGCAGCCTCCGACCGTATGGGCCGCATCTTCAGCGAACTCGTACGCCAGCTGTAAGTATGACTCCATAGCACAAAGACATCAGCCCCAGTGTAAGTGCAGACACTTACACTGGGGTTGCTTTGTAGCTACCTTAAGGGGCAGTGGCACAAAGTCCCTCCCCAATCAGATAAGTATCAGCATATCGCAACAATTCGCAGACCTGCGGGGGCACTAAGAAAGTCCGCTGATATTGGACTCTCATCGTAGCTCTGACTCCGCTGAGAATTATATTTAGCCCTGTATAGATTAAATAGCCGTGAGGCTACGTTCCCTTTATAGAGGTCGGTACATCTAAATTAGATCTATCGGCTTCAGTCCTCCTCGGCGTACGCACTTCGCAGTGCTTCGCTATCATCATCCTTTACCTCAAGTAGTATATGCCCCATCAGTCGGCGGTATCTTCTAATTCATCTCAATCAATCAATCTCAATAGTCAGGTCTTACGAGGCTTGGCCATCCTCTCGATCATCCTCCACAACTATACGCACTGGATGCATGGAGCGATCTTCGAGAACGAGTTTATGTACCAGTCATGGCACGTCTCGAAGCTCTTGGACTACCTATCACACCCCGACGAAAGACTCCCCCTACAGCTTTTCTCCTTCTTTGGGCACTATGGCGTCGTGATCTTTGTCTTCCTCAGCGCCTACGGTCTGGAGAAGAAGTATGGACGCACGACCAAGGAAGTCCGCCCCCTCCCCTTCATCTGGACGCACTACCTCAAGCTCCTCTCAATGTGTATCGTGGGGTATGCGGCATACCTCCTGCTAAATGCTTTCTACGTAAGCTATCCCGCCTCTACGATCTTCGGAGTACTGAGCCAGCTCACAATGCTCTGCAATCTCCAGATTTGCTCCTTTGACACCTTTGCCCCAGGGCCCTATTGGTACTTCGGGCTCATGCTCCAGCTTTATGTCGTCTATCGTCTGCTCCTTTTCCGTCGCTCGTGGGGCGTGATCGTCGGAGCAATCTTAGTGTGTAGCATCGCTCAAGCCTTCGTCACCCCTGATGGAGCTGTCATGACGTGGCTACGTACCAATTTCGTCGGGAGTGTCCTACCCTTCGGCCTTGGCCTCCTCTATGCGCGCTATGAAGAGGATATCCAGCTAAGCAAGACAGCATACGGAATCATTGCCCTAGCCTCGATCACACTGATCTTCGTGACAAGCCTCTCCTTCCTGCCATGGATCACGACTCCGATCTTCGTCTGTGCTCTCGGCATCTCATGCACCCAACTCCTTCCGCAGAGTGTGAATAAACCTCTCGCCTGGGTCGGTGGTATCTCCGCAGCGATCTTCGTCAGCCACCCGATCGTACGCCAGCTGGGGCTTGCACTGGCAGAGAAGCTCCACTTCTCCCCCTACCAAAGCGTCCTGACCTTCCTCATCAGCGCTCTACTGCTCGGAGCACTTTTCCAGCCCATCCTAAATCGCTCAACCAAGCTTTTCATGAAGCTGGCTAAGCACTAACCAAGAGCAAGACAAAAGATAAAGCACGCGGGGTGGACCAATATTGGTCCACCCCGCGTGCTTTATTAGGAGTCCCCAACTACATATAAGGAATGGGGGTGTGGCACAGGACGAAATTACGTACCTTTGACAAAGGAAAGCGCGAGTATGGGGACGACCTTATCCCGTGCCCCTTTACCACCGACACAAAACAAGCACTATTCAAAGCAAGCGATATGGACATCAACGAAGAGCTTCTACACCACCCGGAGAATGATCCAGCCTACCTCGGGCTCAAGGTCAATCAAGGCGTGGCAGCCCAGCCCATGGTCAATCCCAACCTTCGACGCGTAGCTCGCCGTACCTACACGGTGGACGAATTCGTCGAAGGCATCCTCCGCTCCGACATCACCTGCCTCAGTCAGGCCGTGACGCTCGTCGAGAGCAACCGCCCCGACCATCAAGCCATCGCCCAGCAGATCATCGAGCGCTGCCTCCCCCACGCTGGGAAGTCTATGCGTATCGGTATCACGGGGGTACCAGGTGCAGGGAAGAGTACCTCGATCGACACCTTCGGGATGCACCTCGTCAAGCAGGGTCGACGTCTGGCAGTCCTCGCTATCGACCCCAGCAGCGAGCGCTCTGGTGGTAGTATCCTCGGGGATAAGACCCGTATGGAGCAGCTCTCCCGCGAGAAGAATGCCTTCATCCGCCCCAGCCCTTCGGCAGGGTCACTCGGTGGCGTAGCTCGTAAGACGCGTGAGACGATCGTACTCTGCGAGGCCGCAGGCTTCGATACGATCTTCGTCGAGACCGTCGGCGTCGGTCAGAGTGAGACGGCTGTACACTCTATGGTAGACTTCTTCCTCCTCATCCAGCTGGCTGGTACGGGTGACGAGCTGCAGGGGATCAAGCGCGGTATCATGGAGATGGCTGATGCTATCGTCATCAACAAGGCCGACGGCGATAACATTGACAAGGCTAACCTTGCTGCCACCCACTTCCGCAATGCCCTCCACCTCTTCCCCGCGACAGAGTCAGGTTGGCGTCCCAAAGTCCTCACCTATTCCGGCTTCTACGGCCTCGGCATCAAGGAGATCTGGGATATGGTCGATGAGTACCGACACTTCGCCACGGACTCAGGCTACTTCGAAGAGAAGCGCCAGCGCCAGGCCAAGTGGTGGATGTACGAGAGCATCAATGAGGCACTGAAGAGCTCCTTCTACCAGAGTGAGGCTATTCAAAGCCTACGCCCCGAGGTCGAGAGCGACATCCTCTCAGACCGTCTTTCCTCCTTCGTCGGAGCTCAGCGCCTCCTCGACGCCTACTTCAAGAGCCTCAAGTAAGCAAGTAGAAGGTAAAATAAAGTATAAGGAAGCGGGGTGGAGGTACTGTCTCTACCCCGCTCTCTAATGCTAAGTACACCTTGCATATTCGAAGATTTACCGTATATTTGCAGGGCAAAAAGAATGATATTCATACAATTAAAATATTTCATCAACTATGACGAAAGCAGAAGTGGTGAGTGATATCGCCAAGAGCACGGGAGTAGATAAAGAGACTACTCTGGCAGTGGTAGAGGCGTTCATGGAGTCAGTCAAGGACTCTCTGGTACGTGGAGAAAACGTCTACCTCCGTGGCTTCGGTAGCTTCATCATCAAGGAGCGCGCAGAGAAGACTGCTCGCAATATCTCGAAGAAGACTACGATCATCATCCCCAAGCGCCGCATCCCTGCCTTCAAGCCCTCGAAGCTCTTCGCCTCCAAGGTCAAGTAGTGGATCGAAAGTCGAACTATAGTAAATAACCATATAATCAAAAGCAGCTATGCCAAGCGGAAAGAAAAGAAAGCGCCATAAGATGGCTACGCACAAGCGTAAGAAGAGACTCAAGAAGAACAGACATAAGAAGAAGTAATGTCACATGCGCGGGGGTAGGGCAGTTCACAAGACGTATGCCTTGCCCCCGTACACTTTATACTACTTCCTTTTTTACTCTACTATCATTAACGAATCCGCCAAGTGAACAGTGAACTGATCGTCGACGTCTCCGCCAAGGAGATCTCGATGGCTCTACTAGAAGACCAACGACTGGTAGAGCTCCAGCGCGAGCGTCGTGACCTGGCATTCGCCGTCGGAGATATCTATCTCGGACGCGTCAAGAAGGTGATGCCTGGCCTCAACGCAGCATTCGTCGATGTAGGATATAAGAAGGATGCTTTTCTTCATTACCTCGACCTGGGGATGATCTACCAAGCGCAGCAGCGCTTCCTCGAGCAAATCGAGAAGACCAAGGCAGTACCCTCCTTGAGCAAGATCCCCACCTTCCCTGACCTACCAAAGGATGGGAAGATCGCTGACTACCTGAAGGCTGGGCAGAATGTCCTCGTCCAAGTCGTCAAGGAGCCTATCTCCACGAAGGGGCCACGCCTCTCGGCTGAGATATCCATCGCAGGGCGAAACCTCGTCCTCGTCCCCTTCTCCGACAAGGTATCCGTCAGCGCCAAGATCGAATCACACGAGGAGCGAGCACGCCTCAAGCAGCTCATCCTCAGCATGAAGCCTAAGAACTTCAGCGTGATCATCCGCACCTCGGCCGAGGGTAAGCGAGCCAGCGAGCTCGATCAGGAGCTCAGCCGTCTGCTCAGACGCTGGGAGGAGAGCATACAGAAGCTCCCCAAGATCACCAAGACCCCAAAGATCGTCTACGAAGAGTCCAGCCGTGCCTTAGGCATCCTGCGCGACACCTTCAACCCCTCCTTCCAGAGCATCCACGTCAACGACAAGGCCTACTACGAGGAGATACGCGAGTATGTCCGTCAGATAGCCCCTGGGCGTGAAGATATCGTCCGCCTCTATACGGGGAACCTCCCCATCTTCGATGAGAAGAATGTCACCAAGCAGATCAAGGCGTCCTTCGGGCGTACTGTCACCTGCAAGAGTGGTGCTTACCTGATCATCGAGCAGACCGAGGCCATGTACGTCGTGGATGTCAATAGTGGCAACCGCTCCCGTAAGAGCACCGAGCAGGAGGGCACAGCGATCGACGTCAATCTCATCGCAGCCGAAGAGCTCGCTCGTCAGCTCCGCCTGAGAGATATGGGTGGTATCATCGTCGTCGACTTCATCGACATGCATGACCAGAAGAATCGTCAGCTCCTCTATGAGCACATGGTCAAGCTGATGGAGGGTGACCGCACGCGACACAATATCCTACCGCTGAGCAAATTCGGCGTGATGCAGATCACCCGTCAGCGTGTGCGCCCCGCCACCCAGATCAATACGGATGAGACATGCCCCACGTGCCTTGGCACAGGGAAGATGAAGTCCTCTATCCTCTTCACCGATCAGCTCGAAGAAAAGCTCCGTGACTTAGCTCCACGCTTAGATACGTCCTACATCAACGTCCACGTACATCCCTACGTGGCCGCCTACCTCACCAAGGGGTTCTTCATGTCCATCGCCCGCCGCTGGAAGCTCCAGATAGCTCGCGGTATACGTGTGACCCCCAATCAGAGCCTCGGCTTCCTCGACTACAAGTTCGTAGACAAGGATGGCAACGAAATCGAGGCCCTCGAAGAATAACCTACGATAAAGCCCGTAGAAGATCTCTACCCTATCCCATAGCGATAGTACTCAGGGTATCTTCTGCGGGCTTTATCTCTACTGAGAGCGAGACCCGATACGATGAACGCCTACCCGTCCAAGCTCGTCGAGCGAGCCGTAGAGCAGCTCTCTACCCTCCCAGGGGTAGGGCGCAAGACCGCTCTACGCTTGGCACTACACCTGCTCTCACGCCCCCCGATCGATACCCATACCTTCGCCGATGCCCTCGTAGATATGCGAGATGGTATCGTCTACTGCCGGCAGTGCTACAACATCAGTGATACCGAGCTCTGCCCGATCTGCTCCAGCCCCCAGCGTGATAGCTCCACCGTCTGCGTCGTACAGCACGTAGGCGATGTGATGGCTATCGAGAATACAGGTCAGTACCGTGGTGTCTACCATGTCCTCGGCGGAGTCATCTCCCCTATTGACGGCATTGGTCCCGACGATCTGAAGATCCCCGAGCTCATCGATCGGGTACGCAGTGGCAGTGTCCGTGAGGTCATCTTGGCGCTGGGCACGACGATGGAGGGGGACACGACGAACTTCTTCATCTACCGCAGCCTCGCGGGGCTGGACGTACGCCTCTCGGTCATCGCACGCGGTGTAGCCATCGGAGATGAGATCGAGTACACCGACGAAGTGACACTCGGCCGCTCCATCCTCACCCGCACGGACTTCGATCAGTCGCTAAGCTTCTGACCCCATGCACACGCAGGCTATCGGCATCCCGGGCGAGCACATACAGCTCCGCGCCCTATCGCAGGAAGATCTCCCGCTGCTACTCAGCTGGGAGAATGACCTCGAGGGCTGGTACTCCAGCGGCACGATCAATCCCCTCTCCTCCGACTTCATCCAGCGCTACATCACAGCCTCGTCCACGCATATCCTCGAGACGGGCTCGATGAGTCTCATCATCGAAGGGCTCAAGACTAGCTCGGCACTGGGGCATCTCGTCCTCTACGACTACAGCCCCATCCATCGCCGTCTGGGCGTCGGTATCTATATCGACCGTGAGGCTCGCAAGACGGGGATAGGCTCCGAAGCCATCCGCTTAGCCCTACGCTACGCCTTCGACAAGCTCCGCTGTGAGCAAGTCTATGCCGAGGTCTTAGCCTCCAACGAAGCCTCCCAGCAGATGCTCCGCAGCATCGGCTTCGAGCATACCGCCACGCTCCCCCGCTGGCACTGGCAAGACAACCACTACGAGGACCTCCATTACTATCAGATATGGCACCCATAGCCACAGAGATCCAGCGACTACGAGAGGAGATCGAGGCGCACAACTACGCCTACTACGTCCTCTCCGCTCCCACCATCTCGGACTACGACTTCGACCAACTGCTCAAGCAGCTGGAGCGCCTGGAGGCGGAGCATCCCGAGCTCATCACCCCCGACTCACCTACCCAGCGTGTCGGCCGTGACCGCACCGAGGGCTTCACACAGGTAGCGCACCGCTACCCCATGCTCTCGCTGGGCAACACCTACAGCTACGACGATGTTCGGGAGTTCTACGAGCGTGTCTCGAAGGACTTGGGTGGCAAGCCCTTCACCATCGTTGCGGAGCTGAAGTACGACGGACTCTCGATCTCCCTAACCTATGAGAAGGGACTACTGACCCGTGCTGTCACCCGTGGCGACGGACAGATGGGCGATGATGTGACGGCTAATGTGCGCACGATCCGCTCCATCCCCCTCCGACTGCGTGGCACGGGCTATCCCGAGAGCCTTGAGGTGCGTGGGGAGATCCTCCTACCCTTCGTAGAGTTCGACCGACTGAATGCCGAGCGTCATCGTGCTGACCTCCCCCTCTTCGCTAATCCTCGCAATGCCGCCAGCGGTACGCTCAAGCAGCTCGATCCTGCGATCGTAGCTGAGCGCCGACTTGATGCCTACCTCTACTACGTACCTGGGCAGCCCAGTCTCCCCGACAGTCACTACGAGCGTCTGCAACTCTGTAAGAGCTGGGGGCTGAAGATCTCGGAGGCTACCCGCCGCTGCCATTCGCTGGAGGAGGTCCTATCCTTCCTCGACTACTGGGAGGAGGCACGTGCCAATGCTCCCGTTGCGACCGATGGCGTCGTGCTCAAGGTCGACTCCATCACCGAGCAGGAGGAGCTGGGCTATACGGCGAAGACCCCACGCTGGGCTATCGCCTACAAGTATCAAGCCGAGCAGGCTAAGACGCGTCTCATCTCCGTAGACTTCCAAGTCGGGCGTACGGGTGCTGTCACACCTGTGGCCAATCTTGATGCCGTGGCCCTCTCGGGCACGACCGTGCGCCGTGCCTCGCTTCACAACGCTGACTTCATCGAAGCCTTCGACCTACACATCGATGATCAGGTCCTCGTAGAGAAGGGCGGTGAGATCATCCCGAAGATCGTCGGCGTCGTCACCGAGGAGCGTCCCAGCGATGCTCAGCCCGTCATCTTCCCCAGCCACTGCCCCGCCTGTGGCTCTCCCCTTGAGCGAAACGAAGGAGAAGCCGCCTACTACTGCACGAACCAAGCGACCTGCCCCCCACAGCAGACGGCTCGTATCGAGCACTTCTCTGGGCGCAAGGCTGCTGACATACGTCTCGGAGCGGAGACCATCGACCTCCTCTTCACCCACGGACTCGTGCGCAGCATCGCCGACCTCTACCGCCTGAAGCTGGAGGATCTCCTGCAGCTCCCAGGCTTCAAGGAGCGCAGTGCGACCCGCCTGCTGGAGAGCATCGAGGCCTCCAAGGAGCGCCCCTTCCGTGCCCTACTCTTCGGGCTCGGCATCCGCTTCGTGGGCGAGACGGTAGCTAAGACGCTCGTGCAGCGCTATGCGGATATCCAGGCCTTAGGCGCAGCGACCTTCGAGGAGCTCACGGCTATCCCCGACATCGGTGCGGTCATCGCCGAGAGCCTCGTCCACTACTTCGCCTCACCCGAGAATAGGGAGTTCATCTCGGAGCTCCAGCGTCTGGGGCTTCCTCTGAGCCGTCGCCCCGAGGAAGAGCCACTCCCGACGACCGATCATGCTGCGATCTCGGGCAAGGCCTTCGTCATCAGTGGCGTCTTCACCCACTACTCCCGCGAAGAGTACAAGGCGCTCATCGAGAGCCTCGGGGGGAAGATCGCTTCATCCATCTCCAGCAAGACCAGCTACGTCTTGGCCGGTGCCAACATGGGCCCAGCAAAGCTCGCTAAGGCCACCGACCTGGGCATCACCATACTCTCCGAGGACGAATTCCTCGCCCTCATCGAGCCCCACGAAGGAGAGCAGCCCGCCGCCTCCACTGACGAGGCGGACACTGCCGACCTCCCCCTCTTCTCTAATCCCTCCTAATTCCCTCTCCACGACGATCACGAATCCTATCAGCTATCTGTAATGGACATTATCTTTATCTGTATCCTCGCCTTCTTGATCATCCTCGCCTGCTTCGACCTCGTAGCAGGGGTGAGCAATGACGCGGTGAACTTCCTCAACTCCGCTATCGGGGCGAAGGCAGCCCCGTTCAAGGTCATCCTCGGCGTCGCAGCCGTGGGGATCTTCCTCGGAGCCTCCCTAAGTAATGGGATGATGGACGTAGCGCGCAATGGGATATACAACCCCGCCTACTTCACCTTCCAAGAGGTCATGACCATCTGCTTGGCCGCGGTAGTCACCGACATCATCTTGATCAACATCTTCAATACACTCGGGCTACCGACCTCGACGACCGTCTCCATGGTCTTTGAGCTCCTCGGGGCTTCCTTCTGTATGTCGGTGCTCAAGGGTTTTGACGACCCCAGCCTCCAGATGCTGGATATGCTGAATGCCACCAAGGCCCTGCAGGTCATCATCGCTATCTTCCTCTCGGTAGCTGTGGCCTTCTTCTTCGGCTCGGTGGTGCAGTGGATCACGCGTGTGTGCTTCTCCTTCAACTATAAGAAGACCCTCCCCTACCTCGCTGGTATCTTCGGGGGCATCGCCCTGACCGCCATCGTCTACTTCATGCTCATCAAGGGGCTTGAGGAGTCGACCTTTGCCTACAAGGACTGGGTCAACAGCCACACACTGGAGCTCGTCATCGGCTGCCTCATCGGCTTCTCGATCATCATGCAGGTCCTACACTGGTGCGGCGTGAATATCCTCAAGATCATTATCCTGGCGGGTACGCTGGCCCTCTCGCTGGCCTTCGCTGGTAATGACCTCGTGAACTTCATCGGGGTACCTCTCTCGGGGCTCTCCGCCTATCAGGACTATATGGCCAACGGGAATGGGGCCTACGACACCTACCTCATGGGGGCGAATAACCTCCCCGCCAAGACGCCCTATATCTTCCTCCTCGGCTCGGGTATCATCATGACGCTGGCTCTCTTCTTCTCTAAGAGCGCGCAGAATGTCATCAAGACCTCGGTGAACCTCTCCCGCCAAGACGATGGGGAAGAGACCTTCGGCTCATCCCGTATCGCCCGTGGTCTCGTGCGTACCAGCAGTGCTATCGGCTCCGTCCTCGAGCGTGCCGTACCACAGAAGGCTCGCACATGGATCGACTCCCGCTTCAATAAGCAGGAGCTCACGATGGAGCCTGGTGCAGCCTTCGACCTCGTGCGTGCTTCGGTGAACCTCGTCCTGGCAGGGCTACTCATCGCACTCGGTACCTCCTTCAAGCTCCCTCTCTCCACGACGTACGTCACCTTCATGGTAGGTATGGGTACGTCGCTCGCAGACCGCGCTTGGGGTCGTGAGAGTGCCGTCGGTCGTGTGACGGGTGTGATGTCGGTCATCGGTGGCTGGTTCATCACGGCTGGTGCGGCCTTCATCATCGCGATCATCATCGCTACGATCATGCGCTATGGTGGCTTCATCGCTATGATCGCCCTAATCGCGGTGGCGCTCTTCCTGCTCTTCAATAGCCATCTCATCCGTCGCAAGAAGGGTGATGCTGATGATGAGCTCTTCGTCGCTATCCTCAATGCCGAAGATCCTACGACGATGTGGAGCCTGCTCTCTGAGCACGTCCGTCAGAATCAGATCGGCCTGCTTGACCACGTCAGCCAGGACTACCTCGACCTGACCAATGGCCTCTTCAGCGAAGATCTGCGCCGTCTGAAGAAGACCATGCACCATCTCGATGAGCACAAGCGTGCCTTCAAGACGATGCGCCGTAAGGAGACTATCGGGCTGAGACGCATGGCCAGCGACGAAGACATGCTGGAGAAGAACATGTGGTTCCACCTCGGTGCCAATAGCTGTCTGCAAATGATCTACGCCCTCGAGCGTGCTACGGAGGTAGCGGTAGAGCACGTAGACAACAACTACAACCCCATCCCCGAGGAGTACCGCGCTGAGTTCGCCCCCATCCGTGACCGCGTCATCGACTACATCGCACAGGTCCACCAGCTCATCTCCAGCAAGCGCATGGAGGACGCCAAGAAGGCGAAGAACATGGGTAAGGAGCTACGTGCGATCGTCAAGGATATGCGTAAGACCCAGATGAAGCGTGCTCACAAGGGCCGTCGTGAGGACCTGCGTGCCTCGATGGTCTACCTCAACGTCCTCATCGAGACCAACGAGCTCCTCGGCAACCTCCGCCACCTCGTCGGCTATAGCCAGAACCTCCTCGACGAAGAGGCCGAAGGCTAAGCCCACACACCCTCCCTTTCGCCTCCTACAGGCGAAGACCAAGAAGCCACGGGCACGCTACTTCATCGTAGCGCGCCCGTGGCTTTTTATTATGCTCTCCCCGATACGGTAGCGACCTGAATACATAAGGTGCGTGCTTCGGCTCTCCATCCGTAATACCCCCGAGGTGGGTCAAAAGAAGACGGCTCCCCCGCTACCATTGGTGGTAGCAGGGGAGCCGTCGTTATCGGATGTCCGTGGCTTACTTAGCCAAGACGAGGTAGTAGTTCTTCTTACCGCGCTGTACGAGCAGGTAGCGGTCAGCGATGAGCTGGGCAGAGGTGATGAGGTCATCGGGGCTGGCGACCTTCTCCTTGTTCACGCTCACACCACCCGAGGCGATGAGCTTGCGCAGCTCGCCCTTTGAGGGGAAGACAGCCGCATCTTCGGTGAGGAGGTCGATGACCTTCACACCGCCCTGCAGCTTATCCTTCGAGACTTCGAACTGGGGGACGCCCTCGAAGACGGAGAGGAGCGTAGCTTCGTCGAGCGACTGGAGCTGCTCACGCGTGCCCTGCCCGAAGAGGATGCCCGAGGCAGCTACAGCGGCATCATAGCTCTCACGGCCGTGGACGAGGATGGTGATCTCCTCCGCCAGGCGCTTCTGCAGGGCGCGCTCGTGTGGAGCGGCAGCCTGCTGAGCCTCGAGGCCTGCGATCTCCTCCTGCGTCAGCGTCGTGAAGATCTTGATATAGCGTGCCGCATCGGCATCATTGACATTCAGCCAGAACTGGTAGAAGGCGTATGGGCTCGTGCGCTCGGGGTCGAGCCACACATTGCCACTCTCGGTCTTACCGAACTTACCACCGTCGGCCTTCGTGATCAGCGGACATACCAGAGCATAGGCCTCACCAGCATCCATACGGCGGATCAGCTCCGTACCCGTGGTGATATTCCCCCATTGGTCAGAGCCCCCCATCTGCAGACGGCAGCCGTAGTGGCGATAGAGATACAGATAATCGTAGCCCTGCAGGAGCTGGTAGCTGAATTCGGTGAAGGACATCCCGTTGGAGTTCTCGCCGCTGAGGCGCTTCTTCACCGAGTCCTTAGCCATCATATAGTTGACCGTGATATGCTTGCCGATGTCGCGGATGAAGCCGAGGAAGCTGTAGTCCTTCATCCAGTCGTAGTTATTCACCAGCACGGCAGCGTTGGGCGCATCGCTATCGAAGTCGAGGAACTTAGACAGCTGCTTCTTGATGCAAGCTTGGTTGTGGCGGAGCGTCTCTTCGTCGAGGAGGTTACGCTCGGCGGACTTCATCGAGGGGTCACCAATCATCCCCGTAGCACCGCCGATGAGGGCGATGGGGCGATGGCCTGCCAGCTGGAGGTGGCGCAGCATCATGACCCCGACGAGGTGGCCGATGTGAAGGGAGTCTGCCGTGGGGTCAATACCCAGATATGCAGAGGTACGCTCCTTCTGTAGCTGCTCCTCAGTGCCTGGGAACATATCATGGATCATCCCACGCCAGCGCAGCTCTTCAATAAAGTTGATCATTTTTCTTCTTTAAAAGAGGTGATTATCTGTATGTATAGTGGCACAAAGATAGCTAAAGCCTCGCACCTGCGCCCCTATACACGCGAGGATAGCCCACTAACAGAGGGTAAGGAACTCGCCCTATCACGCCGATTTCTCTCATCCAGCGGAGGAAGAAGTGCTATCCCCGCGAAGAAAAAGTCACCCTCTCGTAGTGGTCTTCCCCTATCCAGGCACGTAGTCTTAACGACCACGCACGTAAACCCTATGATCCACGTACGTAGACATTAGATCTACGTACGTAGACGCAACTTATCTACCACTCGTCCGCGACTTTTATTCGCGCTCGTAGGGAGTCATTCCACTACTGCTCTCAGCTTTTCTCTCCGAAGAGACGAGTCCCACATAGCACGGCTAAGCAGCGTGTATCGCAAGGTTCTCTTCTCTGGTATTGCTGATTACAAGTTTTTTTTTAGGTTTGCAGTGTGGAGAGGAGCCCTTCTCCACACACTGCAGAAACACGAGAACGCAAAGCAACGACACCACTTTCATCTGATCGCGCTATGCACTACACGTTTAGGTACTCTACATTCGTCAAGGTCATCACCTTCATTGGATTATGGGCTCTTGCACTCATCCTTTATCTTCTCGTGACGGTAGACGGCTTATCATCGTTTGCCTTCGTCCTCTGGGCAGGCGCTTTGGGCCTCATCTACCCTCCCCTCTCCATGCCCCGTTCGATAGAGGATGACGGAGAGACCGTGGTCCTGAGACGGCTCTTATGGTCGAAGCGGTATAGCCGCACGACCTACGACATCTCGGAGGTAAGTGGTATTGAGGTAATGAATGGTCTCCGTGTCTTCGGCTCAGGAGGTTACTTCGGCTATAGTGGCTACTTCTACAAGACGAAGATTGGGCTCTTCAAGCTCCTCGCTACGGAGGACACAGGCCATTACCTACGCATCCAGCGCAAGGGCAGTCGCCCGCTCTACATCGCCTACCGCCCTACCCAATCCTAATCATCGCATCTTCCCACATCACCCCAAGCACCACACGACACATGAAACCCTTACTTCTCCGCACCCTATCCCTCGCTATCGGTATAGGTAGTCTGTGCCTTCACAGCACGACCGCTTCAGCTCAAGCAACCCAAAAACCCGACAAGCACTATGCTCTGAGCGATACCATAGCGCTTACCATCTTCGACTATGCTCAATACCGAGCCTACTATCGAAAACAATACAGAGACACCCCCTCCGATCCTCGGGAATATCGCTGGCTTCAGCTCCTGCAAATCGGGGGCAAGTATCAGGGCTACGTCAACTATGGGGAGCTACGTGCCGACTCGATATGGAACGCCTCGATAAAGGCGGGCAAGAGTGATGCCGAACTGCATCCCGAATGGTCTGCAGCTAAAGATGAATCGCTTCCCGACGTGAAGCTCCTCTTTGACCGCAACAAGGGTGTCTTGGACGCATACGACAGAGTCTTTGTCTCGAAGTACCACTACAGCGAGCCCATCCCCCAGCAGCAGTGGACGATGGCCGAGGGCGATAGCACGATCTTAGGCTACACGTGCCACAAGGCTACGACCCGCTTCCGTGGACGAGACTACATCGCTTGGTACACCGAGGAGATCCCCTACCCCTACGGGCCCTATAAGTTCGGCGGTCTCCCTGGTCTCATCACCTGCATCTATGACACCCAGCACGAGCACATCTACACGCTTGTAGGCTTTGAGAAAGCCCCGGCCTTAGACTACATCTACTACGGCAACGGGCGACGTAAGCCCACCGAGGGCACACGCGAGGAGGTCAATAAGCTCCAGCGACAGTACCACGAGCAGCCCAACCTCTTCAAGTCCGACATTCTCACACCAGCCCCTGGCACTAAGACCAAGCGTGAGCCCAAGCCCTATAATCCCATCGAGCTGGAATAACCCCGCTGAGCTATGATACGTTTGCTTCTCCGCACCCTATCCCTCGCTATCGGGATGGGGTGTCTAAGCCTTCCCGCCACAGGGCAAAAGCCCAAAGCAGGTATTGATCCCAGCAGGGTATATGCCCCGAGTGACAGCACCCCGACGAACATATTCGATCATGCGCTCTACCGAGCCTACTATCTGAAGCAGTATCGAGATGACCCCGCTGATCCGCAAGCCTATCACTGGATGCAGATCCTGCAGATAGGTAGGAGCCACCAAGCCTACCTCGACTATGGCGAGCTACGTAGAGACTCCATCTGGAATGCAGCAGCAAAGGGTAGGAAAAGCTATGGCGAGTTTAGCGCGGAGAGTCGTGCCGCCGCAGATGACACCTTTTCTCATCTCAAGCTCATCTTCGACCGCTCCAAGGGGATGATCAATGCTCACGATGCGATCTTCCTCAGCAAATACCACTACACCGAGCCCATCCCCCAGCTCCAGTGGACGATGGCGCGGGGCGATAGCACGATCTTAGGCTACCCATGCCACAAGGCCACGACGCGCTTCCGCGGGCGAGACTACGTCGCTTGGTACACCGAGGAGATCCCCTTCCCCTATGGGCCCTTTAAGTTCGGTGGACTCCCTGGCCTCATCACCTGCATCTACGACACCCAGCGCGAGCATATCTATACGCTTGTAGGCTTCGAGAAAGCGCCTTCGGAAGACTACATCTATGAGAATGTGCGACGCGGGTGGTTCGAGACCACGAGGGAGGTGCTGGCGAAGCAGCAGAAGTACTTCCACGAGCAGCCCAACCTCTTCACCCCCGACATCCTCATCCCTGACCCCAGGAACAAGGCCATCAAGCGCAAGCCTAAGCCCTACAACCCGATCGAATTAGAATAAACCCGCCCCCTGCTGAGCTATGAAACAGACCATTCTCCGCACCCTCCTCCTCGCTATCGGGATAGGGTGCCTAAGCCTTCCTGCTACAGGGCAAAAGCCCAAGGTCTTCCCGGACTACACCTATGTATATGAGCCGAGCGACTCCCTGCAGATGACCATATTCGACTACGCGCAGTATCGGGCCTACTATGAGAAGCAGTACCGAGACGACCCATCTGTCCCTCAGGCTTATCACTGGATGCAGGTCCTACAGATAGGCAGGAACTACCAAGCCTTCCTCGACTATGGTGCGCTACGTAGTGACTCGATATGGAATGCTTCGGTGAAGGCGAGGAAGAAATATGGGGAATTTGAGGCGGAGGATAAGGCTGCCTCAAGAGCTGCCTTATCTCATCTGAAGCTTATCTTCGACCGCCCCAAGGGGATGATCAATGCCCACGAGAGGATCTTCATCAACAAGTACCACTACACGGAGCCCATCCCCCAGCTCCAGTGGACGATGGCGCGGGGTGATAGCACGGTCTTAGGCTATACGTGCCACAAGGCCACGACGCGCTTCCGCGGACGAGACTACATCGCTTGGTACACCGAGGAGATTCCCTTCCCCTACGGGCCCTTTAAGTTCGGCGGACTCCCTGGACTCATCACCTGCATCTACGACACTAAGCGTGAGCACATCTATACGCTCGTAGGCTTCGAGAAAGCTCCGTCAGAGGACTACATCTACGAGGAAGCGCGACGTATGTGGTGGTTCGAGACCAAGCGGGAAGTGGTGGCGAAGCTCCAGAGGAACTACCACGAGCAGCCCGACCTCTTCACCTCCGACATCGTCACCCCTGACCCCAAGAACAAGCCCGTCAAGCATCATAGCAAGCCCTACAACCCTATCGAGCTGGAGTAAAAGCCTCCCCCACTTCTCCCCGCCCTATATGAAGACAATGAGACTCCTCCGAGGCATCGTCCTATCACTCTGTATGTGCATCCTCTCCGTAATGAGCGCTGAGGCACAAGAGACCAACATGGCCCCATTCATCGAGAGCTTGATACGTGCCTTCAAATCAATGAAGGCTGACACCGTACGCAAGGACGTCATTGAGCCCAACCTCTATCGCGCATTCTATAAAGCAGAGTACCATCCTGTTGCGAAAAGCATGGCGCCAGCCTATGAATGGACGCAAGTATTGCAAATCGGTGAAACGGCCCAGCGCTATATAGACCATGGGACCTTGCTGGCTGACTCCATATTTGACGATGGGGTCAAGACGGGCAAGGCCCCTGAAGAGTTCGTCCCAGGATACCATAAGGCAAGCAAGAGCTCCGTCATGGATAGCCACATACTTTTCCTTCAGAGAGAGGGGAAGATGGAGTACTTCGATCGGATCGTCGCCGACTACTTCACCTACGTAGATAGTATCCCCCAGCAGCAGTGGGAGCTGGTCGCAAGAGATAGCATCATCGCAGGATACACCTGCCATCGCGCCCAGACCCGCTACCGAGGGCGCGACTACACGGCTTGGTACACCGAGGAGATCCCGCTGAGCTATGGCCCGTATAAGTTCAGAGGACTCCCTGGACTCATCACCTGTATCTATGATAAGGACCGTGACCACGTCTTCACCTTGCAGGGCTTCGAGCGCGCTCCGCGCGGAGAGGTCATTTACCGCAAGAAGAAGTCCTACTTCAAGACGACGAGAGCGCGCCTCCAGCAGGCCATCCGCAACTACATGGCGAACCCCTCGGGCTACAGCACACCGAAGGTCAACGTCCAGGGGAAGAAGACCGCCAAGCCACCTAAGCCCTACAACCCGATTGAGCTGGAGTAACATCCTCTCTCCTCACGTTCCCGATACCACTATGAGACACTACGACTACACGCCTCGACTCCTTTGGTGCCTCCTCACACTGCTCCTCCTGCTCCCCACAGGGCAAGCGCATGGGCAGACGAGTGAGCGCCACGTGACCGCCCGCATCGTCAATGCCGAGACAGGTGCCCCCATCGTCGACGTCCTTTGCTCTGCATGGGACGGCGAGCGGCACCGCACAGCCTTCACGCAGAGTGATGCCAAGGGCGAGGCACGCTTTCGCCTCACGCCCCAAGACCAGTTCCTCTCCTTCGTCCTCTTAGGCTATACGAAGCAAGAGCTACGCATCAGCGAGCTCTCGGGAGATAGCTTCACCGTGCGTCTCCAGCCCTCGACGACGCCGATACGTGAGGTACATATCAAGGCACGCCCCATCACCGTGCGGGGCGACACGCTCCGCTACCGCGTCAAGGCCTTTGCAGGCAAGCGAGACCGCTACCTCGAGGATGTCATAAAGAAGCTCCCCGGAGTAGAGGTCAAGGAGAATGGACGGATAGAGTATCAGGGTAAGCCTATCAATAAGTTCTACATCGAGGGGCAAGATCCCTTGGGCAGCAACTACACGCAGGCCTCGCGCAACATCCCCATCAATGCCGTCGATCAGGTTGAAGTCATCGAGCACAACCAGCACAAGCGCGTCCTACAGGGCCTCGTCTCCAGCGACCAGGCAGCGCTGAACATCCGTCTGAGCAAGGCCTCACGCTTCCGTCCCTTCGGGGAGATCACAGCCGGGACGGGCCTGCCTGCGCCGCTCTGGGAGGGCAAGGCCTTCCTCATGCAGGCCTCAGCGACGAACCAGCTCATCACCTCACTCAAGGGGAATAATACGGGGATAGACCTCTCGTCAGACTTCGAGCAGCAGCACGACGCAGGGAGTGGCCTTCCGCAGATCTCCCTTCCCTCGACCGCCCTACAGACCTCCTCCCCACAACACCCACCCCTCGACATCGGGCGCTACCTCGATGACAGAGGCTTCAACTGGGGTATCAATGACCTGCAGAAGCTCGGGGAATACAGTAACCTCCGCATCAACGTCTCGGGCTACCACGACCGTCGACGCCTCAGCTCCGAGAGCGAGACCCACTACCTCGGCACTACACCCCTCGACCTCTACGAGACCTCTCAGCTGACCCGAAGCCCCAACTACTACAATGCCGCCCTACGCTACGAGGACAATGCACCCAAGCGCTATCTCGTAGGTGAGCTACGCTTCGGAGGTAGGCGCTCCGACCAAACGGAGGGCATTCGCTCCAATAGCCGCGAGTACACCTTGGGGCTACGGCAGGAGCCGCTTTGGCTCCAAGCGGCCCTGCAGACGACCCTCCGCTTAGGCGGTACGGTCCTCGACTTCGTCTCCTCCACACGTGGCTACACCGCAGGAGAGACGCTCCGTGGCGAGTGGACCGAGGCGGCACTCCCCACACAGACGCTCTACGAAGAGCGACGCATCACCCAGCTTCACACGACGCATCAAGCCTCGACGAGCTTCCACTTCTCCCGCACCACGGCACTTCACACGGGGCTGGAAGCCACGGCCGACCTACGGAGCTTCGATACGCCCTATGCGAGCCTCACCCGCTCCTGCAGCTACCGCGACCTCTCTCTGGCGCTGGACGCGTCCTTCAGCTACCGCCCCGAGGGCTTCTATCTCTCGGTGGGTACCCCTCTTACCCTCGAGCGGGAGATGCTTCAGGTAGGTATGCGCCACGATGAGGCGACACGCCTGCGTATCGCCCCCTTCTTCAGTATGAGGGCGAGCCTCGGGCAGCACGGGGAGCTATGGCTACGTGGGAGCTACTCCGAGCGCCCCGACCTCGACGGCTACTACAGCCCCAGCACCCAGAGACGAGGCTACCGCCTCTACTACCAGAGCCTCGAGCACCTCTACAGTCAGCAGACCCTCTCCAGCTCACCTATCGCAATCCGCTGGAGCTCTTCTTCACCTACCTCCATCTGAGCTACAACTACACGACCCGCGGCTACTACCGTGACTATACTTATAGTCTCGACCGCACGGTGAGCATCCCCATCGACAGCACGCACCACCGCCAGACCTTCTCCGCAGCGGGCGTCGTCGACAAGTCCATCGCACCACTCGGGTTGAGCCTACATGCCGAGCTACGATACAGCCACTCGAGCTACATCTCCTCACAGGCACAGCGCGTCTATCAGATCCAGAGCGACCTCCTCATACCCAGCCTCACGATGACGTGCAACAAGCTCTCCCCGCTGGAGCTGGCCTACACCTTCGAGCTCAGCAGCCTATGGATACACCACCCACTGACGAAGCTACGCCCCGTCCTCTCCCTGCGTGAGAGCTTCGAAGCAGGCCTACCCCTCGGTGATCGCTGGCTCCTCGGCCTGCAGGTCGTCCACTCGATGAATGAGGTCGCTCCAAGGGAGTACAAGCATACCCTCTTCGGTGACCTCGACGCCACCTGGACCGTCAGCAAGCGCATCAAGCTCACCGCCCGCTTAGCGAACCTATGGGGACAGACTTACTACCGAGTGACCCGCCTCTCCGCCACCGACATCTCGAGCTTCGCCGTACCGCTCCGCCCTCGCGAGCTCATCGTGACGGCTACACTTCGCATTTAAGGCGCTCGCTTCTGAGCCCTTACATCCGCATCTTCGCCTCACAGCTGGCCACAAAAAGGCGTGCTGTGGGGCGCTTTTCCACCACCGAGAGTGTCGCTTTTGAAAGGCCTTAAATAGGGTGTAGAGGAGCGCCCTTATCCCCTTGTCCATTCTCTTGTAACTCGGGCAGTTGAATATCATATATTCGTTGTACCTTTGTAGGAGACAGAAAAGTCTATATAGACAGATTTGCTAATTCGAATTAGTTTTATGGAAATTATCAAGATCGTCGGGCGTGAGATCCTCGACTCCCGTGGGAACCCCACAGTAGAAGTAGACGTACACCTTGCGTGTGGTATCATCGGCCGTGCAGCTGTACCCAGCGGTGCATCCACGGGCGAAAACGAAGCTCTCGAGCTCCGTGACGGCGACAAGGGTCGCTACCTCGGTAAGGGTGTCCTCAAGGCAGTAGAGAACATCAACAACGTCATCGCACCTGAGCTCTACGGCATGAGCGCCCTGAACCAGCGTGAGATCGACCTGAAGATGATCGCTCTCGATGGCACCAAGACCAAGAGCAACCTCGGCGCTAACGCTATCCTCGGTGTATCTCTCGCCGTCGCTAAGGCTGCCGCTCAGTACCTCGACATCCCCCTCTATCGCTACATCGGTGGCACGAACACCTATGTACTGCCCGTACCTATGATGAACATCATCAATGGTGGCTCGCACTCGGATGCTCCTATCGCCTTCCAGGAATTCATGATCCGCCCTGTGGGTGCATGCTGCTTCCGCGAAGGTCTCCGCATGGGTGCTGAAGTCTTCCACGCACTGAAGAAGGTCCTCCACGATCGTGGCCTCAGCACCGCTGTAGGTGACGAAGGTGGTTTCGCTCCTGCCCTCAACGGTACGGAAGACGCTATCGAGTCGATCCTCAAGGCTGTCGAAAAGGCTGGCTACGTCCCCGGTAAGGATATCACCATCGCTATGGACTGCGCTTCCTCTGAGTTCTTCAAGGATGGCATCTACGACTACACGAAGTTCGAAGGTGACCACGGTGTGAAGCGCACGATCGACGAGCAGGTTGAGTTCCTCAGCCAGCTGGTAGAGAAGTACCCCATCGACTCGATCGAAGACGGTATGGCTGAGAACGACTGGGAAGGTTGGAAGAAGCTTACCGACAAGCTCGGCAAGAAGATCCAGCTCGTCGGTGACGACCTCTTCGTCACGAATGTAGAGTACCTCCGTCGCGGTATCGCTGAAGGCTGCGGTAACTCGATCCTCATCAAGGTCAACCAGATCGGTACGCTCACCGAGACGCTCGACGCTATCGACATGGCTCACCGCCACGGCTTCACCTCCGTCACCTCACACCGCTCTGGTGAGACGGAAGATGCTACGATCGCTGACATCGCTGTAGCTACGAACTCTGGTCAGATCAAGACCGGTTCGCTCAGCCGTACCGACCGTATGGCTAAGTACAACCAGCTCCTCCGCATCGAAGAAGAGCTCGGTGACCTCGCTGTCTACGGCTACAAGCGTATCAAGTAGTCCACACCGTACGGCCCATCTGCGCTGAGGCAACCCTGCCCGCGCACCGAAGCCGTAGGATATAAATAGCCCCGCAGGATGACCTCCTGCGGGGCTATTTCGCTTCCTGCTGTACAACAAAGAAGCGGGGAAGAATAGTTATCTTTGTGAGACGGGGCTTTTCAGGTGAGTACATCCCCGAGAGCCCCATATATTAGATAGACTCCATCATCACTCCATAGCGCTGTATGCGACAGTCCTCCTCCGCCTGGGCTCGCTGGGCTCCCCCAGTGACCCGCAACTTGATCGTCATCAACTTCATCATCTACTTCGCCTCAGTCCTGCTACTGCGTCGAGGCTTTGACCTTGCGGAGGTCGCTGGCCTGCACTACTTCGAGTCCTCAGCCTTCCGAGTGTGGCAGCTCCTGACGTATCAGTTCCTCCACAGCACCTCGTCCATCGAGCACGTACTGTCGAATATGTTCGCGCTCTATATGTTCGGCTCCAGCATCGAGTACTTCTGGGGCAGCAAGCGCTATCTGATCTACTACCTGCTCTGTGGTATTAGTGCAGGGCTGGTGCAGGAGCTGAGTTGGTACTATGAGCTACGCGAGGTCGTGCAGTACGCGAGCGTACAGCTCCCATCGGGGATCGTACCACTCGACACCTTCCTCAGTATGCTGAATACCGTGGGGGCATCGGGAGCTGTCTTCGGCATTCTCCTTGCCTCTGGCGTACTCTTCCCCAATTCATACGTCCTCATTGGCTTCGCCATACCGCTGAAGATGAAGTATTTCGTCTTCCTCTACGGCGCCTTCGAGCTCTTCGCTGGCATCCACAACACTTGGGGTCAGGTAGCCCACTTCGCTCACCTCGGTGGGATGATCGGCGGGGCTACCCTCATCTATCTCTGGCGTAAGAAGGGGGTTATCCGATAGGTCTTCGATGAACTGGAAGAAACTATATAAAGAGTATTGGCAAGAGGGGAGCATCGTCATGCGCCTCCTCATCCTACACACCTTCGCCTACTTCCTTATCGGGCTGACCTCTTGGGCCTGCACGCTCATCACACCCTTACGCTGGTGGGATCTCGGGCTCTCGCTCTCGTTCTACCCTGAGTGGGACAAGGTACTCTACCATCCTTGGTCGCTCGTCACGTATGCCCTCCCCCACCTAAACTTCTTCCACTTCTTTGGCAACATGTGCTTGGTCTATGCGCTCCTCCCCGTGATGGCGCATCGACTCGGTACACATAGATTCCTCTGGACCTATATCGGAGGTATCATCGCAGGGGCATTGACCTACCTCTTAGGTTACCAGCTCCTCGGTGCACAGATCATACCTCCCCTGTCGCTGCAAGGTGTCTCAGCAGCCATCCTCAGCGTATGCGCTGCGGCAGTCATGGTAGATCGCAAGATTTTCGCCTCGTTCACCCTGCGCTTTACGGGAAATCGCGTCCCACCCATCGCACTCTGGGTCTTCCTATTCCTCGTCTTCGTCGGTGCTGGGCGAGGGAACTTAGGCGGACACTTGGCACACCTCGGTGGGCTACTCTTCGGTATCGCCTGCGGTCTCTACTACCGCAAGCAGGTCAAGCACCCCGCAAGCGTTTTTACCAGCGACCGAGAGGAACTGCTACGCAAGACCCGTCACTCAAGCTTCTCCAGCCTAAGCCCCGAGGAGCGTCGTCGCTTGATGAAGAACCTACCCAAAGACAAAAACTAACCTCCCCCACGGCAACCAAATAATGAAGCTTCGCGCTCTCTTCACCTTCAGCTCACGCGTCGCACGGGTCATCCTTCTCGTGGGGACACTCCTCATCTCTGGGGTCTATCTCCTCGGAGCCTACTCGGGGTACATAGCGCCGAAGACCTGGATCCTCCCGAGCTTCTTAGGCTTGCTCTTCCCTGGCCTTCTCTTAGCACAGCTCCTCGTGAGCCTCTTTTGGCTCATCGCACTCGACAAGAAGCGTCTCATCCTCGTCGGAGTCGTGTGGCTCATCTCCCTGCCACAGCTCCTCACCTACTTCCCCATCAGCCGCTCGGCGAAGATCCTCGGCGACGAAGACGATGCGATACGCGTGCTCTCCTACAACGTCTGCGCCTTCGGCTTCAAGCCCCACACCAAGACCAGCCCCAACGCCATCCTGCAGTACATCAAAAGCAGTGGTGCTGACATCGTCTGCCTACAGGAGGCGATGCTCAATCAGAATCCTTGGGCAGGTGTCGTCTCGAAGACCCTGCGTAGCTATCTCGACAAGGACTATCCCTATATCCAGGTGAATCGCGTGAATCGTGGCGGGAGTACCCTCGCGCTTCTCTCCAAGTACCCTATCACCGAGACCAAGGAGATACCTATCGACTCTTGGGTCAACGGAGCTATAGCCTACAAGGTGCTCATCCGTGGTGAAGAGACACTCATCATCAATGTACACCTCGAGTCCTTCCATCTGCGCCGTGTCGATGGCGAGGACTACCTACGCTTGGCCTCTCAAGGCAATGCCGTCCGCCTGAAGGACGCCATGGGTGCAAAGCTCGCACCGACCTTCCGTGCCCATGGCGTACAGGCGAACGTCATCCACCAGCTCATACAGAGCTATGGTACCGAGCGTGTCATCGTCTGTGGCGACTTCAACGACACGCCTCTCTCCTATACCCGACATAAGATCGCCGATGGGCTAAAGGACGCCTTCGTCGAGCGAGGCAATGGCTTCGGCTTCACCTTCAAGACGCGCCCCTTCATCGTGCGCATTGACCACATCCTCTACGGCTCTGCCTTCCGTGCTATCAGCTGCGAGGTCGACAAGACCGCCAGCGAATCGGATCACCATCCTATCGAGGCCGTGCTCAGCATGAGCCCAGCACAAGAGTAATCCCGCACCCATGCTCTGCAAGAAGATACGCCAGTACCTCATTGACTTCCTCGTCGGCTCGCTCTGGGTACAGAGTGAAGGTAACGATCGCTTCCAGCGCCGCTTCGAAGCCATCGGCTATACCGACGATCCTGAGCAGATGAAGCTCTATCCTATCGTCATCATCCCCTCGGGCTTCTTCAAGATGGACGTCTACGGCACCGAGGAGTCGATGCCTCCTCTCCCGCTGAAGACGTGGCGAGGGATACCGCTACTCTTCGGCGAGCCCCGAGAGGAGTGGAGCGCTGACGGAAGCCAGCTCATCATCCATGCCGACCTGCTCGCCTCGACCTACTTCCTCATCTCCCGCTATGAGGAGATGTACCGACGTAGTGAGCGTGACTCCTATGGCCGCTTCCCAGGGAAGAGTGCGCTCCCCTATCGAGCAGGCTTCCTGCACCGCCCCATCATCGACGAGTACGGCGAGGCACTCAGACAGATCCTCCTCGAGACGGGGATCGCTGAGCACCACAACCTGCGCCTCGAGGAGCGTCCCCATACCTTCAGCAGAGTCAACCTCACCCACGACCTCTCCCGCCCGTACAACTATCGTGGCTGGAGAAGCTTCCTGCGTGCATGGCTCAAGCAGAAGAAGAGTCCCTTAGAGGCTGCACGCCTGAGCTTCTCAGCAGATATCGAGGACGACTACTTCACCTTCCCCAAGTTCCTCAAGTGGGATCGTAATACCTGCGATAGCTTGGGTAGGGATAGATCGGATATCTTCCTCTTCATCCGCATGCCCTCGCGCCACCCGCTGGATAAGCCTTACTACAGCCTCCACTCCCTCTACCTCCGTCGTATCCTCTCGATAGCCGCCAAGCACAAGGTGCTCTTGGCGCTACAGTGCAGCTATGCTGCGGGGCACCAGTCGGAGCTCATCAGTAAGGAGCGCCATCAGTTCGAGAAGGCTTTCCATCAGCGCCCCCGTGGCCTGCGACACAATAAGCTCACCTCCTGCGAGCCCGAGGACCTCCTTCAGGCCTACGTCTCGGGCTTCCGCAATGATTACTCGATGGGCTATGCCGATGTCGTCGGCTTCCGCCTCGGCACCTGCCGTCCGGTGAAGTTCATCAATCCCAATACCCGCCTTCTGACAGAGCTCATCCTCCACCCTCTCGTGCTGCGCGACCTGACGCTGAGTGATCAGCGCTACATGGCGCTGGAGCAAGATGAAGCCGAGCGCATCGCACACGACCTCATCCGCACGACAGCTCGATACAACGGCGAGCTCACGCTCCTCTGGCACAACGACCTGCTCTCGCAGAAGACCCACCCCTGGCACTCCGTCCTCTATCGCTCTATGCTCCGTCTCATCGAAGAGCTCGGCGCAGAGCCCCAAGCGTAGTCCCAGCCCCTCACTCGCTCGCCCATGCAAGCCTCCCCCTTCCGCCCACTCACCCTCCGTCATCCCTCTCCCTTCCCTTATATAGTCTTTGCTGGCCCTTGTAGTGCCGAGACCGAAGCACAGACCCTCGCGACGGCCGAGGCGCTGCGTGCCCGAGGTATCCGCCTCTTCCGTGCCAGCCTATGGAAGCCCCGCACACGCCCGGGCTCCTTCGAGGGGGTAGGTAGCGAAGGCCTGCCTTGGCTCCAGCGCGTCGAGCGCGAGCTGGGTATGCAGGTCGCCACCGAAGTAGCCTCCGCCAGCCATGTGGAGGAAGCACTCGCAGCAGGGCTGGATACCTTCTGGATCGGGGCACGCACGACGACAAGCCCGTTTGCCATGGCAGAGCTTGCCGAAGCCCTCAGCGGAGAGCGCGTCACCGTGCTGGTGAAGAACCCACTCAACCCCGACATCGAGCTGTGGGAAGGTGCTCTCCAGCGCCTCTACCAAGCAGGTATCCCTCAGATAGGGGCTATACACCGCGGCTTCAGCACCTACGCCAAGGGGCTCTATCGCAATGCCCCCCTCTGGCAAATCCCCATCGAGCTACGCCGCCGTCATCCCGAGCTTACCATCCTCGTTGACCCCAGCCACATCGCTGGGCGCCGAGACCTCGTACCGCTGGTCAGCCGTATGGGGCTGGAGATGAACTTCTCCGGCCTGATGGTCGAGACGCACCCAGAGCCCGAGAGTGCTTGGAGCGATGCCGCACAGCAGCTCACCCCAGCCGACCTCATCACCATCCTCTCCCAGCTGGATCTCCGCCCAGCCCACCCGACCGATGACCGTATGCTCAGCGGGCTACGTGAGAAGATCGACCACATTGATGCCGAGCTCCTGCGCCTGCTGCGGGAGCGTATGATCATCTCCGAAGAGATCGGGCATATCAAGGCCAGTGCCCACCTGCCTATCGTGCAGCCCGACCGCTACCGCAGTCTGCTGGAGGACCGCTTATCGCAGGGCCGTGCCTTGGGGCTGGACGAAGGCTTCCTCAGGGAACTCTTCAGCTCGATCCACGAGGCCTCTGTACACACCCAGCATACCGATAGCAAGTGACCATGAAGCTCCATCGCTTTGTCTTGACCTTGGGCTCTAATAGTGAGCCACAGAAACACCTCTCTCTGGCCCAAGCGGGGCTCCGCAGTCTCGGGCTGGAGCGCCTCACCTTCTCCCCAGCTCGCGAGTCTGCCCCCATCAGCTTCGGGCTCTCCGATGCGCTCTTCACCGACCAAGTCGCCGTAGGGGAGACAAGCATGGAGCTGGAGACCTTCGCCACACACCTCAAGGCTCTGGAGCGTCGTACAGGCCGTACCCCCGAGCAGCGCAAGAAGCACCCCGAAGCCATCCCCGTGGACATCGACCTCATCACCTGGGATCGGGAGATCCTCAAGCCACGGGACATCACACGCCCCTACCTCATCGAAGGTCTACGCGACCTCGGTGAACCACTCCTCCCCGAGGAATAACCCCCACCTCTTTCACCCGAGATTTCGCAGAGTGCTCACAGCCCTCTGCCAGCTCGTCGTATCTTGAGGTAAAAGCAACCAGTACTGGTCACCGAGCGAAGTAGTACTGGTCACCAGTAGTTACCAGTACTGAGCCTGTTGCATAGAGTCCTAACCCCTACTTATTGTGCTAAGGTATCGCACGCCCAGCTCCCCGATAGGTCTCTCAGAAGTGATACACAAGTCCTTCGCCTTATCGCGAGTATTCCTCTTATTCAGTGGAAGGAAAAGCGTCATTCTCGTGAAGAAAAGCGCCTTCACGTAGTGATATTCTTCTATCTACGCACGTAGTCTTAAAGACCAAGCACGCAAATCCAAATATCCACGTACGTAGATATTAAAGCCACATACGTAGACCAAACTTATCTACCGCTCATCCGCAACTTTTATCCCTACCCGGAGCAACAACCTAATAGTGGTTGGAACAGCGACCAATACTGGGTCCTTTTACCCTCCCCGCAATGCCCTTTCCCCCGACGACTTACGTCACATCAAAATACCTGCAGAAAAAACTCCCTGAATTCACTAATTTAGCGGTACAATACGACACGATCTATACCTCTATCCATTATGATCAAGAGACTTACCCCTCTGCTCTTTGCTCTCGGCTCGCTACCCGTGCTGGCGCAGCAGACACCCAAACCAGACCCCACACAGGCCTATTCGCTCCTCGATGGGAAGACCATCGTAAAGACCAATCCCTTCAGCGACATCTTCGGGAACCTCAACCTCAAGATCGAGCGCATCATTACCGATGGGCTTAGCGCACAGTTCTCCGTCTTCTCCTCCCCTGGGAATAGTAATGGCGAGCAGATAGGAGCCTTCCATAATGTCGCTCCTGTGATCAGCAACACCGCCCTCTACCCTTACCAGCCGAAGTACATCGCCTTTTCACCCCAGATAAGATGGTATCTCAATGATGGGCTGGGCTATGGCTTCTACATACATGCGTACTATCACTTCCAGCGCAATGAGTTCAATGATCAAGTGATGAGATCCACAGCAATGTATGGGAGTGCTCTTGACGATGCTCGGCTAAACTATAATGGTCACTCCACGATGCATGCCGTCGGCTTTGGTATCGGGGCGCAGTGGCTCTTTGGCCGTCGGAAGAATATCGTCTTAGACTGGTACATCGCTGGGATCGGCCGTGGCTTCGTCCGAGGGGATCTCTACGGGAGCTTCATCCCACCAGCCAACCGTAATAACTTCGAAGAAGCCTTCCGAGGAAGCCTGCCCAACGATGGGAGGGATGCTGAGATCTCCTACAACAAAGAGGGCCATACGGTAAGAATAACCAATATCAAATACCAAACCTACGTCCTCGACATGGGGCTCTCTATCGGCTTCCGCTTCTAAGGCACTCATTTATCTCATCCCAAGCACGTTCTACACACACGCCATCAATTATGCGAAGGACACTTATAGCTCTTATGCTCGGCCTCGGCTCGCTCCCGATGCTGGCGCAGACTCCACAGACTGACCTCCCACAGCTCTACTCCCTCGTTGATGGGAAGACCATCATCAAGACTAACCCCTTCAACGACATCCTGGGGCACCTCAACCTCAAGGTCGAGCGTCTCATCACACGAGGCGCTAGTGCACAGCTCTCCCTCGAGTTCTCCCCTAACGGGGCTACGGAGAAGCAGTCAGGTGCTTTCCACACCAATCCCTTTTTCATGAGCAACTCCTTCGTCTTCTCTCCCGAGCAGCCGAGGTATATAGCCGCTTCTCCTCAGATAAGATGCTATCTCAACGGGGGCATGGGGCATGGCTTCTATATGGAAGCGTACTACCGCGCCCAGCACAGCGAATTCTCCCACCAGCGTATGTATGTACACCATCATATGGTAGGCAGTGGGACGAACTTCTTCGACGTGCGCTACAATGGCAGTGCCACGATGCACTCCTTCGGCATTAACATCGGGGCACAATGGCTCTTCGGCCGACGGAAGAACATCGTCTTAGACTGGCACATCCTCGGTGTCGGACGCGGCTTCGCTCGAGGGGGCTTCACCGCGAACTTCGATGATGTCAGCCATGCTGTCCTCGAAGAGGCTGTCCGCAGCGAGCTCCTAAGCATGACGGAGCAAGCTGTCTTCACCTTTGACAACAAGACGGATAACAACGTGAAGGTCTCGAACCTCAAATACCAATCCTATCTCTTCAACATGGGCCTTTCCCTGGGCTTCCGCTTCTAAGGCGGAGGGCATAGCGGGTAAAAAGCGTATCTTTGCAGGGTAACTTGGGTGGAGTACTTATCTGCTCGTCCCTACCCCCTGCAAGGCAAGGGGGTCGTGTGGCCATAGCTGGAGTACGCTTCATCCGATATATAATAGCGCATAGTGGAAACAAAGTACATCTTCGTCACGGGGGGCGTCGTCTCTTCCTTAGGCAAGGGGATCGTAGCTGCCTCTCTTGGCAAGCTCCTACAGGCACGTGGCTACAGCGTCACGATACAGAAGTTCGACCCCTACATCAACATTGACCCAGGCACCCTCAACCCCTACGAGCACGGCGAATGCTATGTCACCGATGACGGGCACGAAGCCGACCTGGACCTCGGACACTATGAGCGCTTCCTCGATATAGCGACCTCACGAGCCAACAACATCACCACCGGGCGTATCTACCAAAACGTCATCCGCAAGGAGCGTAAGGGCGACTACCTCGGCAAGACCGTACAGGTCATCCCCCATATCACCGACGAGATCAAGCGCAACGTCAAGCTCCTTGGCCTCAAAAAGCAGTACGACTTCGTCATCACCGAGATCGGTGGTACCGTCGGCGATATCGAATCCCTCCCTTTCCTCGAAAGCGTACGACAGCTCAAGTGGGAGCTCGGGCAGAACTGCCTGTGCGTCCACCTGACCTACGTCCCCTATATCGCTGCGGCTGGCGAAGTGAAGACCAAGCCCACCCAGCACTCCGTCAAGCAGCTCCAGGAGGTCGGTATCCAGCCCGATATCCTCGTCCTGCGTACTGAGCACACACTCAGCAGCGACATCCTCCGCAAGGTCGCACTCTTCTGCAATGTCTCAGCAGAGTCCGTCGTGCAGAGTGTCGACGTACCCACCATCTATCAGGTACCCTTGGCACTCGGCGATCAGCATCTCGATGAGATCGTGCTCAAGAAGAGCGGTATCACGCCCGAGGCTAAGCCCGAGCTGAAGGAGTGGAAGAAGTTCCTCGCTCTGCGTGAAGAAGCCAAGGACTTCGTCACCATCGCCCTCGTCGGTAAGTACGTCGAGCTACAGGATGCCTACAAGTCCATCGACGAAGCGCTCCTGCAAGCTGCTACCTACAGCGGTCGCAAGCTCCGCCTCATCTCCGTACACAGCGAGAAGGTCTCTGAAGAGAATGTAGCCGAACTGCTGGGTGGTGTTGATGGTGTCGTCGTAGCTCCGGGCTTCGGCTCCCGCGGTGTCGACGGGAAGTTCGTCGCCCTGCGCTATACCCGTGAGCACGGCATCCCCACGCTGGGTATCTGCCTCGGCATGCAGTGTATGGTCATCGAGTTCGCCCGCAACGTCTTGGGCTGGAGCGATGCCCACACCACGGAGATTGACCCCACGACCACGCACAAGGTCGTCGACCTCATGGAGGAGCAGAAGAGCATCTCCGACCTCGGAGGCTCGATGCGTCTCGGGGGCTACGACTGCGTACTGCGCCCAGGATCAAAGATCGCAGCCGCCTATGGCTCGGACTTCATCCGTGAGCGTCACCGCCATCGCTTCGAGTTCAACAGCCAGTATCGCGAGGCTTACGAAGCAGCTGGTATGATCTGTGCAGGGGAGAACCCTGACACGGGGCTCGTCGAGACGGTAGAGCTCAGCGGACATCCTTGGTATGTCGGCGTGCAGTATCACCCCGAGTACCGCAGCACGGTACTCCACCCCAGCCCGCTCTTCCTCGCCTTCGTGAAGGAGGCGATCAAGCACGGTGGCGAGCGCCATCAGGCCTAAGAGCCCCCCGCGACTGTATCACACAGCCTCCAGCGCCCCACTGGCGCGTGTGGAGGCATAGTATAGATTAATGGATAAGAATACACTCATCGGAGCCCTACTCATCGGGGCCGTACTCATCGGGTTCACCTGGTTCAGCAAGCCCGACCCGACTCAGCAGACACCGCCACCAGCGGATACCACCCACGTCGTAGCCCAGCAGCCCGCTGCCCCACAGGCCACGGCTGACACCGCCGCCCTCGACAGCACGGGTGCTCCCATCCTCCCCCCTTACCAGCAGGTTAAGGAAGAGAAGGTCATCGTACTGAAGAACGAGAAGCTCACTCTCTCCATCTCCACCCGTGGTGGTGCCCCTGTCGAAGCCGTACTCGCAGACTACCTCGACCAGTCGAAGAAACCCGTACACCTCTTCCGTAAGGGCGACACGCGTCTGGACCTCCCCCTGCGTACGCTCGACAACCGTATGGTGAGCACGGCTGATGCCAACTTCGACATCATCGAAGCCACCGACTCTACTGCTACCCTACGTATGCAGCTCGACGAGTCAGCTTACCTCGACTACGTATATAAGCTCCGTAGCTCCGACTACCGCGTGGACTTCACCATCCGCGGTCACGAGCTTCGTCGCTTCCTCCCCGTGAACATTGCGCTGCAGGATATCGAGTGGCGTCAGCGCATCCCCCAGCAGGAGCAGTCCTGGAAGTTCGAGGGGCAGTATAGCGGTATCTACTACCACTACCCTCAGGGCGATGTAGACCGTCTCGAGACGACCAGCGAAGCCAACGAAGATATCCAAGAGACGCTGCGCTGGGTGGCCTTCAAGGACAAGTACTTCAGCTCCGTACTGATCGCTTCGGCTACGGGCTTCAAGGATAATAAGCTTGCCCTCAAGACCGAGGGCGAAGGTAGCGGCTACGTCCGCTCCGGCGACTTCAAGGGGACCTTCCCCATCTCTGTCAAGGAGACGGAGACCGTCGTGCCCTTCATGTTCTTCTTCGGCCCCAACGACTACGACCTCCTGAAGGGCTATGACGAAGGTGTCGACAAGGCAAACGCCCTGCACCTCGACCACCTCGTCTACCTCGGCATGAGCGTCTTCCGCTGGATCAACCAGTATCTGATCATCCCCGTGGTGACCTTCCTCTCTGGCTTCCTGTCGAACTGGGGTATCATCATCCTCTTGATGACGCTCTTCATCAAGATGCTTCTCTGGCCCTTCACCTACAAGAGCTATATGTCGCAGGCGAAGATGCGTGTGCTGCGTCCTCAGATCGAGGCCATCAACGCTAAGTACCCTGGCAAGGAGCAGGATCAGATGATGAAGCGTCAGACCGAGACGATGAATCTCTATCGCTCTGCTGGTGCCAGCCCGATGAGCGGCTGTCTGCCTATGCTACTGCAGATGCCCTTCCTCATCGCGCTGTACATGTACTTCCCTACCTCCATCCTACTGCGCGGACAGGGCTTCCTCTGGGCTGACGACCTCTCTACCTATGATGCTGTCATCTCGTGGAATGCGAACATCCCCCTCATCTCGTCCTTCCTGGGCAACCACCTGAGCCTCTTCTGCGTGCTGATGACGGTGACGAACATCCTCTACACGCGCTACACGATGAATCAGAGCCCCTCAGGCGAAGGTATGGCCGGCATGAAGATGATGCCCTATATTATGGCGATCATGTTCTTCTTCATGTTCAACCAGAACGCCTCGGGTCTTAGCTACTACTACTTCGTCTCTACGCTCATCACCATCCTGCAGTACTTCGCCTTCCGCTGGACGCTCAACGAGGACAAGCTCCTCCGCCAGCTCGAAGAGAACAAGAAGAAGCCCCGCAAGAAGTCTAAGTGGATGCAGCGCCTCGAGGAAGCTCAGCGCCTCCAGCAGGAGCAGCAGCGCAAAGCCCAGAAGCAAGGCAAGCGCTAATCCTCCGCACCCTCCTATGCACAAATAGATAAGTCAAAGATGCGCATACTCCCCGCTGCGGGAGGCATGCGCATCTTTACTTCTTTCCTCTATACCGACTCCATAGATTTATCCCTTCACTCAATGGAACCCCTCAAGCACGAATGTGGCGTGGCGATGATCCGCCTGCGTAAGCCCCTCGCCTACTACCAAGAGAAGTATGGCACCTGGATGTATGGCCTCAATAAGCTCTATCTCCTCATGGAGAAGCAGCACAACCGCGGTCAGGAAGGTGCTGGGCTCGCTGTCGTCAAGCTCCACGCGGCTCCTGGTGACGAATATCTCTTCCGCGAGCGCGCCGAAGGTGCCTCTGCCATCCAAGAGATCTTCAACTCCGTCTACGCCTCCTTCGTTGACGTCCCCGCAGAGAAGCTAGCTGATGCAGCCTATGCCGAGCGCTACCTGCCCTTCGCTGGCTCCTGCCTCATGGGACACCTGCGCTATAGCACGACGGGCAAGAGTGGCCTGACCTACGTGCACCCCATGATCCGCCGCAGCAACTGGCGCGCTAAGTGCCTCTCCATCTGCGGTAACTTCAACCTCACGAACGTCACTAACGTCTTCGACACCATTACCTCTGTCGGGCAGCATCCCCGCCACGTCTCCGACATGCACATCCTGCTTGAGCAGCTCGGGCATCGCCTTGATCGCGAAGTCGAGCGCCTCTTCAATGAGAGTCGTACCCACGGCCTCACGGGCATGGATATCACGCACTACATCGAGGAGCGCATCGATCTGGCGAACGTCCTGCGCCAGTGTGCCCCCCTCTGGGACGGTGGCTTCGTCATGTGCGGGGAGACGGGTAGCGGTGAGACCTACGCCATGCGCGACCCCCACGGCATCCGTCCAGCCTTCTACTATATCGACGATGAAGTCGTCGTCTTGGCCTCTGAGCGCCCCGTCATCCAGACGGTGATGAACGTCCCCGCCGAGCAGATCACCGAGCTTCGCCCAGGGCAAGCTATCCTCGTCAATCGCGCTGCCGAGGTCCGCACCGAGCAGATCATCCAGCCTAAGCGGGATCAGGCTTGTAGCTTCGAGCGCATCTACTTCTCCCGTGGTAGTGACGTCGACATCTACCGCGAGCGTAAGGCTCTCGGTGAGCAGCTTACGCCCGCTATCCTCCGTGCCATCGGTGGCGACCTACGCCACTCGGTCTTCTCCTTCATCCCCAACACCGCCGAAGTCGCTTACTACGGCATGATCGAGGGTATGGACAAGCACCTCACTGAGGAGAAGCTCCGACAGATCAAGAGCACGCCTTCACTCTCCGACGAAGCCCTGCGTGAGATCCTCTCCGCACGCGTCCGCACTGAGAAGGTCGCTATCAAGGACATCAAGCTCCGCACCTTCATCTCCGAGGGTAAGAGCCGCAATGAGCTCGCAGCACACGTTTATGATATCACCTACGGCACCGTAGAGCGTGGCGTGGACAACCTCGTCGTCATCGACGACAGCATCGTGCGTGGGACGACCCTTCGCCAGAGTATCATCGGTATCCTCGACCGCCTGGGCCCGAAGAAGATCGTCATCGTCTCGAGCTGCCCACAGGTCCGCTACCCCGACTACTACGGCATCGACATGAGTAAGATGAAGGAGTTCATCGCCTTCCGCGCCGCTATCGCCCTCATCGAAGAGCGAGGTATGCAGCATCTCCTCGAGGAGCAGTATCAGAAGGCGCGTGAGCTGGAGAGCGTCTCGCACAACGAGCACGTGGAGAATGTCGTCAAGGCGATCTACGCTCCCTTCTCGCCCGAAGAGATCTCCCGCAAGATGGTCGAGCTCCTTCGTCCCGTAGGCACTCAGGCCGAGGTCGAGCTGGTCTTCCAGAGCCTGGAGGGTCTTCACACGGCGATCCCTGGTCACCCTGGCGACTGGTACTTCAGCGGCAACTACCCCACCGCTGGCGGCTCGCACCTGGTGAACAAGGCCTTCATCGACTACATCGAGCAGGACTACCGCAAGTAAGCGCGCCCCACACCGCCCATAATCCATACAAAGCACCCCGCCCCACACCACGAGCCATCAGGCTTACGGTGTGGGGCGGGGTGCTTTATCCCTATTGAAGAGAGCTATACTCCTGCGGTCTGAGTGACAGTCTCCAAGCGTGAGATCAGATGATCGAGTTGCTCATGGAGTGCCGATAGTTCGCCCTCGGCACAGCCTGCATCTCGCAGCTTGCAGGAGAAGAGCGAAGGGATATCCTCAGCCTCCTCACGCAAGGCCTTCGCCTGAGGGGTAAGACAGAGGATCACCTGCCGACTATCGACCGTACCACGCGTACGCGTGACGAAGCCCGCCGCCTCGAGGCGCTTCAGCAGAGGCGTGAGCGTATTCGTATTCAGCCCCAGACGATCTACGATGTGACTGAGGGGCACCCCGTCCTGCTCCCACAGGACGAGCAAGACCAGGTACTGCGGATAGGTCAGCCCCAGACGGTCAAGATGAGGCTGGTAGAGCCGTGTGATCAGCCGGACGACGGTGTAGAAGCGGAAGCAAAGCTGATCCTCCAGAAGGAGTGAAGGTGAGGACATACGATGTATATATCTTCGAAGAATGCACACCCCATAGGCACCGAGGGAGGCTACTCCTTCGGCACCTATGGGCTACGCCGCAGATTAGAGTTGAGAGATAGAGCTTAGCACTTAGAGCGCTGGCATAGAGCCTTGAGCGCCCCTGTGGACCACAGAGCCCAGAGGACCAGCAGTGGCTGGAAGAAGAGGCGCACCAAGCGCTTCGTATCCGTATCGAGCCCGAAGGCGCTGATCCCCTCCGTGTACTGATGGATGTTGCCAGGGAAGATCGCCACGAAGAAGATCGCTACGACCAGCCCGACCCACACGCGCTGACGATAGAGCACCACGAGCGAGAGCCCTAAGAGCATCTCGACGACACCCGAGGCTAGCACGACGAAGTCCTTGCTCATCGTGAGCCAGTCGGGCACCTGCGCCACAAAGTCCGCACGGCGGAAGGTCATGTGGCTGATCCCCGCATAGAGGAGGAAGAGCCCGAGAAGGATACGAAAGGCGTGCTGCGTCTTGCTCGTCGGGAGCGTAGCGAGCATTAGACGAGCTCGAGGGTTACGTCGATGTTACCGCGCGTCGCGTTGGAGTAGGGGCATACCTGATGGGCACGCTCCACAGCCTGCTGTGCAGCCTCACGATCGATACCATCGACCTCGACACGGAGCTTGACAGCGAGGCCGAAGCCTCCTTCACCATTCTCACCGAGGCTGACCTCTGCAGTGACGGCCGTCTTCGCATGGAGCTTGCTCTGGCGCAGGACGAGCCCAAGGGCGCTATCGAAGCAGGCGGCATAGCCAGCTGCAAAGAGTTGCTCGGGGTTGGTACCACCGCCCTGACCACCGAGTTCCTTGGGCGAGCGAAGCTGTACATCGAGTACACCATCATTACTTACGGCGTGGCCTTCGCGGCGGCCACCTTCGACACGAGCCGAAGTCGTGTACAAAACCTTGATTGACATAGCTGAATCTATTTAATGTAAAGTACTACTGGGAGTAAGAGCATCAGGGCGCTCCTTAGAGCTACTTAGCGAGAAAGCAAGAGGTATCGAGCAGCTTGATAAGACCGCCCCGTTCATAGAGTCTATTCCTTCCTTATAGCTGATGATCTGTTTCCACTGCAAAGGTAATACAAATCCTACATATATCGCACACGACACAATTAATTCGAAGGGTAAAGCCTGCGAGAATAGCCTACCCTACTCGCCTTCGTCTGGCCACTGATCCCCCACTTTCAAGCCACCCAACAGCCCTATTCAGAGCATTATCTTCCACCCAACCGAGTCGCTTCCACCTAAGTCGCGCAGTCCCTTCCTATACAGCTTCACCCCTCACACACGCTGAGAAAAAGCGCCATCGCAATAGTCAAATAATAGACTTCGTATAGTGCATTTCGCTTATCTACGTAGGTAGATTTATCATCCACGCACGTAAACTCTAAGATCCACGTGCGTAGATTTTAGATCCAGGCACGTAGACAGAAGTAATGCTATACTCGTTCGTGGCTTTACCTCTATGCCGTGGAAACTTTCCCTTCGGTAGCGTGGAACTCACCCTGCATAGGAATGCCCTCTCAAGTCAATGAAGACACAAGAGACTCCCGCCCCAATAGCGGTAGCTCTCCCCTGCTAATGAGACTCCGACGACGGCACAGGCGAAGGCACTCCATCCCCCCTTCTCGGAGGCATAACACCGAAGCTCCAAGAGGAGACACAGCACAATTCCGGCAATTCTTCACCAAGTCATTTGGCAAATCTTGGATTTTCAATCCACACTATCACACAGCACATTAAGCATCAAAAAGGAAAATCCTGAGCAGTAGTCACGGCAAATCTTTCACGCTCAGCGAGGGAAAGACAGCGCATCAATAAGAGCTGAGCATCGCCCATCCTCGGAGGGAGGAGCTGGTAGGCAAGGGAAAAGACGAGAGAAAAGCGGAGAAAAGCAATGAATATTTGGTTGATAACATTTTGTTACTTACCTTTGCATAACGAACCACCTATGTAAGGCAATTTTATTCACCACACATAGGTCACCAAAAAAAACAATAAGAAATATGATGACTCTTGAGATAAAGAGTAAGGTATCTAAGCAGGGCCTTCGCGCCGGCAAGACGCTTTACTACGCCTATCCTACGAAGCGCGAGAAGCTAAGCATCAACCAAGTGATGGAGCAGATCAGCAATATCTGTTCGCTCTCCCGCATCGATGTAGAGTCCGCTCTGCACGCCTTCGCCGAGGTCGTATGTACGAGCTTCGAGCAAGGCGTCGGCGTCGACCTTGGAGAGATAGGCACACTTATGCCTTTCGTCCAAGGCAAGCTGATGAACACCCCCGAGGAGGTCACCGAAGCGACCCTCCAGCCTGCGAAGATCATCATGCACCCGAAGAAGAATATCCGCCAAGCGCTCGGCCGCATCACCTGCCAGATCAAGCGCGAGCCCACCCAAGACTAAGTAAGAATAAGAAATAGCTATAATGGATCTACGTTTATCAGTACGCACCAAGCGTATAGCCCTCCTCCTCACTGGGCTCGTGGCCAGCACGTCGCTGCTCTCTGCCCAAGAGAAGCTCACCCTCGACGAGTGCCGTGCAATGGCCAAGACCCACAGCCGGGTGCTCCAGCAGAAGGACGCCGAGCGCGAAGCTGCCCACGCCCGCAAGCAAGAGGTCTTCACGAAGTTCTTCCCTCAGGTGACGGCTCGCGGAGCCTACCTGCACATGCAGAAGGAATTCCACCTCATCGACTGGGACAAGCCCCTGGGCTCCTTCAACTTCCTCATCCCCGATCGTCTGCGTCACCTCGGCACCGTCGACCTGCGCAACGTATGGGTGGCCAACGTCACCGCCATCCAGCCCATCTACCTCGGAGGTAAGATCACCACAGGCTATCAGATGGCCTCGCTCGCCGAGCAGCTGCAGGATAACCTCCGTGAGACAGCTGCTACGGAGATCGAGACGAAGGTCGATGAGACCTATTGGCAGATCATCTCCCTCGACAGCAAGTCGCGCCTACTCGACCAGCTCGTAACCCTACTGACGCGGACTGTGCATGACGTAGATGCCTCCATCGCAGCGGGTGTAGCGACGAAGGCCGACGGCCTCTCCGTCCGCACCAAGCTCAGCGAAGCCGAGGTCAAGCGCAGTCAGGTACAGAATGGCCTCGAGCTCTCGAAGATGCTCCTGGCTGACCTCTGCGGCTTGGAATCCTCTGCTGAGATCCATCTGGCAGACGAAGGACAGATCGAGCTTGCCCTCCCCGCTCCTACCGAGCGCCTGCAGGCAGAGGACCTTCCCGCCGCCGTCGAGCGCCGCAGCGAAGTACGCTCCCTGCGTATGGTCGATACCATCTATAGCAAGCGCGTGCGTATGGAGACGGCAGAGCTCCTGCCTAAGGTCTACGGCTTCGCCAGCTATTCGGCTACGAATCCCAATAGCTTCAATGGCCCGAAGAAGGAATTTGGCGGACAGTATTACCTCGGCGCGATGCTTCAGGTACCCATCTCCGACCTCTTCTCAGGCTCCTTCCGCCGTCGTCAGGCTAAGGCTGAGCACCGCGTCAAGCAGCTCGAGCTCGCCGAAGCCCGCAGTAAGATCACCCTGCAGATGAAGCAGGCACTCCGCACCGCTGACGATGCTCGCCGTGCCTACCAGACGGCTCTCAAGGCTGTCGAGATGGCGCGTGAGAACATGCGCTACGCCGAAGTCGGCTACAAGGAAGGCGTCATACCCCTGCTCAACTACACCATGGCGCAGACCGCCTGGATGAGTGCACAAGACAGTCTCATCGACGCGCAGATCCGCGTCCTCCTCTCCGAAAGCAAACTGAAGAATATCCTTGCCCTATAAAACAATGAGTACACAACCCACCCAGCAGCCCACGCAGAACGAGGCTGCCAATGCATCGTCCAAGAAAAGTATCATCTTCGGCGTCGGTATCGTCGTCGTAGCTATGGTCCTCTTAGCCCTCTCAGGCTTCATCTTCTTCGGTGAGAAGGAGGATATCATCACCGGCCAAGTAGAGGTCGATGAAGTACGCATCGCGGGCAAGGTCCCAGGTCGTATCACCGAGTTCCTCGTCAGCGAAGGCCAGAGCGTACATCGTGGCGACACCCTCGTGCGCATCTATTCGCCCGAAGTCCTCGCTAAGCTCGAGCAGGCTCAGGCCGCTAAGTCCGCTGCCGAAGCCCAAAGCCAGAAGGCACAGGCTGGTGCTCGTAAGGAACAGAAGGAAGGCGCCTACGAGATGTGGCAGAAGGCTAAGGCTGGCCTCGAGGTCGCTGAGAAGAGCTTCGAGCGCGTCGAGCGCCTCTACAAGGAAGGCGTCCTCCCCGCACAGAAGTACGACGAAGCCACCGCTCAGCTCAACGCAATGCGTGCTACCGAGCGTGCTGCTCGCAGCCAGTACGACATGGCGATGAACGGTGCTCAGCGTGAGGACAAGTGGGCTGCACAGGCCCTCGTCGAGCGTGCCACAGGTGCTATCACCGAGGTCGACGCTTACCTCAAGGAGGGTGCGCTCATCGCTCCCGTCGACGGTATCATCTCCGAGATCTACCCTCATCAGGGCGAGCTCGTAGGTACGGGCGCCCCTATCATGAACATCTCCGACTACCGCGCCGTGCGTGTCCTCTTCGCCGTACGTGAAGACAAGCTCGCCGGCCTGCGTCAGGGCAGTAAGCTCCACGGCACCATCCCAGCCCTCGGCGGTAAGAAGGTCGAGCTGACTGTCTCGAAGATGAAGGACATGGGGAACTACGCCACGTGGAAGGCTACGAAGCCTCGCGACCAGCACGACCTGCGCACCTTCGAAGTAACTGCTCAGCCCACCCAGCCTGTCGAAGGTCTGCTGGCGGGTATGACGATCGTACTTGACAAGGGTCAGCTCTAAGATGTCAACCCCCAAGACAGGTCTGGGTGCCGTACTGAGGCGCGAACTCCGCTACCTCACGACGCGCCCTATCTACCTCTTCGCCATCTTCGGGGCACCGCTCTTGGTCACCCTAATGCTCCTCTACATGATGGGCGGAGGACTCCCGACCAATATGCCTGTAGCGGTCGTGGACGAAGACCACACCGCTACCTCGCGTGCCCTCACACGTAGCCTCGATGCTTTCCAGAGCTCTAAGGTAGCCCTCGAAGCAGCCTCGATGTCCGAGGCGCTCGAAGCGATGCGCCGTGGGGAGGTCTATGCGATCTTCCACATCCCCTCCGGCCTGCAGGCAGGTGCGGGATCGGCACGTCAGCCCAAGCTCCACTATTATACCAATAGCGCCTACCTGATGGCAGGGAGCTTCACCTTCCGCGATATGAAGATGCTCTCCGAGCTTGCTTCGGCCAAAGTCGGCCTTCAGACCGGCCAAGCCAAGGGCAAGACGATGGAGGAGATCATGGCTACCGTGCAGCCCATCGTCGTGCGCAATGAAGTGATGAGTAACCCTTGGCTGAACTATTCGGCCTACCTCACCACGACGATCCTCCCGGGTATCCTGCAGCTGATGATCCTACTCCTCACCTCGTACAGCATTGGTCTCGAGATCAAGCGCGGTACGGCGAGCGAATGGCTTCGTCTGGCTAAGGGCTCGATGAGCCGTGCGCTCATCGGCAAGCTCCTTCCGCAGACCATCCTCTTCGTCCTCTCGGGCTGGATCATCCAGGGCATCCTCTACGGCTGGATGGGCTATCCCCTGCAGTCGGGCTGGGCACCGATGGCACTTGCTATGCTCTTCCTCGTGCTGGCAGCTCAGGCCCTCGGTATCTTCTTCATCTCGCTGATCCCCGTGCTCCGTATGGGCATGAGCCTCGGTAGCCTCCTCGGGATGCTGTCCTTCTCGATCTCGGGGATGAGTATCCCCGTGAGCTCGATGATCGCACCGATGCAGGCGCTGGCCTATATCTTCCCCCTGCGCTACTACTTCCGCATAGGGATCAATCAGGCGCTCATCGGGGCACCCTTCGCTGACTCGCTCCCCCAATATATCGGGCTACTCGCCTTCATATTCCTGCCGCTCATCATGCTACCTCGTCTGAGGAAGTACCTCCTGAATGTCGGCTATATCGCTTGATGCTTCTATGAATATCATCCGATCTCTCAGACTCCGCATGAGTGACCTCTGGCAGGTCTGCCTCAGGGAGTTCCGTCATATCTTCGCAGACAGCGGGGCTATCCTCTTCTTCCTCGTCGTCCCCTTCGCCTATCCCTTCCTCTACTCCGCCCTCTATGGGAGCGAAGTCGTGCGGGAGGCACCACTGGTCGTCATCGACAAGAGCCACACGGCACACTCACGCGAATTCATCCGCCGTGTCGATGCTTCGCCCGATGTACGTGTGGTGGCTCATGTCGCTGGGGAGTCAGAGGCCTACCGCCTCATCGGGGAGGAGCGCGCCTACGGCATCTTGATTATCCCCGAAGACTTCGACCGTATGCTGATGAGCGGGCGCCAAGCGCACGTCGACCTGCATGCGACCTTCGTCTCTGCACTCTACTATAAGGCCTTCTCTCTGGCGACGACCGAGGTAGCGCTGACGATGGGGCGCGAAATCGAAGCGGAGCGCCACCACGGTCCCTCCAGCGAAGCCACACGTATCTCCGTCCGCCCTATCGAGAGCGAATGGGTCGTACCCTACAACCCGCAAGGGGGCTTCCAAGGCTTCCTCCTGCCTGGGGTGCTGGTGCTCATCATCCAGCAGACGCTCCTCATCGGCATCGCGATGATGTCGGGTACGCAGCGTGAGCGTGGCGGGCTGAGCACACCCGTGCAGTACGTCGGCGGGCACTACGTCAGCGTAATGCGCCTCCTCATAGGTCGTGCGATCTGCTACTTCACCCTCTACTCGGTGACGTCGCTCTTCACGCTGGTCGTCGCACCCTGGCTCTTCGGCCTACCACAGCTGACGGACTTCACGACCTATGTGCTGCTCTTCCTGCCGATGATCCTGGCGATGATCTTCTTCTCTCTCGGCTGCAGTCTCCTGACGCGCCACCGTGAGAAGGCGATGATCCTCTGGGTCTTCACCTCGGTGCCCTTCCTCTTCCTCACGGGGCTGTCGTGGCCTCTGTCGGCTATCCCTGGCCCCCTGCGCGCGCTGGGCTATCTCATCCCCTCGACGCCAGGCGTCCAAGCCTTCGTCGCCGTGAGCAGTATGGGCGCACAGCTCTCCGACATCCTACCGCAGTACATCACGCTGTGGGTACAGGCGCTGGTCTACTTCCTGATCACGTCCTTCGCCTACGCTCGCGTGCTGCGCCGCTCGTAGCTCACAGCTCAGCTGTATCAAATATGCGAGGCCCGAAGCATCTCTGCTTCGGGCCTCGCGTGCTTTATGGCACCAAGATAAGACTATTTGCGCTCAAGCATCATACGGTAGCGCCACTTCGGAGTCCATCCCTTCGGAGAGAAAAGCAGGAAGCAGTAGTCAAATGATTTCCTATGAGTACGAATAAAAGTTGCTGACGAATAGCTGATAAGTTTGATCTACGTGCGTGGCTCTAAAATCTACGTACGTAGTCTTTGGGATTTACGTACCTGGTCTTTAAGACTACGTGCATAGACAGAGGAAATGCACTACGGGAAGCTCCCTTTTTCTTCACGGGAATGTAGATTTTGCTCCGCAGGGCAAGAAGAATCCCCGTGATGGGGTTCGCACCACCCTTCCACTGCATTATTCTTGCATCATAAGCCGATAATCCATATCTTGCACGTTGATAATCACGGGGGTGCAGTCGCACAGACCCGCATTTTCCCTCCCCCAAGAATACAAGCGACTAAGTATAGTCCATCTCTCCATGCAGCAAATCACCCTCTCCCAAGTCCTACCCGAGGTCTTCCGTGAGCGTACCGATCTCGTCTCCGAGGTCTGGCGACAGGAGCTCAGCCTCGAGCGAGGCAAGCACTATCTCATAGAAGCCTCTTCCGGCGCTGGTAAGTCGTCCTTCTGTAGCTTCGTCTACGGTTGGCGTGGCGACTACTCGGGGCGCATCGCCTTCGACGGACAAGATATCCGCGCACTCTCCGCCTCAGCCTGGGGGCGCATCCGACGTGAATCCCTGAGCTTCCTCTTCCAGGATATGCGCCTCTTCGGCGAGCTAACGGCTTGGGACAACGTGTGGATCAAGAACCAACTCACAGGGCATAAGGACCGCCAGACTATTGAGGGCTACTTCGAGGCACTCGGTATTGCCGACAAGCTCAAGAGCCCCGCACGCCTGCTGTCCCTCGGGCAGCAGCAGCGCCTTGCCGCTATCCGCTCACTCTGTCAGCCCTTCGACTTCCTCCTCCTCGACGAGCCCATCAGCCACCTCGATGAGGCGAATGGCCGTACGCTCGCAGGGCTCATCACCGCCGAAGCCACCGCCCAAGGCGCCTCCGTCATCGTCACCTCCGTAGGCAAGCACCTACCGCTGGAGTATCACCACACCTACCAGCTATAGCCCTATGAATAGACTTGTCATACGCCTGCTGAGCCGTCATATCAGCCCACTGCAGCTCTTCGGCTTCTTCGTCGCCAACCTCATCGGTATGGCGATCATCCTACTCGGGTGCCAGTTCTACCAAGATGCGACGAGCGTCCTCGGTGCGAAGGACCGCTTCATGAAGGGCGACTACATCATCATCAGCAAGCAGGTACGCGGCGGCATCTTCAGCGGGAAGAAGAGCAACAGCTTCTCCGCCAGCGAAATCGAAGAGCTATCGAAGCAAGACTTTGCCCTGCGTGTCGGGCGCTTCCTCCCCTCGAAGTTCCGTGTGTCGGCTGGCCTGACGCTCGGCATCGGGATGTCGACCTATATGTTCTTCGAAGCCGTACCCGAAGAGTTCCTCGACGTGAAGGCCGAGGACTGGAAGTACGATCCGAATAGCGATGAAGTGCCGATCATCATCCCACGCAACTACCTCGGGCTGTACAACTCTGCCTTCGCGCAGAGCCAGGGCCTTCCGCTTCTCTCCGAGGCGACGATGAGTAGCCTTCCCCTTCAGCTCGACCTCTCGGGTGCTGGCGAAGAGGTCCAGCTACGTGGCCGTATCGTAGGCTTCTCCAACCGCCTCAATACGCTACTCGTCCCCCTACCCTTCCTTGAGGCGATGAACGAACGCTTGGCACCTGGTGCCGAAGCCCCCTCGACACGCCTCATCGTCGAGGTCAAGAGCCCCTCCGATCCAGCCATCACGCTCTACCTGCGTGACCACCACTATGAGAGCGAAGGCGAGCGCCTCGCATCGGGCGAATCAATGTACCTCCTGCGACTCCTCGCGGGGCTTGTCTTAGCTATCGGGGTACTCATCTCCACCCTCTCGGTCTATCTGCTCCTACTCTCGATATACCTGCTCCTGCAGAAGAATACGCGACAGATCGAGGATCTCCTGCTGCTCGGCTACACGCGTAGTGCCGTCATCCGCCCCTACATCGCACTGACGCTCCTCGTGCAGTGTGCTGTCCTCGGCCTTAGTCTCGTCGCTGTGGCCTATGCCCGTGGGTACTATATCGAGGCAGCCCAGCGTCTGCTCTCTGACGAAGTGAGCGGAGGGCTTGGCACGACCGCCCTCATCGGTGTCGGCATCTTCCTCATCACAGCGCTCATCAATACGCTCTCCATCCGCCACAAGGTGCACAGCCTACGTCTCTTTGCTAAAGCATAGGCTCCACTAAGCGCCACAAAAGCCTAAGCCCGTGCCCCCAGATGTGGGAGCACGGGCTTATGTTTTTTATCGGCTATTCAGCTGACTATGGCAAGGGGCGATTAGCCGAGTGCCTTACGCAGCTCATCGAGCTGCTGACGGATCTGCCGTAGGCGGAGTAGCGTATCGGCGCGCGACTCGAGTGAGGACTGACGGACGCGAAGCTGGGCATTCGCCCCCTCGATCGTCATCCCCTTCTCTCGCAGGAGGAGCTGTATGGTGCGTAGCGTCTCGATATCCCGCTCGGTGTACTGCCGCACGCCCTTAGGGGAGATGTGAGGCGATACCTGCGGGAAGACACTCTCCCAGTAGCGGACGGTCGAGACGGGCTCACCGAGCTGGTGCGCCACCTCCTTGATGCGGTAGAAGAGTCGCTTAGCCATAGCTGCAAGCGCTTACTTAGCTGCGGGGATGTAGGTCTCGAGGAGCTTGACCTTGCCCACGGGTGTGAGGGTGAGCGAAGGATTGGAAGCTGGGACGAGTACGCTCTGACCTTGATGCAGCTCGACGACCGTGCCGTCAGCATCCGTCAGACGCACGCCACCCTCCATACAGATGTAGATGACGAAGCTATCCAGCTTAGACCAGTCGCGAGCGAGTGGCGCATCGAGGTCGAGGAGGTTCGTCTCGAAGTAGCGGCAAGATACCAGCTCTACGGGAGCATCTACCTGAGGCGTGTAAGCCGTGCGGTAGTCGTCCTCGAGGTGATAGTCGATGGCGTCCTTCGCCAGCTCGGTGTGAAGCTCACGCTTGTTGCCTGCGGCATCCGTGCGATCGTAGTCGTAGATACGGTAGGTGATATTGGAGGTCTGCTGGATCTCAGCGATGAAGCAGCCTGCACCGATAGCGTGGACACGACCTGCGGGGAGGAAGAAGACATCACCAGCATTCACTTCATATTCGGCGAGTGCCTCGACGATGGTACCTTCTTCGATACGGCGCACGTAGTCCTCGGGCGAAGACTGCACGGCGAAGCCGCTATAGAGCTTAGCCCCTGGGGTCGCATTGATGACGTACCACATCTCGGTCTTCCCGAAGGAATTGTGACGCTTGAGACCGAGGGCATCATCGGGATGCACCTGGATAGAGAGGTAGTCGCGAGCATCGATGAACTTGATGAGCAGGGGGAAGCGACGGCCAAAGCGCTCGAGGACGCTCTTACCGACGAGCTCTTCGCCGTAGGTAAGGATCAGTTCGTCGAGGTTCTTCCCAGCGAGCGGGCCAGCTGCGACGACGGAGTAATTGTCGTCGACGTGAGAGATTTCCCAGCTCTCACCGACCTTCTTATCGTCGGGAGTAAGGCCTTTGAATGGGCGGATAGCACTGCCGCCCCAAATGACTTCCTTCAAGAGAGGCTCGAAGGTCAGGGGATATAGCTTATTGATAGACATGATGGGATGTATGATATCGTGGAGATATATGTGGATTGTGTCGGATGACGGTGCAAAGGTAGTCATTATAGCCTCTACACCCTATTTATACATAGGTACAAAGAGAAGAAGCGAGCGCTTAGACCGCAGGGAGGTTCATCCCCGTGATGCGGCGATAGAGGTCAAGGGCATAGATATCCGTCATCCCCGAGATATAGTCCAGCGTGCTCTGGATGCGTCCGTACATCGTGGGCTGCCCCATCTCATACTGGCTACTTACGCGACTGAGGAGCGTGCGGCTGTACTGGTAGTCGGGGTGAAGCTGTGCCTCAAGGAGCTGATCCAGCAGGGCGGTGAAGATACGATGCCCTGCGAGCTCGACGTCGACGACCTCGCGAGCCCGATAGATGCGGGCATAGGCTGTCTGGCTACAGGCCTCGTAGGCTGCCTTCGTGCGTGGCTCGAGGTGATGGATGAGGCTACCGGAGAAGGTCCCCGCGAGGATCGCCTGCTCGGCATCGAGGAAGATACCTGCAGCCTCCTCGACCAAGAGGTTGATGACCTTGGAGCGCAGGTAAGCCGTCTGCTCGTTGGGATCGGTGATATGCCGAAGGCTCTGCTGCACCTCCCGCAGCTCCTCCTCGGAGAAGAAGGCCGAGAGCAGTCCCTGTGCCTCCTCACGACTCAGGATGTGGAGCTTCGCGGCATCCTCGATATCCATGATCTGATAGCATATATCGTCTGCGGCCTCCACGAGGTAGACCAGCGGATGGCGGGCATAGCTCAGTGCCGAGGCGGTGCGTCGCTCGAGCCCCAGCTCTGTGGCGACCTCCTTCATCGTCTCCTCTTCGGTGGCGAAGAAGCCGAACTTACTCTTCCCTCCTGCCAAGAGACTACTATAGGGATACTTCACGATGCTCGCCACCGTGCTATACGTCAGAGCGAAGCCCCCAGGACGGCGACCACGGAACTGATGTGTCAGGAGGCGGAAGGCATTCGCATTCCCCTCGAAGTAGAGGAAGTCCTCCCAGCGTCCGCCCTCGGCACGTACCAAAGGCTCCCAGCGCTTCCCTGGGCCTTCACCGAAGTAAGCGCTGATCGCACGCTCTCCGCTGTGTCCGAAGGGGGGATTCCCCATATCGTGCGCCAGACACGCAGCGCTGACAATGGCACTGATACCCGAGCGGAAGGGCGTCTCACGGTCGGTGGGATAGCGCTCGGAGAGCACCTCCCCGACGATATTACCCAGCGAGCGCCCGAGGCAGCTCACCTCGAGGCTATGCGTCAGGCGGTTGTGCACGAAGATGTTCCCAGGCAGAGGGAAGACCTGCGTCTTATTCTGTAGGCGACGGAAGGCAGGCGAGAAGACTAAGCGGTCATAGTCCCGCTCGAAGTCGCTTCGTGCCCAGCCCCGCGACTGGGGGCGCTCTGCGCGGTCTGCACCCAGACGGCGGTCAGAGAGGAGTTGGGTCCAATGCATTGGCTTAGGATCGAGAGCGAGCAGGGAGACTCCCCGCTCGTAGTAAGGAGATGAATGATACCACAAAGGTAGTGCATCTAAGCGCTTTAACCCTCATCTCCCCCAGAGATCAGGATACACGCCCCGAAGAAGGTGATGTGAACCAATATAGGTCGGCGCGCTGACCTATATTGAGATTGTTGCACAGAGTCCTGTTTCCTATTTAAAGTGCTAAGGCATCGTGCGCCCAGCTCCCCGATACACCTCTCCGAAGTGACCGAGCAAGCCCTACGCCTTATCACATATATTCCTCTTATCCTGCAAAGGGAAAAGTGTCCTTCTCGTGAAGGAAAAAGCGCCTTCACGTAGTGGTTTTTCAGTATCTATGCACGTAGTCTTAAAGACTAGGTACGTAAATCCCAATATCCACGTACGTAGATATTAGAGCCACGTACGTAGCCCAAACTTATTTGCCACTCGTCCACAACTTTTATCCCTATGCGGAGCAACAGTCTCATATTGGCCGAGAAGCGAAGCTATATAGGTCGATATATGTGACCTATATTGGTCGGAGCAGTGACCTATATAGGTTCGTCCAGTGACCTATATAGGTCGCTATCCCCCTCCTCCAGAGTTCAGAGCAGCGAAGCAATATACCCCTGAATGTCAGGCACTAACAAAGCGCCCTTATTCTCCCATTCTCCCGCCCTACTCTTCGGCAGAGCGACATCCTTTGCTCCCAGGATAATAGGAGGAGCAAAATGCCCGTTTGAGCTAACAGCAGAGTGATCACACGTAGCGGCCTCTTTTGTGGATATATCCCTATATTTGCAGTATATAGATGCCCCCAATTAACTACACATCATAGCGACTTATGAAAGGAATCAAACATTACCTTCTCCTCTTAGCAGTCCTTGCCCTCGGGCTCTCCAGCTGTAGCAAGGACCAAACTTACCAGCATGCCCTGCCGGCTGACGCCTACTCGGTATGCTCCTTCGACCTCAAGTCTATGGCCAAGAAAGCCGGCGTCACCAACAGTAAGGATGGCGAGCTACAGAAGCGTCTCACCGAGATGCTGAGCGACAGCGAGGAGGCCGAAGCCTACTACAAGGAGCTCATCCAAAACCCCAGCAAGAGCGGTGTCGACCTCAAGAGCCCCGTCTTCCTCTTCTCCAATGAAAAGGTCAGCCTCGGCTACCTCCTGCGTGTCGATGACAAGGGCAAGCTCGAGGCCTGCGTGAATAAGCTCCGTAAGCTCCGCAACAAGGATGCTGCAGCTCTCAAGGCCGAGGACGGCATCTTCTTCGATATCGACGAAGACTCCACCGAGCCCGAAGATGTCGAATACGATGAGAGTGAGTACGACACCATCGAAGAGACCAGCGACACGACAGCCCACCAGCCCGTGATCTCTACCTACCATGTCTCTGGGAATGTCAAGCTCTACGCCTTCAATGACAAGGCCTTCATCTCCCTCAACACCAGCGAGTCGACCATCGAAGAGACGAAGCAGCTCGCTAAGCAGTACCTCAGCCAGACCAAGGACAAGAGCTATGTAGCTACCCCAGCCTTCCGTGACCTCGAGGACCAGAAGGGCGATATCCGCGGTGTCCTCTCGATGGCAAAGTTCCTGGACTCCAGCTATGGCAAATCAATGACTAAGAACATTGTAGGCCTTTCGGATGCCACCAACTTCGATGGCATCGATATGAAGAAGTGCTACATGCTCTACTCAGTCTCCTTCGAGACGGGCGAAGTCGTAGGTACCATGACCTATGGTAGCGAAGACAAGGAGATCCTCAAGAAGCTCAAGAAGATCGCCGAGGAAGTCTCTCCCAAGTCCGTACAGGATGACCTCGTGAAGTACCTCCCCAAGGATAGCTACATAACCGCTGCTGCTACGATCAGCGCACAGAAGCTCCTCGAGCACTACAGCAAGCTCCCTACCTTCAAGGAAGCACTCTCAAACCTCAAGGAGGAAGGTATCGATATCGAAGCTATTGCTCCCACCCTCGGAGAGGAGATCGCCTTCACCTTCCCCCACATCAACGCGGAGCAGTCGGAATTCGGCCTCGTAGGCTACCTCAAGACGAAGGATGCTACGCTCGTGGACATGCTCTACCAGCAGGCTGAGAAGGAGCACTCTGGCAGATACATCAAGGACGGTGGTGAGCACCGCTATCGCAATGCGGATGATCCCTTCTTCTTCGGCTACCAAGATGGTGTGACCTATATGGCCTACGGCGGTATGGGAAGAGAGCTGCTCTTCAAGACGTCGGGTGAGAACTTCACGAAGCACAGCGACTACAGCTCGCTCAAGAAGGGCAACAGCTTCTCCTACATCGACCTGAAGAAGCTCCTGACGACGGCTCCTACCTCTGATCTGCTCCAGATGTTCATCGGCGAGAAGGCCAAGGCCTTCCGCGTCCTCCAGTCCCTGAGCTTCACGGCCACCAATCTCGATGGTAAGATGAGCCTGAAGATCGACTCGAAGGAGAACTCGCTGAAGACACTCGCAGACCTCTTCGCTGCCCTGCGATAATCCCTCACGACCAGCGCTCTGCACCGAGCGTCCCCCCTTACGCAGTGCCCCGCCCCTCGATCGGAGGAGCGGGGCACTGCGCATTTAGCAGGCACTCACCCGCCAGATAGTCGGAATAGAATGCGTACCTTTGTGCCACTGTGCAAGGGATTTGCACGACGTACATTCCATCATTTACTCCCTCCCGCATGCAGCAAGATACCCCTACATTTTCGCCGAAGCGATGGGGCTGGTTCGGTCTGAGCCCTCTCATCGTCTTCCTCTCCGTCTATCTACTGACCTCGATTTGTGCAGGGGACTTCTATAAGATGCCCATCACGGTGGCCTTCACCGTAGCCTCGATCTATGCCGTCGCTATCACCCGCGGCATCAAGCTCGAGGAGCGTATCCGCCAGTACTCACGTGGTGCCTCCGACCCGAATATCCTCCTGATGATCTGGATCTTCGTCTTGGCTGGTGCCTTCGCTACAGGAGCTAAGAGCATGGGTGCCATTGATGCGACCGTGAACCTTATCCTCTCGCTCCTCCCCTCCTCGCTCCTCCTCCCTGGGCTCTTCATCGCGGCGTGCTTCATCTCCCTCTCCATCGGCACGAGTGTCGGCACGGTCATCGCCCTCGTACCCATCGCCCTCGGGCTCGGTGAGAGCCTCGGGCTATCGAATGCCTATGTAGCCGCCGTCGTCACGGGGGGCGCCTTCTTCGGCGACAACCTCTCGTTCATCTCCGACACGACTATCGCAGCGACCCGCACACAGGGCTGTAGCATGAAGGATAAGTTCCGTGCGAACATCGCTATCGTCCTACCAGCCGCCATCATCGCTCTCGTCCTCTACTTCGTCGTCGGACTGGAGCTCCCTGCCGTACGTCCCTCGGGCGAAGGCTCCTTCCTCCTCACCCTCCCCTACCTCCTTGTCCTCGTGGCGGCCGTCGCTGGGATGAACGTGCTGGGTGTCCTCACCCTCGGCATCATCGCCTGCGGTGCTGTCGGGCTGGGTACAGGTACGCTACCCGCCTGGGACTGGATAGCCGCTCTCGGCAGTGGTATCACGGGCATGGGCGAGCTGATCATCGTGACACTGATGGCAGGCGGTGTACTCGAGCTCATCCGCTACAACGGCGGTATCGATTACCTCCTCAGGCACCTCACACGTGGCATCAGTGGCAAGCGTGGGGCTGAGCTGACTATCGCCGTCCTCGTCTCTGTGGCCAACCTCTGCACGGCAAACAATACGATCGCTATCCTCACCACGGGCAAGGTATCCCGTGAGATCACGAAGCAGTACGCCCTCGATCCGCGCAAGACGGCGAGTATCCTCGACACCTTCTCCTGCTTCGTGCAAGGGCTCATCCCCTATGGCGCTCAGCTCCTCCTTGCTTCGAAGCTCGCAGGTGTGTCGCCTATGGACATCGTCCCCAACCTCTACTATCCCTTCATCATGGGTGGCTGCGCACTGCTCTCGATCCTCCTGCGCTTCCCACGCCGCTACTCCCGCTGACCCGTCATGCCTACCATCGAGCTATACCCCATACCTTGGGGACAAGAGCCCCCAGCACATCTGCGACAGATCTATGAGGAAGCCTTCCCTCCCGAAGAGCGTCGTCCGTGGACGCAGCTCTTCGGCCCAGAGCGCTGCGAACATATAGCTCAACTCATCCTCTCCGATGACGAGGTCGTGGGCTTCGTCATAGGCTGGGAGCTACCTTCATCACATTACTTTGAGTACCTTGTCATTGATCCCAATCGAAGAGGACAAGGCCTTGGTACTAAAGTACTCCAGCTGCTGGGACAGCTCTACGACGACGAATATCCCATCGTCCTCGAAGCCGAACCAGCGGGCTACTCACCAATGGCGGAGCGACGCTTAGCCTTCTATGCACGCTTTGGACTCACCGTACAGCCCTTCGACTACCGCCAGCCACCCTATGGAGCAGACCTCCCCTGGGTCGATCTACACTTACTCTCTAATCGCTCACTACAGGAAGCAGACTTCCTCCGCATCCAGCAGGAGATCCACCGCCAAGTCTACCGTATCTCTTCAGACAAGTAATGTCTACCAGACAAGTAAAGCCCTATGAATAACTTCACCTTCCGCAATCCCACCAAGCTCGTCTTCGGTAAAGACAGCATCCTGGAGCTCCCTAAGCTCCTTCCCTCTGATGCTAAGATCCTCCTCACTTTCGGCGGAGGTAGTGTCAAGCGTAATGGTGTCTACGAAGCCGTCATCAGTCAGCTCAGTGGCTTCCAGACCGTAGAGTTCTGGGGCATCGAACCGAACCCCAAGGTAGAGACCCTGCGTAAGGCTATCGCCCTGGGGAAGCAGGAGGGAGTCACCTTCGCCCTCGCAGTGGGCGGAGGGAGTGTCCTCGATGCCAGCAAGCTTATCGTCAATGCGATCCCCTCGGAGCGTGATGCTTGGGATCTCGTACTACATGGCGCTGACCGAAGCGTCCAGACCCTCCCTCTTGGCACTGTGCTGACGATCCCCGCTACGGGCTCAGAGATGAACCGTGGAGCCGTGATCTCCAGCGAAGCGACACATGAGAAGTTCGGCTTCTACAACGAATATCCCCTATTCTCGATCCTCGATCCGAGCTATACCTATTCCCTACCCGACTACCAGATAGCGTGTGGTATCGCCGATAGCTTCATCCACGTCATAGAGCAGTACCTCACCCGTGCCGGGGAGAGTCCTCTCATGGATCGCTGGGCGGAAGGCATCCTACTCACCCTCATCGAAGAGGCAGACAAGATCAAGGCTCAGCCTGCAGACTACGATGCACGTGCCACCTTCATGCTCTCGGCGACGATGGCACTCAATGGCTTCATCTCTATGGGCGTGACACAAGACTGGGCGACCCATCGCATCGGGCACGAGATCACGGCTCTCACGGGGCTAACGCATGGTCATACACTGGTCATCGTCCTGCCCGCCCTCCTCAGAGAGCAGGCTGGCAAGGGGAAGCATGCCAAGCTCCTGCAGTATGCCTCCCGTATCTGGGGTCTTACCGAGGGTAGTGAGGACGAACGCATCACTCAGGCTATCGACAAGACAGAAGCATTCTTCCGTTCGCTTGGTCTCGAGACGCGTCTCTCGGAGCGTGGCTTCGGAGATGATCTACGTGAAGAGATCGTCCGCCGCTTCCGTGAGCGTGGCACCCTCCTCGGTGAAGATCAAGATATCGACCACGAAGCAGTGGCACGCATCCTTGCTCGCTGCTAATCCTCCCTTATCATACACAAAACCTCCTCTATGACTCTTGCCATCCTTGCCGTCTCACCCCAAGGGATCCAGACGGCTAAGCCAATCCTATCCAACTATCCCGATGCTCGCCTCTTCTCCACTCATCCTGGGGAAGGGGTCGAGCACATCGATCATATCCAGTCGTTCGTAGCCGAGCAGTTCACCGCATTCGAAGGGTGGATCTTCATCGGTGCTATGGGTATCTGTGTGCGTAGCATCGCTCCACTGATCGGGCACAAGTACACCGATCCAGCGGTGATCAACATCGACAGCACGGGGCGCCACGTCGTCTCCGTCCTCTCGGGACACATCGGCGGTGCCAACGAGCTGACGCGTGACCTCGCTGCCCTCCTCGGTGCCGAGCCCGTCATCAGCACGCAGACCGACAATACAGGCCTGTGGGCTCTGGATCTCTTCTCTCGCCGCTATGGCTGGGTGACGAAGGCCAGTTCCGAGGGGCTGAACCGCCCCATCGCTCTCTATACCAATAGGGAGAAGACCGCCCTCCTCCTCGAGGTGCAGGACAAAGGCACGAGCGAGCTGGAGCGTACCAAGGCCGACCATGTCGACGTCTATTACTCGCGTGAGGAGCTTATCCCTCGTCTCTCCGAGTACGCGCTGCTCCTCGTCGTCTCCTACCGAGCACTGGAGACCGACCTACTCCCCGTCGTACACTTCATCCCACCTGTACTGAGTCTCGGCCTCGGCTGCCGCTATCAGTGCGACCCCAAGGATATCGTCAGCTATATCCTCGGTGAAGTACGCCGTCATGGCTTCTTCCCCGAGGCCATCCACCATTTGGCGACCATCGACCTCAAGAAGGATGAGCCGCTCCTGCATGAGCTCGCCGCGACCCTCCAGCTCACTCCCAAGATCTACACCGCAGCCGACCTGGCAGACGTAGAGGTCGCTAATCCCTCGAAGAAGGTCCACGAGGTGACGGGCGTATGGGGCGTAGCTGAGAGCACGGCACGCTATGCTGCCTCCCTCGGTAGTCTCGTCCTCGAGAAGCAGAAGGGCATGCTCCACAATGGCAATGACTTCACCTTCGCTCTGGCTGTAGAGCGCAGTGCAGAGCACCGCGGACATATCGAGATCGTCGGTGCAGGCCCTGGTGACCCTGACCTCATCTCCATCCGTGGTCGTCAGTGGCTGGAGATCGCTGACCTCATCCTCTATGCGGGAAGCCTCGTCCCTCGTGCCCTGACGCTATGCGCTAAGCCAGGTGCTACGGTGCGTAGCTCGGCTGACATGAACCTCGAGGAGCAGTTCGCTCTGATGAAGGAGTTCTACGACAAGGGCCTCATCGTCGCCCGCCTTCACACCGGTGACCCCTGTATCTACGGGGCGATCCAGGAGCAGATGGCCTTCTTCGATGCCTATGGGATGAGCTACCATATCACCCCAGGGATCTCGTCTTTCCAGGCGGCAGCTGCGGAGCTCCGCTCACAGTTCACCATCCCCGAGAAGACGCAGACCATCATCTTGACGCGTGGCGAAGGCCGCACGAAGATGCCCGAGACGGAGCAGCTTCACCTCTTGGCTCGCTCACAGAGCACGATGTGTATCTTCCTCAGCGCGGGTATCGTCGACGATGTACAGCGCCAGCTCCTTGAGCACTATCCCGAGGATACGCCCGTCGCGGCCTGCTACCACCTGACGTGGCCCGACCAGCGTATCTACCGTGGCGTACTGCGTGACCTCGCACAGATCGTCCACGAGAACAAACTCACCCTGACGACGATGATCGTCGTCGGCGAAGCCATCGACAATCGCAAGGGGCTCTCTCGCCTCTATGCCGATGAGTTCAAGCACCTCTTCCGCAAGTAGTCTCTCGCACTACCCAAGAGAGTAGCCACCAAGAGCAATAGGTCACGGCCTCCATCCCTACCGAGTAGAGATGGAGGCCGTGACTTTTTATGTGGGGAGCGTATATCTGCTTAGATGAGGCTGTAGCCGAGAGTCCTGCCCTCTATTTAGTTAGAGTGCTAAGGCATCGTGCGCCCAGCTCCCCGACATATCTCTCCGAAGTGATACGCAAGCCCTTCGCCTTATCGCGAGTATTCCTCTTATCCAGCGAAGGGAAAAGCATTGTTCTCGTGAAGAAAAAAGCACCTTCACGTAGAGGTATTCTTCTATCTATGTACGTAGTCCTAAAGACCAGGCACGCAAATCCAAATATCCACGTACGTAGATATTAGAGCCACGTACGTAGTCCAAACTTATCTGCCACTCGTCTACAACTTTTATCCCTATGCGGAGCAACAAGCTAATAGAGGTCACTTCACAAAGCTATACGGAAACAGTCCAAAGCTATATAGCTTTGGACTGTTTCCTATATAGTTCTACCTACGCACCCATATACCTATATATGGGACATTGCGCAATCATCTCTTAGATATCGAAGGTAGCTGAGAGGTAGAGGCGACGAGGGCGGTTCGGCCCGTAGATGTAGTCCGAAGCTCGTCCAGGACCCATATCGGTATCCTTCTGATAGGCATTGAGGAAGTTCTGCACACCAGCATCCAGCGTAAGCTTCACCAGCGAAGTGAGGCTGAAAGCATAGCTTACACGGAAGTCAAGATCAACAAAGGGCTTGGCCTTGTAGAGGTAAGCTGACCCTGCATTCTGCCCACGGTAGCGCATGCCATCACGAACGACATCAAAGTGCCCCTGAGCATTCAGCTCATTAGCTTGGAGGTTGAGATCCCCCACTCCTTCGTAGGCCGTATGGGGCACATTCATCGAGCCCGTATAGGTACCCGAGAGGACGAAGCTCAGAGCAGAGGTAGGACGTAGCGTAGCAGTCAGATAGCCGTAGAGATTAGGGGTACGCTCGTAGTCTCGTGTGGTGACCTTGGCCTGCGTAGGATTGTCTTCATCAGCATCGAAGAGCACCTTGTCCTGCCCGTAGAGACTGCGCTGTAGGGTCACGCCGCCCTGCAGGTCGAAGAGGCGCTGGTACGCCAGACGAGCCTCGAAGCTCAGGCCATAGACCTTGCTCATCCCGTCACGAGCGTTGATGATCGTGATGACCTTGCGCCCCGTCTTGGGGTCGAGGACACCATCCTCATTGTCTGGAGTGAACTTGTCTCGGATCCAGGTAGCGAAGCCTTCACCCATGAGGTTGAGCTGCCAGCCCTTCCCCAGCGTGGTGTACCAGTCGAAGGAAGCGCTGAGGCTACGAGAGCGCTCTTCCTTCAGATCCTTCGCTAGGACACGCTCCTTGGGCTCGCCACCCGCCAGCGTGACGTGCATCTCCTCATCGAAGAACTGAGGAGCACGGAAGCCTTCGCTGTAAGAGAGGCGTAGACTGAGGTCCTTCGTGGGATTGAAGCGCACGTTCGCTCTGGGGCTGAAGATGAGGAGCGGATCAATGCTCTTCTGCCCACCCTGCGTCAGACGAACATAGTCGAAGCGCCCACCGAGGAGGAAGTTCCACCGGTCGGTCGAATACTCCAGCTGGTCGTACTGCGACCAAGTCGTCGTCACTTGATCGATGCCGTGAGCACGGTAGCCACTCTTATCGTTGAGCGTCGAATAAGCACCCTCAGCACCCACCGTCAGAGTCAGCGCCTTGGGGAACTTGTGGACATAGGTACCGCCCCCCTGGAAGTCAAAGCCCTTGGTCTCGCCATAGGCTGTCAGCGCCTTGAGGGCACCATCATAGGCCTTCTGATACTCCTCGGCCTGCTTCTTCTCCTCGTCGGTGCCTTGGGCATTACCACGAGGGAGGTTGATCAGGGGCTTTAGGAGCTCATCGGCGTAGTCGCCCCCACCATAGTAGCTCTTACGCAGGACCTTCTGCCCCGAAGCATAGAGACTGAAGCTGTCGTTGCCCTCAGCAGTCGTCTGGTCGAAGCGTAGGCTTCCCCCATCGACGAAGTGCTGGAGATACTCAGCAATACGAGCTTGGAAGGGTGCTTCACTTAGGCGATCACCACCACGACGATACTCGTGCATGGAGCGATATTCAGCCGTCAGCTTGCCATAGATGCCCGTCTTGTAGTAGGCACGGAAGCCCAGGGCTCTATTCTTCAGTTCGGGAATATCGGTGAAGTCATCCCCATCGACATCCACGATCCCACGAGAGGAATGCTGACCGAAGATCATCGCAGCAGCACGGCGGTCTTCGCTGACCAGCGAACCATTGAACGAGGTGGTAGGCATCAGCGAAGTGTATGCCCCCTTGTTCTGCTGGAAGGAAGTATAGCTCTGGCGAAGGCTAGCGGTATTGCGCAGAGGCTCTCTCGTGATCACATTGATCACTCCACCGACGGCATTAGCGCCGAAGAGGGCTGATCCACCCCCACGTACCACCTCGACACGCTCGATCATAGAGGCAGGGATCTGCTCCAGACCATAAACGCCAGCAAGCGAGCTGAAGATAGGACGGCTATCGATGAGGATCTGAGAATAAGCCCCTTCAAGCCCGTTGATACGCACTTGGTTGAAGCCACAGTTCTGACAGTTGTCCTCGATGCGAAGACCTGGCTGGAAGCGGAGACCTTGGCTGAGGTTCTCCGAATTGGTCTTCTTGAAGATCTCCTGCGAGAGGACGGTGACAAGGCTCGGTGCATGACGGCGAAGCGTCTCCTGACGATTAGCCGAGACGACGACCCCATCGAGGTCAATACTCTGCTGCTGGAGGTAGAGATCGAGGTGGCGACTATTCCCAGCTTCGATACCGACACGGCTCTCCTCCACCCCATAGCCCACGAGACGTGCTTGGATGGTATAAGAGCCCGGAGCAAGGCCTTGGATGGAGAATGCTCCATGGACATCGGTCGTCGTGCCAATAGTCGTCCCCTTGATGAGGACCTGGACATTAGGAAGGGATTCGTGAGTCGAAGCATCGACGACGGTACCCACGATACTCCCCGTCGTCGCTGAGTGCTGTGCCTGAGCTTGCCCAAGGGCCACAAGGACAAGGCTCAGCAGTAGTGCCATACGGCAAATAATACTCTTCATGTATACTATTAAGTTGATTATACGAATCGGACCAACAACAGAGCAAGACGTAGTCCACCCAGCGCAACTCACCCGTCAAAGGATCCTGGGAAAGGGCTACATGTCGAGCGGAGAGAGAGGCTTTCTCGAGAGCGATTCCTCGGTAGAGCGAGGGATCTTGTTCTGTTTAGGTCTACACAAAGTTAAACACAGAGAGCACAACTATGGATCACCTACCCACAAAATACCTATTGCTGGGGATAGACTGATACCCGCTAATAAGCTAATAAATAGGTCACGGCCTCCATCTCTACCGAGTAGAGATGGAGGCCGTGACCTATTATTATTAAGGAATAGTCCTTAGTCCTTCTTGCGCTGAGCGATAGAGCCCGAAGACTTATCGTAGCGGTTGGAGCGACCGCCGAAGAAGAAGGGCAGGATGACCGTGAAGACCAAGAGAGCCCCCAGCACGACGAGGCCCGTGATCCAGGCCTTGGTCAAGTCGGCAGAGGTGATGGGGAGTTCGACACCCCACATCCCAAGGAGATAGAAGGCCAGCGTAGCCAGGAGAAGCAGCGTGATGATGCCGCCAAAGATGTACTTCATAAGTCGGATCTGTCTGAGGGGTTAGAGTTGATCGAGAAGCTCTTGCTTCTTCTTGTCGTAGTCTTCCTGCGTGATGACGCCTTCACTGAGGAGGAGCTTGAGCTGCGTGAGGCGACGAAGCAGTGGGTCATCGGAGCCGAGATCCTCGGTCTTTACCTGAGGAGCCTCGGGAGCAGGAGTTGCGGGAGCAGGCTCTTCACCATTCACGGTCTGAGTGAGCTTCTTACCCAGCTCCAGACCGAGCCCCATCTGCAGACCTGCAGCACCGATACCACCTTCGTTACGAGCAGCATCGCGCAGAGCCTCGAGACGCTGCATCTCTTCGTAGCTGATACCCGCTTCACTGGCAGCAAGGCTCTCTGCCGTGATATCTGCCACGCGAGCGATACGCTGGCTCGTAGCCTCATCATAGTGGGTACCTGTGATACGCACATCCGTCAGCTCAATACCCAGCTCGCTGAGGATGGGTGACATCGTAGATTGGAGTTCGCGAGAGATCTCAGGCAGGCGGCCGTCGATCTCTGTGATGGGATACTGATGCGCATGGAGGATAGAGGCGATCTGCTGGTAGGCACGCTCGACGATGACACTCTGGAGTGCACTTACCTCATAGTTAGCGACACCAGCACCGATGAACTGTGTGAAGAAGTGGCTGGGATCAGCGACACGGAAGGCATAGACCCCATGCACACCGAGCTCTACAGGCACCTTGTAGATCGGGTCAACGATGAGTATAGGCGTAGCCGTTCCCCAAGGGATATTGACGATCTGCGTGGTACGGAAGAAGTAGATCTGGAGCTTGTGCTCGCTCTCAAAGCCCTGACGCAGACGTACCAGCGTAGTGAAGAAGGGATGGTTATCTGTCTTGAGCTGGAAGGAGCCTGCCTCGGTCAAGACCTCAGCGACCTTGCCTTCGTAGACGAGGAGCGCACCCTGACCAGGAGCCACGATGAGCTTACTACCGTCCTTGATTTCATCAAGTGAGGAGGGGAAGCGATACCAGAGATCGCCTGGGCGTGGATCAGCCCACTGGATGACCTGCGCCAGCTGCCCCTTGAAAACATTGAATAGACCCATGAGAAATAGTATGTGAGGTTAGATAAGTGGAGCAATTAGCCTTTAATAAGTTCTCCGTAATTTGTGCTACTGACGAGCTTACCAGCATTGGAGATAAGCCAAACCGTATTATATCCAGCGAGCAAGTAGCCTCCTGCAAAGCGCGACACCCCCTGGACACGACCAAGCTTTTCCTTGCCCTCCTCATCATCGGAGAGCGTCCAAAGGAGCTTTCCCGTCTGAGCATCTAAGCACTGGATCGAGCGAGAAGCATCAGGAGCTGCCGTGGGAAGGAAAGAGATGAGGACTCGATCCTCAGAGTAATAGAGGACCTCAGGTGAGAAGTAATAAGCTCCTGGAGTCAGGTCTTCATAGCCCTGCATGCGTGAGATCTGCATATGGTAGGGTAGGACAAAAACCTTGCGGAATGGGGATCTTTCAGTGAAGACGCCAGAGCCCCCATAATCCTTTTGCCAGCCAAAGGTCGGAGAGAAGCGGGGATAGCCCATCTGATCAAGCGTACGATAGCGTACCAACTGGATTTGTTGATCCTCGTATTCAAAGTTACTTGTCGAGAAGGCAAAGCGCGTGTAGACCTTCGGTGAAGGCAATTTCTCCGTGTATGCATTACGCTTGCTATCTTCGGTATAGAGCTTGCCTGCCAAGGGATAGAAAAGATAGTTCTTCCCCAGATTCGTCATGATCTTAAAGCCATCGCCCTCATCGCGATAGGCGAACTCTATCCTAGCAAATCCATCATGTAGCTGCGAGTGGTTAGGGAAGTCTTCGCCATGGAGCTCCTTTATCTCGAGGCTCGAACGATCTATATGATAAAGGTGCTTCTTATTGATAATCAGATAGACTTGACCATCCTCAAACTGGCACACATCGCTAAAATCAAAGCGTCCCTTAATATCCGGTATTTCAATCTCCTTGAGGAGCTTATTTGTCTCACCATCGACCAAAAGAACAAATCCTTTAGCCTCCTTCCAACTCGATCTCATCGGATGCCATGTCCCATAGATCATCACCACAGGACGCCCGGACGCACTCGTAAAGGCAAAGAGGCTCTTAAGATCATAAGACATTCGCTCTCTATGCGCAGCTGCACCATAGGCGGGAGTATCCTTTGCGATACGCTCAGCGACACGATCCATAGAGCGGCTTGAGAAATAGTTGCCGAGGAAGATAATGAAGAAGAAAGCGAAGAGTGTCCCTAAGATGATAGCGACCGAGCGCTTGGGATGCTCGGTCATCTGCTTCCGAAAGAGAGCTAAGGGATCATCCGTACGACTGGGGAGCGTCTCGTACTTATGGTGGATGGTGATATCGTCCGAGTCGAGAAAAAACTCCGTCGAGCAGCTATCGCAGCGATAGTGATCTTCTCGAATCAGCGTCGCACGCGTACTACCACATTGAGGGCACTTCAGGGCTTTGATATGCTTGGGCATACAGGGTATAAGCTATGCTAAAAGGAATAATACGTCATTAATAATGAACGGAATAAACTCCCACATAGTATACATATGCACCAAATGGGCCTATCTTATAGAATAGGCCATTTGGTGCATATTACGATTTCAGGAGGCAACGGTCATTAGATGAAGGTCGCGAACTCTTCCATCGAGTTGCGCACCTTCTTCATCTTACCCAGCCAGTCGCGCTCGGGATCAGCGTAGCCGAGGTAAAGGAGCGAGACGCTACGCAGGCCCTTCTCACGCAGACCGAGGAGCTCGTCGACGAGCTTGGGGTCGAAGCCACCGATAGGCGTGCTATCGATCTTCAGCTCAGCTGCCTGTGCCAGCGCCAGACCGAGGGCGATGAAGCTCTGGTTAGCTGCGTGCTGGAACTGCTCTTCCTTAGGCATCTTACCGAACGTCTCCTTCAGCATATCGGTGTAGCGCTTGAAGCGACCACGTACCAGACCACGCTCATCGGTCGTCAGGTCGTAGATCTCATCGATACGCTCGGGCGTGTACTCATCCCAAGCAGCGAAGACGATGACGTGTGAGCACTCGCGCATGCAGTCAGGGTTCAGCGCCCCTTCGACCATCTTCTCCTTGAGCTCCTGGTTGCCGACGACGATCAGACGGAACTGCTGCAGGCCCGATGACGTGGGAGCCAGACGTGCTGCCTCGACGATCTTCATCAGGTCTTCTTCACGGAGCTTCTTGGTAGGGTCGTAGGCCTTCGTGGCGTGGCGCCACACGAGGTCATCTAATAGTGCCATATTATTTGTCTTTATATTTAATTAATAGTGTCCTATACGTACGTAAAGATAATCACTCTCGGCGACCTAAACTACACAGCCAGACGGATTCATCGTGACCGCAGAGAGAAGCCTTCATCCCGCCCTCGACACCAAGCCTATCAAGGTGCATGCCCAGCTACTCGATATACCTCTCCGAAGTGATACACAAGCCCTCTGCCTTATCGCGCGTATTCCCCTTATCCAGCGAAGGGAAAAGCATTGTTCTCGTGAAGAAAAAAGCACCTTCCCATAGTGGTATTCTTCTATCTACGCACGTAGTCTTAAAGACCAGGCACGCAAATCCAAATATCCACGCACGTAGATTTATCGTCCACGTACGTAGCCCAAACTTATCTGCCACTCGTCCACAACTTTATATCCATACGCGGAGCAACAAACTAATATAGGTTCACACCACCCTCCCCTATTCGCACACCGAGCGCCCTCCCGTGAGCGGGGTATAAACGTAAGCAGAGGCTACCACCGCTCCCATGGGAGCAGTGATAGCCTCTGCTATCGAAATAGAGTGAAGGGACTAACGCGTACCCTTGCGCGACCAGCCGAACTGCAGGCCGAAGATGAAGACCACCAGCAGCAGCTCCCCGACACCGAGGATTAGGTCACCAGGCATACGCATCCAGCGGATCAGCTGCATGTGATCCTGCTGCATGAACTCTGCCGAGCGAGCCGACCAGTAGGCATTCGTGATCGATTCGTGCGCCTGCAGGATACCGATGGGCAGGACGCTCACCGTCACCATCAGGAAGAGCCCGATATTGATCATCCAGAAGGCCGTACCGATGAGCTTGTCATTCCACTTGTAGTCGGGGTAGAGACCACGCAGGCAGAAGAGCATCAGCCCGATACCCAGGATACCATAGACCCCGAAGAGTGCCGCATGACCATGCACAGCTGTCGTATTCAGCCCCTGCAGGTAGTACAGTGCGATAGGAGGATTGATAGCGAAGCCGAAGATACCTGCCCCGAGGAAGTTCCAGAAGCACATAGCGATGAAGCAGTAGATAGGCCACTTATAGGCTTCGATCCATTCGGTAGACTTCGAGAGCTTATAGTTGTGGTAAGCCTCCATACCGATGAGCACCAGCGGCACGATCTCCAGAGCGCTGAAGGTAGCACCAAGTGCCAGCACCGCCGTCGGCGTAGCGCTGAAGTAGAGGTGGTGGAAGGTACCGAGGATCCCCCCCGAGAGGAAGATGATCGTCGAGAAGAGTACCGAGACCGTAGCCGACTGGATACGCAGCAGACCAAGACGGCAGAAGAGGAAGGCAGCCACGACCGTAGCAAAGACTTCGAAGAAGCCTTCTACCCAGAGGTGCACGACCCACCAGCGCCAGTATTCGGCGATAGCCATGTGCGTCTGACGGCCGTACATCAGCCCAGCAGCATAGAAGAAGGCGATAGCCAGCGAGGCGATGATGAAGAGCGTCAGGAGGTGACGATTCTCATCCTTGCGCTTGAGAGCGGGGATCAGTGCGCGGATCATGAGGAAGAGCCACAGCACGAGCCCTACCAGCAGCAGGATCTGCCAGAGACGGCCAAGCTCTACGTATTCGTAGCCCTGGTGTCCAAGCCAGAAGTTCTGGATGAGGCCGAGCTTCTGCATGACACCGAGCCACTGTCCGACGAGCGAACCAGCGACGACGAAGATGAGTGCGCCGAAGAGCACATTCACCCCGAGGCGCTGGAACTTAGGCTCGACACCCGACACAGCAGGTGCGATGTAGAGCCCCGTAGCCAGCCAAGAGGTAGCGATCCAGAGGATAGCCAGCTGGACGTGCCAGCTACGTGATACCGCCTGAGGGAGGAAGTCCTGAATAGGTAGCCCGAAGAGTGCGTCACCCTCGACCCCATAGTGTGCCGTGATCGCCCCGAGGACCATCTGCACGAGGATGAGGATCGACACGATCCAGATGTACTTCGTCGTAGCGCGCATCGAGGGCGTAGGCTTCATACCACGCAGCGGATCAGAGGTGGGCAGGACGCCTACCTCGTCTTCCTTCGACTGAGCATAGTAGTAGACGAGGATACCGACGCAGGTCAGCAGCATCAGCACGCTGAAGCCCGACCAGAGGTGGAGCGACGTGGGAGCGATATTGCCGATCGTGGGGTCGTGAGGCCAGTTGTTGGTGTAGCTGACATCCGTACCAGGGCGGTTCGTGACGCAGACCCACGAAGCCCAAGCGAAGAAGGCGCTCATCTGCTCCATCTTGCGGGGATCTTCGATGCTCTTATCGCGCAGGGCGTAGGCCGAGCGGAGCTTCACGAACTCAGGCGAATTGTCGCCGAGGAAGAGCTTTGCGTAGTAGGCACCCAGCTCGTGGGCGACCTCAGCACGCAGCGGCGAGTACGTGATGACGCCCGTCGCTTCGTCGAAGGTGTTCTTACGCACCTCCTCACGCAGGAGGACCTGATACTTAGCCTGCTCAGCGGCAGGGAGTGAAGCATAGTCCAGACCGTCACGCTCGGCGAACTTCTTCAGCAGGAGCTCAGCCTCACGGTGCAGGTAGTCAGCGGACCAGTCGGGAGCGATATACGCCCCGTGGCCCCATACGCTACCCACGGTCTGACCACCGATGGACTGCCAGACGTTTTGGCCGTCCTTAATGTCTTGACCTTCGAAGAGCGTCGTGCCATCCGTCGTCACCACCTTCGTTGGGAAGGGTGGCATCGTGCGGAAGATCTCCAGCCCAAAGAAGCCAAGTACACCGAACGACAGCAGGATGACTGCCGCCAGTGCATACCATAGTTTCTTAGGAGTCATGGTTAGTTGTGAGAATAATTACGCTTATACTTAACTTTGCTTTACAACTACTTGCGCAATGCAAATAGAAACCATTCAAATATAAGTGTTATTTATTTATTCACACTCATCAGCTCGATGAAATTGGCGAAAACCATGCACACAACCCTACTACACAGGGGGTAGAGATTGACATACTGGCTCTACGGAAATAGACGGTGGGTGGCTACGAATTGGTACAAAAAAGCCCCGAAGACCTAAGGCCTTCGGGGCTTGTGATAGCGAGTTGGGGGACGTATGCTTAGCCGAACCAGCGAGCAAAGAGCGGCAGGAGGATGGAGGTCATCAGCCCCATGATACCGATCGCCAGCCCACTCAGAGCGCCTTCGATAGCACCCATCTGGATCGCTGCAGCCGTACCGATACCATGCGATGAAGCACCCATCGCCAGCCCCTTCGCCACCGGGCTCTTGATCTTCATCAGCTTCATGATCGGAGGGCCGATGATACTACCGATGATACCCGCACAGACTACGATGACCGCCGTCAGCCCGGGGATACCACCGTTGTTACCTGCCAGCTCCATCGCGATAGGCGTCGTCACGGACTTCGGTGCAAGCGAAGCGATGAGCGAGCTCTTTACGCCGAGTAAATGACCGACACCGACGATAGAGCCGATACCCACCATAGCACCGATGGTGATAGCTACGATGATAGAGATCGCGTTCTTCTTCAGATGTGCCACCTGCTCATAGAGGATGTAGCCGAGAGCGACGACCGAGGGACCAAGCATGAAGTGAATCATACGGCTCCCTTCGCGGAAGGTCTCATAGGGCACCTTCAGAGCGGTGAGGATGAGGATCAGCTCGATGATTGTCATCAGCACAGGGTGGAGCAGCGAGTGCAGTACAGGTACTTGCACCCAGCGATGGATCTTGATATTGATGAGGTAGAGGCCTATGACGAACGTGATCGTGAAGACCTCGCTATGGAAGAAGTGCTCGAGCATGATTACTTACGCCTCCTTTCCATTTGATCCTGTACATAGGCCACCGAAGCGATGACGAGGATAGAGCTGACGATGACCGCCACCAGAATGACCCACCAATTGGCCACCACGGTATCCAGCTGCGCCATCAGCCCCACACCAGCAGGGATGAAGAAGAGCCCCATGTTGTCCGTCAGAGCACGAGCAGGAGAGTCGATCTGATGCACCTTGACGAGCTTCAGCTGCAGCGCCAGGAAGAGAAGGAGCATCCCGAGGACGCTACCTGGTACAAATCCCCCCATCAGATAGGAGAGAAATTCGCCTATCCAGTAGAAGAGGAAGATGAAGAATATCTTGATAAGTGTCTGCATAAGCAATCGTAGTGTGCTACACCTCGCTGGGGATACAGAGCGGAGTGCAGCGGAGGAGTGGCCTATACGAGGTCACGCAGGAGGACGTCCGCACGCTCACGGACGGCAGCATAGGCACGGGTACGCGCCTGCCATGCGGCAGCGTGCACGCCGCTGAGCTTGAGCGAAAGGAGTTCGCCACCGAAGCGATCAATATGATCGAGGAGCACACCGAGCGTGAGGCGGTCGGGCGCGATGTTGGGGCAGTAGTAGCCACCCATGACTTCGTCCTTGCCGTAGTTCACCTCGATGAGTACGCCCATTCGTGTGAGCTGGCTCAGTGCCTCCTGCGTCTGTCTCAGCGGAAGGTCGCAGGCAGCAGCCAAGGTCTCCGCACGGTAAGGCTCGGGATCCTCCGAGGTATAGCGTGCCGTGATATGCGCCACGAGGGCGATGAAGACGGTATCGGCATAGCGGCGCGAGAGCGGACGGCTATTGGGAGGCGAGGTGAAGTGCCAGACGTGCTGTATGGAGTAGGAGATCTGCGCACCAAGCAGGATGATGATCCAAGAAAGCTGGATCCAGAGGAGCGCCAGTGGCACGGCAGCGAAGCTCCCGTAGATCGCGTTGTAGCGTGAGATCCACAGCACCCCATTGATGTAGAGAGCCTGGAAGATCTGGAAGGCAATCCCCGCGATAAGTCCTGCGATGAGGGCGGGGATGAAGTGTACCCGCACGTTTGGCACGAAGAAGTACAGACAGACGAAGCCGAGCGTCACGAGGACATAGGGCACGAGACCGAGGATCTGTGTCGTGAGGGCTGAGATGATCCCCAGCTCACCGAGGTAGGTATTACTCAGGGTGGAGAGGAAGAGCGTCGTACCGCTCGAGATGGTGAGCAGTAGCGGGAAGAGGATGAAGGCGCCGAGGTAGTTGATCACACGGCGTGACCAAGGGCGGGCATAGGGTGCTTGCCAGAGGCGATTGAAGGCATCTTCGATGGTCGAGATCAGCATCAGTACCGTGTAGAAGAGTACCGCCAGACCGACACCGATGAAGAGGCCACCCTGCACCTGCGATAGGTAGTTCTCGACGTAGGCAAAGGCCTTCCCGAACTCCACCTCATGCCCTGGGAGGGCCCGCATCAAGGCATCACGCACCGTCTCCTGCAGTCCGAAGCCCTTAGCGATACCGATGATGACCGCCAGGATAGGCACCAGCGAGAGGACCGTGCTGTAGGTGAGCGAACCCGCGAGCGAACCGATACCCTCCTCGATATAGGCCTGTATCGTCATGTAGAGCACACGCAGCGTCGCCACCCCGAGACGGGTAGGAGCTGCGAGCGAAGCGCGTGTCAGGCGCCACATATCGAGCGTCACAAAGCGCCAAGCAGCGAGGGCTTGCGCCTCTATATGCCGCAGTACGTTAGGCATGGAATGAGGGTAATGAGGATAGGATAAGTGATCTCGTCGAGAGGGAAGGAGGATGGGAGCGGGACACACCCGCTACCATGAGAGGGATATGAAGAAGAAGCGCGCAATAGAAGCAGTGGAGCTATAAGCCGAGTTCTGTACCCGTGGGCGGTCACCCACCCGACGGGTGTCTGTCATTTATCTGGGATGGTAGTCACCTACCACCTCGTGCGGTCTACCCTCCGACTGGGGCGAGCAACCCTCGTAGCGTCGGTTTACATGACCTTGCAACCCATAGGATGTACGGCAGTATGTATTGCTACACACTCCGGTGAGCTCTTACCTCACCTTTTCACCATCACCGCGGGGGATCGAGTCCTCCGTGGCTGTCATTCTCTGTTACACCTACCTACCCTCGCGGATAGCTTCCCGTTAGGAAGTATGGCGCTCTGCGTTGCCCGGACGTTCCTCACACGCTCTTCAGCACAAGACTAAAGAGGTGCGCGACAGACCGCCCCACTGCTCTATAGCGTCTTCTTTTATTTCTGTAGCTCTACACGCTGGGTCGGAGCTTGCTCAGCGTTGCGACGCTCGATCTGCTCGACGACATTGCGTGCCAGCGTGCGGAAGTAGATCCCCATCAGACTATCGCGCTGCGTGGCGATGGGCTCGCCACCGTCACCGCATTCGCAGATACTCTGGATGAGGGGGATCTGCCCGAGCAGAGGAATGTCCAGCTCTTCAGCCAGTTCCTTACCACCATCACGCCCGAAGATATAGTATTTGTTCTGTGGAAGCTCGGCAGGAGTGAACCATGCCATATTCTCCACCAGCCCAAGGATGGGGACCTGTACGTGCTCGTCGAGGAACATCCCCACGCCCTTGATGGCATCTGCCAGGGCTACCTGCTGGGGCGTCGTGACGATGAGTGCGCCCGTCAGGCCCAGCGTCTGCACCAGCGTCAGGTGAATATCGCTCGTCCCTGGAGGTAGGTCGATGAGCAGATAGTCCAGCTCACCCCAGTTCGTCTCCGTGAGGAGCTGCTTGAGGGCGTTGCTCGCCATACTACCGCGCCAGAGCACGGGGCTCTCCTTATTAACGAAGAAGCCGATAGAGAGCATGCGCACGCCGAAGCGCTCGACGGGTGCGATGAGCTCCTGCCCGTCGACGTCCTCGAGGACGGGGCGCTCATCTTCGCAGCCGAACATCTTAGGCTGTGAAGGACCGAAGATATCGGCATCCAGCAGCCCGACCTTATACCCTGCTTGGGCTAAGGCTACGGCGAGGTTAGCGGAGACAGTGCTCTTCCCGACGCCTCCCTTACCGGAGAAGATCGCCAGCGTATTCTTTACCTTCGGCAGCAGTGGTAGGCTATCCTGAGGTACGACCTCGGGGACCTTCACGCTGATATTCCCCTCGATCTGGACCTCAGGGCTGACGTAGGTGAGGATGGCTTTCTCAGCGGCCTTGACGACCGACTTGATGAAGGGGGAATTGGGCTTGTCGAAGATAAGCGAGAAGCTCACCTTCATACCCTCGATACGGATATCGTCCTCGACCATGCCGGCCGTGACTAAGTCCTGGCCCGTACCTGGGTAGCGGACACGGCGCAGGGCGTCGAGGATGAGGTTGGGATATAGTGTGATGGGCATAGAAATAGCGCTATTGGACTCTGCGTGAGCGGCTGAAGCTGCGGTAGCTATCGGGCTCGATCTCGATGTCGGGCTCGACGAAGCCGCCGGCAGGCTCCTTGGGGATGAAGTGGAGGTACTTGATCGTCAGACCACGGCTCAGCCACTGACGCTCGTAGTACGTCTTGATCCCGAGGATCTTATCCTCAAAAGCTCCGTCATAGAGATCGGCCGTATCGGTCAGGATCTCCTGATGGTTCAGCTCGACGAAAGCCTTGGTATAGGTGTAGAGGAAGGGGCTATCAGTCTTGAGATGGATCGAACCACCAGGGCGCAGCACCTCGAGATAGCGACGGATGAAGCGCGAGGAGGTCAGGCGCTTCGTCACCTTCTTCATCTGGGGGTCGGGGAAGGTGATCCAGATCTCATCGACTTCGCCAGGAGCGAAGAAGCTCGTCAGGGACTCAATCTCCCCACGTAGGAAGGCGACATTCGTCATACCCGCCTCGTGCGAAGCCTTCGCCCCCGTCCAGATGCGGGCGCCCTTGACGTCCACACCGATGAAGTTCTTCTCTGGATACAGCTCACCGAGACCTACGGTGTACTCGCCCTTACCACAGCCGAGCTCCAAGACGATGGGGCGGTCGTTGTGGAAGAAGTCCTCACGCCAGCGCCCACGCAGGGGGAAGACCTCCTGCTGCAGACGCGCAAAGGAATACTGGAGCACATGGGGGAAGGTCTCCATCTCGGCGAACTTCGCCAGCTTGTTCTTTCCCACAGGCGATTAGTCGAAGAGGTTAATGCTCTCGCAGTACTCGAGCTCACCCTGCACGACGAAGCGAATCTGGTCGGGATCGAACTTCCCTACCCCATCCTTCTGAGCGTTGCGCACGACATAGTCGACCAGCTCGTCCTCATCGATCTCGATGGGCTCTTCGTCGTCGGCATCATCGTCACTCAGATAGCCACGGCTCTCGTAGTAGTCATAGATGAGGTCTACGAAGTAAACGATATCATCATCGGAGAGGAGCTCCTTGAGCTCCTGGGGGATATAGTTGCGGATGAAGGCCACCGAAGCGGTATCATCATATCCAAGCAGTTCGTCTTCTACCATAATATATTTATAGGGAGGGGCTTGCCCAGTGAGGCAAGGCTATAGTTACCCGTGCAAAGTTAATAAAAAGCCCCCACGGCAGGGGCGGAAGGGTGATATTCACACCCACGCCATAAGCCATCAATGCAGGCGCGAAGGAGGCTACCCGATCAGCCACACCCTGCGACCTCCCCCACGAAGCTGTGCTCTACAGGATTTACTTCTCTGGAGGAAAATCAAGGAATAGCAGTGGTATGACTTCTCATGGGGACGAATAAAAGTGACGGACCTATGGATGATAAGCTGAATCTATGTGCGTAGTCCTTAAATCCACGTACATAGTCTTTCGGATTTACGCACCTGGTCTTTAAGACTACGTGCATGGACAGCAGAAAAGCACTACAGGACGCTACTTTTTCTTCACGGGAATAGCGTTTTCCCCTCTACTGGATCAAGACGTATGCTATATCGAGAATGAGCAGTATCTTTGATAGATAGGGGAGGCTCCTTTACTTAGCCCCTCCCCCACTCCATTCGATGACTCGCTCCAGACAGATAATTCCCTTTGCCCTCATAGCCCTCTGCATAGGCCTCTTCTTAGCGCCACTTCGTGCCTCCGCCCAAGAGCAGACGACAGCGCCCATTGATAGCACCCGCTATACCCGCCTCATCGACTCCTGCTTCACAGCAGGCAACCGCGGGGACTACGCTGCTGCCGAAGCCTTCCTCGCAGAGGCTCTGCGACTCAATCCCCCTGCATCCCTGCAGCCTATGCTCCTCAATAACCTCGGGGGACTTCAGCTCCTGCAGGGTAAGGACGATGCCGCCCTCCTCTCCTTCTCCTCCGCTCTCAGCAAGGATGCCCACGAAGCAACGACGCGCTTCAACCGCGCCAAGCTCTTCGTCCAGCGTAAGGAGTACAAGGCAGCCCTCACGGACTTCGCCCTCCTTCTCAGCGACCATCCGAAGAACGAGCTCTACCGCTACCAGCGCGCGATGGTCTACCTGCTGACGAAGGAGTATGACCTGGCCGAGGCTGACCTCAAGACCATCATCGAGGAGAATGACAGCTCGCTCAAGGCACGCATAGGCTATGCCCTGCTGGAGACGATGCGTGGACGCTACGACGAGGCCGAGCGCCTCTATGCCTTCCTCACGGACAAGCTCCCGAAGAATGCCGAGGTTCTCGAGGGACGCGCACGTATGTATATGGCTAAGGGTATGCGTGGCTTCGCCCAGCGCGATATCCGTCAGGCCTTTGAGCTCCTCGGAGGCCGTGCACCAGCTACCCTCTACCGCCTACGTGCTGAGCTGAATACCACCCTTGGCAACACCAAGGAGGCGGCCGAGGACCTGCGCCGTGCCGAAGAGCTGGAGAATCCTAAGAACACCGCCAAGCGCTAATGAGCCATACCGCCCCCTTCCTCAAGCAAGTCGCGGCCCACTACTATCAGCAAGGGGCCGAAGAGCTCTCCAAGCTACGCTTCATCTTCCCCTCGAAGCGTGCCCTCTCCTTCTTCCGCCATCACCTGAGCCAGCTGGCTACCTCACGCCCCCTCTTCGCCCCACGGATGGAGACGGTGAGCGAATTCATGCATAGCCTCCAGCCTCAGGTGCAGATCCTCGACAAGACAGCGCTCCTCTTCAAGCTCTACCAGACCTACTGCGAGGTACGTGCCGAGCGAGGGGAGCTGACCGAGAGCTTCGATGAGTTCCTCTACTGGGGCAACATTATCCTCAAGGACTTCGAGACCTGCGACCGCTATCTGGTGCGCACCGATCACCTCTATCGCAACCTGAGAGACATCAAGGAGATCTCCGACGACTTCAGCTACCTCACCGAAGAAGCCCGCGAGATGATCCAGGGCTTCTGGGGCGATTTACCCAGCCTTCAGAGCATCAGCGAGGACGACGACAAGGGCTACAAGAAGCGCTTCCTCTCCTTCTGGGAGTGCCTCGCCCCGCTATATGAGCGATTCACCACCAGCCTGCAGGCAGAGGGTTACGTCTATGACGGGCTGCTCTATCTCCGTGCTGCCGAGGCAAAGGAAGAGGTACTTGATCAGCTGGCGGGGGATGAAAAGCTCGTCTTCGTCGGGCTCTTCTACCTCACACCCTCCGAGGAGAAGCTCTTCAAGACCCTCACGAAGGCAGAGCGTGCTGAGTTCTGCTGGGACGCTGCCGTCGAGGTCGTACACGACACCAACCACCCTGCGAGCAAGTACTTCCACAAGCTCTGTAAGGAGTTCGGTCAAGTCGATGGCCCGTGGAAGGAGGGCGCTCGTGCGCACCACCTCCCTCACGAGGTACAGGTCATCGAGTGCTCCAGCCTCCTCTCACAAGCCAAGGGACTCCCGACACTCCTCCAAGAGCTGAACATCGCCGAGGCGACGGAGAACCTCGAGGCAGCTATCATCCTGCCCGATGAAGGGCTCCTTCTCCCCACCGTCAGCTCGATACCCGACGACATCGGCAGTATCAACATCACCCTCGGCTATCCGCTGGACCGCACACCCATCGCCCTCATGCTGAAGCGATGGATCACGCTCATCTCCTTCAACCTCAAGCGGTCGGAGAGCTCGGCACGCTACCCCGCCGACCAGCTCCTCGGACTACTGGGCCAAGGACTGATCACGACACACGCCCCCGAGGCCACACGCCTCATGGAGCATATCCGCCAGAGTAAGCGTTTCTTCGTCCCTGCCAAGGATCTATGGACGGACAAGACGGAGGCCGAGTTCCTGCACCTCCTCCTTGACCCGCTCTCCGAGACGAGCGACCCACTGCAGCGCATCGAGGCCGTACTCCTCCACCTCATCCAATCGGCCCAGCAGGAGATACGGACCAGTGAGCACCACGAAGAGGAGGGCGAGGAGCAAGATACAGCACTCGTATATGAAGGACTCTCGTCCTTCGACATCGAGTTCATCCACCACTACCTGCGCCTCATCAACCGCCTGCAGGGGCTCATCCAGCAGCATCAGATGGTGCTGGGCTTTGAGGCGATGATCCATCTCTTAGAGGGCTTAGTGGGGACTGTGACCATTCCCTTCGAAGGCGATCCACTGCAAGGTCTGCAGGTCATGGGGCTTCTCGAGACACGACTGCTCCACTTCCCCACGATGATCTACCTTTCCGCTCAGGAGGGTGCCCTTCCCACGAAGCGCTATAGCGACACGCTCGTCCCCTACACGCTCCGTCGAGGCTTCGGCCTTCCTACGGGGCGCGCCGAAGAAGACCCAGGGCAGGACTACACCTTCTTCCAGAGTATCGCACGTGCCGAGCGTCTGACCTTCGTCGTAGCCCCTGCCAGCGACGGCTACAACCTCGGCGAAGAGAGCCGCTACATCAGCCTACTCCAGTACATCTACGGCTGCGACATCAAGCGTCGCTCCCTCCGCCTTGAAGCCAAGGCCAAGGAGAGTGCAGGTATCTCGAAGCGCAAAGAGGGGGAGCTATGGGAGCAGTTCGTCTATCGTACGACGACCGACCCCAAGGTGGATCCCGACCGTAAGGCCGTCCGCCCGCTCTCTCCAAGTAGCCTCTCGAAGTACGTTGCCTGTCCGCTGCGCTTCTACTACGAGGCGATCTGTCGCTACCACGAAGAGGATTCCCCCAGCCTGCTCTTGGCTTCAAATGAGTTCGGTACCGTACTGCACCGCGTCATGGAAGAGTTCTACTCAGACCTTACCAAGAGACCAAGCACAGGAGACCAACTCACCTTCACCACCATCACCAAGGAGATGATCGATGAGAAGCTGAAGGCTAAGGACAACATCAGGCAGCGTGTAGAGAAGGCCTATCGTGAAGAGCTTAAGCTCAAGTCGGGCATACCACTCAGCGGACTCTCACGCATCTATTGCCAGACGATCGAGCGCTACGCTCGCGAGCTCCTTGAGTGGGATAGTGCACACGCCGCATCCTTTAGCTACGCTGCGAGCGAGAGTGAGGTCTATGCCGCCTTCACGCTCCCCAGTGGCGAGACCGCCTATCTCGGTGGTATCATCGACCGCATCGACCAAGTCGATGGCAAGTATCGCGTCGTAGACTACAAGACGGGGAATGCCTCACTCACGATCAGCAAGCCCAAGGACAAGAGCGTAAGATGGGAAGAGCGGCTCAAGGATCCCAAGAACAAGGCTATCCTTCAGACGCTGATCTATTGCGCTGGCTTAGCTCAGACCTACAAGCTCGACGAGTCAATGATCCACCCTGCTATCTTCCGCTTCAAAGGAAGTGATGGCTTGGTGACGAAGCAAAAGAAGTACGATCCCCTCCTCACCTTCCCTATTGGCGAAAAGCAAAGCAAAGTAGCAGCCCCTTATGCGGAGGTCAAAGAGTCCTTTGAAGCACTCCTCGTAGAAGAGCTCTTAGCCGAACTCTACGACACCGACCAACCCTTCACACAGACCGAGGACGACGAGCAGTGCGCCTACTGTCCCTTCGCCCTCAGCTGTGGCCGCTAAGGCGAATAATAAGTAGGTAGCACCCGAGCTACCATTCCTCTCACCCTACAAAACACCGAGGTGCCGCATGACTCAGCATCAGCTGAGCACATACGGCACCTCGGCCTTTTATATTATTATCTATCGGAGAAGGCTACCCATTAAGGGTGCTCCTCGGTAGTGAAGGGACGGCAGGAGAAGCGGATAACAGAACGCATATGTTCATTAAATGAGCCCTCTCCATTAATCCAGAACTTAGCACCTTCGGGGGCCATAGCGAGGACATTTTCATCTCCCACCCAATAGAAGGAAGGAGCTCCCTTACCAGCAATCACCTGAGGTGCAGAGTAAGAGCTATAGTAATTGTACAGTGTCTCTATTCTAGAGTATGTGGTACCCAAGCGTTTAGCGAGAGCATTCCACTCTCTTCTATGAGGGAATGTTGGCTTCGAATCCGCTACAAAGGAGGTATAACTGATGGGAAGTATCCGGCGTTCCTTACGTAATGAAGCATCACTCCAGAAGTTCTCGTTGGCTATATCATCCACGCTACCAATAAAGTGTGCTCCTAAATGAATTGCATCAATCTGGAAAGCAACTCTATCGTGTTGTGTCTGCGTCTTTTTATCACTAGCAAACCAAGGAGTCTGCATGTGATAAGGAGGATTACGTCTACCGACAAGCTGAGAATGTAGCATCTGCGTGATATACAAATCCCAAGTTGCTCCAGGAGCCTGAGGATTATTCACTCGCTCATAGCGATAAGCTACACTATACTTATTTGTTCCTCCAAGATTGCGCAGAGCTAACGCATAAACGACATTACCAACGCGGCGGGAGGAAAACTTCGTTGTCCCCGATACAGAGCCGACTTGAGCTGTAACATTAGCCTCATTGACAACTCGTCCACCAACTGTGTTAACAGCTTGGACCCCATGGAAGGGGATAATACTCTCCCATTGCGCTACATTGGGAGAAGTATACTGCCGCCCATTACTAGTTAGATTCACCTGCTTAACATCAGCATAGGTCAGCATAGCAAAGGAATTGACCCCATGCTGTGTGTCAAGCTGATTAGAACTTCCTTGGGGGATGCGACCACCTTTCACAAACTGCCATGGCTCCTTACGCACGAGATTGTACTCCGCCATGTAGTCCAGTGGCGTGTAGGGGTGGTAATAGACCGCATCGAAGTAGACGCTCTTCCCCGAGAGCACCTGCTTAGGATGCTTCTTACCATAGATATAGGTATGCTTAGGCTCGAGGATACGAGCATTGCTACTGGTACCCGTCTCAGCGATAAGTGTCGTAGAGAGATTCGTACTAGCCGTCGTCGTGGGGATAGCCCAGAAGAGAATCGTGGGGATACCAGCTGCGACATTGCGCTTCACATCAGCCCCCACCGAGGTATCGGAGAAGATCTTTGCGCTACTTCCGCCCTGCAGAGAGAAGACATCACCCGTGAAGATCTTTTCATATTCGGGGGTCGAAGCATTGAGCGCAGTAAACTCCTTCTTCGTAGCCGCAGTCTGAGAGGGAATCCACTTCATCAGATTGCCATTATTCGCGCCGCCACGATCGAGTTCTGACTTACCCTTAAAGTCGACCGCTGGCAGGTCATTCTTAGCCAAGCTAAAGTAACCGGCAAAGCTCAGAGAAGTCGATACGATACGCAGTGTATTCACCTTGAGGGCAACCTGTTCGCTCCCCAGACGCTGCTTATACGCATCATCCAGTCTGAGCGTCGCACGGCAAAGGACGCCCTGAGGGAAGACCTCAAGCTTACGCTGCTTCTCAGCCTGCGACCAGTCCTTAGGCCACTTAGGGTGACCATTGGGATAGGTAGGCATCTCCATCCAATGTGATACAGCAGGGATATCCATCACACGCCCTGCAGACGTAGCGACAGGTGCTGCTTCAGGACCGCTGGCACCGAACTTCATCTGCCCAGCATCCTTATCATAGGTCCCCCCCATAGCGATCATGAGATACCACTTCTTACCAGGAGCAAGAGTAGAGCCTGAGCGCAGCTTGATACGCTCCTTCTCAATCTGGTAGTAGCCCGTGGCAGTCTTCACCGCCTTAGCCTCGTAGTAGGTAGGCTCATCATTGCCACTGCTGCGGATGATGCAGAGTACGGGAAGCTCATTAGGGAGCGTGATACCATGACGCCCCTTAGCATTGAGCGTAGGGCTGACCGTAGCAGAGATACCACGGAGCGTGCTCTCCGTCTCCTCGTTGAAGGTGATATTGAAGTCCGCTGCGAGCGGGAAGTCAATATCTCCCTCACGATAAGAGGTAGTAGCCTCTTGAGCAGTCTTGGTCTGTACGGGTTCGGAGGTCGCTTCATTGCGACAAGAGGCAAAGAGCCCCATGGCTGCGAGAGCCAGTAGCGGGAAGGTACGACCCATCCAGCGAGAGATACTAATAGTCGTTGTCTGGTTCATAACCTTGGATTTCATCAAAACGATAGTCGACAGGAGCCGAAGGATCAACAAGCAGATCACCCGTATGGAGCGTATAGAGCTCCAGTGCGGGCGCTACGTAAGCCTCCTTTGAGGGAAGCATTGAGTACATTTTACTCATGTGAAGAATTAGTTTCTATAATAGAATAGAGATAGGGAGTAGATACGTCTTACTAATCAAAAGCAAGCCCAACTCAGGTGCTGGTGATCCCCAATTCACAGGACGCAACCAGCCAAATTGCGTGCAAACGTACGACAATAAAGGCAAAAGCTCAACACCGACACTGGGCCCCGCATCAAAAGCTCTCCTCATCAGCAATCCATACTGAGGCTAAGTTGATTTGTAAACAACTATTGTACTGCAGATGGAGTACTATTGGTTTGGGTTTCAAATGACTATTCGTTTCGCCTCCGAAGGAATAGTCCTTCGGATATGAAGTACTACTGATTTGAGGTAGGCGTATAAACGACGATAGGGTGACGAAGCTTGCGGCTCCATCACCCTATCTCTTAAAATGGCGGCTACCTACTCTCCCACAAAACGCAGTACCATCGGCACGATTGGGCTTAACTTCTCTGTTCGGAATGGGAAGAGGTGGAACCCCAACGTTATAACCACCTAAATATCTCTGTATTTAGACAATCATTGACTTGATAAAAACGCACAATACTCACTCACGTATCGCTAAGTCGGTATACAACCTCAGGCAAAAACTTTCGGGCAATTAGTACTACTCGGCTATGACGTCACCGCCTTTACACCTGTAGCCTATCAAGGTCATCGTCTATAACCACCCTTATAATGAGATCTAATCTTGAGGCAAGCTTCGTACTTAGATGCTTTCAGCACTTATCTCAACCGAACGTAGCTACTCGGCAATACGCCTGGCGGCATAACCGATAAACCAGCGGTTCGTCCAACACGGTCCTCTCGTACTAGTGTCAGGCCCCCTCAAATCTCAAACGCCCACAACAGATAGAGACCGAACTGTCTCACGACGTTCTGAACCCAGCTCGCGTGCCACTTTAATGGGCGAACAGCCCAACCCTTGGGACCTTCTCCAGCCCCAGGATGTGACGAGCCGACATCGAGGTGCCAAACCGCTCCGTCGATATGAGCTCTTGGGAGCGATCAGCCTGTTATCCCCGGAGTACCTTTTATCCTTTGAGCGATGGCCCTTCCATACGGAACCACCGGATCACTATGCTCTAGTTTCCTACCTGTGCGACTTGTTAGTCTCCCAGTCAAGCACCCTTGTGCCATTACACTCTACGACCGGTTACCAATCGGTCTGAGGGTACCTTTAGAAGCCTCCGTTACACTTTTGGAGGCGACCACCCCAGTCAAACTACCCACCATGCAATGTCCTCGCATCCGCGAGTTAGAACCCAAATAACAAAAGGGCCGTATTTCAACGGCGACTCCACGAATACTGGCGTACCCGCTTCACAGTCTCCGGCCTATCCTACACATTTGTTACCCAAATCCAATGCAAAGCTATAGTAAAGGTTCACGGGGTCTTTTCGTCCCGTTGCGGGTAATCGGCATCTTCACCGATACTACAATTTCACCGAGCTCGCGGTTGAGACAGTACCCAGATCGTTACACCATTCGTGCAGGTCGGAACTTACCCGACAAGGAATTTCGCTACCTTAGGACCGTTATAGTTACGGCCGCCGTTTACTGGGGCTTCAATTCAATGCTTCTCTTGCGATGACATCTCCTCTTAACCTTCCAGCACCGGGCAGGTGTCAGGCTATATACAGTATCTTTCGATTTAGCATAGCCATGTGTTTTTGTTAAACAGTCGCCTGGGCCTATTCTCTGCGGCTCACAGCCTTCACTGTGAGCGTCCTTTATTCCGAAGTTACAGGACTATTTTGCCTAGTTCCTTAACCGCGAATCACTCGAGCGCCTTAGTATACTCAACCCAACCACCTGTGTCGGTTTGTGGTACGGGTAATCATGCAATATGCTTAGCGGATTTTCTTGGGAGCACCGTTACAGTTGTCCATATCTCCTTGTGCAAGCACTCAGAGTACTGTCAGGTTCGGATCTCCGAGCGGATTTGCCTACTCAGATCAACTCCTACACCCTTCAACCACCTATTCCGTCAGGTGGCAGGACCGTCACATCTCCGTCTCCACATCGCTCACATAATTAGTACCGGAATATTAACCGGTTCTTCCATCGGGTGCGCCGTTCGGCTTCCCCTTAGGCCCCGACTAACCCTGATCCGATTAGCGTTGATCAGGAACCCTTAGTCTTTCGGCGAGGAGGTTTCTCACCTCCTTTATCGTTACTTATACCTACATTTGCTTTTCTAGAAGCTCCAGCAAGAGTTGTCCTCTCACCTTCAGCGCCGCTAGAATGCTCCCCTACCGATGTTTACACATCCCACAGCTTCGGTAAATAGCTTATGCCCGATTATTATCCACGCCAAAGCACTCGACTAGTGAGCTGTTACGCACTCTTTAAATGAATGGCTGCTTCCAAGCCAACATCCTAGCTGTCTTCGCACTCTGACTTCGTTTGGTCAACTTAGCTATTATTTCGGGACCTTAGCCGATGGTCTGGATTCTTCTCCTCTCGGACATGGACCTTAGCACCCATGCCCTCACTCCGTGGATCTAACTTAACGTGCATTCGGAGTTTGTCTGGACTTGATAGCCGGTGAAAGCCTCGCATCCAATCAGTCGCTCTACCTCACGTAAGAAACTCCACAGGCTGCACCTAAATGCATTTCGGGGAGTACGAGCTATCTCCAAGTTTGATTAGCCTTTCACCCCTACCCTCAGTTCATCCGAAAGCTTTTCAACGCTTACCGGTGCGGTCCTCCAGTTGGTTTTACCCAACCTTCAACCTGACCAAGGGTAGATCACTTGGTTTCGCGTCTACTCCCTCTGACTAAAACGCCCTATTCAGACTCGCTTTCGCTTCGGCTCACGTGACTCTTCATCACTTAACCTTGCCAGAGAAAGTAACTCGTAGGTTCATTATGCAAAAGGCACGCAGTCACAGCACAGGGCTGCTCCTACCGCTTGTAGGCAGACGGGTTCAGGATCTATTGCACTCCTCTGTTCGAGGTTCTTTTCACCTTTCCCTCACGGTACTGGTTCACTATCGGTCTCTCGGGAGTATTTAGCCTTACGGGATGGGCCCCGCAGATTCACACAGGATTTCACGTGTCCCGCGCTACTCAGGATACCTCTAAGTCCAACGAAGATTTTCGGATACACAGCTATCATGTTCTATGGCCGGCCTTTCCAGACCGTTCTCCTAATCTTGTCTTCCTATATCGAGGTCCTACAACCCCAGTTTTGCCGAAACAAATCTGGTTTGGGCTGTTCCCCGTTCGCTCGCCACTACTAAGGGAATCACTTTTGTTTTCTTCTCCTATGGGTACTTAGATGTTTCAGTTCCCCACGTTCGCTCACTGCTCTGCAGTGTGACATGTCTTCTACATGCCGGGTTGCCCCATTCGGAAATCTACGGATCAATTTGTATGTGCCAATCCCCGTAGCTTATCGCAGCTTATCACGTCCTTCGTCGCCTCCGAGAGCCAAGGCATCCACCGTCTGCCCTTATCTGTTTTTGCGCCTAACGTACTTCTAACATTGCTATCAGAAAGCACGCAGGTTGTATACTAACTTATTATATATGCTCTACGTTGTTTTCTCGTTTGTTTTTATCAAGTATGTCAATGATCGCTAAGAGGGCCGCTGGTGTGAACCTTGTGACACCTCTTTTGAGTCAATCATAAGTAAGTCACCTTACTTATATCGTCGTCGCTAACGTCTGTCTTCCCTTCCTCAGCTACCCTCGCTCGGGTCAGCTCTTCTTCGAGGCGGTTCGTTTCTCGTTTGCGGTTGCAAAGATAGAGCAAAAACTAAATACAAACCAAATCTTACCGCAAAATATTTCTCAACACCGCCCGTTGAGTTGCATTCATTTCCCCATAAGCAAGAGAGTTACAGGGGGCAAAAAAAATTTCATTCTCTTGGGGAGGATGGGCGATTTCGTGGGAGAAGAACGAGGTCTCTGATAGGGGAAGAGGTGTGCTTGGTGCGGATAAAAGGCGTGCGGGAAGGGAAAAGGCGCTACATACTACCCTACCCCACTCAATACATATAGGCAAGAGTGATATCAACCTATATTGGTCGGCGGGCAAACCTATATAGGTCGGTGCTTCGACCTATATAGCTTCGTACCACCCTACTAAAGGTAGCCTTCCCACTACCCCACCAAAGAGAAGAAAGCAACCAGTACTGGTCACCATTCCAACCACTACTGGTCGCTATTAGTGACCAGTACTACTTCGCCGTGTGACCAGTACTGCTCCGACCACCGACCAGTACTGGTCGTTTTCACTACCCAATAAAAGCGCCGTCCGCCTACCCCACAAAGGGGATAGGCGGACGGCGTTGTTTACTCTACCTATATTATTAAGGAGCGGTATATAACGAAGCGAGGCGGTGACCAGCTGGGTAGCCAGTCACCGCCTCGCGATGGGTGAGAAGATCGATA